>NZ_CP033070.1:0-651233 GCF_003669035.1 Chryseobacterium sp. 3008163 | reverse complement strand
GTTCAATATTGGTAACGGGAATTTCGAAATATACCACTGGATTATTTCCATTCATATTTTTGTTATTGTTTTGTTCGTTGCAGGCTAAAAAAATACTTGCAGTAAAAAGTAATATAAATTTTGCGAAAATTTTCATTAAAACAATCTTTAGATTTCCAGTTTTTTCTCAATTTCATTTGGGTTTTCCAGACAATAGTGAAGTTGCCTTTTATCTAATTGCTTTTCCCAATTGGCTATAACTACAGTTGCTATAGAATTTCCGATAACATTGGTTAAATACTAGAAAACAATTTGAAGAAAACAAAAAGCCTTCAATGAAGAAGGCTTAAAAACACAAATGATGAAAAAAAAATTACCATTATTCAATGATAATGTACTGCAAATTTAAGAAAACTAAATTTAAAATCTTATGTTTTGAGCCACAGTTTTGAAAAAAGTTTAATTAAATTTAAAAATTAACGATTTACAGTGATTCAGACAGCAAATTCAAACTTCTAGTTTTTCTTCTATTTTATTTGGATTATTTAAGCAGTATTGCAATTGCTTTTTATCTAACTGTTTTTCCCAATTGGCTACTACAACTGTTGCAACAGAATTTCCAACGACGTTTGTCAACGCACGGCATTCACTCATAAATTTATCAATTCCCAAAATCAGAGTCATTCCTGCAATCGGAATTTCGGGAACTACTGCTAAGGTCGCTGCTAAAGTTACAAATCCGGCTCCGGTAACACCAGCAGCTCCTTTCGAGCTCAACATTGCCACCAAAAGAAGCATTAATTGCTTTTCCAGTGAAAGATCTATATTCAAAGCTTGAGCAATAAATAAGGATGCTAAAGTCATATAGATATTAGTTCCGTCAAGATTGAAAGAATATCCTGTGGGAACCACTAAGCCTACAATTGCTTTAGAACAACCTGCTTTCTGAAGTTTGTCCATGATTCCCGGCAGTGCAGATTCTGAAGAACTTGTGCCCAAAACCAAAAGAAGTTCTTCTTTCAGGTAATACATTAATTTAAAAATGCTAAAACCATTATACCATGCAACAGAACCTAAAACCAAAACCACAAATAAAATAGAGGTAATGTAAAAAGTACCGACAAGGAAAATTAAATTTAAAACTGATGCCAGACCGTATTTTCCTATTGTAAATGCCATTGCTCCAAAAGCCCCAATCGGAGCCAGTTTCATCAACATGTGTACAATTTTAAAAACCGGTGTCGCCAAATCTTGAAGAAAATCTGTCACTTTTTGGCTTTTTTCTTTGGTTAAAACCAACGCAACTCCCATCAGAATGGCAACCAACAAAACCTGAAGGATATTGTCACCAACCAGCGGACTGAAAAGCGTTTCCGGAATGATATTCATCATAAATCCTGTCAGCGTGGTATCATGAGCTTTCTGCTGATATTGTGAAACGTCACCGGACAGACTTGCAGGATCAATATTCAATCCAGAACCTGGCTGTAAAAGGTTTCCGACAATTAATCCGATAATTAAAGCCAAAGTGGAGAATGTGAAAAAGTAAATCATTGCTTTCACTGCAATTCTTCCCACTTTTTTCAAATCGGTCATGTGAGCAATTCCCAAAGTCAATGTGATGAAAATCACGGGAGCAATAATCATTTTGACAAGTTTGATAAATCCGTCACCCAAAGGTTTCATTTTTTCACCGACTTCAGGATAAAATTTACCTAAAAGAATTCCTGCAATAATCGCAACAATCACCTGAAAGTAAAGTTGCTGATAGATTTTTTTGCTCTCACAAGAAATATGTTTAATTCTGGTTGAAAAGTAAGAAAATAACTATTAAGATTTATGCTTTTGAGAAAAGTTTGTTGTTAGCTAATGTTGAGGGTTAAATATTATTCGAAATTATTCCACTGCAACAGAATCGTCTCCACGACCATCAGCCACAGCATTGATTGTTCCATTATCATCAATCAAAATTATTTCTGTTCTTCCCAATTGATTGACTCTTTCTGCTTTGTAGCCTAGTTTTTCTAAATCCATAATCGTAGTTTCCGGAAAGTTTTTCTCAAAAGCAACAGTTTCCGGAAGCCATTGATGATGAAACTTAGGAGAATTGACAGACATGTTTACATTCAATTTAAAATCAATTACATTTACGATCGATTGGTAAACAGAAGTCGGAATCGTTGTTCCGCCGGGAGTTCCAACAACCATATAAGGTTTTTCGTTTTTCAATACAATCGTCGGAGTCATTGATGACAGCATTCTTTTATTTGGCTGAATGGAATTGGCCTCGCCACCAACGGCTCCAAACATATTCGGAACTCCGGGTTTTACAGAGAAGTCATCCATTTCGTTATTAAGAAAAAATCCGGCTCCAGAAACTACGACTTTACTTCCGTACAAGCCGTTTAAAGTGGTGGTAACCGCAGCGGCATTACCTTCTTTGTCAATCACTGAAATATGAGTGGTTTCTATAGATTCTTTGGGTTGTTTGATAATTTTTCCGACCTCCGAACTTGGTGTAGCTTTATTAAAACTAAAACTTTTCCAGCGATTCTTCAAATATTCGTCTGAAATTAAATATGAAGTCTTATCCTTGATGAAATCCGGATCACCCATGTATTCTGCACGGTCTGCAAAAGCTCTTCTTTCAGCTTCTGCCATAATCTGAACAGCTTCTTTAGAATTGTGCTGATATTTTTCTAAATTTTCATAGCCTGACATTTTCAGCATTTGAGCTAACAAAATTCCGCCACTTGAGGGTAAAGGCATCGATACAATCTGATTTCCTTTATAGTCAAATTCCAATGCTTTTCTTTCTGCTACTTTATAGTTTTTTAAATCTTCTAAGGTGATAATTCCGTTTCCTTTCTTCATTTCAGCAACCAAAAGTTCAGCAGTTCTTCCTTCATAAAAACCTTTTAAGCCTAACTTCTGAATTAATTTTAAAGTCTCAGCCAATTCTTTTTGAATCAGTAAATCTCCTGATTTCCAGGGATTATTTTTAACGAAAACTGTGGTTGACGGATTATGTTTTTGAAAATATTCTCTATTTGAGTTTAATAAATTGGCTTCCCGTTCCGTAATGGCAAATCCTCTATCCGCTAAATCAATTGCGGGCTGAATCAGTTTTTCCATCGGAAGTTTGCAGTGTTTTAAAGTAGCAAAAAATCCGGCAACACTTCCGGGAACACCTACTGCCAATCTGCCATTTTGGGATAAATCTGTATTGGCATTTCCTTTTTTATCTAAATACATATTGTGAGAAGCCTTTTTGGGAGCAGTTTCACGATAATCAATAGTGAATTTTTCTCCGTTATTTTTTACTCCAACCAAAAATCCACCGCCGCCGATGTTTCCAGCCTGTGGATAAACAACAGCTAAAGCATATTGTGTCGCTACAATTGCATCATAGGCATTTCCGCCTATTTTGAAAACTTTTGCTCCGGCTTCACTGGCAAGAGGATGTGCAGAGACCACAACACCTTTGTTTTTTACTTTAACTTCTTTTACAATATTAAATGAAGTAAACTGAGAAAAATAAATGTTAGAAGTTGTAAGAATAGCTATTATTAGTGTTTTTTTCATAATTATATTTAAAATTATTTGAATTTTTTAAAATGTGAATTTATTTAAATTATGTTAAATAAATTAAATTATATTTAATAAAATTAGAAGATTGTTTTTGATAATTATATTTAATTGAATTTTTATTGTTATGTTTGAAAACTTAAATATAACGCAAAAACATAAATATGAAGAAGAATTATCAGAAAATTATTTCTATAGGGGTATTGTTTTTTATTTCTACCGGTTTAAATGCTCAAACTGTTGACAGTTTAAAAACAAAAACAGTAGAGGAGGTTAAAATAACAATAGGTTCCAGAAATAAAAATCGTGTTGCTACAGACACTCCTGTTCCTGTAGATGTTATCAACATAAGCTCACAATCAGTATTAAGTCCTCAAACAGATCTTACCCAGATTTTAAATTATGCTGCACCTTCATTTACATCAAATTCTACTACGGTTGCAGACGGAACAGATCATATAGATCCTGCTCAGCTCAGAGGTTTGGGTCCGGATCAGGTTCTTGTTTTGTTAAACGGAAAAAGAAGACATACTTCTTCATTGGTAAATATTAACGGATCACCGGGAAGAGGATCGGTAGGAACCGATCTTAATGCGGTTCCGGCTTTTGCTATCGAAAGACTTGAGGTTTTAAGAGACGGAGCTTCTGCACAATACGGTTCTGATGCAATTGCAGGAGTCATTAACATTATAATGAAAAGGAACACAAAAAATTTAACGGCAGCAATTACAGCGGGAGGTTTCAATTCCAGTGGTTCAAACGATCATTCCGGAGGTTGGGACGGAGGTAAATATCAGCTTGATCTTAATTATGGTACCAATTTGGGAAGCAATGGTTTTATAAATTTCACGGGTAGTTTGATGAATAGAGATGATACCGGAAGAGCAAAAGCCACGACTTCAAATATTTTTAATGCGTATAATGCAATTGAGCAACGTGCTTTAAATGGCGGAGTGAATATTTCTTCTCTTTTTGGCAATATCAATAATACGCCCAATTCTACTCAGGTTTTAGATTATATTAAGCAATATTCTCAAGGAGTTTCTTATTTTACAATTCAACAGCTAAACCAAATTCAGAATGCGAATACTATTTCTGCGATGCAGAGCGCACTGAATTTTGATGTTACCAATAATGAATTAGCTTATAGAGGATTAAACAGAAATGATTTCAATATGAGAGTCGGGCAATCAAAACTTACCAATGGTCAGTTGTTTGTAAATTCTGAATTTGAAATTTCATCGGGTGTAAGAGGATATGCTTTTGGAGGATATTCTTACAGAAATGGTAATGCTGCAGGTTTTTACAGATTTCCAAATCAAAACAGAACTTCAACATCTATTTATCTTAATGGTTTTTTACCGGAAATTTCTTCAGATGTAATTGATGTTTCTTTTGCTGCAGGTTTTAAAGGTAAATTAGGAGCAGTAAGCTATGATATCAGCAATACTTTTGGAAGAAATACTTTCGATTATACCATTGAAAATACGGCTAATGCAAGTTTACCTTATCCGAGCAAAACGAGTTTTGACGCAGGTGGACTTGGCTTCTCACAAAATACGATCAATGCAGATTTTGATACCAAATTCGATTGGTTGAAAGGCTTTAATCTTGCTTTTGGTGCTGAAGCCAGATTTGAGAATTTTAAAATAAATAATGGTGAAGAAGCTTCATGGGCACTTTATGATATCAATGGAAATATACAGAATTCTTCTACAGATGTTTCTTTAAAACCTACTGATTTTTATGGAAATGCAAGACCGGGAGGTTCTCAAGTGTTTCCCGGATTCAGACCTGAGAATGCTCTAAGCAAAGGTCGAAATTCTGTTGCTCTTTATGCAGATACAGAATTGGATATTACAGATAAATGGCTTGTAAGTGCAGCTTTACGCTATGAAAACTATTCAGATTTTGGTTCTACTTTTAATTATAAATTGGCTACCCGTTATAAAATTACAGATAATATAAATTTCAGGGCGGCTCATTCTACAGGATTCAGAGCACCATCGTTGCAGCAAATGTATTTTAATTCTACATCTACACAGTTTGTGGGCGGAGTTCCTTTCGAAGTGGGTACTTTTTCTAATGATTCCAAAGCTGCACAGATCTTGGGAATTCCACAATTAAAGCAAGAAGAATCGAAGAGTTATTCTGCAGGTTTTACAGCTAAATTTCCGGCTGCAAAGCTTAGTGTAACTTTGGATGGTTATTATGTAAGAGTGAATGACAGAGTGGTTCTTACCGATCAGTTTTCAAGACCAACAGGAATTCAAGCAGATGGTACACCTCTTAGAAATTTGCAGTTGGCTTTTGATGCAGCAAATGCTACCGCAGCAACATTCTTTGCTAATGCCATAGACACTCAAACTAAAGGAATTGAAGGAGTAGTTTCTCACAAAGCTCATATCGGTAAAGTAGCATTAAATTCGGATTTTGCTGTTACAGTTTCCAAAACAAACAGAGTGGGAGATATTCATGGATCTGATGTTTTGGTAAATGCAGGGCAGGTCAACAGATATTATTCTGAAGCGAGCCGAGTGTATGTTGAAGAAGCTATCCCAAGATTTAAGGCATCTCTAAACAATTCAATCGAAATAAATAAATTAAGCTTTCTTGTAAGAAACGTTTATTTCGGGGAAGTAACAGATCCAAATACAGTTGATGTAAACGGAGATGGTGTTGTTCAGGCTGAAGTGATCAACGGACAGGCTGTAGAAACAGAACATCCGGTTTGGGGTGGTAAGATCATTACAGATTTCTCGGTAGGATATAATTTTTCAAAATCATTTAAACTTACCGTAGGTGCAAATAATTTATTTGATATTTATCCGGATGAAAATTTTGGCCCGGTAACGGCTAAGAGAGCTACAGGAGTAGATGCTAACGGAAGTGTTGTATATTCCGGAACTCCAGCTACAATCGATTTATCAAACGCTAATCAGTTTGTCTATTCAAGAAATGTTTCGCAGTTTGGGATGAATGGAAGATTTCTTTTCGCAAGAATCAATCTAAGTTTCTAAATATTATTTTGATTATATTTAAAAAAAGGTGTGTTTTGCGCACCTTTTTTATTTTTGGTTAGTTTGATTTTTTTACTTTTGCCAAATCTAATAATGGTAAAAGAAACCTACTATGGAAAAAATATTGATTACAGGAGCTTTGGGCCAAATCGGGACCGAGCTTACCAACAGACTTGTAGAAATTCACGGAGCTGATAATGTGGTCGCTTCAGGCCTCGATAGGTACCAAAAAGGGCTTACTTCTGCCGGTCATTACGAAAGAATGGATGTGACCAACACTCAGTTAGTAAAACAAGTGATCAAAGATTACGAAATTACAACCGTTTATCACTTGGCATCACTTTTATCGGGAACGTCTGAAAAGCAGCCTATTTTCGCATGGAAACTGAATCTTGAGCCACTTCTTCATTTTTGTGAAATGGCAAAAGAAGGTTTGCTTCAAAAGATTTTCTGGCCTAGTTCAATAGCCGTTTTTGGAAAAGGAATTCCTAAAAATGATGTTGCTCAGGATGTTGTTTTGAATCCCACTACTGTCTATGGAATTTCAAAAATGGCAGGTGAAAAATGGTGTGAGTATTATTTTGATAAATATGGTGTGGATGTAAGAAGTATCAGATATCCTGGATTGATTTCTTGGAAAACTCCAGCAGGTGGAGGGACGACTGATTACGCTGTTGAGATTTTCTACGAGGCAGTGGAAGAGGGGAAATACACAAGTTTTATTTCAGAAGATACAGCGATGCCAATGTTGTATATGGATGATGCGATCAACGCAACTTTGAAGCTAATGGAAGCTCCGAAAGAAAGTTTGACTATTCGTTCTTCTTATAATTTAGGTGGAATGTCTTTCACTCCAAAAGAATTGGCTGCTGAAATTAAGAAGGAAATTCCTGAATTTGAAATTGATTATAAACCGGATTTCAGACAAGCAATTGCAGATTCTTGGCCGTCGTCAATTGATGATTCTATCGCCAAAAAAGACTGGAATCTTTCTTATGATTTCGGAATTTCTGAAATGTCTAAAGACATGATTAAAAATCTAAAGGTCAAATTGTCTAAGTAAATTTAGTGTAAAGTTTTACTTTATTTAGTGTAAAGTTTTACTTTAATTAAATTGTATTTTAACTATTGATTGATAGTGTTTTATAAATTTTATGTAAATTTAAGTTTAAATGATTTTACTGACCTTTAATTTGATAAATATTGAATCTGAAACTAAAAAAGAAGTTCAGATTTCCAATGATGAAAGGTTGGCAATCACTGAAGCGAATACAAAATCGGTGCTTAGAATTTTAGACATTCATGAAATAAAAGCAAGTTTTTTTATCGAGATTTCTCTTGTCGAAAAACTTAAAAATTTAATAAAAGCAATTTCTGCTCAAGGGCACGAAATTGCTTTTTACAATAAAAACTCTTCCGCTTCACAAATAGAAGAAGCCAAAAAAAATGCTGAGGATTTTTTAGAAAAACAAATCAAAGGCATTCGACAAAAAGAATTTAAAATCGCTGAATCTGATTTGAAATTAATGGGATTCAACTATATTTCTAATATTGATAATGCCGATATTTTGTTTCCTTTTAAGCGTCTGAAGAGAGATTCTGAGATTACTGAAGAGAACGGAATCAGTATCGTTCCGGAAAGTATTTCTCCTTACTGTCAGCTTCCATATAATGATTTTGTATTTCAGACTTTACCGATGAAATATTATCAGAATATGGTTTTTGAAACGCTGAAAAATGACGAGTTTGTATTGGTTTACCTTGACTCTTGGCAATTCACAGATGTGAAAAGATATAAGTTTAAAGTTCCGTTTTACAGAAGCTACAACTGCGGAAAAAAAATGGAAGACAAGCTGGAAGATTTCCTGACCTGGATTAATGAAAAAGAATTGGCGACGTCGAGAATGAAGGATTATATTTTTTAATTGCCTACAATATTATTTGTAGCTTTCTTCTAAGAATTTAATAATAGCTTCATTTGCTAATCTTTCAACATCTACTTTTATATTTCTGTCATTATAATTGGAAAGCGCGTATTGTTGAATGTTTTTCACCAAAGAATTTAAATAATCTCTCCCAAGATTTTGATACTCATTCAATTCCGAAGTGTTTAATTGAATTAGCATATTGAAGCCAACAAATGAAAAACTGCAGTTTACATCAATATAATAATCTTTGTCATTACTTAGAAAAAACCAGGATTTAGATTCAAAATCAATTACTTCCATGTAGCGGTATGATTTAAAGATTTTAAGCTAAGAAAGTTCCAATAATGTAATTTCAGGCAATACTCCGACTCTCCCAGGATATCCTAAAACCCCGAAACCACGGTTCACATAAAGCATTTTTTCTTCACTTTCGTATAAGTCTGCCCATTTAGGATAACGATATTGTACAGGCGACCATTTGATGTTTTTTAAATCCAATCCAAACTGCATTCCGTGCGTATGACCGGAAAGTGTCAAACTGATATCTGCAGGATGTTTTTTAACCACATAATCAAAATGAGTAGGGTCATGGCTCATTAATATTTTTGCAGCATTTTGCGGAACGTTTTCTAATGCTTTGTCGATCTTTCCAAATTGTGGAAAGGGCTTCAGTCCCCAGTTTTCAACGCCTAAAATATAAAGTTTTTCTCCGTTTCTGTCGATTGCACGGTTTTCATTCATTAGCATTTCAAAACCTGCCTGTCTTTCATATTCGATCAAATTATCAAGATTCACTTTTTTTGCATTAGGAGAATCCCAAGTTACATAATCACCGTAATCATGATTTCCTAACACTGCAAACTTGCCGTCTTTCGCTTTAATTTTAGAAAAAAGAGGAATAAAAGGTTTGAATTCTTCAGAAACATTGTTGACCATATCTCCGGTAAATAAAACCAAATCTGCGTTTTGTTCGTTGATCAATTCAATAGCGTGCTCCAGTTTTCTTGGGTCTGAAAAACTTCCGCTGTGAACGTCTGAAATCTGAATAATTTTATATCCTTTAAAACTTAGAGGAAGGTTTTTAATTTTAACTTTTACTTTTCTTACGGTATGTCTGTATTTACCGAAAGTAATTCCGTCGATAAATAAAGCCGAAAGTACTCCTCCTAAACCAAGTCCCATAATGCTTAGAAATTTCCTTCTTTCCGGGAAGAAATTCTCTGTTGGTCTCGTTAAGCCAATTAAATATCCACCTGTTCTGAAAATATCATCAATCAATAAAAATAATACGATGAATATTTTAGGTAAAATAAAGACCAAAAACAAAGAGATCATGATTTGTGCTCTCATCGTACTTCTGTCTGACCTTTGAAAATGCGAAACCTCGTAAGCAAAGAATCCGTAGATAGCCAAAGATAAGACGCAGTAGCCTATTTTGATCCATGAATTATCTGTTAAGGTTCTTATTGCTTGATAGATATAGACTTCGAGAAACAAGAAGATGGCAGCTATAAATAAAAAATTTCTTTGCATAACTAAGTTTTAAAAAAGCACAAAAGAAAATTCCTCTGTGCTTTTTTTATATTTTTTTAAATTTATTTAAGTCTTAAGGAAATTTATAAACGATCGCATTGATATTCATTCCGGCACCTACCGAAGTCATCACAATGTTCCCTTTTTCTTTAAACGTATGACCATCCATTTTTCCTTTAATTATTAAATCAAACATGGTAGGAATGGTTGCTACAGAAGAATTTCCAAACTCCTGAATCGTCATTGGTGAAATTGCGTGGTCGTAATCTTTCACTTCGTACAGTTTGTGAAGTCTGTCGATCATTGCATAATCCATCTTAGCATTGGCCTGGTGGATTAGAATTTTGTCGATATCATCAATAGATAATCCTGCATTGTCGATAGTTTCTTTGATGGCAACGGGAACATTTTTAAGTGCATATTCGTAGATTTTTCTACCCATCATTCTGATATACAGTTTTTGGTCGTCAAAATCTTTGTTGATGGACGCGCCGTTTCTTAAATATTCAAGCTCAGGACCGTTGTCACAAATGGTATTATGAGAAATAATACCTACATTTTCTTCGTTAGTTGCTTTTACAACAACTGCACCTGCACCGTCAGCGAAAATCATTTTATTTCTGTCGTAAGGATCAGTTACTCTGCTTAAAGTTTCTGAACCGACCACAAGTATTGTTTTGGCAACTCCGGCTTTGATAAAGTGGTCTGCTAAAATCATTGCTTCAACCCAACCCGGACATCCAAAAATCATATCATAAGTGATACATTTTCTGTTTTTGATGCCTAAATGATTCTTCACTCGTCCTGCCATATTCGGCATAAAGTTCGCAGCGCCATTGGTTCCTACTTCACCAAAATTACTTGCGTAGATGATGTAATCTAAATCTTCACCATCAACTTTTGCGTCTTCAAGAGCAATTTTTGCAGCTTCGTAACCAATTTTTGAGTTTGACGTGTCTTCGCCTATGTATCTTCTGTTTTCAATTTCTGTAATTTCTACAAATTTTGAGATAATTTCTTCGTTTGGCTTGTCTATTTTTTCGCCTTCATCGGTATAGAATTCAGAATTTAGAAAATAATCTCTACCAATAACTCTGTTAGGAATGTAAGATCCAGAACCAATAATGATCGTATTCGGCATTCGTTTTAATGATTTTATAAAGATGCAAAGTTAATAATTAATATTAATAAGAAAGAATTAAAATTATTATTAAATTTGCAAAAATTGTGCTTTACAATCTATGAAAAACAATCCGTCGTTAAAAGGGTTACTTATAGCATCAGTGGTATTTATACTTGCTTTTGGAGTGTACTTCTTTTTCTTAGCCAAAAAAAATTATTACATTGTAGACAACCCTACGCCAGATACCTATTACTATAAGATTAATAATGGTTCTGAGGGAGTGATTTCTGGGGGACAATTTGTTAAGGTTGATCTTAAAAAAGGGAAAAATTCTATCAAAGTTTTTAATCAAAATAAGAAGCTTCTTTACGATTCTGCATTTGAAGTGAATAAAGTAAGGGGCTTGATCAACATTGCGCATAAGGATTATTATGTTAATGATCAATATTATGGGTACAATCTTAAAAAAGATTCATTACTTTTGGCGTTGGATAAAACCATCATTGATGGAAAACCATATTTTGGGGGTGCAAAACACTTCAACAAGCTTTATACAGACGATTTTTACTATAATGTAGACGAAGAATATGATCAACTGATAAAGAATATTGATAAAGTAGAATCACGTTCAAAGATCTTTAGAAAACAAGATTACCTTAATTATTATAAAGAATATTACAAGTTTTGACAAACGATATCAACAAAGTAACTCCCTACAACTCTGAGGCAACGAAAAAAAGCCAGGTAGAGGATATGTTCGACAATATAGCGCCGAAATACGACTTACTGAACCATGCATTATCTATGAAAATAGATGTTTTGTGGAGAAATAAGCTGGTAAAAATGATGAAAGAAGATGCTCCTCAGGAGGTTCTTGATGTAGCAACTGGAACAGGAGATTTAGCAATTGCTGTGGAAAAAGGAACTGACGCAAAAGTGGTTGGTTTAGATTTATCGCAACAAATGTTAAATGTTGGCGTTATTAAAATAAAAAAACTTAAATTAGACGGCAAAATTTCTATGCAGAAAGGCGATGCAGAAAATTTACCTTTCGAGGACAATAGATTTGATGCTGTTTCCGTTGCATTTGGAGTAAGGAACTTTGAAAACCTTACAAAAGGTTTGGCAGAGCTGAGAAGAGTAGTGAAAGAAAACAAGAGCGTATACATTCTTGAGTTTTCAAAAGTGGAGGGTTTTTTAGGACCGTTTTATATGTTTTACTTCAAAAATATATTACCGGCAATCGGAAGATTGGTTTCTAAAGACAATAGGGCGTATACTTATCTGCCGGATTCTGTAAATGCTTTCCCGTTTGGAGAGAAAATGAGACAAATACTTTTAGATACAGGATTTAAAAAAGTAGAATATAAAAAATTAAGTTTAGGTATAGCCACAATTTATAAAGCAACAAAATAACCTATGAATAAATTTCTATTAAAAGCTCTGGTTTTAGCCTCAGTTAGTATTGCAACATTTGCAGACGCTCAATTTAGAACTCGTAACAGGATGGACAAGCTGGAAGATTTTGACCAGCAAAAGTTCAGTTGGGGGTTTTATCTGAATGGCAATATTCTTGATTACCGTATCGTGCATAACCCTAGATATGGTATGGCTGATAACCAGAACCTTGTAAGTTCTAAATCTAGTACTAGCTTTGGAGCAGGTTTGATTGCGAAATTCAGAGTGCATGATTACTTAGATGTAAGATTAGAGCCGGGTTTACAGTTTGCTCAGAGACAATTGACTTTCAATACGCAGGGAAATGATATTTATCAAAATGGAAGTTTAACGAATCCTGCATTTACTCCGATTTTATTAACTGAAAAAGATAAAGTAAGAGAGGTTAAGTCTACTTTGGTAGATATTCCTGTTATGCTTGAATTTCATGGTGAAAGATGGTACAACTCAAGACCCTACGTTGCGGCGGGTGTGAATTACATCGTTAATTTACAGTCGAATTCTGATTCAGAGGATGATAACCAACAACAGGTTTTTAGATCTACAACGCATAATTTTGCATGGTCTGCAGAGATGGGAATTCAGTTTTATTTCAATAAATTTAAATTGACTCCAGCTGTAAGAGGAACGTTCTTTATGAACAACGAAATGGTTGCTGATAACGCTACAACTCCACCTTATTGGTCTGCAGCAGTATCTACTTTACAGACAAGAGCGATTATGTTTGTATTGAAATTTGAATAATATAATAAAAAATTAATATAGAAAGGAGGTGCTTTGGCATCTCCTTTTTGTTTTTAGTCAAAATATAGAGACATTTATTTTTGTTAGTCTTTTTATTTTCATATTTTTGCTTTTAGTTAGAATATTTAGAAACCTGAAATGCTTCAAGAATTAGAAAACAATTTTTCAGAATTGGAAAAAAAGATTTTGAATCTTCATAAAAGTCATCAAAATCTTTCTGAAAAGTTATCAGAGTTGAATAAAGAGCATGAAGACTTGAAGAAGAAATATGAAGAAGAAAGAAAGAAAAATCAGGTATTAGCAGAAGAACAGAAAAATATAAAATTGTATTCAGCAATATCAGGAAATCCTGAACACAACAGACTCATGAAAAACCATATCAACAGATTGGTAAAAGAAGTAGACTTTTGTATTGCGCAGCTTCAAAACAGTGGACTATAATGGAGGTAAGGAGAATAACCATCAACATTGCAGGAAGAGTATATCCGCTGAATGTACCCGCGGCAGAGGAAGAAACTTTGCGCAAAGTGGGGAAGCAGATTGAAAATATGATTAAAGATTTTGAACAGAATTTCGATGTGAGAGATAAACAAGATGCTTTGGCAATGTGTGCCCTAAAACTGGGAACCAATGCAGAAGTTGTAAATCTGAACTACGAAAAAAATATAAATTCAACCAACGAAAGATTAGCAAAAATTAATCAGACGTTGAATGAAGTCGGAAAGTAAATTTCCGAAAAAACTGCCTACAGTAATTCTAACACATTAAGGTAAACTCAACACTAAACAATTAATGTTCGAAAGTCTTTTCAATGGCGTGCTGCATTACGCAGATTACAGAGAGAAGGAATCAGATCAAATCGTGGAGATCAGGAGTTTACTCTAAATCACTGGATTATTGTAGGTTTTTTATTTTTAAATTTAGACAATTAAAACTCAATATATATATGACAACAACCGCTATTATTATAGGCGTTATTTGTTTGGTAATAGGTGCTGTTTTAGGAATGGTATTTTCTAAAAGCTCTCTTAATGCTAAAGGCAAATTTATTATAGACGATGCAACAAAAAATGCCGAAAACCTTATAGAAAAAGCTAACGTACAAGCCGAATCGATAAAGAAAGAAAAAAATCTTCAGGCAAAAGAAAAGTTTCTTGAACTGAAATCTCAGCACGATGCAGATATTCAGTCTCGTGAAAGAAAAATGCAGGAGGGCGAAAAAAGAGTTAAAGACAAAGAAAACAAACTGAACGACGAGCTGAGCAAAGCGGGTAAACTTGAAAAAGATTTAGACAGACAAATTGCTGACTACGCTAAGAAAACCGAAGTTTTAGAAAGAAAACAACAAGAATTAGACTCAGCAACTTCTAAGAAAGTTGAAATGCTAGAGAAAATTTCAAACTATACCGCTGAAGAAGCTAAATCTGAATTGGTAGAAACCATGAAAGCTGAAGCGAAAACTAGAGCTCAGGCGCATGTTCAGAGCATCATGGAAGAAGCTCAGTTGAATGCGAAAAGTGAAGCGAGAAAAATCGTTATCCAAACCATTCAGAGAATCGGAACAGAACAGGCGATTGAAAACTCAGTATCTGTTTTTAACATCGAATCTGACGAAGTAAAAGGTAGAATTATCGGTAGAGAAGGTAGAAATATCCGTGCTTTAGAGGCGATGACAGGTGTAGAAATCATTGTTGATGATACTCCGGAAGCTATTCTTCTTTCATGTTTTGATCCGGTAAGAAGAGAGATCGCAAGATTATCCCTTCACAGATTGGTAACAGATGGTAGAATTCACCCCGCAAGAATCGAGGAGGTTGTAGAGAAAACTAAAAAAATGATCGAAGAAGAGATTATTGAAGTGGGGAAAAGAACCATCATCGATCTTGGAATCCACGGTTTACACCCGGAATTGGTAAAAATCGTTGGTAGAATGAAATACCGTTCGTCGTACGGACAAAACCTTCTTCAACACTCAAGAGAAGTAGCAAACATTGCTGCGACGATGGCTGCAGAATTAGGATTAAATGTAAAAATGGCCAAAAGAGCAGGTCTTTTACACGATATAGGTAAAGTTCCTGAGCAGGAATCTGAACTTCCTCATGCCTTATTAGGAATGCAGTGGGCAGAGAAATACGGTGAAAATCCTGAAGTAATCAATGCAATTGGTGCTCACCACGACGAAGTGGAAATGACTTCACTATTATCTCCGATTATTCAGGTTGCCGATGCAATTTCAGGAGCAAGACCAGGAGCAAGACGTCAGGTTTTAGAATCTTATATCCAAAGATTGAAAGATCTTGAAGCTGCTGCTTTAAGCTTTGAAGGAGTTTCAAGCGCTTACGCAATTCAGGCGGGTAGAGAACTAAGAGTAATGGTAGAAAGCGGAAAAGTAAATGACGAAATTGCTTCTCAACTTTCTTACGACATCTCAGAAAAAATTCAGAATGAATTGACATATCCAGGACAGGTAAGAGTTACTGTTATCAGAGAAACTAGAGCTGTTAATATCGCAAGATAATTCAGGTTTAAAATAAAATTAGAATCCTTTCAAAGAAATTTGAAGGGATTTTTTTGAAACCAGGTTTAAAATATCGAGTTGTATTTATTAAAAGCAGATTAAATATTAGTTTTTTAGAATTAAATACTAAGAGTTTATATTAAATGTTATAAATAATATAAAATAATTTACAAAGTAGTTGTTTTAATTATTAAATTTGAGCTTCAACTTAAAACCAAATTATTATGTTAAATGAAATTCTAAAAAACGCTAAGAAATTAAAAAGTGCTGACCTGAAAGACATCGTTGGAGGTGTAAGTGTAGATAATGCGACTCCAGATTTATCGCTTTGCGGATGCAGCTGTTCAGGTGCTGTCACGGGACCTAAGTACTGCCCAACTTATATTGGCTGTCTACAAGTGTATACTTGTGATGATTTTGCTGTATAAATTATAGATTTTTATATTTTTTAACTTAAAACCCAAATCATTATGTTAAACGAAATTTTAAAAAATGCTAAGAAATTAAAAAGTGCTGATCTAAAAGATATCGTAGGTGGTGTCGGTAAAATTGGTAAGCCAGATTTATCTCTTTGTGGATGTAGCTGTTCTGGTGCTGTAACGGGACCTTTCTATTGTTCAACTTATATAGCATGTCCGCAAGTGTATACTTGTAATGATGCTGTTTAACTTTCTCCAACAAAGTAAAACCACAGAATTATGTCAAATAAATTTTTGAATAACGCTAAGAAATTGAAGAGTGCTGATCTGAAAGATATCGCAGGAGGTGTCGGTAAAATCGGAACTCCAGATTTATCACTTTGCGGTTGCAGCTGCACCGGAGCAGTGACCGGACCTAAATATTGCAGTCAATATATGGGATGCCCGCAAGTAATTACTTGTTAATATTAAAAAACATTTAAAAATAGAAAGTCTTCCATTATTTGGAAGACTTTTGCATTTATTTATTGAAGAAGAAAGAATTGCTTTCAACATATTTTTTACTCATCGAAATACTCTCAAAAATATCTCTCTCACTCGAATCCTGTTCAACAAACCAATATTCTAAACCAGCTTTTTCTCTGGCTTCAAAAATTATTTTAAAATCAATAGTTCCGTTTCCGATTTCTGCGAAATTTTTGTTTCTTTCTGCATGTCTTTCACATGCCATAAAGGAAATCTTCCAGGATATTTTTCAAAATAGGTTAGCGGATCAAATCCTGCTTTTGCAATCCAATATAAATCAAGTTCCATTTTAACCAAATCCGGCGAAGTATTTTCTAAAATGAAGTCATAGAAATTCTTCTGATCATCCATTTTTAAAAATTCAAAATCGTGATTGTGATACGCAAGTTGGATTCCGTTTTGCTTTGAATTTTTACCAGCATTTTCCAAAACTTCCGGAAGTTTTCGGTAATTTTCAAGACTTCTTTCGGCTTCGGGAAGATAAGAGCAAACGGCATATTTTGCGCCGATATAATTCAGATCATCTAGCGTATTTTCCCAGTTTTTTAAAAGTGTTCCTTCATCTTTATCGGTGATTCCAGTACGATGATGCGAACTGATGACTTTTAAACCTGTGCTATTTAAAATAGATTGAAATTCATTTCTGTTTTTGCCAAAAAAAGTTCCATCATATCCATAGATTTCTACATCTTTATAACCTAAAGAAGCGATTTTCTCGAAGGCTTTTTCCAGATTTTGAGAGACGGCGTCCCGAATGGTATAAATTTGTAAAGCTAAACGTTGGTTTGTGTTCATAGATTTTGAGATTCCGCAAGAATATAATCCCAAAAAACCTAAAGATGACAGTTTCAAAAAATCAATTCTCTGCATAATTTTCTGTTAAAGAAAAGGTTTCATTTCATCTTCAATTTGCGTTCTGAGTTCCATCAGACGTTTGGCATACATTTCCTGCTGTTTTTCTTCATTGGTTTCCGGAATCCATTTAGGAACAGGTAGCTTTTTACCGTTTTCATCAACTGCCACAAAAACGATAATGCAGTGTGTTTTTTTATCAAAAATCGGTTGTTTAAGGTTTCTTGAGAAGACATTGATCGAAATATGCATACTGGATGAGCCGGTATAGATGACTTGAGCCTCAACTTTTACGATTTCTCCGATTTTTATTGGCTCATAAAAACGAATTCCGCCTACATAGACTGTTACAGAATAATTTCCGCTCCAGGTTGTTGCGCAGGCGTATCCTGCCTGGTCAATCCATTTCATAACGCTTCCACCATGTACATTTCCCCCATAATTGACATCTGAAGGCTCCGAAATAAACTGAAAAGTAAGAGGCTTATTATCCATTTTTATTTAAATTTTAATAAAGATATTCATTAATTATCATAAAGTGAAATTAAATAGCTGTTTTTCCATATTAAAGTGGTATCTTGTAATAATATCCAATTTGGAGAGAAATTTTAAAAAATAATTAATTAATATATAGATGAAGAAAGTATTTTATCTTAATAGTTGCGACACATGCAGAAAAATTTTAGCAAAATTTGATCTGAGAGACTGGGAGATGCGCGAAATAAAGAAAGAGCCTATCACACAAGAAGAAGTGGAAGCCATGCATAAAATCACAAATTCTTACGAGGATTTGTTCAGTAAAAAATCAACCCAGATCAAATTGAGAGAACTTGATTTGAAAACAATGGGTGAAGACGATTTCAAAGAGTTGTTGTTAGATCATTACACGTTCTTGAAACGTCCGGTTTTCCTTACTGATACGGAGATTTTCATAGGAAACGACAAGAAGAACATTGAGAATTTAAGAGCTCATTTCAACGGAAATAATTAAAAATTTTTCTGTCAAAAAAAGTGAAAAAACCACAGAGCAATCTGTGGTTTTTTGTATGTAAAAGCAGACTAGCCAAAAACCAGCTGCAAATAGTAATATGCTAAACGAAAGGCATTTTAACAACTTTCGCAGGAATATTTTTATTTCTAACCTGGATAAAAATTTCAGTTCCCAATTTGAAATGAGGCTTATCAACATAAGCGATTCCCAAACCGATTTTCTTCATTGGAGATTGCGTTCCGGAAGTTACTCTTCCAATCACGTTTCCTTCTGCATCTACCACAGGATAATCATGTCTTGGAACACCTTTATCAGTTAATTCAAAACCAACTAATTTTTTGGTAACTCCTTCTTCTTTTTGTTTTGCAAAAATATCTTTAGACACAAAATCTTTGTCAAATTTTGTGATCCAGCCTAACCCAGCTTCGATAGGAGAAGTTGTATCATCAATGTCCATTCCGTATAAACAGAAACCTTTTTCTAATCTCAAAGTATCTCTGGCAGCCAATCCACAAGGAATAATTCCTTCGTTTTCTCCAGCTTCAATGATTGCATCCCAAAGTTGTACTGCATTGTCATTTTTAAAATAAATTTCAAAACCACCGCTTCCTGTGTAACCGGTGTTTGAAATAATCACATCGCTTACACCAGCCACCGAACCAACGGTAAAATGATAGTAAGGAATTTCTGATAAATTAGTTTCAGTTATCTTCTGAAGAATCTCAGTCGCTTTCGGTCCCTGAACTGCCAAAAGAGACATTTCATCTGAAGCATTCGTCATTTTTGCACCGAAAGTATTGTATTTTGAAATGTGATTCCAGTCTTTTTCGATGTTTGAAGCGTTGACAACTACAAAATATTTGTCGTCTTCCATTTTGTAAACGATAAGGTCATCTACAATTCCGCCATCTTCGTTCGGAAGACAAGAATATTGCGCTTTTCCGTTCTCAAGAGCATCAAGATTATTGGTTGTTACAAACTGCAAAAGATCTTTCGAACCTGCACCTTCAATGAAAAACTGTCCCATGTGAGATACGTCAAATAATCCCGCTTTTTCTCTTACTGCAAAGTGCTCTTCCGTCACTCCGGAATATTGTACAGGCATATCAAATCCCGCAAAAGGTACTATTTTCGCTCCCAAAGAAACGTGTTTATCGTACAAGGCTGTTTTCTTCATGTTTATTTTTATTTATAAATATTCTTAATTTGAAAAGTGAAAATCTTACAATAAGATTCTATTTTTTATTTTAAAACTGTCAAAAGTCTCGTTAAAAACTTTCATATAATTTCCATTCCAGTATTTTTTTTGACAGTTGATGCTTACAATATAGATTTCTTTGCTTTTTTGAAACACTTTGGTGATCCAGAAGAGATTTTCTTTCTCATCAAAATATTCGTAAAAATACTCTGTGTAACCTCTTTTACCGCTGCCGGTCTTTATTTTTTTCTCGTCATCTGAAGAATTGTAAAGAGCAAGAATAAATTTCTTGGTTTCAGCTTTTGGAAGTTCTAAATCGTGATATTCAGAAATGGTTATCGCGCCAATCTGATTAGTCGGGAAAATGTTAACGATGCCTTCATCATTGGTGGCTTTCCATGTATCCGGCATTGTCAATGAATAATTTTCGCTTTCAAAAACTTTAGTATCTGATTTCTGACCAAACAGACCTAAAGAAATAAGGAGAGCAAAAAGAAATACTGTTCTTTTCATCATAGGTGTTTAAAAATTGTGTTTGTATTCTTCTAAAATGATTTTAAACCATTCTGTAAATTGTTCAGGGTGTTCTAATATTTCCTGATCTAAATCTTTCATGGAAATATATCGAACTTCCTCAACTTCATTTTTATTTAAATTAAAGTCTGCATTGTAAGTTCCTGTAAAAACATAATCGAGCTCATGCTCCCAAAGCCCCTTGCCAACGTCTGCTTTATAGATGAAGTTAAATTTTTCTGAAAGTTCAGTTTCTATTCCCAATTCTTCTTTTACTCTGCGTTTGGCTCCTTCAAGATAAGATTCACCATCTCGGGGATGAGAACATACAGCATTCGTCCATTGATTGGGAGAATGATATTTCTCTGCCGCACGCTTCTGCAAGAGCATTTCACCTTGATCATTAAATAAAAAAACAGAAAATGCACGGTGTAGCAAACCATTGATATGAGCCTGCTGTTTTTCCATCAAACCTAACACTGTATCTTCAGGATTTACTAAAACTACGTATTCTTCCATTCCTACAAATTTAAGTTTTAATCATGATTACGTAAAATATTTGAGTGAAATTTTTAATATTTATGAAATATTGGCTTTTTTTTAAATAAAAATAACACGCTAATTTTATGAAAAATGCAATAGAATGCTTGCTTTTATTCATTTAAAAATATTTTTTATGTTAAAATTTTAACATAAACTAAGATTAATGTAAGTCTTTGATCAATAATGTGTAACTTTGCGCTTTAAAAATTTGAACGATGGAGCTAGATTATATTGAGCATATCAGTCCGATTCTGAAGGACGGAGTTAAGAATTATTTAATTGATATTGACGGAACAGTTACAGATGACGTTCCTAATGAAGAACCGGAAAGAATGGTTACTTGTCTTCCTTATCCTGATGCATTGGAAACAGTAAACAAATGGTACGACGAAGGTCACCAAATCTGTTTTTTCACATCAAGAACTGAAAATTTAAAGCAGATTACCATCGATTGGCTAGACAAACACGGATTCAAATATCACAGTGTATTGTGCGGAAAACCAAGAGGCGGAAACTACCATTGGATCGACAATCACTTGGTAAGAGCTACAAGATATAAAGGTAAATTCACTGATTTGGTCGAGAAGCAAGTAACCATTGAAGTTTTTAAAGATTAAAATCTAATTGAAGATTTAAAAATTGAATAAATAAAGTTTTAAACGACTTCCATTTTTTAATTTTTAAATCTTTCATTTTTAATATATAAATAGTTATGAAAGTTTTAGCAAACGATGGATTAGATCAATCTGGGATTGATGCATTAACGGAAAAAGGTTTTGAAGTAATCACTACAAAAGTTCCTCAGGAGTTTTTGATGGATTACATAAATGAGCACAAAATCCGTACGATTTTGGTAAGAAGCGCAACGCAGGTAAGAAAAGAATTGATTGACAATTGCCCATCTATCGAAATCATCGGTAGAGGCGGAGTAGGAATGGATAATATTGATGTAGATTATGCAAGAGGAAAAGGAATTCACGTCATCAATACCCCTTCTGCTTCTTCAGAATCTGTTGCTGAATTGGTATTTGCACATTTATTCTCAGGAGCAAGATTTTTGCAGGATTCGAACAGAAAAATGCCTTTAGTAGGTGATACAGAATTTGCTTCACTTAAAAAAGCATATGCTGCAGGTATCGAATTGAAAGGAAAAACCATCGGAATCGTTGGGATGGGAAGAATCGGGCAAGAGGTTGCAAAAATCGCTTTGGGTCTTGGTATGCGTGTTATTGCTGCTGATAATATGATCGGTAAAGCGAGTATTAAAGTGACGTTTTACAACAATCAATTCATCAATGTTGATATAGAAACTGAACCTTTACAAGAAGTTCTGAAGCATTCAGATTTTATTACCCTTCACGTTCCAGCTCAGAAAGAAGGTTTCATGATTGGTAAAAATGAATTTGATATCATGAAAGCCGGCGTGGCAATCGTAAACTGCTCAAGAGGCGGTGTGATTGACGAAGCAGCTTTGATAGAAGCTTTAGATTCAGGAAAAGTAAAATTTGCAGGTCTTGATGTTTTCATTAACGAACCTACCCCTTCAAAAGCAATCTTAAATCATTCTAAAATTTCTCTGACTCCACATACAGGAGCTTCAACTTTAGAAGCACAAGATAGAATCGGTCTTTCTTTAGCTGAGCAAATTTCAAGTATTTTACAGATTCACTAAGAATAATTTCTTACAAAGTAAAACTCGCCGCAAATTTATTTGCGGCGAGTTTTTTGGTTATTTTTTTAAACTATTTTTTCTTAAGTTCATCACGAATCTCCACAAGTAATTGTTCCGTTGCAGTTGGTGCTGCCGGAGCTGCCGGAGTTTCAGCTTCAGTTTTTCTCATTCTGTTGATTGTTTTTACCAGACTGAACACAACTATAGCAAGAAGTATAAAATTAATAGCAACTGTAATGAAATTACCATAAGCAAAAATTGCAGCATCCGGAGCAAGTTCCTTTGCTTTTGCCAATGTGGATCCTGCCGGAATATTTTCAGCTCCTTTCCCCATCGCAAAATAGATACTGCTGAAGTCTGGTTTTCCAACTATAGCGGCAACGATTGGCATAATTAAATCATCTATAACACTGGTTACAATTTTGCCAAAAGCACCACCTATAATTACACCGACAGCCAGATCAAAGGCATTTCCTTTAATTGCAAATTCTTTAAATTCTTTTACAAATCCCATAATTTTTATTTTTTAATGTTTATCACAAAAGTATCATTTATAAATAATAATCTTTCAAGTTTTATATTTTTTTTACTTTTTAAATGGCATATTTTTCAATCTATAATGATTATTTTTAATAAAAATTGACTCCAATGAAAATTTTAACAGCAGAAAACATCAGATTAGCGGATGAATTTACCATAAAAAATGAACCTGTTTCTTCAATTTTATTAATGGAAAGAGCTTCTTCCGCTTGTGTAAATTGGATTGTTGGAAATTGTAAAAAGCATACAAAATTTGCGGTTTTTTGTGGAAATGGGAATAACGGCGGAGACAGTTTTGCTATTGCCAGATTATTGTATCTGAAAGGCTTTGATGTACATATTTTTGTTGATCAGTCAAATGAGAAATTCTCAGAAAATGCTGGAATTAATTATAAAAGATTAAAAGAATTTTCTGGGATTTCGATTCATGATTTTAAAGATATTGATTCTGTTCAGTTTGATCATGAAACGATTATAATCGATGCGCTTTTCGGAACGGGATTATCCCGAAAATTAGATGGGATTTCTGAAGATTTAATTGAAAAATTGAATGATTTCAAGCAAATAAAAATTTCTATTGATGTTCCTTCAGGATTGTTTTCTGATAAAATTTTAGAAGAAAATCAAACTGTTTTTAAAGCTGATTATACTTTAAGTTTTAAGTTTTGGAAACGAAGTTTTTTACATCCTGAAACCGGATATTTTGCAGGTAAAGTTGTGATTTTAGATATTGATTTAAGTGAAGAATTTATAGAAAAACACGCAACAGATTATTATGTGATTGATGACGAAATGATAGCGGAAATTTTTCAGCCAAGAAATAATTTTGCACACAAAGGAACTTACGGAAAATCGATTATTGTTGGTGGAAGTTATGGGAAAATAGGTGCTGCAATTTTGGCTACAAAATCAGCTTTGAAAACAGGTTCAGGATTAACTTTTGTTATGGCACCCAACTGTGGATACGAAATACTTCAGACGACTTGCCCGGAAGCTATGTTTATTTCTGGTGGCGAAAAATTAATAGAAGAAATTGAAATTCAGGAGAATTCAATCTATGGAATTGGTCCGGGTTTAGGAACGGATTCTTTAACGGAAAAAGCATTGTTGAAATTTTTAGAACAAAGTTCAAAACCATTGTTACTAGATGCGGATGCTTTAAATAGTATTGCTAAAAATAGAGACAGTATCAATTTAATTCAAAAAAACTCAATTATTACTCCACATCCTAAAGAATTTGAGCGATTGTTTGGTTCGACTGAAAATTCATTTGAGCGACTAGAACTGGGAAGGACTAAAGCAAAAGAATTACAAATCTTTATTGTTTTAAAAGATCATCACACGCAAGTTATTACTCCAGAAGGTAATGTGTTTTATAATATCACCGGAAACTCAGGTTTGGCAAAAGGTGGCAGCGGAGATGTTTTGACGGGGATTATTACTTCACTTTTAGCTCAAAATTATTCTTCCGAAAATGCTTGTGTTTTAGGAGTTTGGCTTCACGGAAAGGCTGCAGATTTTGCTGCTCAGAAATTTTCAAAAGAAGCCATGCTACCGACTGATGTTATTGATGAACTTGGAAATGTATTTTTGGAACTCAACAAAAAAGCCACAACTCAGTTGTGACTTTATGTTTATATTTTTAGCTTTTTTTAGAAAGTTTTGTCTGCTTCGGGAGCTATTTTATTGTTTTTAGAATACACCATAATGATTAAACCTGCCAACATAAACGGTAGTGAAAGAATTTGTCCCGTATTTAATCCTGCAAATGAAATGAATTCATCTCCCTGAGGTTCTTTCAAAAATTCCACAAAGAATCTGATTGCCCAAAGAAGGAAAAAGAACAAACCAAATAACCATCCCTGTTGGTATTTTTTGTCTGTTTTTCTATATAAACCCCAAAGAATAACAAATAATGTTACATAACCTACAGCCTCAAATAACTGAGTAGGGTATCGAGGAATTGTAACACCATATTCACTGCTTTGTTGTGGAAATAATAATGCGAAAGGAGAATTAGGATCAATTGGTTTTCCTATGATTTCAGAGTTGAAAAAATTTCCCATTCTTACAAATGCGCCACCAATTGCTACTACAATACCCAGTCTGTCAAAAACCCAAAGCGGATTTTTTTTGATGACTTTATAAGAATAGTATAGTGTGGTTACAATCACTGCAAGTGTAGCACCGTGACTTGCTAATCCTGCAAATCCTGTAAATTTTAATCCATTTTTTGTGCTGATCGGTAAAAATACACTCCAGAAATCTTCTTTAAATAATTCTGGCTGATAAAAAATAACGTGCCCCAACCGTGCTCCAAGGATAGTTCCTATTAATGTCCATGTGAAAAATGGTTCTACATATTTTGTATCAACTCCGTCAATAGAATACATTTTTGTCATCAGGAAATACCCGATTCCAAAAGCGAAGATGAACATCAAACTATAAAAGTGTAAAGTAACAGGCCCTAAATGAATTCCCGTTGAAGGATCCCATATTTTAAAAGGAGTTTCAAGCTCAACTTTATCGGTAGATTTGACTGGATTAAGAGTTTTTGCAGCATATTTAAAAGCTTCAACATTATCTTCAGTAACTTTGATGTTTTCAATTAATTTAAAATCTTTATCAAAAAATTGATAATTGTTTGCTTTAAATTTCCCTAAAATAATAGAGCTGTTGACGTAATGTGAGACTTCTACATTTGATTTATTTAAAATAACCAAAGTATTCTGTATGTTATTTAAATTGGCAAAAGAATCAAGTTCTACAAGTTCTGAAGTTGCGAAAATTTTTACCGGAACGTCAGTAGAATTTACTTTTAAAGTTCCTTCAGACAATCCTAAGGGATTATTTTGTGCAAAAAAACACTGGGTAATCAATGCAAATGCAAAAAGGTAAATTCTGAAAAAAATATTACTCATTTTTATTTTTTTAATAGGTCGTTTATTCAAAAATATTATTTTTTTGGAGGTACGGGATCATAGCCGCTTCCACCCCAGGGATGACACTTAGCAATTCTTTTTAATCCTAACCAAAACCCTTTAAATATACCATGTACTTGCAGCGATTTAACCATGTAGTGCGAACAGGTTGGCTCGTATCGGCAGTTTTTGGGAAGCAAAGGCGAGATAAACCATTGGTAAAATCTGATTAAAATTACCAAAGGCGATGTAATGATTTTATTGAATGTAAGTTTCAAAACAATGCAAAAATAGGCTAAAAAATTGAAAATTAGTTTAAATTTGTTAGAAGTTTCAGAGTGATAAATGGTTGTTTGTCGGATAAATGAACGCGTTTGTCGATTTTAAAATTTCTTGACCGAAAAGCTATTCTAATTATTGAAAATCTGTGACTTTTTATTAAATTTCATTTTAACCAAACTATAAATTTTGAGTCAAAATACTCCATTAGCCGAAAGAATGAGACCGAAAACTTTAGATGAAGTTTTGGGGCAGGAACATCTTACTGGCGAAAAAGGGACACTGAGGAAAATGCTGCAGAATGACACCTTAAATTCTCTCATTTTATGGGGTCCGCCTGGAACGGGTAAAACTACTCTGGCAGAAATTATTTCAGAAAAATCCGGAAGAAAATTTTATAAACTTTCTGCAGTATCATCGGGTGTAAAAGATGTACGCGATGTAATTGATGAAGCCAAAAAACAAAATTTGTTTTCCGGAAAATCACCGATTCTTTTTATTGATGAAATTCATCGTTTTAATAAATCTCAACAAGATTCATTACTTCATGCGGTAGAAAAAGGTTGGGTAGTTTTGATTGGTGCAACCACAGAAAACCCCAGTTTTGAAGTGGTTTCGGCATTGCTTTCCAGAAGTCAGGTGTATATTTTAAAAGCTTTGTCACACGAAAAATTAGAAGAACTGATTGATATTGCTCTTGAAAGATTTAATAAAGACGAAAAAACTGATTTCACAATTAAAGAAAATCAGGCTTTCATTCAATATTCAGGTGGTGACGGGAGGAAATTGATTAATTCGGTGGAATTGGTTTTGAGTCAGTTTATGAATTCTGAGACAAAAGAAATTTCTAATGATAATGTGATGGAAGTGCTTCAGGAAACGATGGCGTTGTATGATAAAAATGGAGAACAGCATTATGATATCATTTCGGCATTCATCAAATCGATGCGAGGAGGTGACCCGAATGGTGCAGTATATTGGCTTGCGAGGATGATTGCCGGTGGCGAAGATATAAAATTTATTGCCCGAAGAATGCTTATTTTGGCGTCTGAAGATATTGGTTTGGCCAATCCAAATGCTTTGGTGATTGCAAACAGTTGTTTTCAGGCGATAAATGTAATCGGAAATCCTGAAGCCAGAATTTTGTTGAGCGAAACTGCAATTTATCTGGCGGTTTCACCGAAAAGTAATTCGGGATATATGGCAATTAATGATGCATTAGCTTTTGTTAAAAAGACCGGAAATTTGCCGGTTCCGCTGCATTTGAGAAATGCACCGACTAAACTGATGAAAGATCTAGATTATGGTAAAGAATATAAATACGCTCATTCTTTCGAAGGCAATTTTGTCAATCAGGATTTTTTACCGGAAGAAATAAAAGACGTTAAGTTCTACGAGCCCGGAAATAATGCCACAGAAAAGAAAATCTACGACGAGCTCAAAAAAAAATGGACCAATAAATACTAAAAAAAACGGATATTCAAAGTTGAATATCCGTTTTTAAATATAATAATTCTAAATATTATTTCTTATTTGTAGTAATAACCAGCGCTTTTTTACCATCTACAGTTTCTACTTTGTAGTCAGCAATCATATCAGCGAAGATGTGTACATTGGTGTTTTTGAATTCATATCCTTCAATAAAAACGGGTGTATCTTTTGGAAGTCCATTTTGAGCATTAAAATCAGCTAAAGCCATACGATCTAAAGTTCCGAAATCTTTTTTGAATTTTACTTCAGCCAAACCGTTGTCAGCTAAATAATCAAATTTCTTAAGGTTTTGAGGAAGATTTGCTTTCGTTTTAAAAACATTTACGCTCTGAACGGCTTCTTTTCTTGAATCGAACATTGCCACAGTACCTACAGCGTCGTTACAGATTGCAAATTTTACAGCAGTATTTTTTTGAGCAAATAAAGTTGCTGAAGCAAATATTAATAAAGAGTAGAGAATTTTTTCATATAACAGATATTTTATTATTTCAAATAATCTTGCACCAGCTTATGGAAGCTCGCTTGCTATGTTTTTATCAACATTAATTCTTTAAACGTAACGTATTAGTGTTAAAAACGTGATAAATATACTTATTTTTTACAGATTGTCAATGAAAAATTAAAATAATTTATAGAATAATGACAAATAATAGATTTTGTTGTTATTTCTATTGATTTTCTTCAAGAGCTTCATCTTTTTTGCCTACCAAGTTTCTGATCATATTCTTAAGTCGTTGGAACATAAATGAACTCAAGAGCAAGATGATTCCAAGGATGATAAATGCGATAATTCTTGAGACATTATCCATTTGCCAGACGTCGTAAGCGTATAATTTTAAAACCATGATTCCGAGTAAACTGAAACCGATTTTGTTGAATTCCGGAATTTCTTTTTTTAAACCAAAATAAATGAAAAGACAAGCCAAAACTGCCCATGTAATTGGTAAATATAATATGCTGAAATGATTTTGAAGCGTATAAATTTCATCCAAATTATTTGCATTAATCAATAAATATGTTCTAAATAATTCGAAACTGAAAGCAAGAACAATAATTAAAGAGGTCACCCAATAGGCTAAGTTATTTTTAATGAAATCTGATTTCGGAATTATTTTTAGAATTAAATAAATGAGTGGTAGAATGTACAATAAGTGAATAAAGTAAAACCCCACCTCAATTTGTTTACTGATAATTTCTGTTGCAACCTGTGAACTTGATATATGTGTGAAGAGCAATAAAAGAAAAAGATAAATCATTCCGGTTTGGAAATCTCTGCTAATGCTCAGCTTTTTGCCGAATAAAATCAACGCAAATAAATAATACAAAGTAAAAAGGAAACCAATGGTAAGGATAAAAACCCAACTTTCATCCGAAATATGATAGATAATTTCAAATAAAACTGAGAAATAAATAACCGAAATGCATAAAAATTTAAATACATTTTCATAAAATTCCAATTCAGATTTTTCTTCTTCAGAATCTTTTTTCAGTAAAAATAAATTCATAAAACAGCTTCCAATCACAACCAGACTTGTAATAAAAACAGGATTTAAAATCACATTTAAAGAAGCTGAATCAAAATACCTCGCCCAAGTGATCATCTGGGATAAAATAACCATTGGAAAAAGCACGTAAAAGAAAACTTTGAAGATCTTATGATTTGTTTTCTTCCAGATATACAGCAGAAGGCTCGCCTCGATTGCCCAAACACTGGTAGTGAGGTGAGTTTTTAGCTCAAGTGCAAATGCTATTGTGATAAGGCTTACAGTGATGCTTGCAAAAACTGAATAATTGATACCGAAATTTTTCTTTTGATATTCTCTGTATAAACCAATAGCGTTGATGATAGCAAAAGCAACCGGAAATACAGATACAGGAAACATTTGCAACTCATTAAAAATATAAACCAGACCCGAGACTGCCGAAAAATTAATCAGTACAAGCATTAATATATCAAGCTGTAACAACAGATTCTTTTTAATGTAATTCTGTAAAGCAAACGCATAAAATATAATATACGTAATACTGTAAAAAGGAATACTTGTCAGCATTGGATGATCTGTAGTCCAAGCGAAAAGATAAATTGAGGTGAAAATAAGCGAGATCCAGCCAATACTTTTCCAATGTTTGAGATAAGCGATAATCAGCATTCCAATATTTAAAACAGATAAATAAGTAAACAGGAAAATATAGTTGCTTTGCCCTGTGCTGATCATTAACGGTGCTAAAAATCCACCAAATAAAGAAAATATAATTAAGATTTCACTTTTGTAATAGTAGGAAAGAGCAATTGAAATCACAGTAATCAAACATGTTATCAAAAACGCTGTATTCTGTGAAAAAATCTGGTACTCACGAAAGGCAATCGTTGTAGTAAAGTAGAGTACTGCCACACCGCCACCCGTAATTATGGATGAAAAAACCGTGTAGTTTTTCCTTAAAAAATGTCCGATTCCTATGATGCTGATGCCGACAATGAAGCCAATTCCTGCTCTGGAAGTCTCGCCAATCCAGTTTTTGTCGATGGCGTATTTTACAAAATATCCGATTCCTAAAACAAGGGTGAAAATTCCGATAATGGTGAGCGCGTTTTGTTTTAAAAAATCAAAAATAGGGGTCAGCCAATCTTTCTGTGGTTCGGGTTCTTCAAAATTGGTTGCAATGATATTTGGGCTTTCAACTCCGGTATTTTGACTGATAAATTGGATGGGTTCTGGGATGTTATCTTCATTTTCAGTCTTCTCAACTGAAGGAATTTCTTTTTTAGATAAATCAGAAATCTTTTTTTCTAAAATCTCTATGCGCCTATTAAGTCTATAATAAACCAATATGAGAATCACTATTAACATGACAATTAAAGAAGAAATAGAACTCATATACCTAGATTTGTCATCAAATATAAGAATTTGAGAAATAGAGGTCAATAAAAAATCCATTGTGTGAATTTTACAATGGATTGTTATTTATTTAATTTTCTTTCCAGTTTTCTTCGATGAGCTTCATCAAAAAATCAGGACATTTGATGACTTTGTTGGTCGCAGCATCCAAAAAGAAAAGGGTAGTGCGGGCTTCGGTGATTTTTATTTTTTCTTCGTTGTAAATTTCATATTCAAATTCTATCCGCACACCCGGAATTTTTTTACATAAGTATGAATTTCTAATTTTTGATCGTATAAAGCTGGTTTTAAATACTTAATATTGTAATCAGAAACCGGTAGCCAGATTCCAAGCTTTTCAATCTCGTCATAAGATATCCCTATGCTTCTGAAAAGTTCTACTCTTCCCAATTCAAAATATGCGGCGTAGTTGCCGTAATATACGTATTTCATAGGGTCGGTTTCTGCGTAACGTACTCGTATTGTGTGAGTTGTGTGTATCATCTTGAGGTTTGATTTATACATACAAATATATTTTTTAATAATCAATACTTGCAATATTTTTTTTTAAAGTTAAAATATGTGACCTTTGTCTTCCCAATAAAAACAAACAACCAAAGAATTAATCAGGGCATAAAAATGGATGAAAATTTAATGATGATATGGCAGAAGTGCCTTCAGTTTATGCGAGATAATTTAAACGCGGCTGAAGACAATTCTGATCTTAAAAAACTCGAAAAATCCTTCGACTTACTGTTTGATAAAGTGCAGCCAATTTCATTGGTTGACAACAATCTTACATTAATGGTTCCGAGTGATTTTTACAAAGAATATATTGAAGATAATTACTTATCGTTGCTTTCTGCTGCCCTGAAGAAAAACATCGGTAAAGGCGTTAAACTTTGGTATTCGGTAATGGAAAATAAGCCAAGCGGTTTAGAAAAACCAGTTACAATGAATATGAAAGGCAAAACCGTTCCTACACCAAAAATGCAGGAAACAATGCCTCAGGGTTTTTCATCTAATATTGTTAATCCTTTCGTTGTTCCGGGAATCAAAAAAGTAAATATTGATTCTAACCTGAAAGCTGATTTTTCTTTTGATAATTATGTGGAAGGTGAGAGCAACAAGTTTGCTTCTACGGTTGCTAGATCAATTGCAAAAAGACCTGGTTCTACGGCATTTAATCCACTATTTTTGTACGGAGGTTATGGTGTTGGTAAAACTCACCTTGGTCAGGCGGTTGGTTTAGAAGTGAAAAGCCAGTTTCCGGATAAAGTGGTTCTTTATCTTTCTTCAGAAAAATTTATCCAGCAGTTTATTTCAGCTGCAAAAGCTCATAAACAGACAGAGTTTGCTAATTTTTACCAAATGGTAGATGTTTTGATTATCGATGATATTCAGTTCTTATCTGGTAAGTCTGCAACACAGGACAGCTTCTTCCATATTTTTGATTATTTACATCAAAACGGGAAGCAGATTATCTTGACTTCAGATAAAGCTCCCGTTGATATTATGGATATTCAGGACAGAATTGTTTCTCGTTTCAAATGGGGACTTTCTGCAGAAATCAAATCTCCGGATTTAGATACAAGAAGAAAAATTATCGTTGATAAACTAAGCAGGGACGGAATTGTTTTAACAGAAGATATGTTAGACTTCCTTGCCGCAGAAGCAAAAACTAACGTAAGAGAACTGATTGGGGTTATCAATTCAGTAATTGCCTATTCTACTATTTATAAATCTGAGCTAAGTCTTGAATTATTAAAGGAAACAATCAATAAGATTGCTGCCAATCAGAAAAAGGTTATCAATATTCCTTACATTCAGGAAGTTGTCTGTGAGTATTTCGGAATCAAAAGAGAACAGCTTTTATCTAAGACCAGAAAAAGAGAAATCGCTTTACCAAGACAATTAGCGATGTATTTTGCTAAAGAATTTACCAATGCAACATTTACAAAAATTGGTGAAGAGATGGGAGGAAAAGACCATTCAACAGTGATGTACGCTTGCGATACGATAAAAGATGTTTCTAAAATCGATAAGGAAATTAAAAAATACGTAAAAGAATTGACAGAGAAAATCAAGCATTAATCTGTAACTAAAAATAATAGGAAAGTGGAGAATATTTTTGTTCTCCATTTTTTATTTAATTTTGTCAACTGAAAATATATAATTCTAAATTTTGTTCAATGAAAATACTAATGGTTTGTTTAGGAAATATCTGCAGAAGTCCGCTTGCTGAAGGAATTTTAAGATCTAAACTTCCTGATAGTTTTTTGGTCGATTCTGTAGGGACAATCTCCATGCATGAAGGAGAAATACCTGACAAAAGAGCCGTGAAAACCGCGGCCAATCATGGCATTGATATTTCAAAACAAAAATCCAGACCACTTCTTATATCAGATTTAGACAAATTTGATAAAATCTACTGTATGGATTTGAAAAATCTTGAAGATGTGATTTCTATGACTAAAAATGAAGAACAACGTCAGAAAGTTCATCTGTTTTTAGAAGAAGCTGGAAATCATCAAAACTCAGAAGTTCCTGATCCTTACTGGGGCGACATGAATGATTTTGAAAATGTTTTTCAGTTATTGGATGATGCCTGCAATAAAATTTCACATCAATTACAACAACAGGTTATTACTAATAAAGTATAGAATAAACATCTTCTTTTAATTAAATTTCAACTTATAATTTACAACAATGCTTTTTTTAATTCCGGCTTATCTTTCAGAAAATACCCCAATCACTCATTTTTCTCCAGTGATTAAAGACTATATCATGCAGACCGACTTTTTCTTTGTTGAAAATGAAAAAACGGCAAGAAAAGTGATCAAGTTTTTTGCTCCTGAAAAAAAGCAGGCAGATTTAAAGTTATTTCTTTTAGATAAATACACAGAAAATTCTGATGTCAAAGAAGCTCAGGACAGAATGCTCAACGGTCAGGATTTCGGATTATTATCAGAAGCCGGACTTCCGTGTATCGCAGACCCTGGAAATCTGATTGTAAAATGGTGTCATGAGAAAAAAATCAGAGTGATTCCTATTTCTGGGCCTTCATCGATTATTTTAGCTTTAATTTCAAGCGGTTTTAACGGTCAAGAATTTAGTTTCAACGGTTATCTTCCGATAGAAAAGGGCGAGAAGAAAAAGAGAATCCAATATCTTGAAAGTGAACTTCAAAAAACGGGGTACACCCAGATTTTCATGGAAACGCCTTACAGAAATAATGCGCTCTTCGATGATTTGTGTAAATTTCTCTCGCCGAATACGAAACTTTGTATTGCTGCAAACATTAATGATTCGGAGCATGAATTCATAAAAACTTTAAGCATCAAAGATTGGCAAAAACAAAAACCTGAATTGCATAAAATTCCTGCTGTGTTCGTTTTAGGAAAATAATTTTTTCTCTCGCAGATTAAGCAAATTGAGCAGATTTATTTTTAAACATAATGTCATTCGTGAAATTCATTTGTGAAATTTGTGTTTAGGAAATTCTTTATTTATTATTTAACAGCCGTTAACAACTCTTTAGCATCATTCTTGTCATTACATACATATAACATTAAAAAAATATAATATGTCTGACAAAAAATTAGCAGGTCTTTGGATCGATACCCAAAAAGCTGTAGTCGTAAAAAATCATGATGCACAGAATGCATTCAAATTTTTCTTATGCAGTCCTGTAAAAGCAATTATTCAGCACGGGAACTCCAGTGAAAATGCAGGAAATAATGCCGAACAAACAAATAGAGTAAAATTCTTTAAAGAGGTTGAGCATCTTCTGACAAATTCTGAAGATGTTTTAATTACTGGTCCTGGGACTATTCAGGAAGAATTGAAAAAGTATCTGCATGACACCGCTCAGTTTAAAGATTTAAAAATCACTTTAGAAACTTCGCAACAAATGTCTGATGAGCAGGTTTTAGAAACTGTAAAATCGCATTTTAATGCTTAGATAAATTGTTTATTGCAATGAAACATCCGAATATCAAAAGTATTCGGATGTTTTTTGTTTTATGATTTTATTTTTTAACTCTGTTTTTCCTCCATTTTTTCCAAACGAAAACGACTATTGGAATCAGTAGCAAGAAAGGCCAGAAAGAAATAACTCCTAAAAAGAATGCTATGAAACTATTCCAGCCTTCTGTAATAGAATCTCCAAAACGGCTTCCAAAACCTATTTTTGAGGTTGCTGAACTTCTCACTTTCTCTTTATACAGCATTAATTCCAAAGTACTGTAGTTGACTCTGTCGTCTATAAAACGAAGTCTTCCCTCCGAAACGTCAATCTCATCTTCCAATGACCGAATATTTTCCTGAATTTCCAACATGTCTTTTGTGGTTTTTGCACTTCGCAACATGTCACGATATTTTTCTAGATAAATTTTCTTATTCTCTAATTTGATAGAAACATCTGTATATTCTTCTGTCACGTCATCGGACGAAATATTTTTAGATAAAACAGAACCAACACCATTGGAAAAGGAATTAATAAGTGGATCAAAATTTTGATGGGGAACTCTTATGGTTACATTTAAATTTTCGGCAGTATCATTATTATTAAAACGTTCAGATTGAATGTATGCATTATTTTTCTTTAGAATTTCACTGATTTGATTTTGTGCTTTCTTAATCTCACCAACCTGAATTTCCATCTCCCCATTTTTAATAATTTTTTTAGAAACAATATTGGTTTTTGGATTAGAAGAATTTGGTTCACTGTTTTGTACTTGTTTGTCCGAAGTGGTAGTTGATGGAGAAGGAGAATAGGAAGCAGCCGCTGAATCAACGGCAACATCTTCCATCACTGCCATTGCACTTACTGATTCATTGGCAACAGCTTCTGATTTGTTACAGTTAAGAAGGATCAAACAAAATAATGGTAAAATTATCTTTTTCATAAATGAATTTTTCAATGTGGTATCAAAAAACGTGCTTGAAGTCTTATTTGTTGTAAATATCTCAAATATTTTAATTTGAATTAATTAATAATTCGCTGTAAGACTGTTACAGTTAAATTTTAATTAATATTTTTATAAAATGAAAACAAGTCTTTTAGTATTTATCTTCTCTCCATTTTTAATTTTTGCTCAGGAATCTCCGAAATTAACGGATGAAATGGCTATAAAGCTCTCTGAAAAGCCACTGCACTGTATCAATCAGGAATATCCCAATAAAACAGCACACATTATCAATAATGCAAATGAAGTTCCTTTAACACCGAAAGATCTGCACCCAAGTTTCTACGGCTGTTTTGATTGGCATTCGTCTGTTCATGGACATTGGATGTTAGTGCGGATGCTGAAAACAAAACCTAATTTATCAGTTGCTAAAGACATTGAGAATATTTTAGAGAATTCATTTAAGAAAGAAAATCTTCAGGTTGAGGCCGATTATTTTACAAAATATCAATTGACTACAACTTTCGAGCGAACGTATGGTTGGGCTTGGCTTCTCAAATTAGACGAAGAACTCATGACATGGAATCATCCTAAAGCAAAGATATGGCATGAGAATTTAAAGCCCCTCACTGATAAAATTCTTGCTTCATGGAAAACCTATCTGCCTAAACAAACCTACCCCAACAGAACTGGAGTTCATCCGAACACTGCATTTGCTATGGTTTTTGCGCTAGATTGGGCAAGAGCTGCGAAGGATAAAGATTTTGAAAATCAACTGACTGAGAAAGCAAAATACTTTTATTTAAATAATACAAAAACACCTGCTTATCTCGAGCCAGATGGTTCAGATTTTTTCTCGCCAAGCCTTGAAATTGCAGATTTGATGCGAAGAATTCTTCCACAAAAAGAATTTGTAAAATGGCTTGATCAATTCTACGAAAAAAGAAGCATAGAAAATATTGAAAAAATTCCTGTGGTCAGTGATTTGAGCGATTATCAAACGGTACATTTGGTCGGATTATCTTTCACAAAAGCATGGTGCATGAAAGGAATTGCAAAATCTCTTCCAGCCAATCATCCATTGAAAAAAGAATTTCAGAAAACAGCGACCATATTTTTGAACAACGGTCTACCACTATTATTCCAAGGAAATTATGGAGGAGATCATTGGTTGGCAAGTTTTGCGGTGTATGCTTTAGAGGATTAATATTTAACTGAAATTTTAATAAACTTAATTCTAAATAATTGTCTTTCTTAGTTAAGTGAAACGCCTTTGTCTAACCTTGCGTTTAAAAACAAGAAAAATTAAAATCAATATCTAATCCCCATTTTTTTCAAAATAAAACTCAACAACCAAATCGGTCCAATTAAAAGAAACTGCAAATCTTTCAGAAAAGAAGGTTTCTTACCCTCAATCTTATGTCCAACAAATTGTAAAATCCAGGTAATCACAAAAACTGCCAAATAAACCATCCACGATTTATTTCCAAAATGAATATTTACAGCATACGCTAGATGCTCCATCAAAAGCATAGCGAAAATCATAATGAAACCAATCAAAAGTGAAAGTCTGAGATAAAATAGAGTAATCAAAATCACAACAATCAAACTCACCAAACTGATACATCCAAAGTAAGGCGCACAAAAATGTGGGGAAGGAATCAAAGAAATAAATCCTAAAATCGTCCAGAAGATCAGCGGAACACAGATCCAGTGAATCAGCTTGTTGGTGGAGTTTCTGTGGCTTTCAGCGTATTCTGCGAAAAGTAAATCAATCTTTCTCATAGTTTGAATTTGGGTGTACTAAAATAATAAATTTTTGCAATCGAAAAAGAGATTGATTACATTTGCCTTATGTCTGCTTTAGAAACATTCGGGGTTGAGATTTTTACGCAACATAATATCTTTGAAAGAATCTCTGCCGACAAACCTTTCCGTCCCGATAATCCTGCTTTTATCTTTATCAAAAGTGGTTCTATCAAACTGCGACAGCATTTCAGCGACCTAGAATTGTCTGCCAATATGTTTATGGTGACCGACCCGCAGACGGTTTACGAAATGATCTCGGTGAGTGACGATTTTCAGTCGAGGATGGTTTCTTACAAAAGAGATTTTATTTCAGCTTTATCTCTGAAATTTAATCGGTTGATTACGTATCGCTATTTCCGTCAGCAGATGAATGTCGGCGTTCCTTTTCATCAGGATGATATGGATGTAGTTTGGAAAAGCGTTAATTTTTTAAAATATATTCTCGATTCTCAGACAGAAATGATTTACAAAAAGGAAATGGTGGAGCATCTTTTCTCGGTTTTCTGTTACCAAATGGCTGGAATTATTTCAAGGGAGGACAATAATTCAATGAATCAAATGTCGAGACAAGAAGAAATTGTTTTCGTTTTTCTCAATGATTTGGCTTCTCATCATCATAATGATAGAACAGTAGAATTCTATGCCGAGAGACAGTCGATTACAACCAGACATCTTTCATCAGTGGTGAAAGCCATTACCGGAAAGTCAGCGAGTCAGATTATTGCTATAATTGTAATGAATGAAGCGAAGGTTTTATTAAACTCTTCTAAAAAGCCTGTTTCAGAGATTTCTACAATCCTAGGTTTTAGCGACCAGTATTCATTTTCTCACTTTTTCAAGAAACATTTGGAGGTGAGTCCTTCTCAATACCGAAATCAGTTCGAAGGTTAGAATCCTACATTTGAACATCTTTTTCCAAATCTCAAACATTTGTTTGAGATTGCAGTCGTCGTAACTTTGCTTCGTAAAACAAGGTAAAATGACAAAGAACATAAAAACAGCACTATCGCTTGTAGTGACTATCTTTCCTGCGCTGTTTTTTTCACAAGAAATAAAACAGATGACAGCGAATGAAGTCGCCGAACTGGCACTTCAGAATCACTATCAGTTAAAAGTTTCTGCGCAGAATATCAATATTGCCAAACAGCAGACGGATATTACCAAACTTCAGAAGCTTCCTTCAATAACGGCTTCCACTACTCAGTTTTATTTGGGAAATGTGGTTGCGATCGATAAAGATTTCTCAAATTCTACAACCATTCAGATGCCTCATTACGGAAGTACGTATGGCGTGCAGGCTACTCAACTTATTTTTAAAGGTGGATTGGTTAATAAATCTGTCGAATTGGCAGGCCTTCGTGAACAGCTTTCTGAACTGGATTTAGAAAAGAATAAGCAGGACGTTAAATTTTTAGTGATCTCAAATTATTTAGATGTTTATAAAATCATTAATCAACAATCGGTTTTTGAAAACAACAAAAAACTGGCTCAGCAACGATTGAAGAACATCAACGATTTTTACAAACAGGGAATGCTGACGAGAAATGAAGTCATCCGTGCTGAATTGGCGATTAAAAATTTAGATCAGGGAATTCTTACGTTATCCAACAACAGAAAAATCCTTAATTACAATTTAAATATCGCTTTGGGATTGCCTGCGGATACAGAAATTATTCCTGTTGAAAATTTAGGCAATAAAGAATCAGGAATCGGAATGGATTATTATTTAAATCTTGCTCACGATACCAATCCGCAACTAAAATCTGCACAAACCAACATTGGTGTGGCCGACAAAAATATTGAAATCATTAAAACTGACAGAATGCCGACGCTTTCAGGTTTTGGAGGCTACAGTTTGCAAAGACCGATTACCAATAGAAATCCTGTTTTGGATATGTACGCAAGCGGTTGGCAAGGCGGAATTTCTTTAAGTTATAATATTGATAATTTATATAAAACTAAAGAGAAAGTAAAGTTGGGTGAATTGCAGAAAACACAGGCAAATGATGCGCTGACTTTAACGCAACAGAATATTGATATGAATGTCAATGCATCTTATGTAAAATATCAGGAAGCAATTCAGCAAGCAGATATTTTAAACGATTCAAAAAGACTGGCCGAAGAAAACTATAAAATCACTGAAGCAAAATACCTCAATCAATTGGCGGTGCAGGCAGAAATGATTGATGCGCAAAACCAAAAACTTCAATCTGAATTGGACTTTGCCAATGCGGAAATCAATGTGCTGTATCAATATTACAATTTATTGAAATCTACTGGGACGCTTTAATTATTTAAAACTGAAAATCAAAAACAATGGAAAACAAGGAACAAAATACTCAAGATACACAACCACAAACAGCAGCAAAACCTGTGGTTTCAAACGTTGATGCTAAGAAAAAACAAAACAGAAAGAATAAAATCAGAGCCATCATTTCAAACGTTGTCGTTTTTGCATTGATAGGTTTCGGATTGTTCTGGCTGATTCGTCAGTATTTCCACATCGGTGACAAAACCTATACAGAAGCGGCTCAGGTGGAGGAATTCATCAATCCAATCAACACAAGAGTTTCAGCTTACATTAAAGAAATAAAATTCATCGAACATCAGCAGGTGAAAAAAGGAGATACGTTAGCCATTTTGGACGACCGTGAAATCATTACCCAATTAGGACAAGCGGAAGCAGCGTATCAAAATGCATTGGCTCAGCGTTCTGCTACAGGTTCTTCAATTAATACCGTTTCCAACAATGTCAGCGTGATGGAATCCAACATAGCCGGTGCAAAGGCAAGATTGTGGAATGCCGAACAGAATTTAGGCAGATACAAAAACCTTTTAGCTGCAGAGGCAGTAACCAGACAACAATTTGACCAAGCCAAAACTGAATATGATGCGCAGAAAGCAGCCTACGAAACTTTGGTCAATCAGAAGCAATCTGCCAACCTTTCTACAACGGAAGTGAAAAGTAAGTTGGGAATCAATGATGCTGAAATCAAAAGAACAAAAGCCGCTTTGGATATGGCTAAAATCAATCTTTCGTACACCGTAATTACAGCGCCTTACGACGGTGTGATGGGAAGAAGAACGATTTCTGAAGGACAGTTAATTCAGCCCGGACAACAAGTTGCCACTATCGTTTTAAACAATCAAAAATGGGTCACAGCCAACTTCTTGGAAAGTCAAATGCCGAATATTAAAATTGGTGAAAAGTTAATGATGACAGCAGATGCTTTAGGTGGAAAACAGTTTGAAGGCGTAGTCACCGCAGTTTCAGCAGCAACGGGTTCAAGATATTCAAGCGTTCCGACAGATAACTCAACTGGTAACTTTATCAAAGTGCAACAGAGAATTCCCGTAAGAATCGAGTTCACAGACGCCAATAAAAAAGAAGATGTCGCAAAACTGAGTGCGGGGATGAATATGAATGTTTCAATTAAAGACTAAACGATTTCAGATTTCAGATTCCAGACTTGAAGTAAGAAAATGAAGAACGCTGGAAATCTGATGTCTAATATCTGAAATCTAATATCTATAAAAAAATGTATAATAAAGGTCTTTTCAGCGATTGGGTTCCGAAACCCGTGCAGCTCCTGATGATGGTTTTACTGCTTACTGTGGTAATGCCGTTGGGTGGCGTTTACACCGGAAACATCAGTTTTATGGTGGGCGGAACCGGTGTGATGCAGGAATATTTTCTGTGGGCAAATTATGCCACCACCATTGGGATGGGAGCGTGTATGCCTGTGGTTTTAAGAATGAAAATGCGATTCAAAGTGCGTGATAAAGTTGTGATTTTATTGGTGCTTCTCGGTGCATTAAGTTATATCAACGCAACCACTTTTGAACCAATGATTATTGTGATAACCTCTTTGGTAATCGGATTTTTAAAAATGATGATTACCATTGAGTTATTTCTTCCGCTGATGGCAATGCTCGGCGGACGTGGGATTTTTTACGGAGTTTTCTACACATTTGTTTTGATATTAAATCAGGTCTCTGCTTATTATGCAGTGGAAGTTTCGGTGCTGTACAATTATCAGCAGTTTTTTATCTTGGCAGCCGTATTGTGTTTTGTGCTGGCGATTTTGTGTTGGGTTTTGATGCACGATAAATATTTTGCCTTAAAAGTTCCGTTGCATTACATCGATTGGCTGAGCATCATTCTGTTTGTGTCGACCTTTATGTTTTCGGCGTATGTTTTTTCATTTGGAAAACAGCAGGATTGGCTCAATTCGAAAAATATCATCAACGCCAGCATCGCAGCATTTGTGAGTTTTGCCTTACTGGCGATTCGTCAGATGACTTTAAAAAGACCGTATATTTCATTTCATATTTTTACAAAAAGCAATGTGTTGAACGGATTGTTTATGCTTTTGTGGCTGGGAATGTTTTTAGGAACAACATCGATTCAAAACATCTATTCAGTTGGAGTTTTAGGTTATGACCAATTGACCAATGCCAAACTGAATGTAATGATGACGCCCGGAATATTCTTAGCCGGAGTCATCGCTGTATTTTGGTTTAAAAAAGAACGACCGCTCAAAATGTTCATTTTTTCAGGCTTCGCTTCAATGACTGCTTATGCCATCATTATGTACTTTTCGATGGTGCTGGAATTCAATTACGAAAACTGGTACTTACCGATGTTCCTGAAAGGTTACGGAATGTGTTCACTCTTCATTTCAGTTTGGTATTACACCTTAGATAAATTGGAACTCAACGAAATGCTGGCGGCCATCGGACTGGTTTTGGTATGGCGAACCTTCCTTGCGGTAGGATTTTTCTCAGCTTTGTTCTCGTGGTTTCAGTATCAGTTTCAAATTGTCAGTTTAGGAGATTTGGCTGTTTATATGGACGGAATGACCATCACGCCACAGACCGTTGCTGCCAATATGAAAAGCATTCAGCTCAACGCCATCATATCTGCCAATAAAAAGATATTCGGTTACATCATCGTTGCCGGTTTCGGGGTAATGCTCTACGTGATTACCCATCATTTTGGAAAACGTACAGAATATTTAAGAGTGATAAGAATCCTCAACGGAAAATCGGTCATCGCGAGACGTAGAGCCCGTGAAAGAAAAAAATTAGAAGAAGACATCAAAGGCGCAGCCGGTCCTGCGCTATAAAGAAACCTTGTTTTTATCCGTAAAGTCTCGTTTTGTTCTCAAATCGGGGCTTTACTTTTAAGTATCTGATTAGAATCCTCAGTGCTAAAACGTTGATTTCTCAGAACTGCTGTATATTTTTAAAGTGTTTTCAGATGGGTATAATATTAGAAAGTAGGTGGTTCGGGAATCAGAATTAAATAAAAAATAATTTGATACTATTTATTGAATGATTATGAAATCAGTAGAGTTCATTGTCGTTTTTTGATAGTAGATTTTGTATTTTTGGAGGAATTTTCTTTTAAATAATATTTATTTTATTTAGTAGAAAAAATTAATCATGAAATAGATTATTTGTTTAAGTAATTATTATGGTTTCAAAAAAAGCAAATAAAAATGAGTAATTATACATTTATAGATCTATTCGCAGGTTGTGGAGGATTGAGTGAAGGTTTTTATAAAGAAGGTTTTAAATCATTAGTTCATGTTGACTTTGATGAAGCAGCTTGTCTTACAATAAAGGAAAGAATGAAATATTATGATTATTCTCAAGAAGAAATTGAGAATAGTGTAATATGTGGTGATTTAACAAAAGAAGAAATCAATGTTCATATAGAAAATATTGTTAAAGATTCAAAAGTTGATGTTTTAGTTGGTGGTCCACCTTGCCAAAGTTTTTCAACAGTTGGAAGAGCACAAGATCCTAATTCAATGTTTGATGATCCTAGAAATTATTTATTTCTAAATTATCTGAAAATTTTAGAAAAGTATATGCCTAAAGTTTTTGTTTTTGAAAATGTTTCAGGCTTGTTATCAGCAAAACCTAATGGCGAATTTATCTTTCCTAAAATAATTGCAGAAATGTCTAAATACTATGATGTATGTGATGACAAAGAAACGCTATTACTTAACTCTGTTCATTATGGAGTTCCACAAATAAGAAAAAGAGTTATTATTGTTGGTGTAAGAAAGGATTTGAAATTTACAGCAAAAAATATTTATAGAAATATTATTAAAACTCATTATAGTCCAGAAATGGAAACTAAAGGTAATACAGATGGTTTCTCTAAGTATGTTACTGTAAAAGAAGCAATATCTGATTTACCTAAATTATTTCCGGGCGAAGGAAAAAATGAAATTGAGTTTAAACCTTCAAAATTTAATCCTTATTTAAAAAAAATAAGAACATCTGATTTTGATAAATTGTTCAATCATGAGGCAAGGAGACATAATGAGAATGATAGAAAAAGATACCAATTACTAAGTAAGAACGAATGGCAATTAAAGCACTTAGCTGAAGTAAGTCCTGAATTGGTGCATCATGATCCTAAACATTTTGGAAATAGATATACAGTGCAGAAAAATAATTTACCTGGGACAACTGTAGTTGCACATCTTTATAAGGATGGTAATTTATTTATTCATCCGGATCATAAACAAGAGCGAACATTTACAGTAAGAGAAGCTGCGAGAATTCAGTCTTTTCCTGATGATTTTGTATTTATGGGTTCTAGAACAAATCAATTCAAACAAGTCGGTAATGCTGTTCCACCTTTAATGGCGCAACAAATAGCAAAAGCAATTAAAAAGTTTTTATAATGATATTTTTTAGTATTCCGTCTGTTGGCCAATTAAAACCAAGTACTCTTTTTGGAGAAGATGATCATTTTGGTTTTATTCAATCTTTATATGGTGAAGAGTACCATAGAGCAGAAGTCAATGAAAAGTGTTCAGTATACTATGATAAGGACAACTTAAGATATTGGGATAGCATTATCACAATATTTAATTTTCTTGGGATAAAAAAATTAAACTCTGACAATAGCTTTGATAGGATTCCCTTACTTGAATATATTTCTGATGAATATGATAATCATAATACTAAACCATCTGAAATTCTATTTGATTATTTATTGAGCCAATGGCAATATCCGCATCCAATCGTAACGCATAATGATCAAAAATATATTAAAAACTTAGATTTAATTATCAATAATCAAAGGTTAGATTTTCCATTCGTAAAACCATATCAGGTACTTTTATCCATTCTAAAAGAACTTTATTTAATTTCTCCAGATGCATCATATTTTTCGAATTCAGAATTCTATTGGATCGGTTATCAATTTTACAAAGGCTCAGGAAAAACTTTCAATTTGGATAGTTCAAAAATATGGGCGGAAGATATAGTTAAATTAAGAAAAAATGGCGGATGGGAAATATACAAAACCTTAGAAAAAGGTCCACATTTGTCCTATCCGAAAGGGTTTCTTAAAAACTCATCAGTTTTAAGTGATAATCCTTTAAATTATGTTGAGACAAATGATTTATTTTTAGGGCTTGTCCAATCTGAAAACATCCTTGAAACGATTGACTCAATAATTGAAAACTCAAATGATGTATTTGAATTTGACAGAACAGTAAGTGAACGAAATAGAGAATTAGCTTTTAACTATTCAAATTATCTTTATGATCATGAACGAATAAATAATTGGTTACAGAAGGTTGATATTCACTTAGATCAAAAAGATATATTTAAAACTGTCCACATTGAGACAAAGGAGTTTAAGTCAGAAGAGTTCGAGTTGTTTAAAATTGCAAATCAATTAAAAAGGTTAGCTTCTTTAGATAGAGAAACCATATCAAGAAGGAGAACAGAACAGTATATTCTTAGAAACTATTTGACTAAAAGTAAAGATAGTTGTCAATGTGCAATATGTCAAAAAGACTATCCAATAAAATTTCTAGCAACTGCACATATAAAAAAGAGAAAAGATTGTTCTGAAGAAGAAAAGAGAGATTTAAATATTGTTATGCCCGCTTGTCATTTTGGGTGTGATAAAATTTATGAAGAAGGATATATCTATATAAAAGATGGATATATTCATAGTAATCTAGAAAACAAAAATACCACTGAACCACTTACCGATTACATTTTAAATTTAGAAGATAAAAAATGTAATTATTTTAAAAAAGAAACAGCCCACTATTTTAAGTATCATGCCAAACAAAACATATAACTTTATTGACCTATTCTGTGGAGCAGGTGGATTTGCGAAAGGATTTGAAATGACAGGTAAGTTCAAATGTATTGGAGGAATAGACAATAAATCTTCTGCGATTGAAACACATAAACATAATTTTAAAGATTCAATTTCAATATGTGATGATATTCGAAATGTTCCACCTGAAGAATTTGAAAAACTATTGAATGGTCAAAAAGTAGATTTAATTATAGGAGGACCGCCTTGCCCAACATTTAGCACTATCGGTCATGCAAAAATCCAATCCGTTTACAAGGAACATATTGATAAGGATATAACTAATGATCCAAGAAACGATTTGTTCTTGGATTTCTTCAATTATGTAGATTATTTCAGACCAAAAATGTTTGTAATGGAAAATGTACCTCAATTTTTAACAAAGTACAAAGGCGCAACTTTCAATGCTGTTAAAGAAATTATCAAAAGAGATTTACCCGAATATGATTTAGTTGAGGAAGTTAAAGTATTGAATAGTGTAAATTATGGAGTACCTCAAAACAGAAGAAGGATGATTTTGGTTGGATATTTAAAAGGAATAAATTTTAAATATCCTGAAATCACGCATTGGTTTAGAGAAGGCAAATTTAATATTAATCCCAATAATACAGATATTGATGCTGAAAAATTAGAAAAGCATATTTCAGTGAAAAGCGCAATATCTGATTTACCCAAAATCACAGATAATTGGAGAGTTTCCGAGGTGGAATATAGTAAACAAAAAGATTTAGATTCTTATCAGAAATTGATGAGAAAAAACTCGGGAACAACAGTGAAAAACAATATTTGTAGACTAACGAACGAAAGAGCGAAAATTGTATTTTCACACATGTACCAGGGATGTATTTACATGGATTTGCCACCAGAAATTAGAAAAGTTTTACCATTCAGAGAAGATATTTTTAAGGATAGATTAAAGAGATTGGTAGAAGAAAATCCATCCTGGACTGTTCTAGCTCATATTGGCATGGACGGTTATATGTATATTCATCCAACCGAAGATAGAACCTTATCTGTTAGGGAAGCAGCTAGGATTCAATCTTTTCCTGACGATTTTGTATTTATTGGTAATCAACAAGAAACATACATGCAAGTTGGAAATGCTGTTCCACCATTAATGGCGATGAGGATAGCAGAATCAGTATTTGAGTCGATTATAAACCAGAATTAGATAATTTAAATGATTTATATAAGAAATCTTTTCACGCAGGATCTTAGAGATGGAAAGCAGATTGCTTTTCCTACAGAACCTTCTAATGTATTTTTTAAATTTAGTTTTAGCGATGATGATCCTGAGAGAAGAATAAGCTTTAAGTTCAAAGATACAGACGTTTCTTCTCCTTTCTATTTATTTAATGGGAAAATTATCAAAACTAGATTGTATTCTGCTAAAAGCGAATCGCGTATAGATGGAGAACTTAAACAGTTTTTCCGAGATGATTTAAAAGCAAAAATTGAGGATGTAATTGTTTTTAGAGCGATTAATAAGGAATCATATGAATTTGAGTTCATACCTGATGGAACAGCATCCTACAATACCTATAAGGCTATTCTAAGTGGTAGAAATCATGAACTTGTCATTGAAGATGATCAAGAAATATATCATGATTTTTCATTTATTGATAATACTGACTTAGTAAATTTGAAGGAAGATTTCGCCGATTGGTTTATCAAGGATGATGGTTTAAAGCATAATTATTTTACAGATTCATTTGGTTCAAAACGATCTAATTTTATTGAACAATTAACTAAATATGATTCTGTATATAATCAACAATTTGGAACATCTATTTTTAGCTTACCTGAAATAGATTTAAATGAATTTATATCTCAAATAGAAAAAAATCTATATCTAGAAGAAGGTGAGTTTTATGAATTTAGTTTAAAAACATCAACACATATGCCTAGAGCGATTCTGGGTAAAAAAAATTATTTAAAGTTTTTAAAGGAAAACTTATCTAAAAATAGAATTACTCAAATTGATTTCAATTTAAATTCATTCAGAGAAATAGTACAACAATCCAACCTCAATTTCTCCCCATCCTTAATCCTACGTTTCATCGCCTCATTAACCTCAAAACCTTTTGTAATCCTCAGTGGTTTATCAGGTTCAGGGAAAACCAAAATAGCACAAAGCTTTGCTCAATGGATTTGCGAAAGCGATTCCCAATATAAAATTGTTCCTGTAGGTGCAGATTGGACGAATCGTGAACCTTTAGTTGGTTATCCGAACGGTTTGGTTACCGAAGAATATATTACACCAGATAGTGGCATCATTCATTTGTTATTGGAAGCAAAAAGTGCAGGTAATGAAAATAAACCTTTCTTCCTAATTTTAGATGAGATGAATCTTAGTCACGTAGAACGTTATTTTGCAGATTTCCTGAGTATTATGGAGTCTAAAGACAAGATGAAATTATATACAGGGAAAGAGAGAATAAGTATTGACGGAAAAGCAATTCCACAAGAAATAGGTTGGCCGAAAAATGTTTTCATTATCGGTACAGTGAATATTGATGAAACGACGTATATGTTCAGTCCAAAAGTTTTAGACAGAGCCAATGTAATAGAATTCAGAATTACTGAGGAGGAAATCAATACTTACTTAGATAATCCGGGAGTTCCTGATTTGAAAAAATTAGAAAGACAAGGAGTCTCTATGGCTGAAAGTTTCTTAAAGATTTCTGAGGATTACAAATTAGAAAAAAATCCTAAGATTTCAGAAGAGCTGATTTCATTTTTTAATCAACTTAAAAATGTTGGTGCTGAGTTTGGCTATCGTTCTGCAACTGAAATCCTGCAATTGGTTTCAAAATTAAAAATGCTGGAGCCTTCATTTCAAGATAAGGATTGTTTAGATATTGCAATTATGCAAAAATTGTTACCAAAACTTCATGGTTCCAGAAGTAAGTTGGTGAAGATTCTTCTTTCCCTTTCAGTATTATGTCTAGAAAATATTTCCTATGAGTACTTTGAGAAAGAATATGATACTCTTTATAAAAATAATTTCGACGGAATAACTGTTAAATATCCAATTTCTTTTGAGAAGCTCACCAGAATGTATAAAAATGTTTTGGCAAATGGTTTTACAAGTTATGCAGAAGCGTAAAGAAATATGGACGAAGCAAAACAGTTTATTCGAATTCCGTTACCATTTTTTAGTGATGAAGATTTTTTAGAAATCTATCCTGAAAACGAGGCAAAACTTTTTCAAATTTCAGAAGAAGTGGCTCGGGAAAATGGTGAAAGTGTCTTTCAAATATTGGAAGGGAACTTTTATGAATACTTTTTTAGTAAAAAAACATATCGATTAAAATGTGATAGTATTGTTTATCAATCCAAACGTGATCGTTATAGGGGCAGAATTGTTCCGAATATTTATGTAGGGACGCTCACTTTATTTATAACTGATGAAACTCAAGCAGGAAAAGAATTTGAAATTACAATTGAGGTATTAGCAACAAAGTTCGACACCAAAGAAGATAAAAGTTATCGGGAAAATTACCGGTATATGCTCAAAGATATTACCGATAAGTGTACCGAACTGTTAATGCAAATCAATTCTCCGGTAAACCAAAATTTCGAAACTGATTTTTCTAGAGACAATGAAACGATTTATCAACGGTTTAGTTTTGTAAATAGTATCATTCAGAATAAAGATTTTGAGGAAGCGGTACTTAAAATTATGGCTTCTCCAAAAACCACTTGGAATACAGAACAAGAAGTGGTTGACATCAGAAGAATAAAGAGATTTAATAATTCTGCTACAAAACAAATTACATCAGGTTCTAATAGAATTCCGTTGCAACAATCTCATTCTTTATACCAAAATGGAATTGAATCTATCCCAAGTAAAATCAATAGTTTCGGGAAAATTGAACATATCGATACGCCTGAAAATAGATTTATAAAACACGCATTAGAGGTCTTCTTGAAATTTGTGGAAGACTGTCAGCAATATTTTAAGGAAAAGAATTATTCAAGACCATTCATGGAAGCTACCAATTTGGTAACTCAGTTAGATGGTTATTTGAGTCAGTCATTTTTTAAAGAAATTTCAAGACCAACTTCCCTGAAATTAAACAGTCCGGTTTTACAAAGAAAGAGCGGTTATCGTGAAATTTTAAGTGCATGGTTGCAGTTTGATTTAGCATCAAAATTAGTTTGGAAAGGTGGTGACGATGTGTACAAAGCTGGAAAAAGAGATATCGCAACTTTGTATGAATATTGGTTGTTTTTTACTTTGTATGATTTGTTTAAATCAAAATTTAAAATCAATGATATTGAGTACGAGGAAAAACCTTATGAGCATTTATTAGAGCCAACGAAAGACGGTTTGAACGTCATGGTAAAGCAAGGAAAACACACAGCGCTGTATGGTGATTTTGTCACAGAAAATAGAATCCTAAAAGTGAAGTTTTCTTACAATCGTTCTTTCAAAGGAGGTACAGATTACAAAGATAATATTGCGGGAAGTTACACGACAACATTGCGACCGGATTACACATTATCTGTATGGCCATCGATGTTAAATGAAAAGGAAGCGGAGAGGCAAGAGTTAATTGTTCATATTCATTTTGATGCTAAATATAAAGTCACACAATTTCAGATTCAAACAAATATAGATATTAATTTAGAAGAGGAAGAAGAAAACGAGCGAAAAGGTATTTATAAAAATGTAGACTTACTGAAAATGCATGCTACAAAGATGCGATCAGAAGATCGGGTGGTGCGTATATTTTATATCCGGGAACTGAAAAAAAAGAAATAAGAGGTTTTCATGAAATTATTCCAGGGTTGGGTGCTTTTTCAGTCAATCCAAATGGAAAAGCTGATGATATTAGTGAATTATCTAAGTTTATTGATTTGGTGATTGCTCACTTGTTAGATCGGGCATCTCAAAGAGAGAATGTGAGTCATAAAGCACATCAGATTTATCAAAATCCTAAAGACGATAATCACTTATTACACGAATCTCTCCCCGAATATATAAGTGGTAAAAAGCTAATTCCGAGTGAGGTTTTTGTGTTGATAGGATATTCCACATCCAATGATCGTTTCAAATGGTATGAAGAAAATAAGAAATACATTTTCCGAATGGATGGCAACACTGGATCTTTAGAACTCAATAATGATGTGGTGAATGCCAAATATTTATTGTTGAGAAAAAAAGGTGAAGCACATGCATCAGATTTGTACCAGATTAAAAGCAAAGGTCTAAAAGTGTTCTCGAGAAGTTATCTGGATACGCTTAATTACCCACCATCAAAAAATCCAAAAGAATATTATTTGGCTATCGAGATTGAAAAAGCATCAGATATAGAATTTGAAAATGTTAGCTGGGATTTTAAAGAATTGGAGACGTACAAAAAAATCTTAGAGGATGTGACAAATAAATATTCAAGAGCAGGTCTGCCATTTACTGTCTCTTTGACTGATTTGATGAAAACGAAGATGAGAAAAGAGTAACATAAAATTGTAGTACTCATCCCAAACTTTCAAAGTTTGCCACAATCAAGATATTCTCTACATTTGTTGCCTAATCCGCACAAGATGAAAAATATATTACTATTCTTATTCCTCACCATTTCTGTTTTATCATATTCACAGGATAATTATGTGAACTCAATTGCCAAGAAACAACAGTTTTTGAATCTTTCAGGTAAACCACTTACCGATAAATTTACCAATATGAAATCGGTAAAAGTGGTGTATGATTACGGTGCGAAAAAACTGTATTTTTTTAACAGTACGAGATATACCTATCATTATGATTTTTGCCTGAAAGTTTTGGGTTTTAATGATGAGATTGGTGAGTTCAATAAACAGTCGTACAACCCAACCAATAAGAGAACTTATCTTCTCGCCAATATCAACTATCTGCAGGATTCTGACGATTGGGTGATGGAGCTGGCTGCTTCAGATGAAATGAATGCCGGACTGATTAATTTCTTTTATAATGAAGTCAGCAAGAACGTATTTTTCAAAGATAAGCTGAAGTTTTATCTCAACTCTCCTCATGTGATTGGCTTAAATTCAAAGAAACAACTGAAAATCCCGACCGTTCTCTCGGATTTTATTTTTAAAAGAATTACTGAACAGTCAATTGAAAACACTTCAAATGTTGGAATTCTTAAAAAATATGACCTGCAGAAAAAGGAAGACTTTAATCCGAAATCAGATGAAATCATTATCATCAACACAACGCCAGAATTTATTCCGACTGTACGGGGAATTATTATTACCGAGCTTCAAACTCCGTTGAGTCACCTGGTTTTATTGGCAAAAAACAGAAATATTCCGGTGTATGTAGATACCAAACTTTGGGATAAGCAATCTGTAAATGCACTTTTGGGAAAGAAAGTGGAGTTGATTACCAAAGAAAATTCATACTTATTAAAAGCTTCACAGAAACCCATTCCAACAAAAAAAGCAGTAAAAGAAATTATTCTGAAAAAAGATTTTTCGGTTACCGATTTGGTAGATTTGGAAACAACAACACCATTAAATATTGTTCATTCAATTGGTTCAAAGGCAACCAACCTTGGGCTTTTAAAACAGATTCAGAAAGAAATGAAGTCGTTCAAAACTCCTGAATATGCTTTTGCGATTCCGTTTTATTATTTTGATCAGCATATTAAAGACAATCATTTGCAGGATAAGATCAATGAGTTGTATGCGATCCCAAAAGATTCTGTAAAGCTTCTTGAGAGAGAACTGAAAGCTTTCAGAAAGACGGTCAAAAATTCAAAAGTTAATCCTGCACTCTTGAAGAAAATTGAAGAAAAGCTGAATGCTCAAAGTGATTTTAAAAACTTCAGATTCCGTTCTTCCACCAACGCTGAAGATATGGAAGGTTTTAACGGAGCGGGATTGTACGATTCTAAAACAGCTATCATCGGAGATGCCGATAAGACCGTAGAAAAAGCGATATTAGACGTTTGGTCAAGTTTTTGGAATTTCCGTGCGTTTCAGGAACGCGATTTGTTTGGGATCAATCACGAAAGTTGTGCAATGGGCGTTCTTGTTCACCGATCGTTCCCTGACGAAAAAGCGAACGGAGTTTTGGTTTCAAAAAATCTATACCGAAATCAATATGACGGAATTACCGTGAATGTTCAGTTGGGTGAAGAATCTGTAGTCAAGCCGGAACCGGGTGTTACGTGCGATGAATTTTACTGTCACAATTTCAATAGTTTTGGTTCGTTTGTGGTCGATTACCGTTCTACATCGAGTCTTAACAATGGAAAACCCATTTTGACTGAGAAGGAAATTAAAAAGTTATTTGATATTTCATCTCCTTTGGAAAGAAGACTGAATCTGCTTTGGCAGAAAAGAAAAATGTCGAAAAGACATTATCCTCTAGATATTGAGTTTAAATATTTGGGTGATGAGAAGCAGCTGTACATCAAGCAGGCTAGAGCTTATATGGATTAATTTTTTAAATGAGATTTAAACGCAAAGATTTATTTATAATTTTGATTTAAACGAGCAAAGTTTGAATCAATAAATTTGACTTTAATTAAGCTTGAAAAGACTGTTATCCTCTTATTAATTAAATCCGATTCTTTAGAAATTTTAAGCAGTTAATAGCTTAAAGGATTATTTTTTCTCTCGCAGATTGAGCTGATTTTGCAGATAATTAATTGAAAAATCTGCGTAATCTCCTAGATCTGCGTGAAATAAAAAATTCCTGAATAAATCTTAATGCGAAACCTTTAAAATCACAATATTATCATTCAGATTGATACTCTTAATATTGTAACTGAAATTCTTAAGTTTGGTTTTTTCCGTTAAAACTCTTTTGCGTTCTGCTTCTTCGAGCTGGAGAAAATCTAATGAAGAAATAATTTCAATCGAACTCTTTTCAGAAACAATCGGTGACTTCTTTTCGAAATAATTTAAAATCAAATAAATCGTTACAATCGTAATATTGATTCCTAAAAGGATCTCGAGATTTTTAATGGGTAAAAGTCCGTCTAGAAGGGAAAGCGTAATCGATACAAACAGAAAAACAATAGTCTGAATGGTGAAAGTTTCTGTTCTGAAACGGAGAATCGAAAAAACGGCAAATAATCCGAAGCCAACTCCGAGACTGTATTCAGCTTTCGTGAAAACCAGACACATAAAAAATGTACAAATGCTGATCAACCCTAAAAGAGGATGCAGTCTGATATTTCGATTTCTGTTTGAAAAATAATATAGGGTAAAAATTGACAGACAAAGTATCAATAAACGTTCGAAAAGTTCCTGTAATTCCAAAATTGTGTTTTTAGTTTTAGCAAATATACAATTTAGAATGAAATTGAAAGCAAAATGATATTAGGTCAGTTGTAATGTTTTTACGGAAAAAAGAGAAGGAAACATGTATAGAGAATTGAAGTTGTGAGTGTATGTTCTCGATACAAAATTCTTTCAGAATTTCTACTCGAACTGACAAACAACTCATTTTAACAATTTATCCAATAAAAAGGAGTCATAAATTACCCAACAATCTGAGTAATTTATGACTCCAATATGATGAAGATTTTCACATTTTAATTTCTCAAATACTGCCCGATATCTGCAGAATCAAAAGTATAAGCATTAGAGTTTTCAGATTTATCTAATTTATTGCTGATAGTCAATGCCCATAAAACCAATTCTTTGCAGAAGTTTTTGTCTTCTGTACTTAATTCAGAAACGTTTTCTTCTATAACAGTTGTCAATGGAGCAATGCTGTTGAGCTTGCTGTAGAATTCTTCGTCAGTGTCGGTATAATTAAGCTCTAAATGATTTTTATTAAACCATTTAATTAAATCTGTGTAAGGTGTTTTGATGCCTTCTTTTTCTAATTTTGAAATACGAGGAAAAATACTTTCAAACTGCACCATCACGGCTTTATCAATTAATATTTTCGCAACGTAATCTGCACCTTCCTGTTCGCCTTCGTACACTAGTTCAATTTTCCCGTAATCGATGGAATGATGGACATAAAATCTAACAAACGGACTGTTGTTTTTGAAGCATCAGTTTCTATCAGACGTAATTTTGCGGCAGCTACTAAGTTTTCCATTGCGCTAATGGTTAGTCTTGCACTTACGCCACTTTTTGCATCTACATATTCACTGTCACGGGCTGCAAAAGCTACTTCTTCCAATAGGTTTTTTGCCAAATCAGGAATTTGAATCTGTGCTTTATCTTCAGCGGAAACTTGTGCTTCTTGCTCGGTAATTTGTTTAGCTAAAGCAATTGTTTTCGGGTAATGCGTGAAAATCTGTGACCCGATTCTGTCTTTCAGAGGCGTAACGATGCTTCCACGGTTGGTGTAATCTTCTGGGTTTGCGGTAAACACAAACTGAATATCCAAAGGCATTCTCAACTGAAATCCACGAATCTGAATATCACCTTCCTGTAAAATATTAAAAAGCGAAACCTGAATTCTCGCCTGTAAATCGGGCAATTCATTCAATACAAAAATAGAACGGTTCGCTCTAGGAATCATTCCGTAATGTAAAACTCGCTCGTCAGAATAAGGTAGTTTTAAAGTTGCAGCTTTTATTGGGTCGATGTCACCAATTAAATCTGCCACATTCACATCGGGAGTCGCTAATTTTTCAAAGAAACGGTTCGAACGGTGAACCCAAGAAATTGGAGTTTCGTCGCCCAATTCTGCAATCAGATCTCTCGCAAATTTCGAAATCGGCTGAAACGGACTGTCATTGATTTCCGAACCTTTTACAATCGGCATGAATTCATCCAAAAGATTGACCATACTTCTTGCGATTCTGGTTTTTGCCTGTCCGCGCAAACCTAATAAATTGATATGATGCCCCGCTAAAATCGCCTTTTTCAATTGCGGAACCACAGAATCTTCATAACCCCAAAGTCCTTCAAATACAGGTTCTTTCGCTTTAATTTTCGCAATTAAATTTGCCTGAATCTCCTGATTGATGGTTTTATCGGTATATCCTGATTTTTTTAATTCTTTAAATGTTGTATCGTTTTTCATTTGTAATGATGTAATTATTTATTGAGTGGGAATGCTTTAAAAAATATATTTAACTCAAAGTCCGCAATGATTTTTTTACTACTAACTGTTTTATTTTAAGTTCGCAAAGGCATTTCACTCAGCAAAGATCGCAATGTTTCTAAAGTCAAGTAATTTTACTTGGTAAATAGAAATCCCACTTTTAACCTTTTACTTTTCCCTTTGCTCTTAGCCTAAATCCTTTTTATCCTGTTCTTCTCGTAATCCTCGAAGATCATCTGTCCCAAACCTGAAAGTCCAGTCAGAAAAGCTTTTCCTTTATTTTGTGCAGTAAAAGCATTCACAAACTGACGAAGATAAGGATCCTGGGCAATCATAAAAGTGGTAATCGGAATTTTCAGTTTTCTTGCCTGTGCAGCTTTATTCAAACATTCAGTTACAATTCTCTGATCAAGTCCGACACTGTTCATGTAATACTCGCCATTGGGTAGCTTCAGACAGCTTGGTTTTCCGTCGGTGATCATGAAAATCTGCTTGTTGGTATTTCTTTTTCTGCGGAGAATATCCATTGCCAATTCCAATCCTGCAACGGTATTTGTGTGATACGGACCGACCTGCAAATAGGGAAGGTCTTTGATTTTAATTGGCCACGCTTCGTTTCCGAACACAATGATGTCAATGGAATCTTTTGGATATTTTCGTTTGATGAGTTCCACCAAAGCCATTGCCACTTTTTTGGCTGGAGTGATTCTGTCTTCACCGTACAAAATCATCGAATGACTGATGTCGATCATTAAAACCGTGCTCATCTGAGCTTTGTGTTTGGTTTCTTCCACGATGAGGTCGTCTTCGGTCATTCGAAGGTCTGCAATTCCGTTGTTGATTTGGGCGTTTTTCAGACTTTCAGTCATGTTCACCGTTGATAAATCATCACCGTATTGGAAGTTTCGGTTTTCGCCATCACGTTCGTCACCGACTCCGGATTTGTTGGTTCTGTGATTTCCGATGCCACTTTTTTTAAGCTTACCAAAAATCTGGTCTAAAGCATATTCACGCAAAGCTGCTTCCAGTTTGGCGGTCAGAATATTTTTGCCTTTTCCGGGTCCTGTATTTCCTTCTTCGGAATCGTCTTCTTTTTTGATGTAGCCTCGTTTTCTGAGGTCTTCTTCAAAGTCTTCTAGCGTATATTCGTCGGTGAAAATATCGTATTCTTTATCAAGCATATCGAGCCATTCAAAAGCTTCCTCAATATCGCCGGAAGTGTGGGTCAGCAAATCTTTGAACACATCAAAAACCCGGTCAAAATGCGATATTTCTTCCGGAACGTGTTTGCTGAATGTAAATCCCTGTTGAAAATTAAATTGTTTATCTGTCATGAGAAGAATCTCGTTTTTAGAAAAGACAAGTTAGGGATTTTTTGTAGGAGTGGAGTGGGTTAAAAATAGAAAATGTGGATGATGGTGATAGTCTTTAAAAAATTAATTAAAAGTAATTCCTGCTTTATCAGCTTTAATTACTAAATAATTTATAAAAGCACTACATGATACTAACATAAATTTTGCATCTTCAAAATCACAGTTATTGTCTTCAGTCAAAGCATGCCTTATTCCATCTGTATCACTTGTATAACCATAGATTTGTTTGAAACCCCTTTCAAGTGCGGAATGGATTTTTAATTTACCTTTGATTTTGTCCAATGCGCCACCCAAACTATCTTTTGAATTATTTGAAATAATTTTTGAAATTGATTCAACTGCTGAAATTGATTCTTTTATAGAGTTTCTATAATCGGGATTAAGTCTATCAGAAAGTTTTGATAATGATGATTTTAGATGTGTATTACAAGATTTAAGTGATGTGAAGTCTTGAGTTATAAATAAAGATTCTTCAATCTCTTTTATTTCTGTTTTGTTGGTTATTGGAACAAGTTCACCGTCAATAAATCTATATCCAGCAAATTCCCTTTCAAGAATTAGATTAAAATTTTCATATAATTCTTCTGTATTTATACAATCTGTAAATATAGAATTTTCTGCTAGCTCTATACTATATTCGATTAAGTCATAAAGTTTATACCAATCAGTATTGAAAAAAAAATTCTAATAGAGGTTTTTACATCAGGAAAGTATGAAGGTATTTGATCTATTGGATATTTAAATAAATTATGCCATAAAGAGTTACTGAAAAAGACAGATGGGATTACATTGTGATAATAGTCATATTCTTCACTAATCCGCCCTAATAAGTAGAGATCATAAATATTCCAAAGTCCATTTTTTAGATCATTATCAATACTTTCAATTTGAATATCTTTTATTATGATACTTTTACCTATTCGTTGACTAAATTTCATTTTTATTTAGTTTATTACAAAATTATTATTTATGCCAAATATAAAACATTTTTAAGGTACTCAAATACTAAATTATGCACTGTGAAATTGTAAAATGTTATCTTTGTGTCCAGAATTAATGCTATGAAAGACTTAATGGGACGCGCAATCTGGGATTATTTTCACAACGAAAATCCTGAAGATCTGCAGACTGAAACTTCAATTTCCGAACTCGATGAACTTCCGGTAGACTATCTTTTCAGAGATTTTGAGGAGATGAACAAAATTGAACAAAAAGCTTTGAAATTAGCTCATGGAAAAGTTCTCGATATTGGAGCAGGAGCGGGTTCGCATTCACTCTATCTTCAAAATGAAAGAAATTTAGAGGTTACCGCTTTGGATATTTCTCCAAAATCAATTGAAGTTTGCCAATTGAGGGGGATTCAGAAAGCAGTTGCTCAGAATATGCTTGAATTTTCAGGAGAAACTTTCGATACCATTCTTCTGTTAATGAACGGAACCGGAATCTTCCAAAGCCTGAACGTGATTGATATTTACCTCAAAAAACTTTATTCCTTATTAAATAAAAACGGACAAATTCTTATTGATAGTACCGATATTTTATACATGTTTGATGTTGATGAAGATGGCGGAGTTTTGATTCCCGCAAATGGATATTATGGTGAACTAGATTATGTGGTTCACTATAAAAATGAGTCTGAAGACCCTATCAAATGGCTGTATCTTGATTTTAATACTTTGCAAAATGCAGCAGTAAATAATGGTTTCAAAATTGAAATGATTTTGCAGGATGAGGATTCTTATTTGGCAAAATTGACTAAGGGATAAAAATTGTCATTGCGAGCATAGCGAAGCAATCTCTAAAAATTTGAAGTTCTTAAATATTTACTGTTACAATCTTTTTAACCATTAAGATCTATTAAGGATATAAGAAAATTTAAGTTTAACTTCGTTTTAAGTTCAGTTAAATGATTGCCTACTATTCACGAAATTCTATTCTGAAAATCTCATTAAAAAATAACTTGAAAATAACCCGTAATAATTGTTGAAAATCAGAAATAACATGACAACTGCAAACAGAATAGGGAACAAGTAAGATTGGGATCTATACACGATTCTCTTGGGCATTGTAGTCACCCAAATTATAATCAAAATTATTGGACCTAAAATAATAGGAAATGTTTCTGGGCTGTATCTTGATGAAGTTACCAAATTATTTTCAACTAAAAAATTGTAAACATAATATTGTAACGGAAGATAAATCGTTCCAAACAGAAAAGTGAAAGTTGCGGGAATGTATTTTTTTAATTTTAAGAAATTTAAACTTAATAAAACTGCTCCGAAAAATGTTCCCAAAAAAAGCTTGAAACCAAAATCAATGTTCTTGAATATAGTTTTACAGCGGATGGATCATTGGTGATATGATCTTTCCAGTCTTCTGTTTCTTCGTGCTTTTTTGCTGCTTCAGTTTCTATTTTTTGCTGAATAATATTCTGAATGTTGATTTTTTCTGATTCATTGAAAATCCGTCCCCTTTCTTCAAGGATTTCAAGCGCCATCTGAACAGCTTCTGGAACGAAGCGGTTTTGGGGGTTTAAATAATTTTCTAGTTCCTTATTGGAAAGTTTACTTAAAACATTTTTTTTGACCATTATTCAGAAAAAAAATGGGCATCAGAAAATGCCCATTTGTATATTTTAAGATTTAAAAATTATCCTATTTCAATACCGTTTTCCACCGTTTCATCAGGTGTCACAAAAGATAATTTCCCATCAGCTTTTGTCGTTAATAACAACATTCCCTGAGATTCGATTCCTCTGATTTTTCTTGGAGCAAGATTTAATAAAATCATCACCTGCTTTCCAATCACTTCTTCAGCGGTAAAACTTTCTGCAATCCCTGAAACTACGGTTCTTACATCAACACCTGTATCAACAGTCAGTTTTAATAATTTATCTGCTTTTTCTACTTTTTCAGCAGTTAAAATCGTTGCTGTTCTCAAGTCGATTTTTGTAAAATCATCAAACTGTATTTCGTCTTTCATAGGGTTGGCGTTAGGATTTGTTTTTTTATTGTTTTGTTTAGTATTTTCTAATTTCTGGATTTGAAAATCAATCACATCATCTTCAATTTTTGAGAAAAGAAGAGACGATTCGTTGATCTGATGTCCAGTTTTAATTAAGATTTTTTCATTTTTAATGTCGCTCCAATTTAATTGTGAAACATTAAACATCTTCTGTAATTTTTCTGCACTGAAAGGTAAAAAAGGTTCACAAATTTGTGCTAAACCAACTGCAATTTGTGCAGCGATGAAAAGTGAATTTGCCGCCTTCTCAGGATTGTCTTTAATGGTTTTCCAAGGTTCTTCAATTTGTAAATATTGATTTCCGAATCTTGCCAAATTCATCATTGAAGTCAAAGCATTTCTGAATTCGTAGTTTTCTAAAAAGGTTTCAACTTCTGTTGCTGCCTTTGTAATTTCGTTGAGTTCATCAGCATTTTCATTTCCTGCAGGAATAATTCCGTCATAATATTTATGAATTAAAACCGCAACTCTGTTGATAAAGTTCCCAAAAATCCCAACTAATTCTGAATTATTCTTCGTCTGAAAATCTTTCCATGTAAAGTTGTTATCCTTCGTTTCAGGAGCTGATGAAAGCAATGCATAACGCAAAACATCCTGCTGTCCAGGGAATTCTTCCACATATTCGTGTGCCCAAACCGCCCAGTTTCTTGAGGTTGAAATTTTGTCGTTTTCAAGATTCAAAAATTCAAAAGCAGGAACATTTTTAGGCATTTTGAAATCTCCGTGAGCCTTCATCATTGCAGGGAAAATAATACAGTGAAATACAATATTATCTTTTCCGATAAAATGAACCAAATCAGATTCTTCACTCTGCCAGTAATCTTTCCAGTCTTTTCCATTTTTCTCAGCCCACTCTTTGGTGAAAGAAATATATCCGATTGGTGCATCAAACCAAACATACAAAACTTTTCCTTCTGCATTTGGAAGTGGAACAGGAACACCCCAGTTCAGATCTCTGGTCATGGCACGAGGTTTCAAACCATCGGTTAACCAAGATTTTACCTGTCCGTAAACGTTCGGTTTCCAGTCGTCTTTGTGACCTTCAATAATCCATTCGTTTAAGAAATCTTCATATTCATTTAAAGGTAAATACCAGTTTTTAGTCTCTTTTAAAATCGGAACATTTCCGCTCAACATTGATTTTGGATTGATCAATTCTGATGGCGAAAGGGTAGAGCCACATTTCTCACACTGATCTCCGTAAGCGTTTTCGTTGCCGCAATTCGGGCAGGTTCCAACGATGTAACGATCTGCTAAAAATTCATTTGCCTGTTCGTCAAAATACTGTTCAGACATTTCTTCTGTGAACTTTCCTTTTTCGTAAAGCACTTTAAAGAAATCCTGACTCGTTTCACGGTGATTAGCCGATGTCGTTCTTGAATATTCATCGAATGAAATTCCTAAATCTGCAAAAGATTTTTTGATGATTTCATGATATTTATCGACGATATCCTGTGGTGTAACTCCTTCTTTTTTAGCTCTTATGGTGATAGGAATTCCGTGCTCATCTGATCCACAGATAAAAGCAACATCTTTTCCCGATCTTCTCTGAAATCTTGCGTAAACATCTGCAGGAATGTAAACTCCCGCCAAATGCCCAATATGAACCGGTCCGTTTGCGTAAGGCAAAGCCGCCGTAATCATCTTTCTGTTTGACATTTATAGTATAGTTTTAAGTCTGCAAAGATAAAGATAATCTGCCAAAATTCCTGAATTAGCTTAGTATAATGTATGTAATATATTTTCGCAAAGCTTTATTAGTAACTATTGTATTTCTTCATTAAACGAAGTGGCTTTGTTTAGCATAAAAAAATAATTATTTTTAGAAAAAGACTTTGTCTAACCTTGCGATAATTTTAAAAACAAGGCAAAACAAAGAGAAATAAATGCAGTGAAAAATTTGGGATAAACAAAGCCGTTTCACTTATTTTCTGAATACAAAGATTTATATAAAAGATAAAAAGAATCTTTACTCGTTGTACATTTTAAAGTACTTTCGTCACTTCGAGTAGATTTTTGAAAAAAAATAGTATCGAGAAGTTTGTAATTTTGAAGATAAAACTATTCTCGATACATTTTTTCTCCACTTTGTTACGAAAAAACACTCGAATTGACGAATCCAATATTGCAATTTTTCAAAATGCACAACGGTTAGGAATCTTTATTTGATTTGTTACTAATTGTTGATGCTAATTTTTTATTTTTAAACTTTATAAAATTCAATAAGATGAAAATTACAATTAGCGCAGTTTTGCTTACGATGATGTTTGCGGGTGCAGATGCGCAGTCGTTGAAATCTCCCGATGGAAAATTTGAAATGAATTTCCAGTTGAAAAACGGAATTCCTTTTTATAATTTAAAATATAACGGGTCTACTGTTATTGAAGACTCCAAATTGGGATTAAGGCTTTTTAAAGATACTTCGGTAACATTTGCTTCTGAAATTGCTAAAACTGAAGATGCGAAATTTGATTTGAATAATGATTTCGTTAAAACTTCTGAGAAAAGAGATTCAAAAAATGAAACCTGGCAACCGGTTTTAGGCGAAAAGAAAAATTATATCAACCATTATAATGAATTGGCGGTTACGTTAAATCAAAAATCTACGGACAGAAGTGTTGTAGTGAAATTTCGATTGTTTAATGATGGTCTGGGTTTTAGATATGAATTTCCACAGCAAAAAAACCTGAATTATTTTGTCATCAGAGAAGAAGATACAGAATTTGATTTTCTGACGGATATGAAAGCCTGGTGGATGGTCGCTGACTACGATTCTCAGGAATACAAATATCAGGAAACCAATATCTCTGAAATTCCACAAAAATGGGATAAAGCTTTTGATTCTAATGCTTCTCAGAAATTAATCAAAAATGCGGTTCAGTCTCCGTTAATGTTAAAAAAGAACGGAAAAGAACCTTTGTACATCAATATTGCAGAAGCGGCAGTTCTTAATTATGCAGCATCTCATCTTGAAGTTGACGCTCAGAATTTTAAATTTAAAACCCATCTTACGGCAGACAGGCAAGGCGCAAAAGGATATATTCAGACTCCTTCTGTGACGCCTTGGAGAACCATTATTGTTTCGCCAAAAGCAGAAGAGTTGATGGATTCTAAAATGCTTTTTAATCTGAATGAACCTACGAAATATACCGACACTTCTTATATAAAACCTACAAAATACATGGGAGTCTGGTGGGAAATGATCATCGGAAAAGCACAGTGGGCATATTCTACAGCAGATAATGTGCATCTTGGAGTAACCGATTTTTCTAAATTAACACCCAACGGAAAACATGGAGCCAATAATACAAAAGTTAAAGAATATATTGATTTTGCCGCTGAAAATGGTTTCCAGGGATTGTTGATTGAAGGTTGGAATGTTGGTTGGGAAGATTGGTTCGGTCATTCGAAAGAATATGTTTTTGATTTCCTGACGCCTTATCCTGATTTTGATATTAAAATGTTGAACGAATATGCTCAATCTAAAGGTTTAAAATTAATCATGCACCATGAAACTTCTGGTTCGGCAACGAATTATGAAAGATGGGCAGATCAGGCTTTTCAAATGATGAATAAATATGGTTATACTTCTGTGAAAACGGGTTATGTAGGCGATATTATTCCGAGAGGAGAGCATCATTATTCGCAGTGGACGATCAATCATTATTATAGAATTGTTGAAAAAGCAAACGACTATAAAATTATGGTCAATTCTCATGAATCTGTTCGTCCGGGAGGAGAAAGCCGTACCTATCCGAATTATATTTCAGCAGAAGCAGCAAGAGGAACAGAGTACGAAGCGTTTGCCGGAAACAATCCTGACCATCAGACTATTCTTCCGTTTACCAGATGGATGGGCGGTTCGATGGATTACACTCCTGGAATTTTCCAGACAAAATTAGATTATTATTTTCCGGGAGATCAACGTTTTGTGAAAACTACTTTGACAAAACAGTTGGCTTTGTATGTGACAATGTACATGCCTTTGCAGATGGCTGCAGATTTACCTGAAAACTACAAAAAACACATGGATGCGTTTCAGTTTATCAAAGATGTGGCGGCAGATTGGGATGATACCAAAATACTTTCTGCAGAACCGGGTGATTACGTGATTACAGCCAGAAAAGCAAAAGGAACTGAAAATTGGTTCGTAGGCGGAATTACCGATGAGAACAAACGAGATTATACGGTAGGTTTTTCATTTTTAGATAAAGGAAAAAAATACGAAGCGATAATCTATGAAGACGGAAAAGATGCAGATTACATTGACAATCCTCAGAGTTATAATATTTACAAAAAACAGATTAACAGCAAATCTAAAATCAATTTTAAAATGGCTCGAAGCGGAGGTTTTGCTATCTCAATTAAACCTGTGAAATAATTTAAATATGAAAAAAACTACAATAATTTTTACAGTAATACTTTATGTATTCGGTTTTACCACGTTATCAGCTCAGGCAAAATTTGAAAAAGAAAAAATAGAAATTTCAAAAATGCTTAATGATTTTAATGTGGCAGCAGCAAATGCTGAATTCGAAAAATATTTCGACTTCTACGCTGATGAATCAACATTTATTGGAACTGATGCAACCGAAATTTGGAACAAGCAAGAGTTTAAAGTTTGGGCAAAACCTCATTTCGACAGAAAAAAGACCTGGAATTTCACGTCCTTGAAAAGAAATATCTATTTCAGCAAAGACGGAAAGCTGGCTTGGTTTGATGAATTATTAGATACTCAGATGAAAATCTGCCGCGGCTCGGGAGTTTTAGAAAAAATAAACGGCGCTTGGAAAGTAAAACAATATGTTCTCTCGATGACGATTCCAAATGATGTTTCGGACAAAGTGGTTTCAGAAAAATCTGCGTTAGAAGATGTTTTGTTACAGGAATTAAAATCTTCTAAAAAATAAAAAGCAATAAAAAAAGTAATTAATCAATAGGAGCGGACTTTAGTTCGCTTTTTTTATTTGATATGGATGAATGGCTTTAGCCAAAACTTTAATTAAATCTAAAAGGAATTCAAGTCGAAGAAAATTCACATTTTACTTACAATCACTTCTTACCTTACATCAACATTTTCCGACAAAGCTCGCTGTACATTTGTACTATAAATAATCAAAAAAATATCTACAATATGAAAACAGTATATCACAAAGCAGATTCTAGAGGTCACGCAGATCACGGTTGGTTAAATTCTTATCATACCTTTAGTTTTGCGGGGTATCAAAACAGAGAAAGATCTAACTTTGGAGTGTTGAGAGTTTTAAATGACGATACCGTTTCACAAGGAATGGGGTTTGGAACGCACCCTCACAAAAACATGGAAATCATTTCTATTCCGTTAGAAGGAAATTTAGAGCATAAAGATTCTATGGGAACCACTGCAGTTATCAGAAAAGGAGAAATTCAGGTAATGAGCGCCGGAACTGGTGTAATGCACAGCGAATACAATCAAAATAAAGATGAAGCTGTAAAATTCTTACAAATCTGGGTTTTCCCAAGAGAAGAAAATGTTGAACCAAGATACGACCAAAAAAGCATCAAAGACGGAGAAAAAATCAACGGTTTTCAACAGATTTTATCTCCCAATAAAAACGACGACGGAGTTTGGATTCATCAGGATGCTTGGTTTAATTTAGCCAACTTTACCAAAGGAAATGGTAAAAACTACACCATTAACAAAAAAGGAAATGGCGTTTATGCTTTTGTTTTAAAAGGAAGCGCAAAAGTTGGTGACAGAATCTTAAACGAAAAAGACGGCTTAGGAATCTGGGACACCCAAAGTTTTAACATCGAAGCAGTTGAAGACACCGAAATTCTTTTAATGGAAGTTCCAATGGATTTACCTGAATATCTAAAATAAAAAGTAATATTTTCGCAAACCAAAATTCCCCTCCACTGGAGGGGTGGCGAAAATTCAAAGAATTTTTGAAGGGGTGGTTTAAAACAGTACAATAAAATAAAACAAAACATCTCACCAACAAGCCCCAAAGGGGCGACATAACAAAGCATAGGGCTTTGCCTTATGAAATAAAAAACAGACAACAATTATACAATGAAAATCCTAGCCATCGCAGGAAGCAATTCCGAAACATCAATCAACAGACAGCTCGTAACATATGCTACAACTTTATTCGAAAATGCAGAAATAGAGATCGTAGACATGAACGATTTTGAAATGCCAATTTACAAACATCAGCGTGAAGTAGAAAGTGGCGTTCCACAACAAGCTATCGATTTTGCTTCAAAAATTGATAGTGCAGATGTACTTTTAATTTCACTTTCTGAGCACAACGGAACATATTCAACAGCATTTAAAAATGTGTTTGACTGGACTTCAAGAATCAAACAAAGAGCAGTCTGGAACGAAAAACCGATGTTGTTAATGGCGACAGCTCCCGGTGGAAGAGGCGGTTTAGGAGTTTTAGAAGCTGCAGAAAAACGTTTTCCTTTGCATGGCGGAAATATTGTAGACACTTTTACGCTTCCTTTCTTTAATGATAACTTCGATAAAGAAGCTCAGAAGATTTCTAACGCTGAAAAAGACAGCGAGTTACGCGAAAAAGTAAATAAGATTTCTGCAGTTGAAACAATCTTAGAAAAATAGCATTTGAATATTAACTTAAAATTAATATCTTTGCACAAAGAAAAAAAGAATGAAGATTCAGTCCACTTTCAAAGAATGTTTTTCCCTTAATGGAAAAATTGTGGCCTCTGAAATTCTGAGATAAAACATCAGCCGATAATCTACCAAGATTGTCGGCTTTTTTATTGAGATAATTAAAAATAAATTGTACCAATTGGGCATGATTACAATTGAAAAGATTGTTATACTGCTAAACTGATACACTGTTACATTACATACTATGAGCAATACTTACAAATCTGCAGGTGTAGACAAAGAAGAAGGTTACAAAACCGTTGATAAAATCAAAAAAGCGGTGGGCGAAACGCACAACTCCAATGTATTGAATCATTTGGGAAGCTTCGGTGCTTTTTACGAAATCGGAGGTTACAAAAACCCGGTTTTGGTTTCAGGAACTGATGGAGTAGGAACGAAATTGAAAGTTGCTTTAGACTCAAAAAGATATGATTCTATCGGTGTAGACTGTTTCGCAATGTGTGCCAACGATATCCTTTGTCACGGTGCAAAGCCTTTGTTTTTCCTTGATTATTTAGCTTGTGGAAAACTTGATTCTGAAATCGCTGCTGAAATCGTTTTAGGAATGGTAAAAGCTTGTAAAGACAACAACTGTGCATTAATTGGTGGTGAAACTGCCGAAATGCCGGGAATGTACCAGCCGGGAGATTACGATGTTGCAGGTTTCTGTGTAGGAATTGTTGAAAAAGACCAGATTATTGACGGTACTAAAATCAAAACCGGAGATAAGATCATCGCCTTACCAAGTTCAGGATTCCATTCAAACGGTTTCTCTTTAGTGAGAAAAATATTCCCGAATTTCGAAGAAGAATTTGAAGGAAAACCTTTATATGAAACACTTTTGGTTCCTACAAGATTATATTTCAAAGATATTCACAGCGTAATCGAAGAAGTGGAAGTTTCAGGAATTGCTCACATTACAGGTGGCGGTTTGTACGAAAATATCCCAAGAATCATCGGTGACGGATTGTGTGCTTCAATCGATGCCTCAAAAATCCAGATTCCTAGCGTAATGTTGGAGTTGGAAAAAAGAGGAAACATCGCTCGTGAAGAAATGTTCGGAACTTTCAATATGGGTGTAGGGATGATCGTAGTTGTTGATCCTGAGCACGCTGAAAAAGTGCTTCACCTTTTAGACGACGCTTACGAAATCGGAGAAATCACTGAAGGAGCTGAAAAGATCGATTTAAAATTTTAGGAGCTTAATCCCGCTTTCCGCTATATCTTTTGTTCCGCTTCGCTACACAAAAGGATGCCGCTTCAATCGGGGCTAGTTAATAACAGTCAAAGCCTTGTCAAGGTTTTAAACCTTGACAAGGCTCACAAAATAAAAATGAAAAACTTAGTTATACTCGTTTCAGGTTCAGGAACCAATCTTCAGAGAATTATTGATACCATCGACAGCGGAGAAATCCGAAATGCAAAAGTATCTTTAGTTGTTGCTGACAGAGAATGTTACGGACTCGAAAGAGCAAAAAACCACAACATTGAAACTGCGTTGATTCCGAGAGGGAAAAACTTTAGCAGTGACTTGGGTAAAATCATCCCCGAAAATACAGATTTAATCGTATTGGCAGGATTTTTATCCATCCTCAAACCTGAGTTCGTGGAAAGTTGGGAAAATAAAATTATCAATATTCATCCAGCCTTACTTCCAAAATACGGTGGAAAAGGAATGTGGGGACATCACGTTCATAATGCGGTAATTGAAGCTAAAGAAAAAGAAAGCGGAGCAACCGTCCATTTTGTAACCGTAGGAATCGATGAAGGAGAAGCAATCCTCCAAAAATCATTCGAAGTCACAGAAAACGACACTCCCGAAACGTTAGCAGAAAAAGTTCACAAAATCGAATATGAAATTTTTCCAATAGCCATCAATAAATTACTCAATGTACCAATCTAATAATCTAACAATTTACCAATTAAAGGTATTGTTACACTGTTAAACTGATACATTGTTATATTAAATAAAAAAGACACACTTAGATAAAAAAAGAATATTTCGAAAAAGTAAAAAATCTAAGTAAAAGTAAGATCGGAGGTGAAAGAACCGGTCTACAGTTTGAAATAACTGTAAAAAGTAAAAGTTGAAAAAGTCCTGAAAGGGACAAAAGTAAAAATGAGTGAAAATCGCAATCCTGCGATTTTCGCTTCAAAAAATGAAAAATCTATGAGCAAGAGAGTTTTGATCAGTGTTTCTGACAAAAGCGGATTAACAGAATTCGCACAGTTTTTAGAATCTCAAAATTATGAATTGATCTCTACAGGAGGTACATTCAAACATTTGAAAGACGCTGGTTTAAATCCGATTCAGATCGATGAGGTGACCGATTTTCCTGAAATGTTGGACGGAAGAGTTAAAACTTTACACCCGAAAGTTCACGGTGGTTTATTGGCGGTTCGTTCAAACGAAGAGCACATGAAAACCGTTCAGGAGCACAATATCGGTTTGATCGACATGGTGATTGTGAATTTGTATCCGTTTTTTGAAAATGTAAACAAAGACATTTCATTACACGAAAAAGTTGAATTCATCGATATCGGAGGTCCTTCAATGCTTCGTTCTGCTGCAAAAAATTTCGATTCTGTAACTGTAATTACTGACGTTGAAGATTACGAAAAAGTAAAAATCGAAATGGAACAAAACGGTGACACGTTCATCGAAACCCGTAAAAGATTAGCAGGAAAAGTATTTAACTTGACTTCAGCTTATGATGCGGCAATCTCAAGAATGCTTTTAGAAGAAGATTATCCGACTTATCTAAGCGCTTCATATAAGAAAGTTTCAGACTTAAGATATGGAGAAAATCCACACCAGACTGCAGCGTTCTACGTTTCAACTTTTGAAAATGGTGCGATGAAAGATTTCGAACAGTTAGGAGGTAAGGAATTGTCATTCAACAACCTTCGTGATATGGATCTCTGCTGGAAAGTGGTAACAGAATTTAAAGAAGAAATGGCTTGTTGTGCCGTAAAACATTCCACACCTTGTGGAGTGGCGATTGGAACTTCAGCTTTAGAAACTTATAAAAAGACTTTCGAATGTGATCCTGTTTCTATTTTCGGAGGAATTGTTGCTGCCAACTTCAAAATCGACGCTGCAACCGCTGAAGAATTAAACAAAACTTTCTTAGAAATCGTAATGGCTCCGGAATTTGATGAGGATGCTTTGGAAATTTTAAGAAAAAAGAAAAATTTAAGAATTATAAAAATCGTTAATCCGGTTTCAGATAAGCAAACTTGGGTAAAAGTTGACGGTGGAATCTTGGTTCAGGACAACGACAGTATTTTCTCAGACGATATTAAAGTGGTTACTGAAACTCAACCGACTGAAGAGCAGAAAAAAGCATTATTATTCTCTCAGAGAGTGGTAAAATACGTGAAATCAAACGCAATCGTTGTTTCAAACGGAATCCAGGCTTTCGGAATCGGAGGCGGACAGGTGAACAGAATCTGGGCAACTCAACAGGCCATCGAAAGAGCAAAAGAGAAATTCACAGGAGAATTAGTTTTGGCTTCTGATGCATTTTTCCCTTTCCGTGATGTGGTAGATTTCTGCGCTCAGGAAGGTATTACAGCAATAATTCAACCTGGCGGAAGCGTAAAAGATCAGGAAAGTATTGATGCTGCCAACGAACACAAAATCCCAATGATGTTCACAGGTGTAAGACATTTCTTTCATTAAAATTGAATTAAAATAGTAATTTGAGATTGTATTTATAGCATTCAAAATTATATATTTGTAAACTAGATTAGAAATAAATAAAGTATGAGAATATTAATCATAGGTGAAGGTGGAAGAGAATCTGCACTGGCAGCGAAACTTCAAAAGGACAACAGAGTTACTAAAATGTTTTTTGCCAACGGTAATGCGTCTACAGATGCCATCGGGCAAAATGTTCATATGTCAGAAATCAAAGAATTGAGAGATTTTGCGATAAAAGAAAAAGTAGATCTTACGATTGTAGGTCCGGAAGCTCCTTTGGTAGCTGGTTTGAAGGATGAATTTAAGAAACATGATCTTAAAGTTTTCGGTCCGAACCAAAAGGTAGCAAGTCTTGAAGGAAGTAAGGCTTTCTCTAAGAAATTTATGCAGACCTATGATATCAAAACAGCAAAAGCTGTGGTATTTGATTCATATAACGAAGCTAAAGAATACGTACAGACTCAGGAATATCCTTTGGTAATCAAAGCGAGTGGTTTAGCAGGCGGAAAAGGAGTTGTTATTTGCGACACTCTTGAAGAAGCTGAAGCGACGATCCACGATTTCATGATTAGAAGAATCTATGGTGATGCTGGTATTCGTTTGGTGATTGAAGAATATTTACAAGGTTTTGAAGCATCAATCATTGCATTCTCAAACGGTGAAAAAATCTTCCCTTGTATTGCTGCAAAAGATTATAAAAAAGCTGGAAACGGTGATAAAGGTCCAAACACAGGTGGTATGGGTTCTGTAGCACCAAGTCCGGAATTTACGGCAGAACATACTGCAGATTTTGAAAAAAATATTTTAGAGCCAACATTGACGGGCCTTAAAGCAGAAGGTTTCAGTTTCAAAGGAATCATTTTCTTCGGATTGATGGTAACTAAAAACGGAACGTATCTTTTAGAATACAACATGAGATTCGGAGATCCTGAAACTCAAGTTTTGATGGCGTTAATGGAAAATAATCTGTTAGACGTGATCAACGATTGTATGAACGGAAAAGATTTAGATCTTAAATTCAAAGACGAAAAAGCAGTTTGCTTGGTAATGTGTTCTGGTGGTTACCCTGGAAACATCGAAACTGGATTTGAAATCACAGGAATAGAAAAAGCAAAACACAGCCAGGTATTGTGTGCAGGAGCTGTAAAAAAAGGGGACAAAATAGTTTCTAACGGAGGTCGAGTAATGAACGTAGTTGCTACGGGAGCTACATACGACGAAGCCAGAAAGAAAGTATATGAAGACGCACTTCACGTTCACTTCGATTACAGTTTCTACAGAGAAGACATCGGTAAATTTTAATATAATGCCCTGATTTTTTCGGGGCTTTTTTATTAGAAGCCGAGAACCTGCTGTCCGCTGTATCTTTTTTGTCATTGCGAACAACGTGAATTAATTTGTTGAACTATTTCTCAATCGCAATAACAAAAAAGGATGCCGCTTCCATCAGGGCTAGGGTTTTCGTCCTTTTAAAAAATTAGGTAAATCAACATCATTTGTTTTATCATTTATAAATTATCAATCATCAATTATACAATGAATAACGGTATTATCATATTAGATTTCGGATCTCAGTACAACCAGCTTATCGGAAGAAGAATCCGTGAGATGGGAGTGTATTCTGAAATTTTACCATTCAATACACCATTAGCAACAATCTTAGAAAAACAGCCAAAAGGAATCATCCTTTCCGGTGGACCAAGCTCTGTAAATGCAGAAAATGCTCATTTGGTTGAAAAAGAATTGTATGAACAAGGAATTCCTGTATTAGGAATCTGTTACGGAATGCAGTTGACCGCACATCTTTTAGGCGGAAAAGTACACAAAGGCGTAAAAGGCGAGTACGGTAAAGCACATTTGGATATTGTAAAAGAATCATCTTTATTAAAAGGCGTTACTCAGAATTCTGTAGTTTGGATGAGCCACTTTGACGAAGTAGGAATGTTGCCTGCAGGTTTTGAATTAAATGCAAAATCAGGAGTAATCGCTTCAATTGCCAACGAAGAAAAGAAAATCTACTGCGTACAGTTCCACCCTGAAGTTTCTCACACAGAAGAAGGTGGTAAAATGTTGGAGAATTTCGTTTTTGCCATCTGTGAATCAGAGAAAAACTGGAAACTGACCAATTATATCGACAAAACAGTTGAAGAAATCAAAGAAAGAGTAGGAGACAACAAAGTGATCCTTGGTCTATCAGGTGGTGTAGATTCTTCTGTTGCTGCCGTTTTAATTCACAAAGCAATCGGTGATCAGCTTCATTGTATATTTGTAGACACCGGACTTCTTCGTAAAGACGAAGACGTAAAAGTGATGAGAAATTACGGCGAGAGTTTTAATATGAACATCAAATTGGTTGACGCTTCAGAAAGATTTTTATCAAAATTAGCCGGAGTTGACGATCCTGAACAAAAAAGAAAAATCATCGGAAACGAATTTATTCATGTTTTCGACGAAGAATCTCATAAAATTGAAGGAGCAAAATTCTTAGCGCAGGGAACAATTTATCCTGACGTGATCGAAAGTCAGTCGGTAAATGGACCTTCAGCTGTAATCAAATCTCACCACAATGTGGGTGGACTTCCAGAAGAAATGGAATTTGAATTGCTTGAGCCTTTAAGAGAACTCTTTAAAGACGAAGTAAGAAAAGTGGGTGAAGAATTGGGTATTCCTCATCATTTGGTACACAGACATCCTTTCCCGGGTCCAGGTTTGGGAATCAGAATTTTGGGTGCTGTTGATGCTGAAAAAGTGAAAATCCTTCAGGAAGCTGATGATATTTTCATCGAAGAATTATATAAAAACGATTTGTATGAGAAAGTTTCTCAGGCATTCGTAGTTCTTCTTCCTGTAAAATCTGTCGGAGTTATGGGTGACGAAAGAACCTATGAATACACAGCAGTAGTTCGTTCTGCCAACACTATCGATTTTATGACCGCAACGTGGAGTAGACTTCCTTACGAGTTTTTAGATACTGTTTCAAGCAGAATCATCAACGAAGTAAGAGGAATCAACAGAGTAGCTTACGATATTTCAAGCAAACCACCTGCAACGATTGAGTGGGAGTAATCCTATACGAACTATTTAAATAAAAAAAAGCCTGGTTATATCTTTATAGCAGGCTTTTTTGTTATTATCAAAAAGCTTTTTTATGTCTCAATTAAAGATATTTTCGTTACTCTGAGACCTTTATTTTTTATTTTTAAATTGAAAAATAAATTGACCCTTTTTTTGTAGAATTATTATACATTTAGCACCAGTAATTTTTTACAATTCAACTCTCAGGCTAATAATCCGAAAAAATGAAAATAAAACATCTGATTACAATAATCGTACTTGGCTCAATACTGACCAGTTGTATGGCTTCCAGTAAAAATAATTCACCTTCTGAAAACTATCCATGGTTTCCGTTTTCATGGTATGCCGCAAAGATTTCAGGAAAGAATTTTGATAAAGTAGCCATGCTTGTTCCTGTTAAAGTTAATGATTTAAATGCAAATTTCACCCTTCAGTTCGATTTGGGAAGCGATGCAACACTTGTCTACGGAAATACAATAAACAGTTACTATAAAGAAAGTGAAGTGAAAAACTTCCTCATAGAAAGCTCTAAGTCTACGGATAATGGAGGAAAAACAGTGTATAAGACAAAAGGACTGATTTATCATTTAGGAAAACTGTCTAAAGATAATTTAGTGTATAAAGAAAACTACGGAGATAAAATTCCTACAGATTCATTATTTAACAAAAAACCTAAGCACATCGGAACTTTAGGTGCAGATATGTTTAATAATAAAATACTTATCATTGATTATCCTAATAAAAGAATGTGTGTCCTTGATTCATTAGACAGCCATTTAAAGAAAATGACGACATTTGTAGATGCAAAATCTAATAATGGTAGACTGAATATTCCTCTTACTATTGCAGGCAAAACCCATTGGTTTATGTTTGATACAGGTGCAAGTTTATTTCCCATTAATACCAATAAAGAGCTGTGGACTTCATCGGTAGACCAAACTGTCAAAACAGATACGATAATTGCGAATTCATGGGGTGAAAAAGTTAAATTTTATGGACGACCAATTAAAGAAAAAGTATATCTGGGAAAAAGAAAGCTGGAAAATGATTATGCCTGGTATAATGATAACAAAAGACTTCAGGAATTCAATAAAACCGAGAACATTGACGGTCTGACAGGAAATGCGTTTTTTGTTAATAACATTATTGTACTGGATTTTAAAAATAATAAATTCGGGGTAGTGAACTAACTCCAAAAACTCATAGTGCAATTGAATAAAATAATCCTGCCTTTTTTCTGGTGGGATTTTTATATTATTTTTGAAATCTCTTTCTTAAAAAATTAAGTGCATGAAAAATATTTTAATCGCAAGCATTTTAATAATTTTACTCGGATGTAATAGAAACCCGGAAATTACTGAGGTTATTAACAATCAAAAAATAATTTCTGAAATTGATAAATTTATTACAGATTCTAATAATAAGAAGAAAGTGAAATTTATTGTTGTTTCGGGAACTGATGATAGTAATAAGAATGTCACTGAGCTATTATTTGCCAATCAAAAACCTACAATCATTAATGAAAATTCTAAGAGAATTAATGATGAAGTAAAAAATGAAAAATATGGATATTTTAAATATAAGGATTACGAGTTTTTAGTTTCAGAAAGACTGAATAAAACTTTTAAATTAAAATATGAGAATTTTGATAAAATGAAAGACCATTTTATTATGAAAGACAATTATCCTGAAAAGGCAGAAGTAGCAAAAGAGAAATGGAGAACCATGTATTTAAAATACAATAAAGAAAAAGATTCAGTTGAATTCAGTAACATTTCTGAAATATCAATGTCAGATTACGCAAATTAACAAATACCAGCTTTTCGAGGCTGGTTTTTTATTTTACTATTTAGAATTTATGCAAAAACATAGTAATTACTGAGATATTTAGGAGAATTAAAATACAATACAAAATTTTGAAAATTTTATTTTCACCTGCCAATAGATAACTTAGAAATAGTAATGGACCAAACACAAAGAAAATTGAACTTTTTACTTCAGCGTTGTTAAGAGATGAATAAGAAAACAAATTTATATTATATGTAATATTATTTATTAAATCAGGAAAAAATATTCTTAAAATAAAAATAATAAGTATTGTGATAATATGTATGAGTCTGAAATATTTCATCTTTTAGTTTTGACAAAAATAAAGATTATTAGACAAAATTTAAAGTGTTTTTACAGCTGATTTTATTTATAGTTCAATTAATATCACTTTTAAGTGATTAAAATAATCAACTCATCTTAAATTTTTCATATATTTGAAAATTCAGAAAAAAATATAGCAAGAAACCTTTAAAATAAAGTGTTGAGAAAGTTTTATACCCATTTCAAGTTCCGAATCAATCAAAGTTTGCGGATGTTTAATTTAAATCCGAAAATCAGTCTTCCTGCATTTTTAATTTTTGGATGTCTGGTGGTGGTGAAATTTCCTCTAGCAATTTTATATCCTTCACTATTTTTTCTATTGACATTTGTTTTTCACATCAACAGAAAAGATATTCCGTTTCTGCAAAAAGTCTTCGTAAGAGAATGGAGGTTAGTGGTTTTTCTTGAATCGGTAATTATTTACAGCATATTCCTGCTAGCAAACATCAATTATAAAATTGATCAATATGCACTTCTGTTTTTTGCTGCTGTGATTTCCTTCGCTTTTTTCTATCCCAAAAAACAAATTCGCTTCGGGCTTCAATGGAATTTTATTCCGACTTTTCTTTTTGAATGGAAAAGTTATTTTAGGAAAAATACGATTTTGGTGATTTTGGTTTATCTAATTCTAGTGATGTCGTCTTATTATCCGGCAAGTTTTATTTTATGCGGAATTTTTACATTTGATTTTATAGGCGCTATTTTTGAGCCCAATGAAAGTAAAGAAATGTTGGAAATGTATTTTAAAAAGTATGATTTTACATTTAAACTGCGAAATAATCTCGCTTTTTTCAACCTTGTTTTGCTGCCTACTTATATTGGTTTCTTGGTTTTTAATTACTCTGAAAGCTTTTATCTTCTGTATTATATGGTATTTATGAATCTGTATTTCCTTTTGATTCTCACCAGAAAATACAAAATATACAACTTTAAAGAAAGAGGAAATTACTACGGAATGATTGTCTTTTTAGAATTTTTTGTCTGCAGTATATTGATTATTCCTGCAATTTTCGTAATCAAACAAAATATCAAAGAGGCAAAACAAAACATCAGAATTTATGTTGGAAATTAAAAATTTATCGGTCAGTTTTAAAGATAAAAATGTCTTAAAAGGCTTGAATCTAAATTTAAAAGAAGGTTCTATCATTGGTTTGCTTGGAAAAAATGGAGCAGGAAAAACTACACTATTTGAATCTCTGTATCAGAATCAAAAATATACTGGCGAAATTCTTTGGAATAACGAAAAACTCAAAAGAAAGAGCATTTCTTATCTCGAAACTGAAAACTACTTCTACCCATACATCACCGGAAAAGAGTATTTAGAATATTTCTCAGAAAACGAGCAGCAATCTGTAAGCGAACTTACCAGAAAATTTAAGTTGCCACTCAATAAATTTGTTCAAGATTATTCCAGCGGAATGAAAAAGAAAATTGCGTTGATGGGAATGCTGATGCTCGATAAACCCATCAACATTCTTGACGAACCTTTTAATGGAGTAGACTTTGAAGGCGTTCATATTTTATATGAAATCATCCGTGAACTGAAAGATAAAAACAAAATTGTGGTGATTAGCTCGCATATTATTGAGACTCTATTTCATACCTGTGACAAAATTGCAATTTTGGAAGAAGGAGTTATTAAAGATATATTTGATCGCTCAGATTTTGATCAACTGAGTAATTTTAAATTTTAAAAATAAATTGGTTCATCGTTTTACAGCTTCATCCGAACATTTTTTATGATTAATTTTTTACATTTGTTCAATGAAGATAGCATACCTTGGTCCACAGGCGAGTTTTACGCAGTTGGCAGCCACACAGATTTTCCCGAATGAAGAATTGGTTCCACAGTCGAGCATTTTAGACTGTTTCAATGCCGTTAAAAATAATGAAGTTGATAAAGCGGTCGTTCCTTTAGAAAATTCTATTGAAGGTACGGTTTCAATGACATTGGATTATCTCTATGACTTCGAAGTATTTATTGAAACTGAATTGGTGATGCCGATCGCGCATCATCTGATGATTCATCCTGATAACGAGACTTTTGATAAAATCATTTCGCATCCTCAAGCCTTGGCGCAGACTTTTCACTTTAGACATGATTATTATAAAGATATTCAGTCGCAGGATTATAGTTCAACAGCCGCAGCCGCAAAATTGGTTTCTGAAAATCCAGACGAGAAATGGGCAGCAGTTGCCAATCGATATTCAGCAAAATTGTATGGTTTAAAAATCATTCATCAAAATATTCAGGATTTTGAACAGAATCATACCAAGTTTATTGTGATTTCAAAAAAGAAAGAAAGTTTAAAATTGGATTTACCGCAAACTTCTGAGAAAACATCACTTATCATCACACTTCCCGAAGATCACGCGGGAGGTCTTCATCAGGTACTTTCCGCTTTTGCATGGCGAAAAATGAACCTTTCAAAAATTGAAAGCCGAACTTTGAAAACGGGTTTGGGAAATTACTTTTTCTTCATCAATGTTGCCAGTGAATGGCACAATGTTTTGTCTCAAAACGTCATCGATGAGATTATTTCTTTAGGTTCTAATGTGAAATTTTTAGGACATTACAATGAATATGTTTTTACAGAATAATTTCAGTTAAATATTGGTTTCATGTGTTCAATTCTTCGTATTTTTAAGATATAAAATTCACACACATGATGATTAAAGAAAAACAGAAGAGTTTCATTAACGAAGATTTCAAATATTTTGCAAAGCTTTTTGGAAGGTCAACTCTGAGCTTTTTGAAAATAAATTTGATAGGCCAATTCTCGATTGCAATTCTTTGCATTGCGACAATAATGATAATCATCCGACAAACATATTCAAATGGCAGCGGTCCAGTTCACACAAATGGTGATGCTGCCATTGTTGTGCTTTTTATGCAAAGACCTATTGCGTTTGGTTTGACGTTGCTAAGTATGATAGGCAGTCCGTTTTTATTATTCTCAATGGGAAATAAATACGTGATGTTCAAAACAATCAACCGACTGATTGCTGATAAAGGTGAAAAATTATTGTTCCCGATTATAGATAAAATTCTTTTAAAGGTGAAAGAACATCAACCTGAATTATTCAAGCAAGGCGTTGACAAAACTAAGTTGCAGCTGAGAATTTTGCAGGAAATCAGAGATTCAAAACAAAACAAATGGCTGAAGAAAATTATCACGTTTGGTTTTAAAAAAGTAGACTTGAATGAAATTGATTTCAAAGACGAAAACGTAAGCTTTTCTGAAATTATTAAAGTGAAAATCATCGATCAACTGAAAAGTATTTCCGAACCAAGCCGACTTTTCTTTTGGGTGATTTTGGGGATTAATCTTTTAATATTGATTTTGACGGGATTTAAAGTGATTTAAAATTATCTTGATAATTCTCAGTTAATTTCCAATCGGAATAATTTTTGAAGTTACTTTGCAATTCAATTCATCCTCAAAATTATGTTTGACAAACAACAGCGAAAGCTGAAAAGATCTGCACGCTTAATTTCCGTTTTAAGTAAATACGGCTTCAAAGATATGATTGCCAGAATGGGCAAAAGACCGGAAGAAAGTTCTGCGTCGTCTGACGAAATTATTTCTAAAGGAACCGTTTACGAAAGAATACGATTGGTTTTAGAAGAATTGGGTCCTACTTTTGTGAAGCTCGGACAGACATTCAGCAACCGTGAAGATTTGCTTCCACCAGAATTGATTCAGGAATTACAGAAACTTCAGGATCGGGTAGAAGTAGTTGAAATGAATGTTGAAGAAATTCTGGAAAATGAATTTAATATCGTTGTCAATGAGCATTTCTCAGAAATTATCACAAAACCTTTAGCAACAGCTTCTATAGCTCAGGTTTACAGAGCGACTCTAATGACTGGAGAAGAAGTCATTTTAAAAATCAAAAAACCTGATGTTCTCAGCGTCATTGAAGATGATTTGCTGCTCATTAAAGATTTGGTGAAATTGATTTCTACCTATTCTGAGATTGGGTCAAAACTTAATTTAAAACAAGCCATTGCCACCTTCGAAAAATCTTTGCTGGAAGAAGTTTCTCTCGTTAATGAAAGGAATAATATCAAACAGTTTGCTTTAAATTTTAAAAACAATAAAGAAACATACGTTCCGATTGTCTATGATGAATTTTCAAACAATAATGTCCTTTGCATGGAATTTATTGACGGAATTAAAGTAACAGACAAAGAAGAATTAGTAAAACATCAAATTGATCCCGTTGTCATTTCTGAAGTTGGTTTAAGACTTTTTGTTTCACAGATTTTAGATTACGGCTTTTTTCATGCTGATCCGCACGCCGGAAATATTTTGGTAAAAAGAGATGGAAAAGTTGTGTTCATCGATTTTGGAGCAGTAGGAAAAATTCAACCGAATGATAAAGAAATTCTCGAAAGTCTGATTGTCGCTTTTGTGGCTAAAAATTCCAACAAAATTGTTCGTTATCTCAAAAAAATGGCGGTCAGCTATGAAATTCCGGATGAAAGAAGATTTGAAAATGATGTAGAAGAAGTTTTGAATTTCGTTCACAGCACTTCACTAAAAGATATTGATCCGCATATTATCATCAACAAAATGAAAGATGTTTTGAAGGTTAATCAGTTATATATGCCAGATTACTTCTATCTTTTATTCAAGGGAATTGGGTTGATAGAAGGTGTCGGAAGAACCATTAATCCTGATCTGGATATTGTAAAAAGTCTTCATCCGTACACAAAAAAAATCCTGACAAGAAAGATCAGTCCCAAAAAGCTTTTCAAATCCGGAATGGATAAAATGATGAATTTCACCGATAATGTGGATGAAATTCCGAAAGAGTTGCGTTCTGTTCTGCAGAAACTGGATGATAATAAATTTACTATATCAAGTGAGATTAAAAATATCGAAAAGACCAATCAGCTGATTAAATCGAGCATTGTCAATTTGATTTTGGCGATGGTTTTGGGAGCGAATATTATTGCCACGGCAATTGTTTTTGTTTCAGAATCAGGACCAAGAATTGGGGAGATGTCCTTGGTAGCGGTTTTAGGATTTATATTTTCGGTTTTACTGGTTGTGATTCTTATGTTGAGAATTACGAGGAAGTAATTTTACGTAGATTATTAATATTAAAAATATGCGTCCAATTGTCATTCCGTAGGAAGCTAGGAATAGAAAAGTTTAGTGGCTAGTTTCGTATGGAATGACAAACATTATGTTAACTTTTCAAAAAAAAATGGACATGAAACTTACCATAATTCATATTGTATCCTACAAATTTCTACAATAATACACAACCAAATTAATTGCCTATCTTTGCAAAATGGAAAAACTCACTTTTGCAGACTTTGACCTTCCGGTTAGAGTTCTTGATGTTTTAGCAGATTTAAATTTATTTGAACCTACTCCAATTCAGGAGAAGAGTATCGGACCGATCCTTTCAGGAAGAGATGTGATGGGAATTGCACAGACGGGAACAGGGAAAACTTTGGCGTATCTTCTTCCGGTTTTGAAGACCTGGAAATACAATAAAACGGGAAACCCTACAGTTGTTGTTTTAGTTCCTACAAGAGAATTGGTCGTTCAGGTATCAGAAATCGTAGAAAAACTGACAGAAAATATCACTGCAAGAGTAATCGGAATTTACGGTGGGAAAAACATCAACACGCAAAAGCTTTTATTCAACGACGGTTGTGATATTTTAGTTGGAACTCCTGGTCGTATCATGGATTTAGCGATTGATAATGCCATTTCATTAAGAGAAGTTCAGAAACTGATTATTGATGAGTTTGATGAAATGTTGAATTTAGGTTTCAGACCTCAGTTGACACACATCTTTGAAATGATGAGAGATAAAAGACAGAATATTCTTTTCTCTGCAACCATGACAGAAGCTGTTGACGAAATGCTTGAACAGTATTTCGCAGGACCGATTGAAATTTCATTAGCAAAATCAGGAACTCCGCTTGAGAAAATTGAGCAGACCGCTTATAAAGTTGAAAACTTCAATACCAAAATCAATTTGCTTGAGCATTTGTTGAAGAACAATCAAGATATGTCTAAAGTCTTGATTTTTGCGAATAACAAAAAACACGCAGACTTATTATTTGTAAAAATAAATGAACTTTTCCCGGAAGAATTTGATGTAATTCACTCAAATAAATCTCAGAACTACAGATTGAAAGCGATGAAAAGCTTTGAAAAAGAAGAGATCAGAGGTTTGATTACGACGGATGTTATGGCGAGAGGTCTGGATATTTCAAATATTACCCACGTTATCAACTTTGAAACTCCGGAGGTTCAGGAGCAATATATTCACAGAATTGGTAGAACGGGTAGAGCAGACAAAGATGGTAAAGCCATCACTTTTGTGACTAAAAAAGAAGAAACTTTAGTACTTGACATCGAATTATTGATGGATAAAGAATTAAGGTATATTGACTTCCCGTCTGAAGTGAAAATCAATCCTAAAAAGATTGCTTCGGAAGAAGATGTTATCCTGATGAAAAATCCTGCACAAGGTAAGCTTTATGAAGGTGGCGGAGCATTCCATGAGAAGAAAGATAAAAATAAGAAGGAAAACTGGGGCGGACCATCAAAAAGGAAAGAGCCTAAGAAATTCGGAGCCAACCGAGCACAACAAAAAGCAATCTCAAAATCGAAGAGAAAGAAATAAGCATAAAGAAAAACGATTCCAAAAATTGGAATCGTTTTTTGTTTATTTGAATTAAATACTTGATTCTATTACTAATAATTTACTTCATATAAGGTTTCATCACTTTAGTCCAAAGCTGATAACCTTCAGGAGTTATATGAAGCATGTCTTCCACAAAAAGGTCTTTTCTAATATTTCCATTTGCATCGTTCATTGCTTTTGTAATGTCTATGAAATCTGCATTTTTTTCTTTCTTCATGAATTTTGCGATTTTTTTATTGGCTTGTTTCATTTGAGGCCAAAGATGCTCCCGGCTTGGAGAATATTTAATTGAAATATAATCAACCTGAATATTTGGAAATTTTTCACGAATTTTCCTGTAAAAAGTCTTGTATCTCTCGACAACGACATCTGCTTTTAACTTGGCATCATCTGCAAAATCATTTTCACCACAATAGATGATGATTTGCTTGGGTTGATAAGGGGTTAATAAATCTTCAGAATAATAATTGAGATCTGTCAACCTTGAACCTCCGAAACCTCTATTAATAATCACTTTTTCGGGAAAATAATCTGAAACATCCTGCCATTTGGTAAAAGATGAACTCCCAATTAGAAGGATAGCATTTTTAGGCGGTGCAGATTCCTGATCCAGTTTTTTGAAATTTTGAATGTCCTGCCAGTACATTGGCTTTTTTTCCTGCGAAAAAATAAGGGCAAAAGTGAGCAAAAGAAATGCTGCGAAAATCTTCTTCATTGTTGTCTAATTTTTGTAGGAAATAAATATAATAAAAAACTCCCGAAAATATCGGGAGTTTAGTTATTTTATCTTACATAGCTGATCTGGGTAAAGTCGATGACTTTGTCTCCGTTTTGATCAATATTACCAATCATTGTCATCAATTTCATTTCTGTACTGCTTAGAATGATAACTTTAAATACAAAGATACTATTGTCATCATATTGAATAGTAAGCAATTTTTCTTCTGCATCGTAAGAATATTTACCTTCTGTTTTAGTGCTTGTACAGCTTGTTCCCACTCCGGTTACTGCTGTGTATGCTGCATAGTAATCAATTCTGAATTCTGTTGTACTTTTTGCACTACATCCGGTAGGTGTATCGGTTGAGAGTACAGTTTTAAGGTCTTTTCCAGAAACAACTTCCGATTTTGTCGTCTTCCATTCACCTTTTAGCATATCCAATTCATAGTTTTGAATATCATCATCTTCACAAGAACTAAGCGCTAAGGCTGAAAAGGCAAATAAAAGTAAGTATTTTTTCATTTTCACAAATTTAAGAATATGCTAAAATATAAATAAATTTGAAATATTTATAATGAAATTCAGGTTTTTTAAACTAATGTTTATAAAAAATGTAATATTTGTTCTCAGAGAGTAGAGTCAGAAGATTGAAATTTAAAAATATTGAATTTTATAATTACAATCCGTTAGATTTTAACCACGATCTTCTGACTTCCCGACTTCCTAATAACTCATTTCTACAATTTTATAAGCATCTTGCGGTGTAAGATTTTTATTTTCTCCCAGACCCAGCCAGTTTCTTTCTGTAAAAGCTTTTTCTACACGCTCTGCTGTGTTTTGATAATCTGGGGTGTAATCTGAAAGTTTTGTTTGAATTTCGAGACTGTGGAAAAACGCTTCCATTTTTTTGATTGCAGCTTCTGCTTTTTGTTCTACAGTTCCTTCAGTTATTTTCCACACTCTTTCTGCGTATTGAGCTAATTTTTCTTTTTTGGTTTCAAAATTATAGCGGTAGTGAGAAGGTGCGATTACAGCGAGTGTTCTTGCATGGTCAATTCCATAATAAGCGGTAAGTTCGTGTCCCATTGCATGAACTGCCCAGTCGGTAATTACTCCTTTTTGAATAAGTCCGTTCAGCGCCATTGTACAACACCACATAAAGTTACCTGCCGCATCGTAATCAAAGTTTTCGTTCATTACTTTAGGTGCTGTTTCTTGTAGAGAGATTAGAATACTTTCGGCAATTCTTTCCTGAAGATCAGCCGAAGATGGTGACGTCATATATTGTTCTAAAACATGCGTATAAGCATCGGCAATACCGTTTGCAATTTGTTTTTTGGAATTGATCTGATGACTTCAGGATCTAAAACCGAGAATTGAGGAAACAATCCTGGACCGCCGGACGATAGCTTTTCATTGGTTTCTCTTCTAGAGATAACATATCCTGAATTCATTTCAGAACCGGTTGCTGGTAACGTTAGAATAGTACCAAAGGGCATTCCTTCATCTTCAAGGGTTCTCACTGGTTTTTTCAAAATTTCCCAAGGTTCACCATTGTAATTGGCTGCTGCTGAAAGGAATTTTACACCGTCAATTACAGATCCGCCTCCTACAGCCAGTAAATAAGTGATATTATTTTCTTTGATAAATTGTAAAGCTTTTACTAAAACTTCATACTCAGGATTCGCAGGAACACCACCGAACTCCTGAACATCATGGTTTTTCAAAGCATCTTTTACCTGATCGTAAACACCATTGCTTTTGATGCTTCCGCCACCGTAAATCATTAAGACTTTGGCATCTTGTGGAACTTCTTTTGAAATTTTAGCGATTTCTCCCTTCCCGAAAAGTATTTTTGTTGGATTTTTTAACTCGAAATTAAGCATTGTTCTAAATTTATTTTAGACCAAATTTACGCATTGAGTAGCGAAATTTCAGTTAATAAAAGTGTAAAGTTTGTATGATTGAATTTTATTAAAACTATGAGGAGTTGCAGCAATTTTGTAATTAAAGTTGCTGCAATCTTGATTTCTCATCATTAAATCTTGTGCGGAAAATTTTAAGATGTTGATTTAATTGTGAGTCAGTAATATCTAGTTCATCAATTGCTATCTCAATTCTTTCATTTTTATAATAAAATAATAAATGATTGACTTCACTGCTATTGTCATGTTTTGATTCTTTAAAAGTATAAAATCTTGAGATGATTCTTTCATTTTCTATATCATACCAATTCATGAATGGCTTTTTCAATATTTGTATTCCTTTGCTGTTTATTGTAATTATGGTGGAGTTCATTTTTTTTATTTCCTTATAAATCATGAATACAAAAAATATTATCACAGTAATTGGCATTATTGCAACAAGGCTAAAAAAAATATCTATTCCCTTTTTTAAGACAAGATATAGAAAGAATGTACTGATTATTATAAAAATTGAACACGTTAAAATAGTAATGGCGTTGATGGATTTATAAGTTTTTATCTGTATTTCATTTACATTGGAATAGATTTTTGAGTTCTCCTTAAGTAATGTTTCCATTTTGTTTTCTCTGAATGCAAAGAATATGTTTGCAATTGTTGACAAAAAGAAAATAAAAGAAAGTAATGGAATATTTTTAAGAAAAAAAATCCAATGGCACATGTGATTATTGCAATTATAATAAGAAAATATATGCGGGTTTTATGCATAACAATAGTACTATTTAATGTACTTAGATTCTCTCGATTTTATTTCAGCATTAATCTGTTTTAAACCGATGACGCTAGGAAGTAGAGTGATAAAACATCCGGTAGATATAGGTAGAAGTGCATAGTTTTTATTAACGATTGCAAGATAAAAGAGAAATGAACAGGCAATAATCATAACGATTCCCAATCCTATCAATGCACCTTTAAGTGTTTTCTTTTTTGCTTCTAACTGTTCCGTGGTAAGGTCTGCTAATTTATTATTTTTCATAACAACTGTATTTTATTACTCTAAAACTGTGATGATAGAAAATAATAAAGTATTCTCTTAAACATCCATATTTCTTTTTGAATTTGGCAGAGCGAAAATACAAAAAAATATACTTAGAAAACTTAGTGAATTCCCTTGTTGTTGAAAAATAATTACATGATTAACCTCTTAAATGCAATATTCTGGACTTGATTTCTTCTCTGATTTTTTTCAATCTAAAATGAGAAGATATAATAGAATAACTGAAGAATATTGGGAAGAACGTATAAAAGCCGAATCCTTTTTCAGAGGTTACGAAAATTGAAATTGCTATGATGAAAAGGAAAAGAATGATATTATTAATGAAGCTTTTTTTTGCCTTGTTTTCGTTCTGATAAAGCTCATCAATTGTTTGGTGAGATAATGGTTTTTCAGTCATAATAAATGATTGTAAACAAATTTGAATATAAATATAGGGTTAATTTTTTTAAACAATTGCTGATTCTTGTCTTTTATTATTCTTTTAACCTATCTGAAAATTAAAAATAAATTAAATTTCACACTTTTTTAAACTCAATCGCTCGCAATTAAATTTAAAATCTATTACATTTGTTGTATGAGACACGACCAGCGCGCAGAAAAATTCAGGCAGATTGTAGAAAATAAATTTCAAATTTACAATTCATTATTTATGAGCCTGCCTTATGATAAAATGACCAACATCGGGATGCTACTCCCGTTTTTATATGAAGAAAGCAAAGAGGGTTACCATGCCGGAAAAACTCCTGAACAAATCGTAGAAGAATTCTTTGCTAATCATACCGATTTACATACAGAGGAACAAAAACTCGAATTGTTGTTTAAAATCATTCAGTATATTGAGAGACAAGTTGTTTTGTTTGATAGTATTGAAGATGCAGCGTTCCCAAATTTACATTCTGAAAGTGACAGCGGAACGGTAACCAATCTTTTTGAGCGCTCATTGCAAGATCATAAACTGGAGAAAGTGCGTGAAAAGTTGCGAGATTTTACGGTGAAAGTAGTTTTTACCGCTCACCCCACTCAGTTTTATCCGAGTTCGGTACAGAGAATTCTGCATGATTTAAGAAAATCAATCACTGACGATTCGATTACCAATATTGACATGCTTTTGCAGCAATTAGGGAAAACTCCATTCGTGAATAAAGAAAAGCCAACTCCGATTGATGAGGCTTTGAGCATCATTCATTATCTGAGGTATGTTTATTACGATACGATTGGCGAATTATTTACCAAAATCAAAACGACTTTTGGCAATGGGCATTTTCATTTGCATGAAGATCTCATTCAGCTTGGTTTCTGGCCGGGTGGTGACAGAGACGGAAATCCTTTTGTGACAGCAGATGTTACGAAAAGAGTTTCTGAAGAACTGCGTTCAGCCATTTTAAAATCATATTATGGAAATTTAAAAGATGTAAGAAGAAGATTAAGTTTCAGAGGAGTTTCGGAAGTTCTGGGACAACTGAGTGCTGAGCTTTATACTGCGATTTTTAGAAATGAAAGAATCACCGCAGAAGATATTCTTAAAAGATTAAATGAAGCCGAGAAAATATTGGTAGAACAACATAATTCTCTTTTCATCGATCAGCTTGAAAATTTCAAAGACCGTGTGAAGATCTTCGGAACTCACTTTGCAACTTTGGATATCAGACAAGACAGCAGAATCCACCAACAGGTGATTGATGATGTTTATAAAGCTAAATTTGGTGAATCTGAGGTTAGCAACGATGAGAAATTTAATCAGTTAATTCAGGTTTCAGAGAAAATAGATGCTGATGGTTTTGAGGATATTATAAAAGATACTTTAATCAACGTCGCTCAGGTAAAAGATATTCAGTTTGCCAACGGAAACCGAGGGATGAATCGATACATCATCTCCAATTCTGATGCGGTGAAAGATGTGATGAATGTGTATGCATTCTTCAAAATTACAGGCTACAAGGACGAAGAAATCAATATGGATATTGTTCCGCTTTTTGAAACGATGGAAGGTCTAGATAATGCCGAAAGTGTAATGACCGAATTGTATAAAAATCCGATTTATCAGAAACATCTTGAGAGAAGAGGGAATCAGCAGACGATTATGCTTGGGTTCTCAGACGGAACTAAAGACGGAGGTTATTTGAAAGCCAATTGGGAAATTTATAAAGCGAAAGAAGTTTTGACTAAACTGTCAGAAGAGAATGGTATTAAAGTAGTCTTCTTCGACGGTAGAGGCGGTCCACCGGCAAGAGGTGGTGGAAAAACACACGATTTCTACGCTTCTCAAGGAAAAACTATTGCCAATAATAAAATTGAATTAACCATCCAGGGGCAAACCATTACAAGTATTTTCGGAAATAAAGAGCAGGCAAAGTATAATTTTGAACAGCTGTTGACTGCCGGAGTAGAAAATGATGTGTTTAAAAACTCTAAAAAGGATTTAACTGAAAAAGAAAGAGCGCTAATTCTTGAGCTGGCCAATATCAGTTATAAAAAATATTCAGATTTAAAGGCGCATCCGATGTTTGTCCCTTATCTTCAGGAGATGAGTACACTCGAATATTACGGAAAAACCAATATCGGAAGTCGTCCGTCAAAACGTGGTGGTGGAAACGAGTTGAAATTTGAAGATTTAAGAGCCATTCCTTTTGTAGGATCCTGGTCGCAGTTGAAACAGAATGTTCCCGGTTTCTTCGGTTTTGGTTTTGCAATGCAGCAGTTGAAAGAAGAGGGAAGATTCGACGAAGTGAGAGAATTGTATAAAGGTTCTGACTTCTTTAAAACTTTAGTTTTAAACTCAATGATGAGTATGAACAAATCCTATTTCCCATTGACTTACTATATTAAAGATAATCCTAAATTCGGTGAATTCTGGAATGTCCTTTTCAGTGAATATAATCTTTCAAAAGATATTATGCTGGAATTGACTGGGTTTAAAATGCTTCAGGAAGAAGATCCATTGTCAAGAAAGTCGGTGAAAATTCGTGAGAAAATTGTGCTTCCGTTGTTGAGCATTCAACAATACGCTTTAATGAAAATTCAGAAAGGTGAAGGAAATAAAGAAGCATATGAAAAATTGGTAACGAGATCGTTGTTCGGTAATATTAATGCGAGTAGGAATTCAGCTTAAATAAAAAAATAGACTGTTCAAAAACGAAACAGTCTATTTTTTTAATATTATTTTATTGAGTTAATAAAGTGATGCCGCTAATATCTGCTTTCCCACTTTCTAGGAATTCGTAAGTTATTCTATCTGCCTGACAATCGATGAACTGTACTCTTTTTAGATTATTGTTTTTAAAAAAAATGTTATTGAGTACCGAATGTTGAAATGTCACTTTGGTAAATTTACAATTTTCAAAATAGCAATCATCCAACTTACCTTCAAAAACAACGTCAGCAATATGTGTATTAATGAAAGAAGTACGGTTCCAGATAGATTCAGCAATGATATTTTTCTCGAAACCGCCATCTTTTAAAATTACTCCTGTAAAATCGGTGTCCGTGAAATCGCAGCCTGAGATGTAGCTTTTAGAAAATTCCGTTTCATTCAGGGAACCATTCTTAAATGTATTGTTAGATAAATTAGAATTCTGAATGCGGCTTTTGCGAATCTCAGATTTTGAAAAATCACAAAGATCAACATTATTATTTTTTAGAATAAGATGAGAAAGATCTGAACCAACAAATTTACAACGTTGCATATTTGAGGAGCCAAACTTTTCATCAAGATTTTTCAATCCGGAAAAGTCGGCATCAATCCAATTTCCGAGTGACATATTCCATTTAGGCTTTTGTTCCTGCTTTTCGGATGGGAGTTCAATAGTTTGCTTTTCCGAAAGCTCATCAGATGTTGTTTCGCTTGTTGCAGACTGAAAGTTTTCTGAAAAATAATTAAGATCTACCCCTAAAATTTCCGCAAGACGATTGAATGTGATAAGATCAGGAATTGATTCTCCGCGTTCCCATTTTCCTATTGCCTGAGGACTGATAAATAAGAGTTCTGCAAGTTGTGCCTGAGACATATTGGTCTCTTTTCGTGCCTTGACAATTTTATTGCCAATGATTTTAGTGTTTAACATAGTGTAATTTTTTCTTTGTTTTAATGAAGCAAAGATATTTACATCAGTACCAAAAGCTGTGAAGAAACCAGAATCGAATAGTTGTAATTACGCTACTTTTAGTTGTTATATGACAACTGTAAGTTGTTTTCTGTTTAAAAATTCAAAATAACAAGTTTTTTTAGCTGAAAACGTTCTATTAATCCTTTTTTATATTGTAAAAATAATACATTATTCTTTTATAAATTTCTCGTAATAAACTTTGTCTTTCGTCTGAATTTTCAAATAATAAACTCCTTTCGCAAAATCTTCGACTTTCATTGATTTTTGATTATTAATTTTATTAATCAATCTTCCAAGATTGTCATAAATTTCAAGAGACGAAACATCACCTTCAGTTGCAATATTTAAAATAGACTTTACCGGATTTGGGAAGATGACCAATTTTTCTTTCTTCACCAATTCGGAAGTGTTTAAAACAGAATTATACAAACTTCCAAAATTTAAAATTCCATATCCCATTTGGTCAGTATGGCTCGGAAACAGTGATGCAGTTTGTTTTAATTGAGCTCTCATCGTATTTCTGTTCATTGCAGGAAATGCTTGTATCAGACATGCAACTCCGCCTGCTGCAATAGGTGTTGCAATGGAAGTTCCTGTAACAGAGATTGTAGAATTATTATTCACCGTTGTAGCTGCTGATCCTCTCGCACTCGCATCAGGTTTGATAACTCCTGAAGAATTGGGTCCGAAAGATGAAAATCCAGAAGAAAGTCCCGCAGAATCTACTGAACCAATACTAAAAACTTGTGCATTATCTGCAGGAGTCATTAGGTAATGCCAAGGTTGTTGCCCTGAATTTCCCATAGCGATCAAAACAAAAATTCCTTTGCTTACTGCAATTTGACTTGCTCTCGCAATGAAAGAAGTAGTTCCGTTCATTTGAGCATACGTATAACTGTATTTTGGGTCGTCAAAAATATTATAACCTAAAGATGTCGTTATAACGTCAACACCTTTTCTATCGGCTTCTTCAGCAGCTTCAATCCAATATAATTCTTCTTCGGGAACTTCTACTGTAGCATTTTCGCTTCGATATAAATAAAAATCTGCATCTGGAGCAGAACCCACAAAACTATCCTGAATATATCCGCCAATAGCTCCTAAAACCACCGTTCCATGGTTATTTAATGTGCTTTCGTAGATATTTGAAGTTTTTGTGACAAAATCGTAGCCACCTTTAATCTTATTATTGGTCCATAATCTTGAGAACGCAGTACCGGTATTGACTGTAGGAAAACCTGTATCAATCACCGCAATTGTAACTCCTGTTCCTGTATATCCGGCGAGGTGAAGTGGTCGCAGATTAATTTGATCAATCTGTGCAGAACCAGATCCGTAATCAAAAGTTGTTAAAGTTTTTTGATTTTGTTCAAAACTTTCCCATTTATTAAAGTGTTGAGCCTTTAAGGTCAAAGAAGAGTTTTTAGCGAAACTTTCTACCGATTGTACAAAAGGCTGTGCTTTAATCAAGTTAACCTGAGCCTGGTTTACAGTTACAGCAACTCCGTTCAACCATTTAGAATAATCTGTGATGGTAAATCCTAAATTCTGAAGATTTTGAATGTATGATTGTTCGATAGGTGCATCCTGATCATTGAGAGCAATTCCCAAAGCAGTTCTTCTATTCAATGCCTTTTGAGTGAGCTCTGACAAAGGATTCGCATAAAATGCTGCCTTATTTGGTTTGTCATTAAAATAAACAAAAACAAGTTCGGTCTGTGCATTACTCAATCCATAACCTGTTAGAAAACAAAATAATAAAAGTTTTTTCATCTCTTTATTTTGTATAAAGATAAAACAAATTCAATAAAATTTTTGATAGGATTTTAAATTCCTTATTTTTACGAAAATATTTGTTTGTGAAATCGCTGCGCAAGATTTGTGTGAAAAAATAATAATAGTAAAGCGGTTACATTTAACTTAGAAAAAATAAATTTACGTATGAAAAAAATACAGATGGTTGACTTGCAAAGTCAGTATTACAAAATAAAAAATGATGTAGATAATGCGGTTCTTAATGTGATGGATTCTGCTGCGTTCATCAATGGTCCTGAAGTGAAATCTTTCCAAAACGAATTGGAGACTTATCTTGATGTAAAGCACGTAATTCCTTGCGCAAACGGAACTGATGCTTTACAAATTGCTTTAATGGCATTGGATTTACAAGAAGGTGATGAAATAATTACAGCTGATTTTACTTTTGCAGCAACCGTAGAGGTTATTCATTTGCTTAAATTAAAATCTGTTTTGGTAGATGTAGATTATGATACTTTTACAATTTCTACAGAACAAATCAGAAAGGCGATTACTCCAAAAACTAAAGCGATTATACCGGTTCATATTTTCGGACAATGTGCGAATATGGAAGAGATTTTGAAGATTGCTGAAGAACATAATTTATTCGTTATCGAAGATAATGCGCAGGCAATCGGCTCTCAATTTACATTTTCAGACGGAACTGTAAGAGATGCAGGAACGATGTCAACAGTAGGAACTACTTCTTTTTTTCCATCTAAAAACTTAGGTTGTTACGGTGATGGTGGAGCGATTTTTACAAATAATGACGAATTAGCATATAAAATAAGAGGGATTGTAAATCACGGAATGTACGAAAGATATTATCACGATGAGGTTGGTGTAAATTCTAGACTAGATAGCCTCCAGGCAGCAATTTTAAGAAAAAAACTTCCGAATCTTGATTCTTACAATGATGCAAGAAGAAAAGCAGCTGACTATTATGACGAAGCTTTTGCTGGTAACGAAAATATTTTAACCCCAAAAAGAGCTGAATACTCAACACACGTCTTTCATCAATATACTTTAAGAATTCTTAACGGAAAACGTAACGAATTGCAGAAATTTTTAACTGAAAAAGAAGTTCCTGCAATGATTTATTATCCGGTAGCTTTAAGAAAACAAAAAGCTTATTTTCAGGAAAGTAATGATGCAGATTTTGCGAATACAGATAAGCTTTTGGATCAGGTGATTTCTCTTCCGATGCATACAGAATTAGACGAAGAACAGTTGAAGTATATTACGGATGCTGTGTTGGAGTTTATGAAATAAAGAATGAAAAGGAAAGTTTTTAAGTATAAATTTGTTTATTGGATTATACTTTTATTAAACATTACCATATCGATTTCTTTTTTAGTAGGAGTAAACAATAGAATTGAGACAAAAGACTTTGATAGTATATTAGATATATTTTCATTTACAGCAATAACTTTGATCAGTATTTTATCGCTGATATCATTGGTAATGCTAATTATAAAAAATAAAAATTCAACTATTGTCTTTTCAGTAGTAGTATTGTTAATACTACTTATAATTTCTGTATTTCTAATTTATTCAATTTTTGTAGTAAAGGATTTTGGTGAAAATAAGGCTGATTTTTACACTGCACCAATACCTTATTTAATTATATTTGGAGTGCTTTTTTTAATTCATAAATATAAATCAATAGATAAATTTGAATATTTAGAAATCGACGAAATAGGAAAACCAAATTAACATTACTCATTACTCATTACCAATTACACATTACTTATAAAAAAATGGCAATACTTGTAACAGGCGGACTTGGATACATCGGTTCCCACACCGTGGTAGAACTGATCAATAATAACTTTGAAGTGGTTATTGTTGATGATTTATCCAATTCGGAAAAATTTATTTTAAATAATATTGAGGAAATTACAGGTAAACGACCTTTATTTTATCCTTTCGATTTGAAGAGAAAAGAACTTTTGCATCAGGTTTTTGACGCACACAATATCGAAGGTTGTATCAACTTTGCAGCTTTCAAAGCAGTAGGAGAGAGCCAGCAAAAGCCCATTGATTATTATGAAAATAATTTGTTTTCTTTAATCAATGTTCTTCAGGAATTTAAAGAAAGAAAAATCTCAAACTTTATTTTCAGTTCATCTTGTACAGTTTACGGACAGGCTGATGAAATGCCAATCGATGAAAATACTCCGCTGAAAATGCCGGAAAGCGTTTATGGTAAAACAAAACAGATGGGAGAAGAAATCTTAAAAGATTTTGCTACGGCTTACAAAAGTAAAATTTGTCTGTTGAGATATTTTAATCCGATTGGAGCGCATCCGTCATCTTTGCTTGGAGAATTACCGATTGGTGTTCCGAATAATCTTGTGCCTTACGTGATGCAGACTGCTGCAGGAATTCGTGAGAAACTAAGCGTCTGGGGAAATGATTATCCTACAAAAGATGGAACGGCAGTTCGTGATTATATTTATGTTGTAGATTTGGCGAAAGCGCACGTTGCAGCTTTGAAAAGTTTAATGAATAATAATTCAGAAGAAACTGTAATTGATATCTATAATCTGGGAACAGGGAAAGGTTCTTCAGTTTTGGAAGTCGTACAAGCTTTTGAATCTGCAAATGAAGTTGCTGTACCTTATCAAATTTGCGATAGGAGAGAAGGTGACATCACCATCGCTTATGCTAATGTTGATAAAGCAGAAAAAGAACTTAATTGGAAATCTGAAACTTCTTTGGAAGAAGCATTAAAAACGGTATGGGATTGGCAGAAGTATTTAGAGTCTAGAAAAAATTAATTTATAACAAAATAATACACCAAGAATTTATATGAAGACCGAAAGAATAGGAATTACATTTTCCTCATTTGATTTATTACATGCAGGACACATCAAAATGTTGGAGGAAGCAAAAACAGTTTGTGATTATCTGATTGTAGGATTGCAGATTGATCCTTCTCACGACAGACCTACAAAAAATAAGCCCACTCAGACTATTGTTGAAAGATATATTCAGTTAAAAGCTGTCAATGCTGTGAACGAAATAATTCCTTACTATACAGAAGAAGATTTGGAAGATATTTTGAAGTCTTTTGTGATCGACGTGAGAATTATCGGAGATGATTATATGGACAGAGATTTCACCGGAAAAAAATATTGCGAAGAAAAAGGTATTGAGATTTTTTATAATAAAAGAGATCACCGCTTTTCATCAAGCGATTTAAGAAAAAGAATCTACGAAGCTGAAATGTCAAAATTATTAAAATAAAAAAAGTCCCGAAATTTAAATTTCGGGACTTTTTATGTTCATTAAACTCTGATTACATCGGACCTTGTTGTTCGTCTCCTGTGGCATTAGAATTTACATCTTTCTTTCTCTTCGGTTGCTCGATTTTTTCACCTTGCTTGAATCTGTACGTCAGTGAAAGCGCAAACTGTCTTGGCTGCCATTGCATGTAAGATTCTCTCGTAAAGTTCTCACCATAAGTGGTAGATCTCATTGCTCTGGTATTGAAAATATCTTGCACATTGAATGATAATGTTCCGTTACCATTCCAAATCGTTTTTGAAGCTCCTAAACTCAACGCATACATATCTTTTCTATCCTGGTAAGCAGTTTTCTGTGCTCCTCTGTAAAAACCTTGTAATTGGAAGCTGAATGTTTTGTCAATTTTAAATGTTGAAGTCAATCTCGCTCTTGTAGAAAAACCGCTACCATTAAAGTCTGCCGTTGCTACAATTGGGTTTCCTTTGCTATCTAATGTGTTGTAAAGTACGCTGCCTTTTGTTTTGTACCCAAATAAATCAACGTTACCTAAAAACTTCAACCAGCTTGTTGCGTCCCAGTTAAAGTTTAAATCTAAACCAAAACGATCATCAGATCCTAAGTTAATAGGTTGTGTATGGAAAACAATTCTGTCTTCCGGCTGACCAAGGCTATTGATAAATGTTTCCTTTTCGTTATACACCAACATTTTTGTATCGTCAGTCTGATGTCTGTAGTAAAGCGTTGGGTTAATAGTAAATTTCTTTTTAGAAATACTGTAACCAAATTCGTATGAATCAACATAAGAAGGATTTAGATCAATATTTCCGTCGAAGATATTTTGGTTATCGTTGTAGTTAGGATTAGGTATCAAAAAGAAAGATCTTGGTCTATCTATTCTTCTTGTATAGTTTAATAAAAACTGGCTGTCTTTAGCTAATTCATAGCTAAGATAAACACTTGGGAAAAGATTATTATAACTTTTTCTGCTTCTGATATCTTCATCTGCGGGATTCAAGTTGGTATAATCGATATCTACATTAGAATATTCATTTCTTACCCCCAACTGATAACTTAACTTGCCGACTTTACTTTTGAATTGTAAGTATCCTGCATTAAACATTTCTTTGTATCTAGCTTCGTAAGTGTATGTTCCTAAGAAATTCAATGCTGGTGCATTTGCAGTGCTTTCTCTTACATCATTATCATAATCATTTTGATTAATGTCGATTCTGTAACCTGCTTCAATCTTAGAATTTTCTCCGATTGGAAGCTCATAATCTGCCTTACCAATTAGTGTTTTGTTCTTCGTGGTTTGATTAATGATATTTTGCAATTCAAAATTGCCATTATTCGTTTCATTAATATCAGTATCATTGTAAGATCTGTTACTTTGTAAACTCAATGATAAAGCAATGTTCTGACCCTTATCATCAAACTTGTGATCTAATCCTATATCACCCTGAAATGCAAGGTTGTTATTAAAACTGTTAGTTTTTCTATTTCTAAAAGTATTGGCAGCGTTAAATAGTTGGTTGCTGTACGTTACGTTACCTGTATTTTCGCTGTCAAATGTTCTTACAGTTCCTGATAAGTTGATTGAAGTTTTATCAGATACATCGTAAACAATTCCTGTGGAGGCATTATAATTGTTATTTTTGCTGTCGCTGATGTTTTCCTGATTACTTTGTAAAGTGCCACCGATGTTGGTTACATTAGTAAAATAGTTATCAGTTTTATTCGTATTCTTAGATTCACGATAACCACCGCCGCCATTCAAAAACCACGTAAGGCTTCCTTTTCTCCAGCTTAAGTTAGTGTTTAAATTTGTTTGAGGTAAATATCCTAAAGTTCCGATAACACTACCATTGAAACCTGTTTTCTTAGATTTCTTTAAAATGATATTTAAAATACCAGCCGTTCCGCTTGCTTCAAATTTTGAAGAAGGGTTGGTGATTACCTCAATTCTCTCAATCTGATCTGCAGGAATACTTTGCAAAGCGTTGGCACCATCGTCAATTCCAAGAAGAGCTGAAGGTTTTCCGTTGATTAAGAATCTTACGTTTGAACTTCCTCTCATCGATACCGTTCCGTCTGTATCCACAGAAACTGAAGGTACATTCGATAAAACATCCTGAAGGTTACCTCCTTTACTTACGATATCCTGAGATGGGTCGTATGTTCTTTTATCTAATTCTACTTTATAAGGCTTTGTAGCAACTGTGATTGTTACGCCTTGAATGTCCTGAGTTTTAAGATTGGTAGCAGATCCTTCAGCTTCAATTGATAAAGCACCGATGTTTCCAGCTGCTGCAATCTGCTTATTGATAACACTTTTCTTGAAATCGATTGCCTCAACAGAAATATCATAATTTCCGGGAGTTAATTCAAGTTTGTATTGACCTTTTTCGTCGGTCAGTGTAGCATCACTGAAAAGTTTATTCGCTTTATTGCTAAATGTAACTGATGCATAAGGCACCGGCTGATTGCTTTTATCTACAATAGTTCCTGTTACACCTACTTTTTCCTGTCCGAAGGCAAAAGCCGCTGCAGATAATACAAAAGTCAACCCCAAGGTTTTCTTCGTAATCATGCTGATTATTTCCGTCTGATTCATAAGAGATTCTTTAAGTGAAATCATGAAAAACATATTTAATATTATGAAATTATTAAATAATTAATTTTTCAGTCTCTCACAATTCGTTTATTGTTCTTAATAGATAGGTCGCCTTTTACTGCGATTTGTTAATTGCTAAATTGTTAAAATTTAGTTAAATATGTTTACTATTTGATATTTTTTGAATTGAGCCAATCCTGATACGCTTTAGCATTGATAACATGCTCTTCTGCACTAGCTGTAAATTTGTGATAACCCATTCTAGCAGGGTCTGCACACATAAAAATATAAGAGTTGTTTTCTGCATCCAAAACGGCATCCACAGAATTTTTATCAACTACACAAATTGGTCCCGGAGGAATTCCTGCATTAGCATACGTATTGTATGGCGATGGAGTAGTAAGATGTTTGTATAAAACTCTTTTGATAGGCTCTTTAAAATTGGTTTGCTTGTTTATTGCATAAATTACCGTAGGATCAGACTGCAGTTTCATTCCTTTTCTGAAACGGTTTAGATATAACCCTGCAATCGTTTTCATCTCGTCAGGTTTCCCGCCAGATTCTTTGTAAACAATAGATGCCAGCGAATAAATCTGTTCTCTTGATAATCCTGATTTCTGTTCTTTAGCTTTTCGATCGGCAGTCCAGAATTCATTGTACTGATCTTCAAATTTTTTGAAAAACTCTTGTGGTGTTACCGTCCAGAAGAAATTGTAAGTGTCAATGAAAAAATATTTTTTAAGATCTTCAGCATTCTTGTATCCTTTTTCAGAAGCAATTTTATTTAAATCATTGACGAATCTTAATGAATCAAGCTCAGTTTTCTTAGAAACTTTCCCAATCATCTGATAAATGTCTCCGAAATCTCCGATTCTGAATGAATTTGCTGTTTGATTTCCTGCTTTAATCATATTCACAAGAATGGTATTGCTGGCTCCTTTTTGGAAATGATAACGTCCGGGTTTGAAATACTGATCCATCGATTTATCTTTTGCAACATCAATGAATGCTTCTTTATTATCAATATAGGGTGTAATTGAATCTAAAATCTGCTTAAATTCTGCCCCATGCGGAATCAAAACGTACCCATCTTTCTGTACGTTGCTTCCGTAATATTTTTTGTAAAATTTAAAACCAAAAAATCCTGCCACAGCAAGAATAAGGAGTACGATAATGAGAATAGCTTTTTTCATTATAGATAATTGATTAAAAGTTTTTGTTTTATTTAAATAAGATCAACCTTACCACTGAAAACTTGTTTTGCTGGACCTTCGAGCCAAATTTCCTGGAAAGAATTTCCATTTTTTTCAGCATACACTTTAAGATCACCGCCCAACGTTTTAACTTTTATGGAGGTTAGATTGCTTTTTTGGAGAAAAGTTAAAGCAGAAGCGGTAACTCCGGTTCCACAACTGTAAGTTTCGTCCTCAACGCCTCGTTCATAGGTTCTTACGAAAATTTCATCATCAGAAATATTTTCAACAAAATTCACATTGATGCCTTTTTCCTGATAGTTTGCAGAATTTCTGATGCTGTTTCCTTCTGCAAAAACGTTGAAATTAGAAATGTCTTCTACATATTTTACATAATGCGGCGAACCGGTATCTAAAACGGAATCATCACCATCAGTGTTGATGGTATCAACGTCACCCATTTTCAGTTTTACAATATCTTCATCGATTTCAGCTTCATGAAGTCCATCAATTGCTGTAAATACGGTCTTGTTATTTTTAAAAATAGAAAGGAAATGTGCAAAGGCAACCGAACAACGAGCTCCGTTACCGCAGAAACTTTTTGAACCGTCAGAATTGTAATAATCAACCTCAAAATCTACACCTTCTGCTGTATTTATCTTGATTAACCCGTCAGCACCAATCCCAAAACGGCGGTCACAAAGTTTTTGGATATGCTTAATAGAAAGATTATTCCACTCTCCAGAGCGGTTATCTAGCATTACAAAGTCGTTTCCTGTTCCCTGATATTTATAAAATTCCATACTTTATTTTGTCTAAAAACTAACGTGCAAAATTACTATAATTAAAACGAAAAACGAACAGCGATGGCTGTCCGTTTACTTATTTAGAATGATTATCTTCTGAATCCTCCGCCGGATCTTGTTGAGTTGTTTTGCGGTGTAGCTGGTGTGGTATTTTGTGTGTTCGGGGTACTGTTTGTATTGTTTCTGAAACCACTATTGCTGTTTGATCTCGGGGTACTTTGTTGCTGAGGTCTTTGTCCGTTATTGTTGTTAGTTCCCTGATTTCTAAATCCACTGTTTCTAGGATTGGTTGCGTTCCCGTTATTATTGTTTCTCGGATTAGTATAATTGCCATTATTGTTATTGTTTGGCTTATTGGTGAATCCGTTTGCAGGTCTTTGAGATGTACTTCTTTTCTCTACATAAACTTTCGTTCTATTATTACCATAGTAATAAGGAACACCGTTGTCATATTGGTACTGCATGTTATTTCTGTAGTAATATCCATCATTACCATAATATCCTCCTGTGTTGTAATAACCTTGGGGCGCATAATAATATCCATCATTATAATAAGGATCTCCGTATGTGTCAGTGTATGCATTATTGTAAGACATGCAAGAAGACAAGCTTAATGTAATGAATATTGAGAATGCTATTTTTATTAAATTTTTCATCTTTATTAAATATTGTTTTGTTTAAAATTTTTCTTCCATTGAATATAGCCAATGGTAGCCATCACAGTAAAAACCAAATACTGTACCGAAGTAATTCCGTAACCTTTGTAAATATACATCGGGATAGAAATAAGATCACCTAAAATCCAGAAAATCCAGTTCTCGATGCGTCTTTTTGCCATCAGCCACATTCCGACTAGAAATACTGATGTTGTGAAAATATCCATCCAGTTGGCCCAATCCAGATGATGAAAACCGTACTGCACATTTTCTGAAATAAAGTTGTTGTCAAGCAAAGGTTTATAAAAATAGATAATCATCACCAGAATCACACTGAATACGAAAAGCAATATAGAAATCAACCATTCTTTTTTAGTAGCCCAATAAACTTCCACATGAATATTATCTTCAGAATTTCTTTGCCACAAAATCCAGCCATAAATACTCATGATTGTGTAATACACATTGATCATACAATCTCCCAACAATCCTGCAATAAAAAGGAGGTAAACATAAATGATGGTAGAAATAATTCCGGTAGGATAAACCCAGATATTTTTTTTGATAGAAAAGAAAACACTCAAAATTCCGAACAGAGTTCCTGCAGCTTCCAGAAAAATTTGCAAATCAGTATAGGTTTCATACGGTTTTACAAAGAGATCATATACATTCATGAGGTCAAAAATAAGTAAAAAAACAGTCACTTTAAAATATGTAAAACAAGTGGAAATCAGTTTTTTATATTTTTAAATGTAAATTAAATCATGAATTTTTATTAATAAATGTTAATATCGTTAAAATTTTTATATTTTCGTAAATCTTTAATAAATAAAAAATATGTCAAAAATTTGGGCTAAAAAGCCAATGAGTGCTTATGAAGCTGATATACAGAAGAGCGAACTAAAACGTGTTTTAGGAAAATGGAGCCTTACTGCTATCGGAATTGGAGCTATTATCGGAGGAGGAATTTTTGTACTTACAGGTACTGGTGCCTATTACAACGCAGGGCCTGCATTGGCACTTTCTTTTGTAGTAGCGGGTATTGCCTGTGTATTTGCAGCTTTGTGTTATGCTGAGTTTGCGTCAATACTTCCCGTGGAAGGTTCTGCTTATGCGTATGCATACGGAACGGTAGGTGAAATTTTTGCCTGGATTATCGGTTGGGGTTTGATATTAGAATATGCGATGGGATCGATGACGGTTGCCGTTTCATGGTCGGGTTATTTTGGTAAACTTCTCAAGATGTTTGGTCTTCATCTACCTTATTGGATGACCACAGATCCTGGAACTGCTCATAAAGCATTCGGGGAAGCTACAAAACAGATTGCGGAAGGAAAACTTCCTGCAGATAAATTATTAGGTTTTCAAGAAACCATTAATAACTTTAATGCAGCTCCTGAATTATTAGATTTTAAACTGTTTTTGAATTTTCCGGCATTGGTAATCGTTCTATTTGTAATCTGGATTTTATTGAGAGGTACAAAAGGCGCTGCTAAAGCCAATAACTTTATCGTAATCTTAAAAGTTTCTGCAATTATATTCGTAATTATTGCAGGTTTATTCTTCATAGATACTGCTAACTGGACACCTTTTATCCCTGATGCAACGACCATTACAGAAAACGGAGTCTCCCACAAAGCATACGGCTATGGCGGAATTATTGCCGGAGCTTCTGCTATCTTCTTTGCTTATGTAGGTTTCGATGCCGTTTCTACGCAGGCAGGTGAGGCAATCAATCCTAAAAAAGATGTTCCTTTTGCGATCATCACTTCTTTAGTAATTTGTACAATTTTATATATATTAGTATCACTTGTTCTTACAGGAATGATGCATTATACAGATTTTAATCCTTTAGGTAAATATCCGGATGCAATTAAAGCTCCTGTTGCGTATGCATTTGATATTGCAGGTCAGGCTTGGGCTGGTTACATCATCACGATTGCTGCAACTGTAGGTTTGATTTCTGTATTGATGGTAATGATCATGGGACAGTCTAGAATTTTCTTAGGAATGTCTAAAGATGGTCTTATTCCTGCAACTTTCTCAAAAGTAAATCCTACTTCTGGAGTTCCTAGAAAAAACTTAATGATTTTAGGGACAGTTATTGCAATTGTAGCATCATTAACACCAATTAACGAGTTGGCACACATGACAAGTTTTGGAACTTTATTTGCCTTTACAATGGTTTGTGTTGCGGTTTGGGTTTTAAGAGTGAAAGAACCAAATTTGGTAAGAAGTTTCAGAGTTCCTGCATTGCCTGTAATTGCTTGTTTAGGAATTGCAATCAATGTATACTTGATTTTCAACCTTAGTAAAGAAGCACAGATGTACTCATTTGGTTGGTTGATTATCGGGTTTATTATTTACTTCCTTTACAGTAAGAGAAATTCAAAACTGCAGAATGGCGGTTATGGAGAAACCTTCAAGGCTGAACAAAAACCTTTAGAAGACGTCAATATCAACATTGACAATAAAGAATAAATTTAAATTCCGCTTTATGCGGAATTTTTTTTTGATTAAATTTGACTGTTATGAAAAAATTATTTCCCACACTATTTCTATTCTTCGGAATGTTTTTGTTTGCCCAAAATGTAAGTTTTGAAACTTTACTCAATGATAAAATCAGCATCAGAGCTCTAGAAATCTACGACAATAAAGTCTGGTACAGCGGAACAGATTCAAAATTCGGATATGTAGATTTAAAAAATCCTAAAAAGCAAAAGCAGATAAAATTGTCTGAGAAGAAATTGCAGTTTAGAACTTTGGCGCAGGATAAAAAATCGTTTTATGTGATAAATATTGAAAGCCCGGCTTATTTTTTTAAAATTGATAAGAAAGATCTCACGCATAAAATTGTATTCACCGATACTGTAAAAACTGCTTTTTATGATGCTCTATATTTTAATAAAAATAAATTTTATGCTTTTTCAGATCCTTCAACAGATTTAAAGCTAAAACTATTGCAATTCAATTTAAATAAAGAAAAATTCGAAATTAAAAACTATTCACATTTAAAATTGAATGTTGGTGAGGCAGCGTTTGCAGCAAGTAATAGCAATATTTCCGTAGGACAAAATTATCTTTGGATTGGAACTGGAGGAAATTCTTCAAGAATTTTGAGATTAAATCTTAAAAATGACAAATTGGAAGCTTTCAATACTCCTTTTGTTCAAGGAATTTCATCACAGGGAATTTATTCAATTGATTTTTTAGATGACAAATTCGGGATCGCAGTCGGTGGTGATTATACTAAACAAGACGCCAACGCCAACAATATTGCAACGACAAATGACGGTGGAGAAACTTGGCAAATTCAGGCATCTGGACAAAATGCGGGATACACAACTTGCGTGAAGATAAAACCAGAATCTAAAGGGAAAGAAATCATTACAGTCGGCGATCAGCATATCAGCTATTCTTCAGATTTCGGAAAAACATGGAAGAAAATTTCTGATGAAAAAGGACTTTTCGTTTGTGAATGGATTGATAAAAATACCGTAGTTTTTGCCGGTAAAGACAGAATCGTAAAAATGAAATTCAATTGATTATTTTCAACAAAAAATAATTAAATTGTGCTTTTAAAAACATCAATAATTCATGCTGAATATCATTAATCAAATCTTTGAAATAGAAAAAAAATCAAAAGATCAGGATATTTCAATCTTTGAAAGAAATTTTGAAAGAATACATCACGCGCTCGAAGAATTAGGCTATTCTGTCAACAATCCTATCGGGAAACTGTATGATTCCAGAGACACTTCTTTGGAAGCGAATCTTATTGGAAATTCTTCAAAACCAATCATCACCAAAGTCCTGAAACCTGCCATTTTTCAGAATGACGGTTCGGGAAATATATTGTTGCAGAAGGGAATTGTAATTGCAGAATAAGATGGGAAACATAAATTTTGGGATAGACTTAGGAACTACCAATTCGGGGATTTCAAAGTTTGCAGACGGAAAAGTTCAGATTTATAAAAATCCTGTAGGCTTCAGCGATACGTTACCTTCAATTGTAGCCTACAAAAAAGGGAGAATTCTCATTGGTGATAAGGCCAGAGAACTTTTGAAATCAGCGCATCTGGATGTTTTTTCTTCTTTCAAAAGAAAGATGGGTACAGAACATTTGTACGATGTTGCCGATACCGAGGAACAAAAAAGCCCTGTAGAGCTTTCGGCGATGATTTTGAAAGAGCTGCAGAGTTTTATTCAGGACGAAAAACCTCAATCTATTGTCATCACAATTCCTGCATCTTTTGATACCGTACAGTCTAATGCTACCAAAAAAGCAGGTCTTTTAGCAGGTTTTCAGCAGGTTGTTCTTTTGCAGGAACCTATTGCAGCGTGTTTGGCGTATGCTAATTTTCAGACTCAGGATCAGTCTGAAGAAAAAAACTGGCTGGTGTATGACTTTGGTGGCGGAACTTTCGATGTTGCTTTGGTGAAAATCAATGAACGGGAACTGAAAATTACAGATCATGAAGGAAACAACTTTTTAGGTGGCATTGACCTTGACCATTTGGTGATTGAGCATTTGTTTGTTCCGAAAATTGAAGCGGTTTTGAATGAAGAATCACTTTTCAAAAAGCTGATGTCTAAAGAGAATAGTTTTTACGCAAAACTATACTATGAACTGTTGTACAAAGCTGAAGAGACCAAAAAAGAATTATCCGTAAAAGAGACCATCAATACCGAACTTGAATTGAATGACGGTGATCATTATATCGATTTTGAAATTTCGAGAGACGATTTTAACAGAGTCATCGCTCCAAAAGTGGATGAAACAATTACCCTCATCAAGAAACTTTTAGAAGAAAATCAAAAATCGACGAGTGATATTGAACGAATTATTTTGGTAGGCGGAACGACTTACATTCCGTACATCAGAGAGCATCTGAAAGAGGTTTTCGGAATTACTGTAGATCACTCAATCGATCCGTCGACAGCAGTGATGGTGGGTGCAGCCTATTTTGCAGGAACTAAAGAAGAAGATACTCAAATAATTAAAACTGAAACTCATTTAAGTTCAGACCAGAAAGAAATTCAAAATTCTAATAAGATTGATTTAAAATTGATCTACGAAGTCAATACGCAGGATGATGAAGAACTTCTGGTGGGAAGCGTTAAAGGAGACTTTGATGGATATTACAGAATTACCCGAAAAGACGGAGGTTTTGATACGGGTTTGATGAGCTTTAAAAATAAGTTTTCCGAGTTTGTAAAGATTCTTCCCAAGCAGATCAACCAGTTTAGTCTGACAGTATCAGATCAAAATCAAAATGTGGTTTTTGAGCAGAATGATATTTCGATTAATCACGGAATTTATAATATTTCCGGACAGCCGTTACCGAATGACATTTGCCTTGAAGTGGATGATAATTTTGGAAGCACTTATCTGGAAAGAATTTTTAAGAAAAATGATATTCTTCCGCTTAAAAAGACTATTTATAAAACTACCTCAAAAAACTTTAATAAAGACGCTGACGATAAACTGATTATCAATATTCTTGAGGGTAAAAATGCCACACTTCCTGCGAGCAATATGAGCATCGGATATATTGAAATCAATTCAAAAGATCTACCGATTAACCTATTAAAAGGAATGGATATCGAGCTGAAATTCAGCATGAGCGAGTCCCGCGATCTGTCGGTTTCTGTGTACATCAGTTCGGTAGATTTTGAGAAAAATGAAGTGTTCAATCCGCATACAAAGCATATTAATAAAGATAAATTTCAGAAAGACATCGACAAAGTAATTGATGAAATAGAAACTGAGCTAAGTTATGTTCAAAATGTAGATGAAGCAGATCCTGAAGATATTGCTGTTTTGGTGAAATTTAAAAACATTAAAGACGAGCTTTTCAGAATTAAATTTGACCTGATTGAAGTGCAGGAAGATGAACAGACCGAAAGGATTTTCCAGTTGGATGAGAGAAAAAGACGTGCTTTGCAGGAATATGACAAGATTGTCCGTTTTCGTGATGTCATTTACGAAATAGAGGAGTATAAAATTTCAAAGACTGATTTGGAAAGTCAGCTTGAAGAAGCAACTCAAAGACAGAAAGAGCAATTCCAAAAAATTATTAAAGATGAAAAAATATTTCTGGAATCCAACGAGAAGTCACTCATCAAAAGAAAAACGAAAGAATTAGATAAGTTGCATTCGGAAATTTACTATCAAAAAGATGAATCGTACGCATCATTGTATTATTACTACAAATACAGAGATATCGACGAATATAAAGATCAGAAAAAAGCCACGAAACTTTTTGATGCCGGCGACAAAGCCATGGAAAATAACAACTTTAAAGAAGTAAAATATGTCATCCAGGGACTATATGACTTGCTGAAAGTAAAACCAAAAAATCCGTTTGAAGACACCGACGGAAATCTGGGATTGAAATAATTGAAGAAGCCATCTGATTGTTCGGATGGCTTTTGCTTTTTAGTAAAAATTTTTAGATTAAATTTACTTTCATCTTTTCATAATCCTCCGAATAATCCAAATTGCAAAAACGATTCCCACAGCACCTACACCACTAGAAGCAAAGATTAAAGCGATTAATCCCAAACCAATTACAACAGAAATTGCGATAATTATTAAATAGATCTGAAGTATAAAAAATTTCACAACCAATTTTTTAATCTTTCTGCGGGTTGAAAGATTTCCATTTGAAGGTGGATTTTCTTGATAATGACCATTTAATCTTTTATTTAAAAGTAAAAAGAAAGCAATTTCGAAGACAGGGAAAGTCCAAAAATATTCATCTAATTTTATGTATAGAAAAAAAGAAATTAATATCAGGAGAGATAGATAAATTACGAGCAAGGTGATTTCTTCGTATTTTCCGTATTCTTTTTCGATGTATTTTCGAGTAGATTTCTTTTCTACAGTGATGATTTCTGAAGTAGGATTTATCCATTTGGCTCCAATCCTTGAATTTTTTATTAATAATCCTCTCAGTTCTTCGGTATAAGCATCAAAGCTTGCCAGCGCCACGAAAATTTTGCCTAAAAAGACTTTATTCTGCTGAGTTGTATGCTGATGGTTTGCCAAATCATTGTTGATATCCAGTATTTCCTCATTAAAATAAGCCGAATCAATATCCGATTGCAGAGCGTAAAAATCAGGATCTACCGAATGTCTGTATTGATTTAGAAGCAAATGATACTGATCAGTGTACGGAATTGTTCCTCTTACCAGATTGTTTTTTGTCGTAATGCTGTCGATCAACAAATCCTTATTTTCATAACTGATAATCGGGAAATAGTTTTTATAGAACACTCTGATATTTTTCCAGTTGTTATTTTTAATGTTCAGTTGAATGTAGTTTTGAATGTTTTCCTCATAATCATTTCCAAAATCTTCACGCAGAGAAGGGGGTTGTGAGAGAATATTGTTTTGTGAAGAATCTATTTTGAAGTCCTCATTTTTTAGAATCTTTTGAAGGTTCTCATCCTGAAGAATTGCTTCATATTTGTTACCATTATCTTTATAAAACTCAATAAAATTCTCAATATCATTGAGCTGCAGATCAGGATTTGTTTTCTGGTGAATCTTTAAAATCTTTTCGGCTTTTATCAAATCAGAAGGGTTGCCGGCATCAAAATGGGGCAATGTTTCTTTAATGATATCCAATAATTGAAGCTGCGACATAATTATTTTCTGTTTCTGTACATATAGATTTTCACTCCGATGATGATTACCGGTAAAATGATTTGTGTAGGGAATTTACGATCTGCTACAGAGTCGAAAACGTAAAGCGAACCCATACCCACCACAACCATCAGAGGAAAAGAAATTACCATCGTAATCAGAATAGTAGCCGATATTTTCCCTAAAGCATCCACTTTGTCATGTAAGTTGATTTGGCTGAAATAATATTTAAAATTTCTAAAAGCCAGATAGATGGCTACTGCGTTCGTCAGCAGGTAAAACATCAATGCTTTGATACCAAAACTAAAAACATAGATGAAACTGAAAAGATATCCTAAAATAATAACTGTTGACAGAAATATAATTAATGCAGGGCTTTTATTCTTTAGAAAGAAACCCGCAATATGATAAGCAATCATATTGAGAAACCCGCTTTTCTCATCTTTCCATTCCTGAGCAACTCTTTGGTTGTTGCGGATGATATTTTTCGTCACCTCATTTTCAGAATTAAAACCATAAATGGCCGTCAGAATTTCACCGAGAATGACTTTATTGTTAATGTTCGTTCGTTGCATTTCGGCAACTACATTGTTAATGGAAAGTACATCGTCATCAAATTCAAATTCGTCAATGAGACCTTGCAGATAATAGAATTTACGTTCTGTAGCAAATGGATAATTTTTTTTGAAAGTGACCAGATCTTTGTTTTTCAGTATACCTTCAATGATTAAATGATTCCGATCGTGCAGTAAATTCTTATAAAAATCTAAAGATTCTACACTGAAAAAGGAAGCATAATATTGCTGAAAATAAATCAGACTCTGCCATTGGTTTTTCCTTACAGCCTCAGAAAGAAATGCTTTCAGGTTTGGAGTAAATAACTCGCTAAAATCTTCCAGCTCATCTTTGGAAATTTTTCTTAAATCAGGCTTAAAGGAAAGATTTTGGGGATAAATGTCTGTGTAAATACATTTGATGACGGGCAATTTCAGAATTTCATCAAAATTCTGTTTCTGATTTTTAATGAAATCTAAAAATGCTTCAATTTCATTAATGCTGAAAGTTTGGTTTAATTTGCTCTCGGCTTTTAACAGTTTTTCAGCTTTAATCAAATCCTGAGGGTTTTTAGGATTAAAATTCTGAATGTTCTGTTCTACAAATTCTTTCAATCTGAAATTTTGCATGGATATCAAATGGTTTGTGCAAAATAAAAGAATTTATTGATAATTCTTACGCTCTGTTGTATTAATTTAAAAATTTAGAAAGCTTATTGCTCTCAAGATCATTTCTTAAAACTTGTTTGATTTAATTAAAATAAAAAGTCAATCCTATCAATTGCCTTAGAGAAGCTCCGTAGGAGCGATATGTTTGTAGAAAATAATCCTAGACATTACAATGAGCTCCGTAGGAGCGGCACGTTCAGCACCTTGTTTTCGAAATAACCAATCTCACCCATAGAACTTTTCTTTTTTACAATCAATATTTTCAAATTACCTTTGAATAAAATTTCCCCAATGAAAAATCTGAAAATATTTCTCCTTCTGTTCTTGCCCGCATTATTTTACACTCAGAAAACCAGGGTTTTCATTCTTGCAGGGCAGTCAAATATGAATGGATTTGGATATAATAAAGATTTACCAAATGATTTAAAAACATTTAAAGATGTTTATATATTTCAGGGAAATTCAGTTCCGGATGGCGATCTGAATGGCGGAATAGGGAAGTGGGACGTTTTAAAGCCAGGAAACGGAACAGGATTTAAAACGGATGGGAAAACCAATCAGCTTTCAGACAGATTCGGTCCGGAGCTGTCTTTTGCCAAAAGGCTCAAAGAACTTTTTCCGAATGATAAAATTGCTTTGATTAAATATGCACGAGAGGGAACATCCATTGACAGTGTTGCAAGAGGCGGATTTGGATGCTGGGATGCCGATTTTCATGGTAAAAATGGAATTAATCAATATGACAACTTTCTTAAAACCATAAAAAATGCTTTGGCCGAAACCGACATTGATGGAAACGGCAAGAATGATGAAATCATCCCATCCGGAATTCTGTGGATGCAGGGTGAAGGCGATGCAAGCCATGATGAAGCTATTGCCAACCGATATTACGGAAATTTGAAAGTTCTGATGAATCAGATGAGAGCTGCTTTACTTACGGATGATCTTCCGGTGGTTATCGGGAAAATTTCCGATTCCGGGAAAAATGAAAAAGGAAAAGTGTGGCCAACCGGAGAGCTGGTGCAGTATGCGCAGGAGAAATTCGTAAATGACGATAAAAATGCAGCAATAGTTCGCTCAACAGCTAAATACAATTACGGAAATGATCCCTGGCATTACGACAGCGCAGGATATATTGACCTCGGGAAAAACTTTGCCGACGAAGTATTTAGACTGATTATAAAATAAGACCTAATATAATTCATAATCAAAAAGTCATCTGTAATGGTTATTTTTGCAAGACGAAAATCCTTCAAGGATTTAATTTTATTTTAAATTTTCTGAATGAACTCTTTAATCGATAAATATAATATTCCCGGACCTCGTTATACGTCTTACCCTACCGTTCCTTATTGGGACGAGAGCACTTTTTCATCAGAAAAATGGAAAGAAACGGTCATCAGGTCTTTTAATGAAACCAATGCTGAAGAAGGAATTTCTATTTATATTCATTTGCCTTTCTGCGAAGCTTTGTGTACGTTTTGTGCATGTCATAAACGGATTACGAAGCAACACAGTGTGGAAATTCCATACCTTGAAAGTGTTTTAAAAGAATGGCAACTGTATCTACAATTGTTTAATGAAAAACCAAAACTGAAAGAACTTCATTTGGGTGGCGGAACACCTACATTTTTCTCTCCTGAAAATCTAAGAACTTTATTGGAAGGGATTTTTTCTACGGTTGAAATAGCCGAGCATCAGGAGTTTTCTTTTGAAGGACATCCGAATAATACGACGAGAGAGCATTTGCAGACTTTGTATGATTTAGGTTTCAGAAGAGCAAGTTTTGGCGTTCAGGATTATGATTTGAAAGTGCAGAAAGCAATCAATAGAATTCAGCCTTTTGAAAAAGTAAAAGAAGTTACCGAAATAGCCCGTGAAATTGGATATACAGGGATCAGTCATGATTTGGTATTTGGTCTTCCACATCAGAGTTGGGAAGCGATGGAACATACCATCCGCAAAACAATGGAATTGAAACCGGACCGTTTAGCATTTTACTCTTATGCTCATGTTCCGTGGGTGAAAGGTGTCGGGCAACGTGGTTTTGACGAAAACGATTTACCAAGTGGTGAAGAAAAACGCCGTCTTTATGAGGACGGAAAAAGATTGTTAGAAAATTTAGGATACATTGAAGTAGGGATGGATCATTTCTCTCTGGAGCATGATGATTTATACCAATCTTTAATTCAGAAAAAGCTTCACCGAAATTTCATGGGATATACTTCGAGCAAAACCCAATTAATGGTAGGTTTGGGTATGTCTGCCATTTCAGATTCCTGGTATGCTTTTGCACAGAATGTGAAAACGGTAGAGGAGTATCAGAAAACTGTTGAAGAAGGAGTGATTCCTGTGGTCAAAGGACATATTTTAAGTGATGAAGATTTAACAATTCGTAGACATATTTTAAATTTAATGTGTCAGCTGGAAACTTCTTTTAATCTTCAAAACTCTTTTCCTGAGCTTGAAAATGCTTTCGAAATGCTGCAAGAAATGGAAAGAGATGAGTTGGTTGAAATTCATGACAATCAAATAAAAATCACAGAAAAGGGTAGAGCTTTCACGAGAAACGTTGCCATGGTATTTGATCTCAGAATGATGAGAAACAAACCTGAAACCCGAATATTCTCGATGACGATATAAAAAAACAAGCGATTCAATTTTGAATCGCTTGTTTTTGTTTAAATAAATGTTGGTTAATTAGATTTCACCCAGTTTTTTAAATTTAATTTTAGTCAGAGAGAGAAAATTAACTTATTTAATGATCAACTTCTGGCTATACTCTTTCAAATCTCCTGATTTTATATTGATGTAATAAACTCCTGGTGCAATTCCCGTAACATCAAAACTGTTTTCACTGTCTAGTTTTACACTGTCGATTGCTTTACGACCTTCGGTACTTATCAATTCAATCTTAGCATTTGCCGTCTGTAATCCTTCTACAAAAACCCTTTCATCCGCTGGATTTGGATGAATTTTAACATCCTTGAATATATTTTCCTGAACACCTAATGTTGATGTTGTGATTTTGTAAACGATTCCGTTGTTGACTGCGGCCACATATAATTCTTTCTGATTGTCTTCTCCAAATGTTGAAAAATTGTTTCCGGTAAATGGCGTAGTCCAAGTAATGACATTGCTGCTGTCTAAAGTTCCGATCTGTGTAGAGCAGTAATCTGCGAAGAAATATTTCCCCTGAAGACTGGGTGAAGCCGTTCCACGGTAAACATATCCCCCTGTGATTGAGCATTTTCCCCCGGTATGATCATACACGGCAATAGGAAAAGTCATTGTTGAAGAAGCAGCGCAACCTGCTGTGTTGTAAGTGTTATTTCCTTCATAACATCTCCAGCCATAGTTTACACCTGCTGTTGTCACCGGAACTCTGTTGATTTCTTCAATCACACCTTGTCCTACATCTGCAATCATCGCATTTCCTGTAGTTTGGTCAAATGAAAACTTCCAGGCATTTCTCAATCCGTAAGACCAAATTTCATCAGAACCGTCTACACCCGCCCCTGCAAAGGGGTTGTCAGCCGGAATATTGTAAGGTCCTGTAGGATTATTAATATCAATTCTCAACATCTTACCCAAAAGTGAATTTTTATTCTGACCATTATTGTTCAGATCACCGCCACCGCCGCCATCACCTGTTACAATCCATAAATTACCATCTGGTGCAAAGTGCATACTTCCGCCATTATGATTGTCAAAAGGCTTAGGGATATTCAAAATAATCTTTTCTGTAGTATCGTCAGCCACATTTGTGTTGCCAGAGCTAACCGTGTATCTTGCGACTATGATATTTCCTGCTGCATTGTTATAATAAACGAAGAAATATCCGTTGGTTGCATATTGTGGGTGAAAAGCTAGGCCTAAGAGTCCTCGCTCACCTCCATAATTGACTTTCGTGCTAATGTTCAGAAAGTCGGCCGCATTCACGGTTCCGTTGGGTTGTACTATCTTTATAATTCCGTTTTGTTGAACAACAAATAATCGGGTGTCGTTGGCGTGGGTAATCTCAACAGGGCTTGTGAATCCCGTTGCAAATTGCGTCAATGCAAAGCTTTGTGCACTGAAAGGTAAGGCAGATAACAAGATTGCCGAAAGTAATAATTTTCTCATAATATTTTGATATTTAGTGTATTATGTTTAATGAAAATTTCATACCAAAAGAGAATTGAAAACTTTATTAAAAAATATTAGATAAATTGCTGAATCTTTAATTGAAAGCAGAATGCCGATATATCTGAAAATAAACCATTTCTGTTCTTAAAAATTCATAAAATATCAAGAAAATCATTATATTTGCCGACTTAATTTAACGTAGTTATAACAAAATGCAAGGAAAAGGACTTATTACAATTGTTGCTATTGTACTAGGGTTAATTTGCTTAAATGAGCTATTACCAACATGGTACGCCAGCAAGATTGAAAAGCAGGCAACTGCTATTGCAGGAGACAATCCGGAAAAGTATCAGAAAGAAATCGCAAGACTTTCTAAGGATACACTTAATCTAGGTTTCACAGAACTTTATTACACCAAAGCGAAAGACAAGGAAATGAAACTTGGTCTTGACCTTAAAGGAGGGATCAACGTTCTTTTGGAGATCAACCAAAGAGACTTGGTGAATGATTTAACCAATTATTCTACCAATCCTATTTTGATTGAAGCTTTAAACAGAACTGACGAAGCTCAGAAAAACTCTACAAGACCTTACATCGATAATTTCTTTGTTGAGTTTAATGCTGTAAACAAAGCAAAAGGAGCCAATCTAAAACTTGCAGATCCTGAAATCTTCGGAAACACCAACCTTTCTGAGATTAAATTTAATACTACTGACGAGCAGGTGCAGAGTATTGTAAAAAGAAGAATCGACCTTTCTGTGGGTACTGCTTTTGAAGTAATCAGAACCAGAATTGATAAAATGGGAGCTGTTCAGCCTAATGTTCAAAGAGTTCCGGGTACAGCAAGAATTTCTGTTGAAATGCCTGGTATGAAAGACATTGATAAGGTGAAAAAAATGCTTCAGACTTCTGCGAAACTTCAGTTTTGGGAAGTGCAGCAATTTGGTGAGGTAGCACCTTATTTCCAGAATTTAACCAATGCAGTTTCTGCTAAAGGTGATTCTATAGGTGTTGCTAAAAATGTAAACCTAATGGCTTTGATGCAGGGAGGTAAATCTGGAAGCCAAAGTTCAGTAGGAAGCGTAAAGTTATCTGATACTGCTATTGTTAATAAGGTTTTAAACAGTAAAGTTGCTAAGTCATTAAGACCTGCAAATTTAAAATATACCCAATTCTTGTGGGGTTACAAGCCAGAATCTACGGATACTAATAGCTTGGTTCTTTACGCAATCAAAGGTAGCATCAATCAAAAAGCTCCGGTAGATGGTGCAGTAGAAACTGCTAGTATCGGATATGATGATTTGAGCAGAGTGGTTGTTGACATGCAAATGGATTCTAAAGGTGCTAAAGAATGGAAAACTCTGACAGAGAAAAATGTTGGAAGACCTGTAGCAGTAACTTTAGATAACAGAGTATATACCGCACCAAATGTTGTTGGTGCTATTCCAAACGGTAGAACTCAAATCTCAGGTAACTTCTCTCAGGAAGAAGCTAAAGAATTGGTTGACGTTTTAGGAGCTGGTAAATTACCTGCAGGTGCAAAAGTAGTTCAGGCTACACAAGTAGGACCTTCATTAGGTGAAGAATCAATCAATGCGGGGGTAATCTCTTTTGCTATTGCATTTTTAATTATCATTGTATACATCGTATTCTATTATGGTGGAGCAGGTGTTTATGCGGTAATTGCAATGATCATCAACTTGTTTTATATTTTCGGAATTATGGATTCCGGAGACTTTACATTAACGCTTCCCGGTATTGCTGGTATTGTACTGACAATGGCGATGGCGGTTGATACCAACGTAATTATTTATGAAAGAACCAAAGAAGAACTGTTTGCAGGAAAAATATTCTTGAAGCTTACAGAGACGGATTTAAACATGCTTTAAATGCAATTATCGATGGTCACCTTACAACTTTGTTAACAGCAGTAGTATTGTTCTTCTTCGGAACGGGTCCTATTAAAGGATTTGCTTTAACGCTGATGATTGGTATTGTAATGACACTTTTCACTTCGGTAGCACTTTCTAGAGTAATGATTTTCTCAAGATTAGAAAAAGGTAAAGGTCTGTCTGTTTGGACTCCTCCTACAAAAAACCTTTTCAGAAATACTTGGATCGACTTTATTGGAAAAAGAAAAATCGCTTATACTATATCAGCTATATTAACAGTTATATGTTTGGTTTCAATCTTCACAAACGGTTTCAAATACGGAATTGATTTTACAGGAGGTAGAAATTATGTAGTGAGATTCGATAAGGATGTGAAAGCGGAAGATATTGAGCAAAAACTAGTAAAAGTATTCGCAACCTCAGATGGTAAAAATTCTTCTGTGGAAGCTAAAACCTTTGGTAATGACAGACAATTGAAGATCTCAACAGATTATTTAATTGATGATGAATCTTTGAAAGCTGACCAAACAGTTGAACAAAAATTATTTGAAGGATTGAAATCAAATCTACCAACTAATACAACGATACAAGATTTTAAATCAGCAGATAATGCTAGTGTAGGTATTGTATCTTCTGAAAAAGTAGGTCCTACGGTTGCTGATGATATTAAAACGCATGGTATTCTAGCTGTAATAGCTGCATTGGGTGGTATTTTTATTTACATCCTTGTGAGATTTAGAAAATGGCAATTCTCCTTGGGAGCAGTAGCAGCTTTATTCCACGATGCGGTGATTATTTTAGGTGCTTATTCTCTCCTACACAGAATCATGCCATTCAATATGGAAATCAATCAGGATTTTGTAGCTGCAATTCTTACAGTATTGGGTTACTCTATCAATGATACCGTAATTATCTTCGATAGAATTAGAGAGTATTTAAGAGAAAAGAAATCAATAACATTGGCAGGATTATTTGATGATTCTATTTCTAGTACTTTAGGTAGAACTTTCAATACTACGTTTACCGTTTTACTTGTAATTCTTGCAATCTTTATTTTCGGGGGAGATAATCTTAGAGGATTTATGTTTGCATTGCTTATCGGAATAGGCTTTGGTGCTTACTCATCAATATTTATCGCATCTGCGATTGCCTATGACTTCTTGAAATCTGGAAAAGAAGAAGAAGTACATGGTAAAACAACCACAAACAAAGAAGTTCTTGCTTCAAAATAAATTCAACTACATTAAATACAAAAGAGCCTTTCATCTGAAGGGCTCTTTTTTTGCCTTAATCTCTAATAGATTTTCCTCTTTTTAGAGATTGGAAATAAATCTCTTATTTTAAACAGAATTTAAAAAACTCTTATTTTTACTGAAATTTTATTTTAAATTTAAAAATCTGTGCAAATCTGCGTGATCTGTGGAAATTAGTTTCTCACACCAATTTTGGGTTTCATAATTAACAATAGAATTAAATTTAAAAACTAAAGATTAAGAGCAATATTAAACTTTATACTCACAATATCCCTTTTCCCAATATTTCCTTACTTTTGCACCATTATGGAAAAATCGAAAAAGAAAGCCGCCATGAGCTTTATTTTCATCACCTTACTGATTGATATTACAGGGTGGGGAATTATCATTCCGGTGGTTCCGGCATTGATCAAAGAATTGATTCATGCGGACATCAGCGAAGCGGCCAAATATGGTGGCTGGCTTGGGTTTGCGTATGCATTTACCCAATTTATTTTTTCGCCCATTGTTGGGAATCTGAGTGACAAATTCGGACGAAGACCCATAATTTTGATTTCACTTTTCGGTTTTGCGGTAGATTATATTCTTTTAGCGTTATCACCAACAATAATCTGGCTTTTTGCAGGGAGAATTATTGCCGGAATTACCGGAGCAAGTGTGACCACAGCAAGTGCCTATATTGCAGATATTTCAACCGACGAAGACAGAGCTAAAAACTTTGGTTTAATTGGAGCTGCGTTTGGTCTTGGATTTATCATCGGGCCTGTGATTGGCGGTGTTTTGGGACATTATGGTGCTAGAGTTCCATTTTACGCAGCAGCAGTTTTATGCTTATTAAATTTCTTATACGGATATTTCATTCTTCCCGAAAGTTTAGATAAAGATAAAAGACGAGAATATAGCTGGAAACGTGCAAATCCGGTTGGTTCATTTAAATTTTTAGGCAAACATCCGGAAATTTCAGGTTTGATTGTCGCTTTAATTTTAATCTACATCGCAGGTCATGCAGTTCAAAGCAACTGGAGTTTCTTCACAATGTATGAATTTGACTGGACGGAAAGAATGGTCGGAATTTCTCTCGGCGTAGTCGGACTTTTAGTAGGTTTGGTACAAGGAGTTTTAATTCGTTGGACAACTCCAAAATTAGGCGAACAAAAAAGTATCTACTACGGTTTGGCTTTATATGCACTAGGAATGTTGTTATTCTCATTTGCCACAGAAGGCTGGATGATGTTTGTATTTTTAATTCCTTATTGTTTAGGTGGAATTTGCGGGCCAGCATTGCAGTCTGTAATTACCAAAAGTGTTCCCAGCAACGAACAGGGGGAACTTCAGGGAGCTTTAACGAGTTTAATGAGCGCAACTTCAATTATCGGTCCGCCAATGATGACGCAGTTATTTTTCTATTTTACACATAAAGATGCCCCTTTTAAATTTTCGGGAGCTCCGTTCTTTTTGGCGTTCATTTTGATGACGATTAGTGTGGCGGTCACTTATTATGCTTTTCAGAAAAAGAAATCTTAAAATTTGTTTAAAATTAGGCCATAAAACATCATTTGTATATAATCTTTTGTAATTTAGCATCATGGAATTAAGCATTGGAGAAATGGCATTAATCGCCATTGCGATTGTAGTTTTATTCGGTCCGGATAAACTGCCTCAGATTGCCCGTGATCTAGGATCCGGAGTAAGAAAAATGCGTGGCGCAGTAGAAGATATCAAAACCGAAATCATGAAAGAAACAGACAATCCTGTTTCTGAGATTAAACGTGAAATCGAAAAGGTAAAAGATGCTGCCAAAGATTTTGATCCTACAAAAAATATTCAGAAAGATTTGATCGGTGAACCTTCTGTATCTGAAACACCAAAGATCAAACCTTCGGATGATGATACCTACGAAGGGCCTGTAAGCAGATAATAATGGAAGAGATCATTCTTGAAGATAAAAAGGCATTTCTGTACCTTAATAATTTAGGTGATACGCCATTCGATCAGTTCTGGCTCATGGTTTCCGGAACATGGATCTGGGTGCCGCTTTACATCATTTTCTGTTATTTTCTTTATAAAAATTTTAAGCTTAAATCTTTACTGTATATTCTTCTTTTCGTTGCAATCGGGGTCACGATTTCCGATCAGGTATCAGGGATTTTCAAGTATGGCGTTGCGAGATTAAGACCCTGTCACGACCCAAGTTTACAGTCTTATATGAGAATTGTAAAATGTGGCGGACAGTTCGGTTTTTACTCTGCACATGCCTCAAATACCTTCTTTTTAGCAAGTTATTTAAGTTTTTTGTTAAAAGATAAGCTTAAATGGTTTCCTTATGTTATATTTGTTTGGGCTGTGGTAGTATCATACAGTCGCATTTATTTAGGAGTGCATTTCCCGATAGATATTTTGGTGGGGGCGTTTGTTGGAATTTTATTGGGAGCGATATTTTCTGTGCTCGCAAAAAAAGTCATCAACAAACAAACTATATAAAATGAAAAAACATCTATTCATTATTACTTTAGCGGTTTCATCGCTACAATTTTTCTCAGCTCAAGATAAAAAGATCGCAGAAGAATGCATGCAAAAGGCCGATTACAAATGTGCCGAAGAGCAGTATGCAAAACTGGCTGACAAAGAAATGATTCAGCAGTATCAATCTGAATATTTCAACAATTTGGGTACTGCACAAAGACGTTTAGGCAAAACTGCAGAAGCTTTTAAATCTTATGAATCTGCTTTAAAATCAAATCCTAAGTCGGCTGCGGTTTATGCAAATTTAGGTTCGTTACACAATCAGAAAGGCAGTAAAACCAAAGCTCTTGACTATCTGAATAAAGGTTTAATTGCAGACGATCAAAATGCTGAAATGTATTTGACTCGTGCTAAAGTCTATGAAGGTTTAAACAAAAAGGATTTAGCCGAAAAAGATTTAAACCAAATTCTAACATTTGCTCCCGACAATATTTTTGCAAGAACTGGTTTAGCCAATCTGAAAAAAAGAAATGGCAACCTTGAAGGTTCTTTGAGTGATTACAATAAACTACTTTCAGAAAAGCCAGAATCTCTACTATACAACGGAAGAGCCGATGTTTATTTAAAACTAAAAAAATACAAAGAAGCATTAGCAGACGTCAATAAAGCAATCTCAATCGATCCGAAATTTTCACAATCATACGTGACGAAAGCACTAATTTTATTTGATTCTGCAAAAGATAAAGAAGCTTGTGCAAGTCTGGATAAAGCTGTTGCCACAGGATACGAAAAAGCGGCATTGACTGAGCAGTATGCAAAATGTGTCAAAAAATAAATACTAAATTTCTTTTAAAATTCATTCATGTTAAACATCGTTCTTGTAGAACCGGAAATCCCTAATAACACAGGCAATATCGGAAGATTATGCGTAGGAACCGAAAGCCGATTACACCTCATTCATCCTCTCGGATTTTTAATTGATGACAAAAACCTCAAACGTTCAGGTTTAGATTATTGGGTGCATCTTGATGTTTCAGAATATGCCAATGTTGAAGAATGGATGAAGGTAATTCCTGATCCATCCAGAGTTTTTCTGATGAGTTCTCATGCTGAAAAATCTTATCTTGAAATAGATTTTCAGGATGGTGACTGGCTGGTTTTCGGGAAAGAAAGTGTGGGATTGAGCAAAGATGTTTTAAACCTATTTGAAAATCACTTAACGATACCGATGTCTAATCTGATCAGAAGTTTTAATATTGCAAATTCTGTGGCGTTTGTAGTGGGAGAGGCAAAAAGACAAATTAACCTAAAACTTTAGTTTAAATAAATTTTTCAGTCATTATGATAAGGTTTTCCCTGCAAAATCTGGTCAGCACGATATAATTGTTCAACGATAAATAACCGGATCATCTGGTGCGTAAATGTCATTTTAGAAAGTGACATTTTTTCGTTGGCTCTGTTATAGATTTCATCTGAAAAACCATAAGCTCCACCAATCAGGATATGTATTTTTTTTACGGAAGAATTCATCCAGTTGTCGATTTTCTGAGAAAACTCTCTGCTGGTGAACTGTTTTCCTTTTTCGTCTAAAATCGCGACCCAATCATTTTTATCAATATGATTTTGAAATAATTTAGCTTCTTCTTTTTTCAATAAATCAGGTGAAAGATTTTTTGCATTTTTGATGTCAGGAATTTCAATAATCTCAAAATTCCAGTGTTTTGGAAGTCGGATGAGATAATAGCTGATCAAAGAAGTGATTTCCTTATCGTCGGTTTTCCCGATACAAATTAGATTAATGCGCATTTTTTAGCTTTAAAAAAGAAAGTTCAAAGATACTTATAATTAAAAAATTGACGAATTATTTTAAAATCTGTATTTTTACCATACTATCACAGTTAAGATGAAATCTTCTTTCATTAAATTTATATTTTTAAGCTTATCAGGAATAACTTTCGGTCAGGAAGTTATCGATGCCGATGAGAAAAAATATCTTGAAGAAGACCACAACAAAATTTCATTGGTTGCCGGTGTCAGTTACGTGAATAATTCTTTCGGACTTTACTATGAAGATCAGACTTTTCTCCTCAAACCGAATGATTCTTTTTATACCGAATTTTTCCTGAGATACCGATGGCTGGACGCAAGTGTTTCGTTTGCTCCTAAGTTTGTAAGAATCAACAATGATGATGATACTAAAGGTAGAACGAAATATTTTAATCTCGGATTTGCGTTTTTCCTAAGTCCAAAATTGAGACAGTATGTGAATTACAATCAGGTGAAAGGTTTGTATTTTGAAAGCACTAAAAGATTTTTTGAGACTGTTTTTAAAGATGAATTTAATGGAGAATTCAGTGACGATTATATGCTGTTTCCTGATGCCAAATATCAATCTTTTACTGGTGAAACAAGTTATCTCTGGTTGGGAAATAAAGACAATTACAGAAGCTACACCAATATGACTTATAAGCCATTGAAAAATGATTTTGTGCTTATTTCCGGTTTGCTTTATCAATATAATATGATGAAAGATACAAACCATGTCATTTATCAAGGGATAAATCTTTCGGATGCTGACGCAGGGAGTTCTATTACAAAAGATATCCGACTGACGTTGAGAACCGGAGGAGGAATGCAGAAAGTAATTGGGAAAAATTGGTATGCAATTGTGGAACTTTATCCGCAGGTTTATTACGCTCATCTGATTAATGAAAATTATAAAGAATTTAATATTGGTTTAAACTCAAATACACGAATAGGTTTTGACAATGGAAAATGGTTCTTCGGCGGAGGGGCACAGCTCAATTGGATCAACAGTACGAATGAGAATTTTTACTCTACGACCAATTGGTTATTTCGTTTCGGATTGGGTTTTAGAATAAATTCCCCTAAATTTGTCAATCAACAGTTTGACAAGATTGATCAAATTTTAAAATAAAAGATGGCAATAAAAGTTCCGGGTTTTCTTTTGAAAGTTCAAGATTTTCTAGATGATATACATATTCCACTTTTGGGAATATCACTTTGGCAGTTATTTCAAATCTATTTTGCTGGTGTTTTCAAAGGTAAAATAGGGAAGAAGGCCGCCGCAATCTCCTGGAGTTTTACGTTGAGTTTATTTCCTTTTATTCTGTTTTTGCTTTCTGTTTTGCCTTATATGCCGCATTATGATAAGCTTCAGTTTTATATTTTTGAAGTGTTGATGCACAATATTTTCCCATCTAATATCGAAGGAGATGTGAGAGGTTATATTGAAAATAACATTATTCCCAATATGAAGGGAATCAGTAATTTAACGATTCTTATTGCCCTTGTTTTTGCAACCAACGGAACATTTTCTATTATTAATGGTTTTAATGAAAATTCTAAAGAGAAACTTCCTGATGTTAAAGAATTTATTCTGTCATTTTTCATCACAATTGGCTTTGTTACCATTGTATTTTTAGCGCTTTTTGGCGTTTACTATTCTGAGGTTGTTCTTAAGCTTTTTACACCAAAATATAATATTTCCTGGCTCGTCAATAACCTTTCAAAGATCATCGGTTTTGTATCATTTCCAGTATTCTTTTTCCTTTTGCTGACTATGTTTTATTGGTTGGGAACGGTGAAAATAATCAGATTCAGACAGGCGGTTCCGGGAGCGATTCTCACAACGGTTTTATTTATTCTTACAACTTATCTGTTTACGCTTTATGTGAAAAATATCGCACGTTATAACGTACTATATGGATCGATTGGAAGTATGATTTTATTGATGGTCTGGGTAAATGTCAACGTTTACCTCCTTCTTTTTGGGAATGAATTGAATATGGCCTTGCGAAAATTAAGAGTTGAAAAACTTTTGGCAGACGAGCTCAAAAAAGAAGCCTCTCATTATCAGTCAAAAAGTGAAGAGCCCAATCTCGACAGTGATGAAGAGCATATCCGCAGTATTATACAAGAAATTAAAAAAGAAGAAGATGAAAAATCTAACGGTTAAAGTATTGATTACGTGTACACTTTTAAGTATGCAATCTTGTGAGCATATTCTTGATCAAGCTGAAGAGAAAAGAGCTCAGGAAAATTTCACTTCAGAATTTATGGGAAATTATTCCGGAAGTTATACGGGAGATATGAGTGGACAACTAACCGTGAATGTACGGAAAGATGCGAGCGTACAGGTTATTCGTGGTACAGCGGGTAATCCAGACTCATATGATACCCATTTGATTATGTCATCGTTCAATACAACTGCAAAATCTCCACAAGGTTTTATACTCATCGGAAATATGCAAACCAAAAAAGGAACTTGGGAAATGGGAAATTTAAAAGGAACTTGGAGTCTGACTAAAAATTAATCCTCTTCAGTTTCTATGGTTTCAGATGAGCTCATATTTAGAATAATGTATCCTGCAATTGCAGCAATAAAAGAAGCAATCAGAATGGCAAATTTAGCTTCATCCTGAATTTGAATTTCTCCTTTAAATGAAAGTAAAGCGATGAAAATCGACATCGTAAAGCCAATTCCGGCCAAAAGTCCGACTCCCAACATCTGTGTCCATGATGAGTTTTGAGGAAGCGAACTGATTTTAAATTTGATGGCAATCCATGAAAAAAGATTGATTCCTATCAATTTTCCTAAAACTAATCCGCAGATAATTCCCAAACCTAAACCACTGAAAAGCCCATCAACCATTCCATTATTAAAAGTAATATTGGTATTGGTTAAAGCGAAAATCGGCATGATGAAAAAGCTTACCGGAAAATGAAGCCGATGTTCTAGTTTTTCTAAAGGTGAAATTTCTGTTGTAGAAATATTTGTTGGAATTGAAAATGCCAAAACAACACCCGCAATTGTCGCATGGATTCCCGAATGATGAAGGAAATACCAAAGAAAAATTCCAGGAATCAGATACAAAATGATTTTGGTTACTTTAAAATAATTCAGAAGAAACAGCAAAACTGAAGTTCCTAAAGAAAGAAAAATGTAAATCCAATGAATTTGCTCAGTGTAAAAAATAGCAATCACTAAAATAGCACCCAAATCATCTACAATTGCCAAAGCTGCAAGAAATATTTTAATCGAATTTGGAACTTTTTTCCCAAGCATCGAAATAATTGCCAATGAAAAAGCAATATCTGTAGCCATCGGAATTCCCCAGCCGTTGCTATGATCAGTTCCATAATTAAAAGCGGTATAAATAATTGCAGGAACAATCATTCCACCAATTGCGGCAAATATCGGCAAAGAAGCATTTTTAAAAGATGAAAGCTCACCTTCGATGACTTCTCGTTTGATTTCTAGACCCACTAAAAGAAAGAAAATAGCCATCAAACCATCGTTAATCCAAATACTGACAGGATATTTCAGATGAAATAGATTAACACCAATTTCTTGATCTAAAAAGTTCTGAAAGTTTTCGGCCAAAGAAGAATTGGCGATTCCTAATGCCAAAGCGACACAAAGTATCAATAAAACCCCTGATGACTGGCTGCTCTCGAAGAATTTTTTAAAGTATATGCTTAATTTCATGCTTAAATTCTGATGACTTTAGAAACACCGTCGATATCTTTTAGTTTTTTAAAAGTTTCATCGAGCTGGCTTCTATTTTTTACTTCAAGATTGATATTTCCGGTGAAAACGCCGTTATTCGATTCAATTGACATACTCTTCATATCCATGCCCATTGCACCGCTGATTACTGCGGTAATGTCATTGATCATTCCCATTCTGTCGAGTCCCTCGATCTCAATTTTAATACGGTTTTTGAAGCTTTCTTCATTCACCCATTTTGCAGGGATTACACGGTAATCATATTGAGCTCTCAAGTTGATCGCATTCGGACAATTGTCGCTGTGCACTTTTATACCTTCGGAAATGGTGATAAATCCAAAAATTTTGTCTCCCGGGATTACTGTACAACATTTTGCATAACTGTAATTCAGTTTTTCTTCGTCTTTCCCGAAAACAATCATATCCAGATTGATCTCTTTCGGCTCTACATAATGTTGGTTTTTTGTAGGTGATTTTCTGAATCTTGAAAGTAGGTTGTTGAATACATTTTTACTTTCAATATATTTTCTTAAACTACTAGCATCCAGCTCATTCGTCTGGAATTTTAAAAATAGTTCCTGAGAGGTTTTCAGATTGAAAAATTTCTGAAGTTTATTGATTTCTTCATCATTGAAATTGATTTTCGCATGCCTCAATTTTCTGCGAAGAATTTCTTTTCCTTCATCAACCAGCGAGTTTTTCTCAGAATTTAAATACCCTTTTATTTTTGATTTCGCTTTGGAAGTCACCACAAAATCGAGCCAGTCAAACTTTGGTTTCTGGTTTTGAGACGAAAGAATATCTACCTGATCGCCATTTTGCAAAACATAAGAAATAGGGACTAATTTTCCATTAATCTTTGCACCCAAACACTTCATTCCTAAATCTGAGTGTACAGAAAATGCAAAATCTAAAGCGGTTGCATTGGTCGGTAGAATTTTAATCTCACCTTTCGGAGTAAAGACAAAAACTTCTTTAGAATATAAATTGAGTTTAATATTATCTAAAAGCTCAGAAGTTGAAAGATTCTGCTGTTGCTCAAGTACATCACGGATTTCGGTAACCCATTTTTCAAAATTTCGGTCGTCATTAGTCTGTTTATAACCTTCTTTGTATTTGTAATGTGCGGCAACACCTTTTTCGGCAATATCATCCATTCTGTCTGAACGGATTTGCACTTCAATCCATTTTTTATCAGGACCAAGCACCGTTAAGTGTAAACTTTCATAGCCTGTAGAACGGGGTTGTGTAATCCAGTCACGCATTCTCGATGGATTACTGTGATAAACATCTGTTACAATCGAATAAATTTTCCAAGCCAAAAATTTCTCATTTTTAGCATCTGATTTATAAATTATTCTGATGGCGTAATTGTCAAAAACTTCCTCAAAAGTAACGCCCTGCTTGAGCATTTTTCTGTAAATCGACGAAATCGCTTTTGCACGGCCTTTGATGGTGACATTCAGCCCTTCGTCTTTTAAACGTACAGAAACCTCTTTCTTAAACTCTTCGATGTACCGCTCTCTGTTTTCCTTGGCAAGTTCTAATTTTTGCGTTATTTCATTATAAACATCCGGACTGTTATACTTCAAAGATAAGTCCTCTAGTTCAGATTTGATATTGTACAAACCTAAACGGTGTGCGAGTGGAGCATAAATGTAAACAGTTTCTGAAGCAATTTTTTTCTGCTTGTCCGGCGCCATGCTTTCCAACGTTCTCATATTGTGAAGTCGGTCTGCAATTTTGATCAAGATCACACGAAAATCTTCTGAAAGCGTGAGGAGTAGTTTTCTGTAATTTTCAGACTGCACAGAGATGTTCTGATGGTTCATGATTGAGATCTTGGTCAATCCGTTGACAATTTCCGCAATTTTATCACCAAAAATCTTCTTCAGGTCTTCGTAGGTGTAATCTGAATCTTCAATAACATCATGCAATAATGCACAAGCGATCGATGTTGCTCCCAAACCGATTTCTGTTGCGACAATTTTAGCTACAGCAATAGGATGGTAAATGTACGGTTCTCCAGATTTCCTTCTTTGGTCTTTGTGCGCATCTAATGCAATATCAAAAGCCTTTCGGATGAGTTTGTTGTTCTCTTCATCCAAAGTTCTGTATGTGTTAGAAATCAGGTCTTTATACCTCGTTAAGATTTCTTTATTCTCTTGTTCTAGGTCGTAACTCATTTGTGTAAAAGGCTTTGTTTAAACGAAAATACGAAAAATATAGCTATTTGTCAATTCTATAAACTAAAAATCCGTAGAAAAAATTCTACGGATCCGGTTATGAGTTTTTAGTTTTTAATTTAAGATTTCACTTCAGAATTTATTCCGTCATGCTGTACTTTGATTCTTACATCAGGGCTGCTGTGAATTTCAGCTCTACACCTTGCATCAATGTATTTTTTTATGTTGCTGTAGGATGCTTGTTCGATGCTCATGTTTTCAAATAAATACGTTTTGACAACAGAATTTTGATGAAATATATTCTGCGCTGTTGTTAACTGTTCGTTATCTCTAATCTGTACACTCGCCATATATTGTGAATGCGGATGATCTTCTAGGAGATAAACTATATAATCAGAGTTTTCAAACCCCGAAGTTTCAACTTCGTTTTCTAACCGCTTGTAATCACTGTGACGTTCAAATATTCCTGTTAAAATGCTTGACATAGTAATTTTGTTTTGGTACTTAAAGATAGAACTATTTTTTAAATAATTGATAAAAATTTAATGAAATTTAAAATATTTTATTTTATCTATAAAAAATTAATAATAATTAAGATATTATCTATTTTTATTAAATCTTCATTTATTGATCTAATTACAAAAAAACCCTGCACAATAAAAGTACAGAGTTACTTAGTATTTAAATGTTTTTACCCTAATCTTTCATTTTTAATTTCCTCCACAATTTCGGGATTCAACAGAGTAGAAGTATCTCCGAAATTCGAGAAATCACCTTCTGCAATCTTTCTCAAAATTCTACGCATGATTTTTCCTGAACGCGTTTTCGGAAGTCCTGAAACAAATTGAATCTTATCTAATTTTGCAATCGGACCGATCTGATCTGAAATCAGCTGATTGATTTCTTTTTTTAGGTTTTCCTTTTGACGACCTGCGCCGCTGTCTTTTAAAATCACAAAACCATATAAAGCACTTCCTTTGATATCGTGTGGGAAACCTACAATTGCAGATTCTGCAACTGCTGGATGTTCATTGATGCTGTCCTCAATCGGTGCAGTTCCTAAATTGTGTCCAGAAACAATCACTACATCGTCCACACGACCCGTAATTCTGTAATAACCCACTTCGTCTCTTAAAGCACCATCACCCGTGAAATATTTCCCCGGAAAAGCTGAGAAATAGGTCTCTTTGTATCTTTGATGATCGCCCCAAATGGTTCTCGCAATTCCCGGCCACGGAAAACGGATGCAGAGATTTCCGGTCACCTGATTTCCTGTAATTTCATTGCGTTTGTCATCCATTAAAACAGGTTGAATTCCCGGTAATGGAAGAGTTGCATACGTTGGTTTCGTAGGCGTTACAAAAGGAATAGGAGAGATCATAATTCCTCCGGTTTCAGTTTGCCACCAAGTATCTACAATCGGGCATTTTTTTCTTCCGACGTGATCATTAAACCAATGCCACGCTTCATCGTTAATCGGTTCTCCCACGGATCCGATAACTCTCAATGAGCTTAAATCGTGTTTATCAACCCATTCAGCGCTTTCTTTTGCTAAAGAACGAATTGCAGTTGGTGCCGTATAAAATTGGGTAACTTTATGTTTTTCAATAACTTCCCAAAATCTGTCCGGCTCAGGGTAAGTAGGAATGCCTTCAAAAATAACAGTGGTTGCACCATTTAACAACGGTCCGTAAAGAATATAAGAATGCCCGGTAATCCAGCCAATATCTGCAGTACACCAATAAATATCGTTTTCCTGATAATTGAATACATTTTTGAAGGTGTACGCGGAATAAACCATGTAGCCAGCGGAAGTGTGAAGCATTCCTTTTGGTTTTCCGGTAGAACCAGATGTGTACAGAATAAACAAAGGATCTTCTGCATCCATAATGATGGTCACGAAATCGGCAGAAGCTTTTTCGTACAAATCAGCCAGCCAGAAATCTCTGCCTTCCTTCATTTTAACCTCGTTGTTGGTGCGTTTTACTACCAAAACTTTTTCTACGGTAGGGCATTTTTCTACTGCTTCATCGATAATTGATTTTAAATCTAAAACTTTACTTCCTCTGTAACTTCCGTCTGAAGTAATTAGCATTTTTGCACCACAGTCATTAACTCTGGAAACCACAGCAGAAGCCGAAAATCCCGCAAATATTACGGAATGAACTGCTCCCAATTTCGCACAAGCCAACATCGTAACTGCCAGTTCTGGAATCATTGGAAGATAGATGCAAACTCTGTCGCCTTTCTCAATGCCCATGTCTTTCAAAACATTTGCTGTCTTGTTGACTCTTTCGTAGAGTTCGTTGTAAGAAATGTGCTGTGCTTCTTCTTTTGGGTCGTTGGGTTCCCAGATGATGGCTGTTTTTTCTCCTCGCACAGATAAATGTCTGTCTAGGCAGTTTTTGGTGATATTTAATTTAGCATCTTTAAACCATGTGATCTTTGCCTCATTCATATCATATTTTACCACTTTGCTCCACCTTTGGTACCATACAAAATTTTGGTCAGCCACTTTATCCCAGAATTTTTTCGGGTTTTTGATTGATTTTTTGTACTCTTCAAAGTAGTGCGGTAAATCTTCTATCACGTAATTTCTCATACTTTTTCTTTTTAGAATTATTTATTGTTTAAATTTTTTATTTGTTTAAGTTGTGCCTTTTCGATTTTCAAATTGAACACGAAGCGCACGAAGTTTTTTTATCTGACTTTTTTTAAGCCTCACAAAGCCGTTTCACTTAGAGAAGTTTACAGAGGTTTTTAGTTCATGACAGATTGAGAGCAATTTTCATTATAGTTTGTGTTCCATAATTGGAAGAAATCTATCTTTAACTGATGTTTCACTTTCTCCAATTTTTATAAATCCGAAACTTTCATAAAATTTTTGTGCATTAGGGTCGGCGTCCAGAATTATTCTGATTTTTTCGCTCTGTTTTATTTTTAAAATAAAATCATTCATTAATAATTTTCCATAACCTTTACCGATATATTCAGGTGAAACAAACAGATTGTCAAGTCTCACATTCTTATTTTCAATTTCAAAATAAGAATAGTAAGCAATAATCGATTGGTTGACAATTAATTTATACACTTGATTCTTGTCGATGTATTCTGAAGTAATGGTTAGTAAATCTGACCACCTGCTCATTTGTTCTTCAGAATATCCCCAGTAGGCCTTTGATCTTTTTGTGATCTCAGTTAAAATCTTGTCGTCATCGGTATTTGCTTTAATAATTTCTGTCATCATCTTTACTTTACGAATTTCTGTATTGCCGAATCTTCTCTTTCAACTCACCAATAATCATTTCATCATCAATCGTTGACGGAATCTGAAATTCCTTTCCATCAATAATCGTCCTGATCAATTTTCTTAAAATCTTTCCCGAACGGGTTTTTGGAAGTCTTTTTACGACCATTACAGATTTTAAAAACGCTACAGCTCCAATTTTTTCTCTGACTTTCAGGATGATTTCTTTCTCTACATCTTCTTCAGAAATTTCTGAACCATTTTTTAAAACGATTGTTGCAAAAGGAACTTGTCCACGTAAATCATCATCAATTCCGACGACAGCACATTCGGCAACATCAGGATGAGAGGAAACGATTTCTTCCATTTCAGAAGTTGAAAGTCGGTGACCGGCAACGTTGATGACATCATCCACTCTTCCTGTGATGAAAATATAGCCGTCTTCATCTTTAATCGCCCCGTCTCCTGAAAAATAATAGCCTTTGTATTGTGATAAATAACTTTTTTCAAAACGCTCGTAATCATTCCAAATTCCCAACATTGCGCCTGGAGGAAGCGGAAGTTTGATAACTAGATACCCTTCTTTATGTTCGTCAAGTTCAAATCCGTTTTCTTCAAAAATTTTAATATCGTACCCCGGAATCGGTTTTCCTGCTGAAGCTCTTTTAATTTTATAATCATCATCAAAAGTCATCAGTCCTAACATCGGAGATCCGGATTCTGTCTGCCACCAATGGTCGATGGCGGGAACTCCGATGTGCTTTTCAAACCAATCTAAAGTCGCAACATCGCATCTTTCACCTGCCAAAAATTGTTTTTTGAAATGGCTTAAATCATATTTTTTAACTAGTTCGCCGTTCGGGTCTTCTTTTTTAATCGCTCTGATTGCTGTAGGAGCAGTGAACATCGCTGAAACTTTATATTCGGAAATAATTCTCCAAAAAGTTCCTGCATCAGGAGTCATGATGGGTTTTCCTTCAAAAATAATGGTGGTATTTCTGTTAATTAATGGTCCGTAAACGCTGTAGCTGTGACCAACCGCCCAACCAAAATCTGAAGCTGCCCAGAATGTTTCGCCTTGATCAATTCCATAAATATATTTCATTGAGAATTTCAAAGCGATAGCGTAACCTCCTGTATCTCTTGTAATTCCTTTTGGTTTACCAGTCGTTCCGGAAGTATAAAGTAAGTATAACGGATGATTTGATTCTACTGAAACACAATCTGCAGGTTTGGACTTTTCAACTAACTCTTCATAATCGATGATGCCTTCAAACATTTCATGTTGATTATTAACTAATTTTCTGTTGAAAACAATGATATTGTCTACTTTATCCTGCGCCAGTTCAATCGCTTTTTCAACCAATGGTAGATAAGGAATTCTCTTCGCAATTTCAATTCCTGCCGTTGCCGTAATCAAAGCTTTTGGTTTGCAGTCATCAATTCTTACGACCAATTCATGAGGTGCAAACCCTCCAAAAACAACATTGTGGATCACCCCAATTCTTGCACAAGCCAGCATTGCAAAAAGCGTCTGCGGAATCATCGGCATGTAAATTACTGCGGTGTCACCCTTTTTTAAACCTAAAGAAACTAATCCGCCAGCTAATTTTGAAATTTCTTCTTTAGCCTGATTATAAGTGTATCTTATTTTTTGATTGGTAACCGGAGAATCATAGATAATCGCAGTTTCTTCTCCAAAGCCATCTTCAATATGTTTGTCGATGCAGAGGTAAGACATATTCAGTTTCCCATCTGCAAACCATTGGGTGTAACTGTTTTCGTCTTTTGAAATAATCGTTTCGGGAAATTCAAACCACGAAATTTCATGAGCCTGCTCTTTCCAGAACTGCTCTTTGTTTTCTATGCTTTGTTTAAATAAATTGTCTGCTTTCATAATTTTTGCGTTTGGTTTAATTAAACACTAAGTACACGAATTTCTTTCACGAATAACACTATACCAGTTGTGTCATTCATGCAATTCGTTTGTGGCATTCGTGTTTAAGAATTAAGCAACTCCTCAATCTGAGAAATCAATTTTTTTATTGAATAAGGTTTTGTCACATAGGCGTCCGCTCCCATCTCCAGTCCTTTTTCAATATCTTTCGGGTTGTTTTTGGCACTGAGAAAGAGAACTTTTGTATTGTTTAAGGATTCATTTTTTTTAATTTCTTCCAAAGTGCTGTATCCGTCAAGATTGGGCATCATGATATCCAATAAAATGACATCGGGAACAAGTGTTTTTAAAAATTCTAAAACTTCAGTTCCGTCTCTGGCAATGAACACTTCGTAACCTATTTTCCGGAAACTGTATTCGAGTGACATTAATATTTTGTGTTCGTCATCTGCAATTAATATCTTTTTCATTCTTGTACTTCGTTAGGGTTCAACTTCATGGGTTTCTATATTTTTCTTCGGCAGGGTGATGGTAAACGTAACACCCAATCCACTGTTTTCTGCTTTAATGTTTCCGTTGTGGGCTTCGACGATTCTCTTTGAAATTGCTAGTCCGAGACCACTTCCGGTAGGTTTTCTTATGTTTTGATTTTTAGCCTGATAAAATTTATCAAAAATCATTTCCAAATCTTCTTCGGGAATATGCTTTCCAGTATTGAATATTTTTATAATTAAAAAATTATCTTTTGCTGAAAATTTAGTTTGAATTGTACCTTGATCTTCGGTGAATTTCAAGGCATTTCCTAAAATATTCTGAAACAGCTGAATAAATCGAGCTTCATCATATTCAAATTGATAATGATTCAATAAATCAACTTCGCTTACATGAATGAATTTCTGCTGAATTAAATGTAATATTGGGTTTAAAGCCTTTTTATACGTTTCAATAATGTTATTTTCATGAATATTTAATGCGATTTCTCCGTGTTGAAGTTTGTCCAAATATAAAATATCGTTGATAATTTCACTGAGACGGTCAGATTCTGTAATGATATTATTTAAAAATTCTCTTTTAATATCTAAAGGAATATCGTCGTCATCGGCTAAGATTTCTCCAGCCGAACGAATTGCGGTAATCGGTGTTCGCAATTCATGAGCAACAGAATCCAGAAAATCATCTTTCTGGCGGTCTTTCACGATAAGATTTTCATTTGCGGCACTGAGGTCGTTGGAAAGCTGTTTCAGCTCTTCAGATTTCTCGGTAAGTTTTTTATTTAATGTGATATTTTCTTTTGATTCTTCCAAAATATTTAAAACTTCTTTCAAAGATATTTTATCTTCTTTCGTTACTCCTTCAATGAGAATTTTTGCAGAAGCCGTCCCGATTCTCCCCGCCAAAAGGTTCTCAGAGAATTTAATAAATCTTGAATCTGCCGTTTCGGTTTGCGAATCGATGTTATATTTTATATTGAAAATCCGCATCGCCTGTTCGGTTTTTTTCTTGCCTAAAAAACGTTCCAGAATATTTTGAATATCAGAAACATAAGCAGTTCCCCGCCAAATGAATGCGTTTTCGTGATTTTGAATGTATTTATCGATGTCAACATACAATTCTGCGAAATTTCTTTCACGGTAATTCCCTTTCATGCTTACAGAAAGTATGGTGAAAAGGGCAGTATTAACCAAAATCGACCAGAAGAAAATTTCAGGAATTCTGGTTAGAAAAGAAATGTCAAAAAACTGAAAAATGTCATACATTTCTCGTAAAATACCTTTCAGTTCAGAATTATAAGAAAAATAATATTGTGGAATAATTAAACCGAAATAACAGATAATTAATCCAGCAAAAAGTCCTGCCACTGCACCTTTATAACTTCCTCTTCGCCAAAATATCGCTCCAAAAAATGCAGGTGCCAATTGTGCAATGATGACAAATGAAATTAATCCGACAGAATCTAGAGAGCTTCTTAAAATAAAATATTTGTAAAAGGCAAAAGCCAGAATAATCAATCCGAATATCGAAAATTTACGGATGTTGGTAATATTTTTGGTGTTTTGAACTTCATTTTCAGCTTTAAATTTGCCTAATAAGCCGTAAGGAATAATCAGGTTGTTGGAAAGCATAATTGACAAAGTGATTGCCGAAATAATAATCATTGAAATACACGAACTTAATCCTCCTAAAAATACCAAAACCGTAATCAATGTGTTGTCAAAATGTTGCGGAATTAAAATAGAGTAGAACTCAGGGTTTACGTTTTGTCCGGCAAAAATTAATCTTCCACCCCAGGCAATCGGGAAGATGAAAATGGTGAATATCAAAAGATATAAAGGGAAAAACCAGATTGCTGTTTTGATGTGTTTTTCCTGTCTGTTTTCAACAATTGCGGTGTGAAACTGTCTTGGTAAGATACAGATTGCAGTTCCGGAAATCATGCAGAGAACCATCCAGTTCATGGCGCCTTCAATTCCGTTAAAAGTGTTTTTAGCTTTAAAATCCGGGAATTTACTTGCTTTTTGATACAAGTCCGAAAATCCGTCAAAAGCATAATAGATCACGAATAATCCTAAAATAATAATGAAAAATAATTTAAGAAAACTCTCCAAAGCAATTGCGGAAATAATTCCTAAACGTTTTTCGGATGCATCAACATATTTTGTTCCGTAATAGGATGAAAAAACAGCAATTAGAATAACCACAAAAGTTCCGCTGTCGGTTAAAATATTTTGAGAAATTTTAGTTTCTGTAACCAAGTGAAAAGTCTCAGAAATCGCCTTAATCTGCAATCCGATGTAGGGAATAATTGCAAAAAGACAAACCAAAGTAATAATGGCACTGAAGCTTCTGCTGTTTCCGTACCGTAATGAAATAAAATCAGCTAAACTACTGATCTTGTTGACCCTTGAGATGCGGACAATCCGAGTATTAATATAAATCCAGGCAGGAATCACCATGATCGGGCCAATGTAAATCGGTAAATAATTGAGTCCGCTGGTTGCTGCCACGCCGATACTTCCATAATACGTCCATGCGGTGCAATACACGGCAAGAGACAATGCATAGATGTATGGATTATTAATCCAAATCTTACTCTTTTTCTTCTCTGCCAAATGGGCAACTAAGAACAAAAGTGCGAGGTAAATAAGGACAACGATAAATAATGCGAAACTACTCATCATATTTTTTTACGATTACAAAGGAAATAATGATTGAAATCATCCAGACTGTGAAAAAATAAATAAGAATCATCGGATAACCAAAAACCTCTCTCTCGCTATTAAAAAGCAGCGAAACAGGAATACTAAACGCAATCAGTAAACCTACGCTCAGAATAATCAGTTTTTGCTCGTGACGCTTTTTCATAATTAATGATTGATATATGATGATTGATATAATAAACGATAATTGATGAACAAAATCATTCATCAATTATCATCTGTCACTTATAATTTATTTGTCGTCAGAATATTCTCCTATCAAAGAATAATATCCGAAGATGGCCAATCCGCCTGTGACAATCGGTACCAATACAAAAAGTATAATGATGCCGAATACCAGGTCCTCCTGTTTTCCTGATGTGATTTTAGGGATGCCCATCACCGTTATTCCGAAGTAGGCAACGATCAAGGCAGCTAAAATCCATACAATGCCTAATATTTTTTTTAATCCGTTCATTTTAGTAGATTTAAAATTAATAATTTTTAAGTGATTATCCCTATTAATCGTGGATATTATTGTTTTTGGTTTTAAGATAAATCAATCCGATGACTAAACAGACTGTGGCAACTCCAATCGGATACCAAAGTCCTTCAAGATACCACGTCGCATGCCCTGCATCTTTTCCGGAAGTTACGAGATAAGTGGCAACCGCAGGAAGTAATCCTCCAAAAACTCCATTACCAATATGATATGGTAACGACATCGATGTGTAACGGATTCTTACCGGGAACATCTCAACTAAAAATGCTGCAATCGGACCATAAACCATCGTCACAAAAATCACCTGAACAAATACAAGGAAAACCAGATACCATCTTGTGTCGTCGTTCAAAGTAATTGCTGTCGAAACTTTTGGCTCTTCAGCTTTTCCGTCTTTCATTATTGGGCCGGCGGCTGACCAATGAACGATACTGTCTTTTTTAATTAAAGTTCCGTCTGTAAAAGTGGTTTCTTTATGGAATGTAACTAAACTGTCTGATGCAATAGTTTTGTGCACTGCTGCAACTCTTGTTTCTTTAATTCCATTGTCTGCTACAGTTTTCGCTTCAATATTCACGCTTTTGTACATCGCGTCGTAAATTGGTCTGTAGGCTAAAATTGCCACCAGCATTCCGGTCATCATTATCGCTTTTCTACCAATTTTATCTGAAAGCCAACCGAAAAACACAAAGAAAGGTGTTCCCATTAATAATGCAGTTGCCATCAGATAATCGACCTGCATTGAGTTGATATTCATTACCTTTTGGAGAAAACTCATTGCGTAAAACTGTCCTGTGTACCAGATCACTCCTTGACCCATTGCTGCTCCAAATAATGCCAGCAAGACAAATTTAAAGTTGAATTTATTTCCGAAACTTTCTTTTAAAGGATTTTTTGAAGTTTTCCCTTCACTTTTAGCCTTTGCAAAAAGTGGAGATTCTTTCATATTTTTTCTGATGAAATAAGAAACACCAACCATTAAGATTGAAATCCAGAACGGAACTCTCCATCCCCAAGAGTCAAATTCTTCTGCGGATAAAGTATTTTTAGTAATTAAAATAACAATTAATGAAATGAAAAGTCCTGCGGTTGCGGTAGTCTGAATCCAAGAAGTCCAGTAACCTCTTCTGTGCGGCTGCGAATATTCTGCAACATAAGTTGCTGCTCCGCCGTATTCTCCACCTAAAGCTAATCCCTGTAAAAGTCTTAAAATTAAAACTAAAACCGGCGCCATAAATCCGATGGTTTCATATCCCGGAATACATCCGATCAGGAAGGTGGAGAATCCCATTATTAACAGAGTAACTAAGAAAGTATATTTTCTTCCGATAATATCTCCCAATCTTCCGAAAAATAAAGCTCCGAAAGGTCTCACTACAAATCCAGCCGCAAAAGTTGCCAGTGTAGATAAAAATGCTGCAGTAGGATTGTCTGCCGGAAAGAATTTGGTCGCCAAAACGACTGCAAGACTCCCGAAAATATAGAAATCATACCATTCTATCAAAGTTCCGAGGGATGATGCGGTGATGACGCTCCAGATGGTGCGGTTTTTCTGCTTATCTGTCATATTCTCGTAAACATCGTGGTGTTGTTCGCTCATATTAGTAGATTTTTTTTGTTAATAATTAAATTTTATAGGATTAGTTTTTTATAAATAAATTTGAAGTTGTACAATAAATTCTCCTTTAGATTTAGGGTTTTCTGTCGGGCTTGTATAAACCGGTCTTGTAGAATATTGCGTCGTAATTTTAGCATGATGACCGTCTAAAAACCAGTTGGCTCCCACATCAAACTGAGAAGAAGGTTTATCAAACGCTTCAAAATCTTTGTAAGTGTAAGCCGCAAAAGGCTGAATTCTGATTTTCGGTTTTTCTGATTGATTTGGAAGTAACAAACCTGCCTGAGCGTAAACCACATTTCCGGTTCCAATCATGGGTTGAAGATTTCCGGGGCCCGCTAAAGCTCTTTGTCCGACAAAATTCGGATCGTTGGCTGCAATGTTCATCGTTCCTAAATTTCTTACGTAATTCGGCCCGAAATTATAGTTGAAATATCCTGCATAAGCCGAAACGGCCATTTTATTTTTTGCTTCACCTAAAGGAATATCAGCAAAAGCATCTACAGAAAGTAGGGTAATGTCGTGTTTTTCGATGTTTGAATTCACTGAAGTTCTTGTTCCTTCGGCTTGATGATAAAAACCTGCACCGAGGTTGAAAACTTTTTTGGTTCCCAGATAAGAACCCACTTTGAAAGGAAGGAGATTAGATTCTGTATCTAAGAATTGATATTCAAAATAACCTGCTTTTGACCAGTTCGGATTTCCGTTGTTATCAACCGCAACTTCATTTCCGGGGATTAACGTGTTGGCTGGAGCTAAATCTGTTGCGAAAGGTTTGTTTAGACTCATTCGGTACTCAAATTTACCGTACTTTCCTTTTGCAAAAACACCCATTTGTCTCGCAAACTGATCAGAATTGTCAATCAGAGGCCAGCTGAAAACCGGAGAATCTAAAGTCAGGAAATTCAGTGTGGAAGCCATTGTCATACGGGAAAGTCCCATGTAGTAATGCAATCCGCCTCCTAAAGTTAAACTAAATTTTCCTGCTTCACCGGGCATTACAACGGCATATTCATTCCATGCGTCATGAAAAAAAAGCTGAGGTTTTTTCCCGTTTCCGTAGCCGCCAGTTCCTGTAGTTCCTGTTGCGCCACCGTTAATGAAAGTCTGGTTATTGATCCCGAAATGCGTGAGAATCATGTAACGCTTGGTAATTTGAGCGTAAGCTAAAATACGTGCTCTTCGGTTTCCTAAGTTCCAGGTATTGTCGGTTGGTTCGCCGCCAACCATACTTCCGGGGTTCATTTCTGTGTTCCTGATCCAGAACTGATCCCATAAAATAAATCGGATGTACTTATCTCCTTCAGGATTAATATTAATTTTTAAACCATTTCCATAATCAGGAGAACCTTGACCGTATACAGAACTGCTAATTAAAGCTAATCCAATAAAACTTAATATTTTCTTCATAAATTATTAATTTTTTGGCTGTTATTTTGTGAAAGCCAAATTGGAATTAATAATTTAGTTGTGAAAATTTAATATATATTAGTGGTTATAATATAGTTGTAAGTTTTTAGTCATGAATTATGAGTTGAAAACTCTTATTTGAAAGTTATTGTTTTTGATTAAATTATTTAGTAATGTTTTGATTAATAAATGTTTAATTAAATTGATTGTGTTTACAGAACTCAAAAATCATAATTAATAACTCATAACTTTTAAAATCTATTTTTTAAACCTTTCCCATTTGATCAACATATATTTATCCGCAAACTGAGTAATTATCAAACCGGAATCTTTGATATTTTCTTCTTTAGACATGTAGTCAAGCAACTCATTTTGTTTTAAAATTTTATATACCGGATGAAAGTCGGAATGGGGTGGTCTAGTAATATTATATTTCTTGATCCACGAACTTATTGTAACATGCGAAACGCCAATAATCCTTTCTATTTCTCTAAAACTTAGTCCTTCAAGATATAACTGTAATGCCTTAGTTACATAATAATCATCGATTTTTTTACCCAATTTTTTGACAGTAAAATAATAATTACAATCCTTACAATGGAATCTCTGTTTCTCATTAATGATTCCGCTTTTAACGATTTTCTCGCTCTTACATTTTGGGCAAATATTTTCCATATATAGTATTTTAGCAAATATATAATAATTTAGCAATATTAAATTTTAACAATAAGATAATTATACCTGTTAATATTAATTAAACAATAAAATTATCTTTTTAATTTGGTTTTTAAAGATAATATGCTTTAAATTTGCCAAAAAATTCAGATAAATAAATGGAAATACAAATTTCCTCATGCGAACATTTAATGTATGTGAGTGAAATACAGCAGGAGATGTATGATTCTGCACAGCGACGAGGAACGGGCATCGCAAAACGTTCTATAGAATATTTAAGTAAAAAGATTTCAGATGGCAATGCTGTTGTCGCTACTGAAAACGGTGAGTGGGTGGGGTTTTGTTATATAGAAACTTGGTCACATGGTCAGTTTGTGGCCAACTCAGGGTTGATTGTTTCCCCAAAATTCAGGGAAAGAGGAGCTGCAACTTTAATTAAGGATAAAGTTTTTCAATTATCCAGAGACAAATACCCGACTGCAAAAATTTTCGGATTGACGACGGGTTTGGCTGTCATGAAGATCAACAGCGATTTAGGTTACAAGCCGGTAATTTATTCTGAATTAACACAAGATGAAGAATTCTGGAACGGCTGTAAAAGCTGTGTGAATTATGATATTTTAATGAAAAAAGAACGAAAAAACTGTCTTTGTACCGCAATGCTTTTCGTTCCTGATAATAATAAAGTAATTGGTGTTGAAAATAATCAACCCGAAAATCAATATAAAAATGAGCAAGAAAGTAATCTTAGCATTTAGCGGAGGTTTAGATACCTCTTACTGCGCCAAATATTTGAGTGAAACACTTGGGTATGAGGTGTATGCAGTCACTGTAAATACCGGAGGTTTTTCTAAAGAAGAGGAAAAAGAACTGGAGAAAAAAGCCTTCAATCTTGGAGTGAAAGAATACAGGTGCGTTGATGCTCAGGAAGATTATTACAATTCTTGTGTGAAGTATTTGATCTTTGGAAATGTGTTGAAAAACAATACCTATCCTTTGTCTGTAAGTGCTGAACGTACGATTCAGGCACAGGAAATTGCAAAATTTGCCATTGAAATCGGTGCTGATGCGATTGCTCACGGAAGTACAGGTGCGGGAAATGACCAGGTTCGTTTTGATTTAATTTTTCTGGTAATGTGTCCGAATGTAGAAATTATTACGCCGATCCGTGATATGTCTCTATCCCGTGAAGAGGAAATTGAGTTTTTGAAAAGTCACGGCTACGAAATGGAATTCCAAAAAGCACAATATTCTGTAAATAAGGGACTTTGGGGAACTTCAGTTGGTGGAAAAGAAACGTTATCATCACGAAATTATCTTCCTGAAGAAGCTTTTCCATCTCAAATTAAAGAAACTCAGCCTTCAGAACTGGAAATTGAGTTTAAAAATGGTGAAGTTGTAGCGGTAAACGGAGAAAACTTTGAACATTCGGTGTATGCGATTCGAAAGATTGAAGAATTGGCTTCTGCTTATGGAATTGGTCGCGATATTCACGTTGGTGATACGATTGTTGGAATTAAAGGAAGAGTCGGTTTCGAAGCGGCGGCGGCATCTGTGATCATCAAAGCGCATCATTTATTGGAAAAACATACGCTTTCAAAATATCAGCAGATGATGAAGTCTCAATTGTCTGATTGGTACGGAAACTGGCTTCACGAAGCACTTTTCTTAGATCCTGTGATGAGAAATATCGAGTCTTTTTTAGTCGATTCTCAAAAAACGGTAAGCGGAAAAGTATTTGTGACCCTTCATCCATACAGATTTATCTTAAACGGAATTGAGTCTAAACATGATCTGATGTCCGATAAATTCGGAAGCTATGGCGAGGCGAACAGAGCATGGACAGGTGAAGATGTAAAGGGCTACACAAAAATCGTAAGCAATTCTTTAAATATATATCATCAGATAAATAAATAAGATTTGGGCAGCTTTATCAGCCTGTAGTTTATCCTGAGCTTGTCGAAGGACTCCCAATCTTTTGCTCGTCGTTCCTCCTCACAAAAGGATTTCCGCTCAAGTCGTGCTGCAAGAGATTCAATGTATAAATTAACCCTAAGGGTTCAACAATAATAGCCTCAGGTGCAACCTGTGGAAAAAAGAAAAATGAAAAAAATATCGGAATAATCGGTGCCAACGGCTACACAGGAAGCGAATTAGTTCGTCTGTTGGCTTTTCATCCCAATGTGTCTTTGAGTTTTTTATATAGTCGTTCGAATTCGGGGACAAAGATTTCAGATTTGTACCCGGATTTAGCGACGGTTTGTGAAATGGTTTTAACGGATCAGCCTGAAGATGTAGACATTTTGTTTTTATGTCTTCCTCACAAAGAAAGTCAAAATTGGCTGACTCAAAATAATATAAAAGATGAAACATTAGTAATCGATTTAGGAAATGATTTTCGTTTAGATGGTAATTTAGGAAACAGAAATTTTATCTACGGTTTGCCTGAAATCAACAAAAAACAACTTTTAGGATCAAAAAGCATTGCAAATCCGGGATGTTTTGCGACAGCAATTCAACTGGCCTTGCTTCCATTAGCTCAAAAAGGATTGTTGCATGAGGTTTACACAACGGGAATTACAGGTTCAACAGGTGCCGGTCAGTCATTGCAGCCAACGACGCATTTTACCTGGAGAAACGATAATATTTCAGCATATAAAACTTTGACACATCAACATGTGGATGAGATTTTACAGCAGTTAGTTTCTTTTAATACGAATGAAATCAGTCTGAATTTTGTTCCATGGAGAGGAGATTTTGCGAGAGGAATTTTTACGAGTTCCACGGTGAAAACAGATTTAGAACTTTCAGATATCAATCAATTGTATCAGGATTTTTATGCAGATGAGCCTTTTGTAAAGGTAAGTGAGAAAGCAATTGATTTAAAACAGGTTGTCAATACCAATCGCTGTGTGATTCATATAGAAAAGAGTGGAAATGTTGCAGTTATTCACTCAGCGATTGACAATTTGTTGAAAGGAGCTTCCGGACAGGCAGTTCAAAACATGAATATTGCAATGGGTTGGGAAGAAAACTCAGGATTGAACTTAAAGCCTGTGGCGTTTTAAATGTGAATAGTTAATAAGCCAATAGTGAATTTTAAAACTCAAAGTAAAAACAGACCTAGGAAAATGGAGCGTTAAGAAAATTGAAATTTAATCCGTTAAAAAATTCCCACTGTTTGAGCACGAGACAAATCCTCAATCAAAGAACAAATAGTCAATTCGTGCGAGTTTTGGAGATTTTAGGATTTAATTTAAATTTTTAGCAGAATTTTCCAAGTCTTGAATTTTTGTTTCTTTTGTTTGACTACGTCGAATCTTCGATTTCAAGACAAAAGAAAAATATAAGAAAGATGAAATCATTCATCAAACATCAATTATCATTTATAAATAGACATGAATTTATTCAACGTATATCCATTATTCAACATAAATCCGGTAAAAGCCCAAGGATCATTTCTTTGGGATGATAAAGGAGAAAAATATCTTGATTTTTACGGAGGTCATGCCGTTATTTCTATCGGGCACAATCATCCACATTATCAAACTCAATTAAAAAACAATTAGATAAAATATCTTTTTATTCAAATTCTGTTCAAAATGAATTGCAAACTGAATTAGCTGAGAAATTAGGAAAACTTTCAGGTTTGGAAGATTACAATCTGTTTTTATGCAATTCAGGAGCTGAAGCGAATGAAAATGCTTTAAAACTAGCTTCTTTTCACAATGGAAAAAGTAAAGTGTTGTATTTCTCAGGTTCATTTCACGGCAGAACTTCGGCAGCAGTTTCTGTGACAGATAATCCTAAAATTGTTGCTCCGGTAAATTATGACGAAAGATTCATTAAATCTGAATGGAATAATATTGAACAGCTTGAAGCAATTTTTGAAAATCAGGGAAGTGAAATTTCATCGGTGATTATCGAAGGAATCCAAGGAGTTGGCGGAATTATGATTCCAACTGTTGAATTTTTAACTAAAATCAAAGAACTGTGCGAAAAATACAATGCGGTTTTGATTTTAGATGAAGTTCAGTCCGGTTATGGAAGAAGCGGGTATTTCTTTGCTCATCAGGAATTTGGAATTGAAGCTGATATTATCACAACCGCAAAAGGAATGGGTAATGGTTTTCCAATCGGCGGAGTATTGATTCATCCTAAATTTCAGGCAAGCAACGGTTTGCTGGGAACAACTTTTGGTGGAAATCATTTGGCTTGTGTTGCTGCGATCGCTGTGTTAGACGTTATGAAAGATGAAAATCTCATCGAAAATGCTCATGAAATGGGCAAATATATTGAAAATGAAATTAAAGATTTTCCACATATTAAAACGATCCGAAGGAAAGGTTTGATGATTGGGATTGAACTCGACAGGGATTGCTCAGAAGTGAGGAATAGCTTGTTGTACAATCATCATATTTTCACAGGAAATTCAAATGATAAGGCTGTGTTAAGGATTCTTCCGGCACTTAACATTAAAAAAGAAGAAACCGATATTTTCATCGGTGCTCTGAAAACTATTTTAGAAAATCTCTAATTTTTAATTAACTACAAAAATTTTAAACACTTTAGTTTAATTAAGTTAAAAGATAAAGTTGAAGAAGTTCACTTAAGGTTCTGAAAATCTTTGATTTTCTACTCATGTGTTCTAAATATTTTCAATAATATAAAACTTCTAAAGTGTACTAATATGTTAAAACTTTTTTGGTTTAAAATCAATTCAAAATGAAAAAATTCACCTCTGTAAGCGATGTTAAAAACTTACAGGAAATTATAAAAAAGCTTTACAAATTAAAGAAAATCCTCTTTCGGAAACCGAGAAAGGAAAAGGAAAAACAATAGGACTTGTATTTTTAAATTCAAGTTTGAGAACTCGTTTAAGTAGTCAGATTGCAGCACAAAATTTAGGTTTAAATGTTTTGACGTTAAACGCAGCTCAGGAAGCCTGGAATTTAGAATTTGCAGACGGAGCTGTAATGAATGGCGATACTGTTGAACATATCAAAGATGCCATTGAAGTTTTAAACCAATATTGCGATATCATCGCGGTTCGTTGTTTTGCTGGAATGAAACATAAGGAAGACGATGTTAACGAAAGTATTTTAAGCCAGTTCGAACAACATGCAAAAGTTCCGGTAATTTCTCTGGAATCTGCAACACGTCATCCTTTGCAAAGTTTGGCAGATTGCATCACGATTACAGAAAACTTGGAACACTTCGACAAGCTCAGTGTAAACCGAAAGCCTAAAGTGGTGCTGACTTGGGCTCCTCACATCAAACCGATTGCTCATGCGGTAGGAAATTCCTTCGCAGAATGGATGCAGGAAATGGATGTTGAGTTAGTGATAGCTAATCCTGAAGGGTACGATTTAGATAAAAACTTCACGAAAGATGTAAAAGTGATTCATAATCAAGATGAAGCCTTGAAAGATGCAGATTTTATTTATGTGAAAAACTGGTCATCTTTTGATAATTATGCAGCAATGCCTGAAGTGAAAGAAAACTGGATGCTGACGAACGAAAAATTAGCCAATACTAATAAGGGGAAAGTAATGCACTGTCTTCCGGTTCGTCGAAATGTAGAATTGAGTGATGAGGTAATGGATGGTGAAAATTCAATCATCTACCAACAGGCAAAAAACCGAATTTTCTCTGCGCAGGCTGTTTTCTCTGAAATTTTAGATGAAATTAATTCAAAATAATTCAATCATGCAAGAAAAGCTTTTTGTTGTAAAAATCGGCGGTGCTTTAATTGATGATGAGGAATTATTGAACGAATTTCTGAAGCAGTTTTCTGAAATTAAGGAGAAGAAAATTTTAGTTCACGGAGGTGGAAAATTAGCAACCATATTGGCTGATAAATTAGGTGTTGAACAAAAAATGATCAACGGACGAAGAATCACGGATAAAGATACGTTGGATATTGTGGCAATGGTGTATGCAGGAGGTATCAATAAAAATATCGTGGCTAAACTTCAGCAGAAAAAATGTAAGGCAATAGGATTTTCGGGAGCTGATGCTAATTTAATTAAAGCGAAAAAAAGAGAACACGCAGAAATAGATTTCGGATTTGTAGGAGATATTGAGAAGAAAAGTGTGAACAGAAAATTGATTTCAAAATTAATTAAACTTAAACTTGTTCCTGTATTTTCAGCAATCACTCACGACAAAAAAGGAAATCTTTTCAATACCAATGCGGATACGATTGCTTCGGTGATTGCTCAGGCGCTGTCTTCAAAATATGACGTTGAATTGTTGTATTGTTTTGATAAAGAAGGAGTTTTGGAAGATGTCGAAAATCCTGAATCTGTCATAAAAAATATTTCTGAAGGAGAATTTTCAACATTAAAAAATGAAGGAAAACTTCACAAAGGAATTTTACCTAAGCTGGAAAACGCTCTTGGAGCCATAAAAATAATGTAAATAAGGTTTTTTTAATAAAAGAAACCGAATTGAAAAACCATATAGAAAACCATCATGCAGGAACTGAAATCTGTTTATAATAAAGAAGAATTACTGAATAACGCAGTGGATTTGTTGAAAAAACTGATAGAAATTCCGTCATTCAGCAAAGATGAATTTAATACGTCTGTAGAGATTGAAAATTTTTTCAAAAAACATCAGATTCCTACAAAACGTTTTAAAAATAACATCTGGGCGGTGAACAAAAACTTTGATGTTTTCAAACCGTCGATTTTGCTGAATACGCATCATGACACCGTAAAGCCAAATAAAGCTTACACTTTAGACCCATTTTTAGCGATTGAAAAGGATGGAAAGTTGTTTGGATTGGGAAGTAATGATGCGGGTGCTTCTTTGGTTTCTATGGCGCAGGTATTTTTGCATTTTTATGCTCAAGAAGATTTAAAATATAATTTAGTTGTTGCTTTGACGGCTGAGGAAGAGATTTCAGGTTTTGACGGAATTGAAGCTTTATTTCCTCAATTACCCAATATCGAGCTTACCATTGTGGGAGAACCAACGCAGATGAATCTGGCGATTGCAGAAAAAGGATTGTTAGTCATTGACGGGGAAATGAAAGGCACTCCTTCTCACGCCGCTCATCCGAATGACGATAATTCTATTGTGAAATGTATGGAAGATTTGCAACAAATTTTAAGCTTTAAATTTCCAAAAGTTTCAGATTATTTGGGTGAAGTTAAAGTGACGTTGTCAGGAATTCATGCGGGAGTTCAGCATAACGTAGTTCCGGAATCTTGTGTTTTTACTTTAGATGTTAGGGTTACAGACGAATATTCTAATGAAGAAGTGTTTGAAATCATCCAGTCGCAGATGAAATCGACCTTAGCAGCAAGGTCTTTCAGATTAAATTCTTCAAAAATAGAAATGGATCATCCGTTTGTAAAAGCAGGTTTGGAAATCGGCAGGACAACTTACGGTTCGCCAACTTCATCCGATCAAGCGATTATTCCATGTACATCGGTAAAACTCGGTCCCGGCGACAGCACACGTTCTCACACTGCGGATGAATACATATATATAAAGGAAATAGAAGAGGGGATTGAGATTTATATTAAGATACTTGAAAAGGTTTTATAGGCTGGAAAAGGGATGATGGATGATTGAAGTCTATGAAAAGTATATCAATAATGACTTAGGAAACGGAAGCGTTAAGAAATTTTAAAGAATTTACGTTAAAAAATTTCCACTGTTTGAGTGGCGGCAAAAAATAATCTTATTATATCTAATCGTAGTTTCCGCCCGAGTTTTGGGAATTTTAGGAAATTGTTTAAAATTTTAGCATGAGTTTCCAGTCTTGAATTTTTGTTTCTTTTGTTTCAAGACAAAAGAAAATTTTAAAATAATATTTAAATGGATTTTTTTAGAGTTTCCATTTTTAGAAAAAAAGAATAATTATGAAAAAGATATGGCAAAAAGACAACAACGCCACTAATATATTAGTCAATAAATTTACAGTTGGGAAAGATCTTGACTTTGATGAGCGTTTAGCAAAATACGACGTGAAAGGTTCGATGGTGCATTGTAAAATGTTGGCAGAAGTTGGAATTATTACTGATGAAGAATCAGAGCAGATGTTGTCTGTTTTAGAGGAAATTTTGAAAGATATCGAAAACGGAACTTTTGAAATCGATAAAAGTGCAGAAGATATTCATTCGCAGGTAGAATCTATTTTAATTGAAAAATTAGGAGATACAGGAAAGAAAATTCATACGGCTCGTTCAAGAAATGATCAGGTTTTATTGGATATAAAGCTGTATTTAGTAGATGAAATCCGTGAAATCACAGCGTTGACAGATGAATTTTTTCAAATATTAATCAAATTGGCAGATCAGCATAAAAATGTTCTTCTTCCGGGATATACCCATTTACAAATTGCCATGCCTTCATCGTTTGGATTGTGGTTTGGAGCTTATGCTGAAGCTTTGTTGGATGATGTTGAAATGCTTTTCTCGGTTAAAAATATCATTAATAAAAATCCATTGGGTTCAGCGGCGGGATATGGTTCGTCTTTCCCGATTGACCGTGAGAGTACGACGTATAATTTAGGGTTTCAATCGATGAATTATAATTCAGTGTATGCTCAAATGACACGCGGAAAGTCAGAGAAAATGCTGTCGATGGCAATGGCAACTTTGGCTGGAACATTAGGAAAATTTGCGTATGATGTTTGTTTATATTTAAGTCAGAATTTTGATTTTATAAGCTTTCCTAAAGAGTTTACAACAGGAAGCAGTATCATGCCTCACAAAAAAAATCCTGATATTTTTGAACTAGTTCGTGCCCGTTGCAACAGAATTCAGTCGTTACCGAATGAGTTTATTTTATTGACGAATAATCTTCCTTCAGGATATCACAGAGATATGCAGTTGACGAAAGAAATTCTTTTCCCTGCAATCGATTCCTTGAAAGAATGTCTTGAAATTTTAAGCTATACATTACCGAATATTCAGGTGAAAGATGGGATTTTGGAAGATGAAAAGTATAAATATCTTTTTAGCGTAGAAAAGATCAATGAAGAAGTGAAAAACGGAAGTTCTTTCCGTGATGCGTATGTAAAAGTAGGGCAGGAGATTGAAAATAATGAATTTGATTTTGAGATAAAAAATTTGAATCATACTCACCAAGGAAGTATAGGAAATCTTTGTCTGGATAAGATTGAATATCAATTCAATAAGTTGAAGAATAAGTTGTTGGGTTAAGGTTTTATGAACGATAAAACATTCAATGCTTCTTATCTTGATAAAATGATGATTAGTTATCTTTCTTATCAGATTTTAATAATTTATAGACAATAAATATCAATATAATGTAACCTAAAATATCATATCTTATATTTCTAGATTTACGTTCTTTCAAATAGTTCTCAAAAGTAAAAATATAGGAGTTGTTTTTATTTAAGGAATAAATAAAGACTTTGCCTTTGTTGTTAAGATTATTTGCCTGACTATTGTTGATTCCAACAAAAAGTTTATCATTTACTTTAACTTTATCTTCAATTTTCCAATATGAAGCACCTCCCCCTGAATTGTCAATAATAAACTCGCAAGGATAATTATCAGAAAAAATTACATATTTATCATAAGAATTTTTATTACCAATATCTCTTACTGCTTTTACAGTTATTTCTTTCTGGATTAAATCATTTTCATTAAGATTAAAATTGTCTTTTAGAAAAAATTTGGAAACAATCAAAAATAATCCTATTACTAATAATATCCATTTTCTATAATTCATGAATCGTACTTTCTGTGGTTAAAAGGATAATTTTATTTTTAAAAAAATTATCCCAAATCAATCTTAAACTTAGTAGATTTTTTAACCTCGTGAAGAACAATAGAACTGTGATATTGCCCAATATTAGGAATATTTGAAATAATGTTGACAGCGAATTCATTATAAGAATTAATATCCTTAGCAATGATTTTCAACATATAATCGTATTCGCCGGAAAGACTAATGATTTCCTGAACTTCATCGTGTTGCATGATGTTTTTCTCGAAAGTTTCCAAAACTTTTTTAGACTGTTCTTTGAGGCGGACATTACAATAAACAACAATATTTAAACCCAGTTTTTCACGGTTCAGAAGACCGACATATTTCTCAATAATACCTTGCTTCTCCAGCTGTTTGATGCGTTCATAGGTTGGAGTAAAGGTCAAACCTATTTTCTCTGAAATTTCTTTCACCGAGAAAGTAGAATCTTCCTGAATTATGCTGAGAATCATCCTGTCTTTTGCGTCCATAAACTGTATTTGAATTCTAACAAAAATATTAAGAATAAATGAGAATAACCAGCGATTGAAGTTTTTTAATTTTTTTAAAGTTTCGCTTTGTCATGTTACCCAAATGTTATATCTTTGCACCTAATGAATAACACAGTATTTATATCATTAGAATTACCGGGCGTAGACGCCCTTTACGATATTTATTTATTTTAAGCGAAGATATTTTCTTCGCTTTTTTTATGTTCAAAAATTAAGATATTATGTTTACGATTACCGAACTAAGTACAGAGAAAATCAATAAGATACTGACGGAAGCTTTAGCTTTTGCCAACGGAAAAACTGCTAAAATTGAAGGTGAGGTTTTCTGCTCAAATCTGTTTTTTGAAGACAGCACGAGAACTAAAACAAGCTTTGATATTGCCGAAAGAAAATTAGGTTTGAAGGTCGTTCCGTTTGATGCATCCAACAGTTCTGTCAACAAAGGTGAAAGTTTATATGATACAGTAAAAACAATTGAAAGTATAGGGGTAAATCTGGTCGTAATCAGAGATAAGAAAGACCGTTATTTTGATGAATTAAAAAATATCAACATTCCGGTAATCAACGGCGGTGACGGAACGGGAAATCATCCTTCACAATGTATGCTCGATTTACTGACAATTTATCAGGAATTCGGAACCTTTGAAGGTTTAAAAATCGGAATCGTCGGAGATGTGAAACACAGTCGTGTTGCCAATTCGAACGCAGAAGCATTAAGAAGATTAGGAGCGAAAGTATACTTCTCAGGACCTGAACAATGGTTTGACGAAGGAGCTTTAATTGACGGAACCTATCTTTCTGTAGATGAGATGATTCACGATGTGGATGTTTTGATGTTATTGAGAATTCAGCATGAAAGACATGATTCAAAAATGAGTTTCTCAGCTTCTGAATATCATAAGAAATATGGTTTGACAAAAGCCAGAGAAAAAACAATGAAAAAAGAAGCCATCATTATGCATCCCGCACCAATCAACAGAGGTGTAGAGATCGATACTGATCTGGTAGAGTGTGAACGCTCAAGAATCTTCAAGCAAATGCAGAACGGGGTTTTCGCAAGAATGGCGATTCTGAAAAATGCTTTAGAGGAAAAAGGATTTTCTTTTAATTAAAAAGTTTAAAGTTTAAAAAGCCAAGTGAAAGTTCAAAAATAAATTGCTCTAAAAATTCCCCTCCTCTGGAGGGGTGGCGAAAATTCAAAGAATTTTTGACGGGGTGGTTTAAAGAGAAAGATTTAGATAAAATAGAAATAAAGATAAAAGTTAAAATGAAGAAAAAATTAATACTGGAGTCCGGTGAAGTATTTCATGGAGAAGGTTTCGGAGCAGAATTGGAGACAGCAGGAGAGGTGGTTTTCAATACCGGAATGACGGGATATCAGGAATTGATTTCTGACCCGTCTTATTGTGGTCAGATTGTTTGCATGACGTATCCGCTGATCGGAAATTACGGGATTAACCGTGATGACTACGAAAGCATCGAGCCTGCAATCAAAGGTTTTATTGTAAAAGAAATTTGCGATTTACCTTCCAATTTCAGAACACAGATTACTTTAGAAGAACTGTTTAAAAAGAAAAATCTTTCAGGAATTTCAGGAATTGATACCCGAAGACTGACAAGAATTCTTCGTAATTCCGGAGTGGTAAAAGGAAAAATCGTGAATGCAGATGCAGACGAAAATACTACCGTTGAAGAATTAAAATCAACGACTTTCCCAACCAATCAGGTGGAGCAGGTTTCTACAAAAACTTCTTACGCCAATCCGGGAAGAGGACTTAAAGTAGTGCTTGTGGATTTTGGGTCTAAATTAGGAATAATCAGAGAGTTATCTCAAAGAAACTGCGACATCATTGTTGTTTCTCATGATACTACAGCTGAAGAAATTCTGTTAATGGATCCGGATGGAATCATGTTATCCAACGGTCCTGGAGATCCAGAAGATAACCAACAGGCTTTAGAGATGATTCGTGGATTGTTAGGAAAAGTTCCAATTTTCGGAATTTGCCTTGGACATCAGTTAATTGGATTGGCATGTGGTGCAAAAACATTCAAATTAAAATTCGGTCACAGAGGAGGAAATCATCCGGTTTTAGATTTAGAAAAAAACAAAGTGGCTATTACTTCTCAAAACCACGGTTATGCTGTTGATCAGGAAAGCCTTAAAGGAACAGATTTAATTGAAACCCATATCGCATTGAATGACAGAACAAATGAAGGATTGAAACATAAAATTCACCCTTGCTTCTCAGTTCAGTATCACCCGGAAGCGAGCCCAGGGCCAGAAGATGCGAATTACTTGTTTGATGATTTCATCACGTTGATGGAGGATTTTAAAAAGTAAGACTGTTACTGTCATTCTGACGAAGGAAGAATCTCTAAAAATTCTATAAAGTCAATGACAAATTGTGAAATTAAATCTAAATAAAAATTAATGCTAAAAGTCTGAAATCTGACTTCTAACATCTCATATCTAAATTAGAAAATGGCAAAACGTACAGATATAAAAACAATTTTAGTAATCGGTTCCGGACCAATCATCATCGGTCAGGCAGCGGAATTTGATTACGCAGGAACGCAAGCTTGTCTTTCTCTGAGAGAGGAAGGCTACAAGGTGATTTTGATCAACTCAAACCCTGCAACGATTATGACGGATGTTGAAATCGCTGACAAGGTTTACATCGAGCCGATTTCACTTCAGTTTGTAAGTCACATCATCAGAAAAGAGCGTCCTGATGCACTTTTACCGACCCTTGGTGGACAAACAGGTTTGAACATGGCGGTAGAATTGGAAAATTCAGGGATTCTTGAAGAATGTAAAGTGGAAGTTTTAGGAACGACACTTTCTGCCATCAACAGAGCAGAAGACAGAGATTTGTTCCGTGAACTGATGAGAGAATTGAACGAGCCCGTTCCTGAATCAGATATCGTAACAACGGTTGAGGGAGCGCTTAGCTTTGCTGAAGAAATCGGTTATCCGGTAATCGTTCGTCCTGCCTTCACAATGGGCGGAACCGGTGGTGGAATCGCTGCTAATGAAACTGAATTGAAAGAAATTGCAGAATTAGGATTAAAATATAGCCCTGTTACGCAATGTCTGATCGAAAGATCAATCGCAGGTTTCAAAGAAATTGAATACGAAGTAATGCGTGATGCAAACGACAACGCGATTGTGGTTTGTAACATGGAAAATATAGATCCGGTGGGAGTTCATACCGGTGACTCAATCGTTGTAGCACCTTCTCAGACGCTTTCAGACAGAGAATATCAGATGTTGAGAAATGCTTCCCTGAAAATCATCAGAGCTTTAGGAATCGAAGGAGGATGCAACGTACAGTTGGCTTTAGATCCGCACTCATTCGAATATTATATCATCGAGGTAAACCCAAGAGTTTCTCGTTCATCGGCTTTGGCAAGTAAGGCAACAGGTTATCCGATTGCTAAAATTGCTGCAAAAATTGCGGTAGGATTAACTTTAGATGAAATTATGAATCCGGTTACGGGTAAAACTTACGCTTGTTTCGAACCGGCTTTGGATTATGTAGTAACTAAATTCCCGAGATTCCCATTCGATAAATTCGAAACAGCTGACAGAAGATTGTCAACTCAAATGAAAGCGACAGGTGAAGTAATGGCGATCGGAAGAAATTTCGAAGAGTCTTTACAAAAAGCGGTGCGTTCTTTGGAAACAGGTTTGAGACATTTAGGTTTAAAAACAAAACAGGCTGCAGCTTTAACGGACGAAGATATCGAAAGAAGAATCAGAGTTTGTGATGACGAAAGATTGTTTATCATTTGTGACGCTTTAAGAAGAGGTTACGATTGGGAACAAATCGTAGAATGGAGCAAAATCGATAAATTCTTCATCTGGAAATTAAAGAAATTAGTCGATTTCGAAAAGACAATTGCCGCTAACAGATTCGATAAAGAAATTTTGATTCAGTCTAAAAAATTAGGTTTCTCAGATCAGAATATCGCTCATTTGTGGGAGTCTACTCAAAGAGAAGTTTACAATTTCAGAAAAGAAAACGGAATCATTCCGGTTTACAAAATGGTAGACACTTGTGCTGCTGAATTTGAAAGCGAAACTCCATATTTCTATGGAACTTACGAAGAGGAAAACGAATCTGTAGTTACCGACAAAGAAAAAATTATCGTTTTAGGTTCGGGACCAATCAGAATTGGGCAGGGTGTTGAGTTTGATTACGCAACCGTTCACTCTGTTTGGGCAATCAAAGAAATGGGCTACGAAGCGATTATCATCAACAATAATCCTGAAACAGTTTCTACAGACTTCTCGATTTCAGATAAATTATACTTTGAGCCATTAACGGAAGAGGATGTGATGAGTATCATCGACCTTGAAAAACCAAAAGGTGTTGTAGTTCAATTCGGTGGACAAACTGCCATCAATTTAGCAGATAAATTAGCAGCTTACGGAGTTAAGATTTTAGGAACTTCTTTAGAAGATCTTGATAGAGCTGAAAACAGAGATAAGTTTGAAAAAGCCCTTCAGGAAATGGGAATTCCTCAGCCTTTAGGAAAAACTTCAACTTCAAAAGAAGAAGCGATTGTGATTGCCAACGAGATCGGTTATCCGGTTTTGGTTCGTCCAAGCTATGTTTTGGGAGGTAGAGCAATGGAAATTGTGTACAATGAAGCAGAATTGGCTCACTACATGGAATTTGCGGTAGATGCAAGTCCGGATCAGCCGGTTTTGGTGGATCGTTACATTACGGGAAGAGAAGTGGAAGTAGATGCGATTTGCGACGGCGAAACAGTAATCATTCCTGGAATTATGGAGCATATCGAAAGAGCAGGTGTTCACTCCGGTGACTCGATTGCAGTCTATCCGCCACAGAATGTTTCTCAGGCAGAAATCGATACTTTGGTAGATTATACCGAAAGATTGGCTAAAGGATTGAATGTGATTGGTTTAATGAATATTCAGTACGTTCTTTTTGAAGGAAATGTATATGTGATTGAAGTAAACCCACGTTCATCAAGAACAGTTCCTTTCTTGTCTAAAATTACGGATGTTCCGATGGCAAACCTGGCTACCAAAGCGATTTTAGGTCAGAAACTGAAAGATTTAGGCTATAAAAACGGATTGGTTCCCAACAAAGAAGGTGTTTTCGTAAAAGTTCCTGTGTTCTCTTTCTCAAAATTAACCAAGGTTGATATCTCTTTAGGACCAGAAATGAAGTCTACGGGAGAAGTAATGGGGAAAGATACTACTTTAGAGAAAGCTTTGTACAAAGGATTGGTTGCAGCGGGAAGAAAAGTTCCTATGCACGGTTCAATCTTATTCACGGTAGCTGATAAACACAAGCAGGAAGCAGCTGATTTGGCATCAAGATTCCATGAAGTTGGCTTCAGAATCTGGGCAACAGAAGGAACTGCAAAGTTCTTTGCAGAACAAGGGATTCCTTGTAAAATCGGATACAAAATAGGAGAGGAAAGTGTCAACTTAATCGACTTAATTCAGAAAGGAAAAGTTCAATATGTTGTCAACACCATGACGAAAGGAAAACAGTCTGAAAGAGACGGTTTCCAGATCAGAAGAATGAGTGTCGAAAACGGTGTTCCTTGTTTAACATCAATGGATACGGTTGAAGCAATCCTGAAAGTAATCGAAAGCATGAGTTTCAAAATGGAGACGATGTAATTTTCGGATCTAAAATATTTTTTTTAAAACGCATCTTTTTTAAGGTGCGTTTTTTTATTTTTTTTACTCATAAAAAATTATAGGTTAAATGATTTAAAGAAAATTAAAATATTTTTTTATTCTTTATTATTTTTTACAATTATTATGAAAATAATAATATTTAGTAGATTATTTTGATTTATATAACTTTGAAAGAAATATTAAAAAACACAGTTAAAAAAAATTAAATGAATAATAAATTTTTTTATTCCCTATTTATAATCGCTTATTCAAATGTTTCTGCTCAAAAAGATGTAAATGCAAAAATTATAATTGATGAAAATGCAAATCTTCAGATCACTCAAAACTTTAAACCAAATAATAAGAATATATATTTATTTCCAAAATATATTTCTTTGAATGACACTTCAGTAAAGTTTATAGCCGATGAAACTGCTAATTTTTCAAGCTACGAGATTGAAAATGTTGATCAAGTTAATTTCGCTTTAAATTCAGATAAAGCATTTTTTAGTAATGATTTTTTTATTACAACTTCTAGATATTTAGGTACCAATAAAAATGAATTTTTTAAAGAGAAAAAATTTGATTTAGATATTATTTCTAAAAAATATAAAATCATCTATCCTTCAAATGAAGATTTGAAACAAAAATTTATTAGCGAACCAGTTATCGTTGGAGGAAATTTCAAACTCGTCGAAAATAAAGGGTTTAAAATTTATTATCTCGAAAAAGAAACAAAGCTTTCAGAATTAATAAAAGGCTCTGATGAAATGGAAAAAGCTTTCGAGATGTATAAGAACTATTTTGGAAATAAAGATAAACCGACAATAGTTTTTGCACCTATTGATGGTCGCAGTATAACAAATGAGGGTATCATCATTTATAACAACAAATCTCTGAAAAAAGAATTTAGTACTACTATTTCTCATGAAATTGGTCATATTTGGTTCGGCGAAGATGGTGTTATTTTCAGGGAAAATTTATTGACCGAAGGCTTTACAGAGTTTCTTGCATTGAATTATCTTACATCTAAATACGGAGAAGATAAAGTAGAGAAAATAATTAAGGAAAAATATTATGCAACAGAAGGTTTAAAAAATTTTACGGATATCAATATGAAAGTTTCCGACAAACAAAAAGCTGATATTTTGTCATACAGTTTGCTGCCTCTTTTTTTACACTCTAAACAAAAAAAAGATAAAAACTTTATTAATATTGTAGCTGACTTTTACAAGTACAAAAATCAGAATCGTAAGACAAGTCTTGATGAACTTAACTATTATCTTCAATCGAAAGGATTAGAAACCTTATTTACGGATAAAATTCCGGATTTTTTTATTAGTCCTTGTAATTCGTCAAATGTCTGTATATATTCTACTTCCGAAAAGAATATTGATGTGGAAGTAGATTATATTTCAAATAATAATGAGAAATCAAGAAAAGTTATAAATATTACGAATAAAAGTCCGCAAGTTTTAGACACTGAAAAAATTAAAAAAATTATTGTTGATCCAAATTATAAAATTCAGCAGGTTTCAAGGCTAAATGACATTTGGAATAATGATGAAGACAATATTTTTAATAAAAACAGATATTTTGATATTAAAATCTTAAATCCAGAAATTGCAAAAATTTCCAATGATGTTGCAAATTTTTTCACTAGTCAGGAAAATATAGGAATTTTAAAAAGTATCATTGTAAATGAAGAGCAAAGAAAAATAATTGATAACTTAAAAGAAAAATTTTTAAAATCATCAAATACTTTATTGACTGGAGCTGTAACTTCATTTGCTGAAAATAAAAATATAATTTTTCTTGCTTTTGCATTTTATGATGAATTAAAAACAGAAACGAATGTTTTAAAATTCAGTTTAAAATTGGATGAAAAACACTCAAAATTGGAATCTGTTAAAATTTATGAATAATTATTTATATCAAAGTAAATTAGAAAAAGAATTGAAATTTATTGAGTTTTAACAGAAAGCATTAGGTCAAAACAAATTTTTGGTGTCTTATCTTTTTTATTTAAGACTTCTTATATTGGAGATTTTGATGAAAAAAAAATATTGGACTATTCTGATAATGCTTGAAGAGTTTAAAAAAATTATTTGATAAGAGAATAGATTAAAACACCAATACCAGCATAAGCGGCAACAGTAATGATATCAGCGATGGGTTGTGAAAAGCGTTTTTCAGCGATTTTTTCACCATTGATCTGGTTTTTATGGAATTTCAGAATTTTTTTAGGATTATGAACCGGATGTGCAACCAGACTGTCATTTTCCCATTTATCAACTATTATTTTATAGGTCTTGCCATCAACGTCAATTCTAACATTTTTATTAGGTGCAAGTTTCTCCTGAATATTGACAGGCGCTTGTTGTGGATTCAGACTTTTGGATTCTGCTGTTTTACTTTTCGCTTGCGTAGGAGTATTATCAGTAAGATTTACACTCTTTTTAGATTCCTGTTCATTGTCGGTTGTTGTATTCGATTGTTTTTTAACCTGGTAGGTGTAGCAACTCACAAGACAGAATGATATAATGATGAGATAAAGATTCTTTTGCATTGGTCAAATTTAAGAATTAAATGGAATATTCAGTATTTTCTTTTGAAAAATTCTATGTTTAAAAATTTATTCCTACTGAAAAAAAGCAATCGATATTGATTTTTAAATATCTTAAATATTAATTCTATAATTTAACCTAAACTTCTGTCCAAATGTACGTAACCACCATCCACATGAATCAATTGTCCTGTTGTATGCGAAGATCTTTCTGATAAAAGAAACGCTGCCATATTAGCAATTTCTTCTGAGGTCGTCATGCGGTTTTCGAAAGGTATTTTTGATGTAATGCTACTTAATTTTTCATCCGGGTTTTCAAACGTAGAAATCTACGATTGGTAAAGCGGTGTCCACGCTTCAGCAACAATAAACTGTGTCAAATATTTTGAAATGAATTCCAGCCCCAAAGCATAATTTCCTCCTAATAACATGACATGACAGGCCAGGATAGTAGAAGATAGTTAAGAAATCTTGAAATTTATTAATGATTTTTTAATGTTATTTTTTTATCCAGCAATAAGCGAACGCATTAACTCTATAACAAAAAAATATAATTATTATAAACAAAAATCAAATTTATTATTAAAATGGTTTTTAACTAAAAAAATGTAATTTAGAATAAAATAAATTCATAAAAACGCAAAAATGGAATATCAAGCAACTTCAGAAAAATTCACCACTTTCAAAATAACAAAAGACGAAAAGATAATCGGGGAATTGCACTACAAAAATTGGTTTAAATTCAATGCTGAAATTGAAATTTTAAACTCAAAATATCAAGTCGAACCGAAAGGTTTTTGGGGAACGACAGTTGAAGTAATAGACGGGAAAAATGTGATTTTGAAATTCGCAATGAATTGGGATGGCAATGTTCTTTTGAAAACTTATTTTGAAGATACCGAAAAAGACTACATTTTTAAACACCAAGGTTTTTTTAAAGAATCATTTTTATTGACAGACCAAAAAGGATCTGAGCTCATGATGATGAAGCCAAATTTTAAATGGAATAGTTTGAACTACGAATATCAAATGATGACTTCCGAAATTTTAGAAACATTTGACGAGAAAAATATTTTGCTTTTGATTTCACTGCATTGCGCCAACTATTACATGTCAATGATGATGGGAATGTGAGCTTAATTGATTTTATAATAAGGTGCATCTAAGTATTTGCTGGGCTTTATGTAAACCATTTTTCTATCCGCATCAAAAATCCAATTGAATCTTTTCATAACGTCTGCTGCAAAGTAATTTTTATGTTGTGTTTTGAGTTCGCCTGTGAAAAATCCTGCAGTTACATCTTTTAGAATAATATTTCCCAATTTTAGAGATGGTAGAATGCCTTGTTTGGTGGTAATGCTTTGTCCCGCAGAGTTTTTCATGACTTTTTCACCTGTAATTTTCAGGTTTTTATCCAACTCTTTTCCGTCTGCAAACTCATTGCTATATAATAATCCTCCTGAATAACCTGATTGCAAAAGGAAATTCGCTTGATATGGTTTTCCATCGATTATATTGTCAGCAACGATATAAAACTGTCCATTTTCGACAGAAAGTGGGAGAGGTTGATAATCTTTCAAATCCGGAAGTTGATTGTAGATGACAAATTTGTTTTGATCATAATCAATTTTAAATATTTTATCTTTAAAAATTCCGGTTCCTATTTTCCCGTCGGCTTCATGACCTGTAAATTCATTGTCAAAAAATCTTATGTTTTTGTAGTTTTTGTTGCCAATTTTCACTGTATTTCCGTTGCTTATTTCATCTTTAAAAAAGATATTGTCAGCTTTTCTTGTTCTTTCCGGTGAAATCGATGCATCTTCCATGGCAATCTGAAACATAAGATGAAGTGAATCTTTGTCGTTTACCAAAGTTTTTACAATGATATTGTTGTGTTTTGTCAATCTGAATGGAATTGTTTCCTGAGCTTTGAGTATCACTGAACCAATCATTAATGATAGAACTAATGCAATTTTTACAAACATTTTCAAATAAAATTTAGCCAAATATAAACATTAAATTTATCTCTGTAAATTGATATAATTTATTCTTAAAATTTATATATATTAGATCAATTAAATATCCCAAATGACGAAACATCAACATCGTGTGAACGAGGTTTATCATTTCTTTGATAATAAAGATACTGTATTAGGTTTTAGAAAACTGCTCGACTGCGCTATCGATACGCAGAACATGGAAATCTATAAAGAAGCCATCAACCTGACAGACTGGAAAGAAACAAATAGCCACGCAATAAGCGAGTTTATTGAAAAGTCTAAAATTCTTCTTGAGAAAATTGAAAAAATTCAAGTGCAGGAACATTCGGCTGAGAAACCTGTGCTTTGTGCAAAAAATATTTTGAAATCTTACGGCAGCAACAGATTTTCTCTCGGTCCGGTTTCTATGGAAATCAATAAGGGCCAAGTCTACGGTTTGGTAGGAGAGAACGGAAACGGGAAAACGACACTTCTGCGAATTTTAGCCAAAGAAATTTCTTTTAATGAAGGGGAACTCAATTATTCTTTCAATTCTGAGCCGAAAAATGAATATGACCTTTGCACAAAACTGGTGTACATCCCGCAACGTACTGAAAAATGGTATGGAAGTTTGAAAGATAACTTGAAATTCGTTTTGTCAAATTACAACGTTAAACCCGAAGAAAATGAAATACGAACGTTGATGATGATCGCCAGATTGGGGCTTTGGAATTACAAACATTTGAAATGGAACGAGCTTTCTTCCGGTTACAAAATGCGTTTTGAATTAGCCCGAACCCTTTTAAGAAAACCTGAAATTCTTTTATTGGATGAGCCTTTAGCCAACCTTGATGTCTTGGCTCAGCAGGTTATTCTGGAAGATTTAAAATCAATTGCCAACTCTGTTAATCACCCGATTGCTTTGATTTTAAGCTCGCAGCAATTATATGAAGTCGAAAAGGTTTCAGATAAAGTTATCTTCCTGAAAAACGGTCAGTACAAAGACAATTCTGAATTGAAAGACACTGAAAATGCAAGTTTGATTATAGAAATTGACACCACCAATTCAAGAGAACATCTGCTTGAAGTTTTTAAAGATTTTGCTCTAGAAAAACTGAATTTTAATGGTGGAGTTTATGTTGCCTATTTCTCAGCTGAAACTGAATTTCATAATGTCATCACAGCTTTAGGACAAGCGAAAACAGATTTGGTTTACATTAGGAATATCTCATCTTCTACGAGAAGATTTTTCGTTAATTAATCTTCTTTAATTCAAATTAAAAATGCAAAAAATAAATAAAATTAATCAATATTTATTAGAGAAATATCCTACTGTTTGGAATACCAAAATTGTGTGGATGCTTTTGGCAAGCTTGCTTGTTCACATTCTCTTTTTCATCATCGGCTATCTTTCGCACCTCGACCCGGTTTCTTTGCAGACACGTACAGTGAGAGATGATTATTTCAAAAACGGACTGATATTTATTCATCTAATTATCTCTATTTTGATGATTGTGGGATGGCTGATTATGATGTTTAAAAACAATGCGTTCAAAAACTTTTATCCTTTATCACGAGGTAAACTCTTTTCGCAGTTTGTACAGTATTTTGTGATTATTTTTGCGAGTACCACTTTCTATTTTTCATACATGTCTGGTTTTAAAATATTTGTTAATCATAAATATCCCGACTCTGAAATGAAAGAAAATATCGATATCGTCAACAGAAGTTATCCTTTTCTTTCCCAGAATTTAGAATTGTACACTTTAGAAAACAGACTTTCTCCACAACCTTTTTATGATCTTTACTGCGAAACCGAGATTAAAAAAGTGGATCGAAATAAAAAATATTTTGTCTATTACAACAGGGTTTATCAGTATTATACGATGTATTCTAAAAAGTCTTACAAAAAAGATGAAAATCATGAATACATTCTTCCGGATTATGAAAGAAACAAAGGAATTGAAGCTGTAAAGTCTGACCGAAACGAAAATTTTGAAACTTTTTACTTTAAAAAAGATGTCGTTGATTTGTCATCTTACATAAAAAATACAGCGCCAAGTTATTATAACTTTTCTGACGTTTTTTATGAAAATAAATTCTCAGATCAAAATTATGAAGATTCATATTATACTGGTTATAATGATTATAATAATGTTTCAGAGGGCGATTTAAAATCCAGACAAGCTGAAATCAACAGGAAAACTTCTGAGCTTCTTAATAAAAATAATCATGTTGAAATTGAAAAACTGCTTTCCCAATTTTTAAATATTTCTGAAAAATTTAAAATCAGAAACAATTTAAAGGCAAAAGAATGGACTAATATGGTGTATTCTCCGCAAAATTTTGAAGTCAGATATTTTATCAAAACTTACAAACCTGAAAAAGGGGAAAAATATAACCCAAACAGTTCTTCATATTATTCTGACAGAGAAAATAATGAAGTTGCCGAAGCTGCTGCGATTGCGGTTGATTCTGCAGCAGCATCGTATGTTGATGAGAACGGAACGATTGTCGATGACTCGATTTCTATCAAAGAATTTAATCCTGAAATCAATAAACAGATTTCTCCTGAAAAATACTTTTATAATAACGTCTCTGAGTTTTACTACTATCAAGATAACCTGAAAGACCTTCTGAATAATGTTGATTATGTGAAAAGTGAAGATTTCTTTTCGCAAAATATTCACATTTATCTTTGGATTTCTTTTTTCCTTTCAACACTGATTTTTAGTTTTAGAATTACAGGTTTAAAATCGCTGTTATTCAGCATTATCAGTGCAGGAGTCTTAGTTTTGGCAGTTGTTCTGATAACTGTCTTATATTCATTTTCTCACATAGGAAAAGAAGAGTATTTTGTCTCTCAATTAGGTTTGTTGATATCAATAGTTATCTTGTTGATTCCGTTATTGATGATGAATAAATTTAATAAACTGGTGACCTCAATTTTTGTCAATATTTCGTTGAATGGCTTTGTACTTTTTGTATTGCTGATTTTTATAATTATTTCAATGTATCAAAGAGATGCTTGCCAAGGAACCGTTTATGATCCTGTAAAAGGAGTAGGATATGAAGACTGTCAATCAATTATAGATTCACTTGGGCTTTTCCTCAGCTATATTCTTTTAGTGATAGGATTTATTTTCACCTATTTTTATACCACTATTCTCCAAAAATGGAAAGCCAGATCTGAATAAATTTAAAATAATCTAAGCCTCACAAGTTTTATTGTGAGGTTTTTTATTTAAAGCGAATAATACTTTAACAAAATTTATCAAACTCAAAAACCAATTTCTGACATCCATTTCGTAATTTTAGCAAAATTTAAAATAAGTGAAAAAGTTATTATTTGCAGTTTGCATATCAGCTTCGATGTTCAGTTTTGCACAAGATTATTCTGTACCGGCAGCAAGTCCTCGTCAGAAAGTAGAACAGCAGTTTTCTATGTCTAAAATCTCTGTAGACTACGGAAGACCAGGCGTGAAAGGAAGAAAAATTTTCGGAGAATTGGTTCCTTACGGACAAGTTTGGAGAGCGGGTGCCAACTCATCTACAAAAATTACATTCGGGCAGTCTGTGAATTTTGGTGGAAAAGTAGTTTCTGCAGGAACTTACGGTTTGTTCATCGTACCAACAGAAAAAGATTGGAAAGTGATTTTAAATAAAGATTTCCAGCAATGGGGAGCTTACACTTACGATCCAAAACAAGATGTTGTAGACGTTACAGTTCCGGTTAATAAATTGACTGATAAACAAGAGTGGTTTGAAATTACATTAAACCCAACTGACGAAAACTCAGGGAATTTGGTAATTAAATGGGATATGGCTCAGGCTGAGGTAGCTTTAAAACCTGCAAAACCTGAAGCAGTAACCAAGATTGCTGAGAAATTGAAGGAAATCAAAAAGATAGAATCTGACGCTGCAAAAGCAAAAAGCTAAGATTTAAAATTATTAAGATGAATTTTTCTATTCAACCTGTTTTAGAAAACGAAAAATATCAATTAATCCCCTTACAGCAAGGGGATTTTGAATTGTTGTATGAAGTGGCTTCCAATCCAAAAGTCTGGGAGCAACATCCGAATAAAGACCGTTATAAAAGAGAAGTCTTTGAAAACTTTTTTAAAGGTGCGATGGAAAGTCAGGGCGCTTTTAAAATTGTAGAAAAATCTACCGGAGATATTCTAGGAAGTACTCGTTTTTATGATTTTGATGAATCCAAAAACAGCATTTTCATTGGCTACACTTTCTACGGAACCAATTCTTGGGGGAAAGGCATCAATCCACAGATTAAAAAGCTGATGATGGATTATGTTTTTCAGTTTGTAGATAAAGTGTATTTCCATATCGGAAAAGAAAATTTCCGTTCGCAAATTGCTTTAGAAAGATTGGGCGGACAAAAGATTGCTGAAGAAGAAGTGGCTTATTTTGGTGAACCGACGAGAACTAATTTTGTGTACGAAATCAAAAAAGAAAATCATTTTTAAGTAAGTTTCACGCAGATTTTGAATGCTGAAAATATATCAGCAAAATCTGCGAGAGATTTAAATTATAGCTTGTCAACAATTTGTTTTATATAAAAAACTTTGTGAGCTTTTATAAGTGAAACGGCTTTGTGTAACTTAAAAACATTTAGTAGTTAAAAAATCTTTGCGACCTTTGCGTTAAAAAATAATTAGTAATAAAATGAAAAAATATAAAATTCAGAAATCACCTTTTGTAGTTCCTACAAACGACGGAAAATTGATAGAAGAACACTGGGGAAACTCAACCCAGAACCCAAATATTTCAATTGCACACATGGTTGCTCCGCCAGATTGGAGCGAGCCTCATCAAACTCCTGAATTTGATGAATTTACCATTATTATTTCAGGTAAAAAGCAATTTGAAATTGATGGAGAAAATGTTATTTTAGAAAAAGGACAAAGTATTTTAATTGAAAAAGGGGCAAGAGTACGTTACAGCAATCCGTTCTCAGAACCGTGCGAGTATATTGCGATCTGCCTCCCTGCATTTTCGATGGAATTAGTGAATAGAGAACAAGAAATAATTTAAATATGGCGTTACAAATTTGTCCTAAATGCAAAGAAAATTCATTTACTTGGTTTATCAACGGGAAAACTCATCTGACGAGTTGGAGTTGCTTTAGTTGCGATTACGAAGCGAAGCAGACTGACAATGTTGAGCTAGTATGTGAAAACTGCAAAGAAAAATCAAAAATAAGGTTAAAAGATAGAGAAAATGAATATTGTTGGTGTTCTAATTGTAGCACAACCAGTGATTTATAAACAAAAACAACCTCAATCAATGAGGTTGTTTTTACTTTATTATATTTCAATTACTTCAAAATTTCTTTCAAAAACATCAGCGTGTGATTCCAGGCTCTTTTTGCCATCACGGGATTGTAATCTGCAGATTTTGGGTCAGTAAAAGTGTGTTTTGAGTTGGCGTAAGTAATGATTTGCCAATCTGCTTTTCCATCATTCATTTCTTTTATCAGGTTGTTATAATCTTCTGGAGTTACTCCTTTATCCTCCGCAGGGTTTTCTACTAAAATTTTAGTTGAAATAGCTTCATTCGGTCTCGACTGATCTTTTCCAATGCTTCCGTGAATGGAAACTACGCCCACAACAGGCAATTTTCCTCTCGCAGATTCTAAAGCTCCGGTTCCGCCAAAACAATATCCGATGACGGCAATTTTTTCAGGAATGGCTCCGTTTTTTTTCAGTTGTTCCAATGCAAGAGAAATTCTCTTTTGGTAGGCTGCGTAATCTTTTTTGTAAAATCCTGCAGTTTTTCCGGCAGAGGTATTGTCTGCAGGAATATTTCCTTCACCATAAATGTCGGCGATAAATGCAATATAACCTTGTTTTTCTAAATCTGCGGCTGCAGTTTTTGCTTCATCGTCAATTCCTTTCCATGCGGGAAGTATGAGAACTCCGGGAAGTTTTTTTCCGGCATTTGAAGTGACCAAGCCGTTTAGTTTTTGAGTGCCGTCTTGATAAGAAACTTTTTTCAGATTCTGACTGAAAACTGTTGCTGAAGCAAGCAAAGTTGCGGTGATGAAGATTGATTTTATCATATTTTTGTAATCATTTAAAATTAATGAACACAAATCGCACCAATAATTTCTCAAATCTCACAACTTAAAATATTTCTCTGTTACAAATTTGTTATATTAGTTTTTAAGCTAAAATTTATTCTAATCCTCAACCTTAATCCGCTCTATAAAACTGATATTCTCCATTCTCATAATACGCATTGATATGCTGCAAACCATTCGTTAAAACAATTTCAGAAGCACCAATAATGGAATTGTATCTTGCAGTTTGTTCGAAAGTTTTTTCAGTGAGTTTAATTTGCGGAGCTTTACATTCAATCAGAATTTTAGGCTGTGCTTTTTCGGTAACCAAAAGGTCAATTCTTTTCGTTAAACCATTGAGAACAATCTTTTTTTCTGTAATCAAAGCAGATACAGAATAAGATTTTACTGTGAGATAATAATGAATCCAATGCTGCCGAACCCACTCTTCAGGCGTCAGCAAAAGGTAAGTTTTGCGTACCAAGTCATAGATAAAAAACTTATCTTTGTCTTTCTTGAATTTAAAATCAAAAGTTTCCTGAAAATTCAGTTTGGGAAGTTCCATTAATTAAGATGAAAGAATTAGATTTAATCCTCAAAATATTAAAAATAAAGAAGTATTACCGATTTATTTTTTCCACGGAGAAGAACCTTACTTTATTGACGTTGCTGTAAAAGCCCTTGAACACGACTTTCTGGAGGAAGACGAAAAAGCCTTCAATCAAACTGTGACTTACGGAAAAGACACAACCTATCAGGAAGTGCTTTCTTTGGCAAGACAGTTTCCGATGATGGGCGACAAACAGATGATTATTGTAAAAGAAGCGCAGGATTTAAAATTTAATGATGAGGAAAGCAGAGCTTTAGAAGCGTATGTTGAAAATCCGGTTCCGTCTACGGTTTTGGTTTTTGCACACAAACACAAGAAGTTAGACAGCCGAAAAAAGGTTACTAAAACTTTAACGAAAATAAATGCGCTTTTTCTGAGCGAATCGTTCAAAGACCACAATCTTCCAAAATGGATTGCCGATGAATGTCTCAGATTAAAAATAAAAACTGCCCCGAATATTTCTCATCTTTTGGCAGAATATCTTGGGAACGACCTTTCAAGAATATCTAATGAATTAGGTAAACTGAAAATTATTCTGAAAGAAGGGCAGATTTTAGACGGAACTATCGTTGAAAATCACATCGGAATCAGTAAAGAATTCAATGTCTTCGAATTGCAGAAAGCTTTAGGTACTAAAAATGCAAATGCTGCATTTAAAATCGCTCATTTTATGGGTAAAAACCCTAAGAATAATCCGTTTGTGATGTTACTTTCGAGCTTGTACAATTATTTCTCAAATGTGATCATTTACAATACAATGATTGGTCAATCGCCACAAGTGATTGCTTCGCAGATGGGCGTGAACCCTTACTTTTTGAAAGATTATGCCGAGGCGGCAAGGCTGTATCCTTTAAAACATTCTACCAGAGTGATTTCTATTTTGAGAGAATTTGATATGAAAGGGAAAGGTTTGGGCGCTGTGAATATGAGTGAAGCCGAACTAATAAAGGAATTGGTTTATAAGATTATCAATGTTGATAAAATCAAAATGAAGGTTTAGATTGAATGTAGTCATTTCTTTTATTTGGGCGACATTTTCCGCCCTCCGTTCCCGCTTTTTTGCTACGCAAAAAGAGCTCCACTCAGGTCGGGTCGCAAAGAGTCATAGTAAAGAAATGCAGTTATCGAAAACCAACATATTTAATATTGACAAGTATCATTAATTTTTCTTTAATTAAATATTAAAAATCACGAACTTTGTCGTCTTAAAATTAAAATCTTTTTGAAAAGAGAATTATGGAAGAAAATATTTTAGATTGTGTGATCGTAGGATCTGGACCTTCTGGTTTTACAGCAGCAATTTATGCAGCAAGAGCAGACCTTAAACCACAATTATATACAGGTTTGGAACCGGGTGGACAATTGACGACAACGACTGAAGTTGATAATTTCCCTGGTTACCCTGCAGGAATTACCGGCCCTGAAATGATGATGGATCTGCAAAAACAAGCTGAAAGGTTTGATACAAAAGTTCTTTACGAAATGATTACCAAAGCCGAATTTTCTAAAGAGGTTGGTGGTGTTCATAAACTATATGCAGGAAATAAAGAGATTTTTGCTAAAACTGTGATTATTTCTACAGGTGCTACTGCAAAATATTTAGGTTTAGACGACGAAAAAAAATACAATGGAGGTGGAGTTTCAGCATGTGCAACCTGCGACGGATTTTTCTACAGAGGAAAAGATGTAGTCGTAGTAGGAGCGGGCGATACCGCAGCTGAAGAGGCAACTTATCTTGCGAAATTGGTGAATAAAGTAACAATGTTAGTGAGAAAAGGTGAATTCAGAGCTTCAAAAGCAATGATTCACAGAGTTGAAAATACACCGAATATTGAAGTAAAATTTCACCATGAATTGATTGGAATTGAAGGGGAAAATAATTTGGTGGAAAGAGCAGTTGTGATCAACAATCAAACTCAGGAAAAATCTACAGTTGATGTACACGGGATTTTCATCGCTATTGGTCATAAGCCAAACACTGATATTTTCGCTGGCCAAATTGATTTAGATGAAAACGGATATATCGCAACTGAAAAAGGTTCTACAAGAACTAATCTTCCGGGAGTTTTTGCGGCAGGAGACGTTCAGGATCATATCTACAGACAAGCAATTACAGCGGCAGGAAGCGGTTGTATGGCAGCCATGGATGCGGAAAAGTATTTGGCAGAATTACATTAATTCTAAATTTTTGGTACAATAATTAATTTCCATTAAAAATAATCCAATTGATTTTTAATGGATTATTAATTTTAAGTAAAATTTAATTTAAAATTGTTTTGCAGATATTGAAAAGAGTTTTATATTTGCACCACCAAAAACAACGACATATATCGGAGTTAATGGAGAGATGGCAGAGTGGTCGATTGCGATAGTCTTGAAAACTATTGACTGTAACAGGTCCGGGGGTTCGAATCCCTCTCTCTCCGCTAAAAGGGTCTTCAACATGAAGACTCTTTTTTTTTCATATACAAGAAGGCCTTTGTCTTTCATTTTCAAAGAATTATGAGAGAAGATACCAAGCATAGTAGGTGTTCGATAGATACCGTTTTCATAATAAAGGTTGCTGTCGAACACCAAGTTTACGAATTCCCTTTTTTGTATTGTATTTGCCTTTGAATATATTTGTCTTATGTCATTTAAAGAGTTGAGATTTTTCTCTAAGATTTTATATGCTTTATTCTGATTGGTACTTAATCTCTCTATACTTGTATTCAACACTCTAATCTCAGTATTATATAAATTTGACCATCTCTCAAAAGTTTCCTTGGTAATATCATTTTTTATCCACTTATCTTCTACTGAATATAAGTTTTGTTCAGTCTCTGATAATTTTTTCTGGTTTTCTTTAAGAACAAGTTGGTTCTCCTTCAGTTCTAGGTCAAGTGATTTTCTGCATGACAATTTAATTTTCTTTATGTTTTCAATAGACAAACTCATGAGATCACAGATTCTTAAAAACTGCTCATGTGACTTGATAGCACTTATATTATTATGCTTTGAATGTTTGCATTTATAATAGTAATAATACCTACCAGCTTTACCTCGAGAAGGCGCTCCGGATAAAGGTTGCCCACAATGACATTTTAATACGCCTCTAAGTGGTATATTATCATCTATTACAGTTTTAATCTTCATAGGACGTTTCATCTTCTCTTGAACAATTTTCCACGTAAGCAAATTTATTATTGGTTCGTGAATACCCGGAAACAGACCCCCAGCATACTCTTTGTGTGATTCTACTTTTAACAATCCTGCATATACAGGATTTCTTAGAACTCTTTCCACAGCCATATTCCCTTTTCTATTGAAACCTATACTCAGAGCATTTTCTTTTATTAGATATAAGGGCGTACCTCCTAAGTATGAATCATAAATAAAACGAACTATTTTTGCTTCTGCTTCATTAATTACTAATTTTCTATCCTTTCTTTCACCTTGCTTTGTATAGCCGAAAGGAGCGTTTTTATATACAAAACGACCTTCTTTTGCTTTTGCAGTGTAAATTCCACCCTTAACTTTTATGCTTCTGTTAATATTATCTTCTTCAGCTAAAAGCAATTGAAGACCTGCACGAAAAAAACTTCCAGGAGTATTATAATCGAAGGTAATACCTTCAGTAACACTAACAATTTGTATATTGTATTTTTGTTGTAAAAGTTTCACTAAACTCATCGCTTCACCAGCATCTCGACTGAATCTATCAAGTTGGTCAACCAAAAGATAATCTACTGAGCTGTGATGTTTTGTGATGAATTCTCTTAATTTGTTAAAATCAGGACGATCAAATGTTCTAGCACTTTTACCTCTGTCAATAAATGTATCAACTAGCGTTACATCATTAAATGCTAACCATTGATCTGTATAAAGCTCTTGTCTTTCAATAGAGCCATTACTTTGTCCCAGTTGACTGAATCTTAGATATCTTATCGCACGTTTCATAATATTCTTTTAAGGTAATAGAAACAATTATTCTTACAATCAGCTTATTTAACAGCTCCTCTTTCTCCTCTTCTTTTTTCTGTTCGAAGGTTAAAATATTTTTTTCTATAAAAGAGTTATCTTTTTTATCATTATTTCTTTCCATTGCTTCTGACATTTATGTTAGCAAATCCATAGTAGATATCTAACATACTTAGAAAGGTGATACTTGCACTGACTATGGCATTATAGAGTCAATGTTAGGTATTGAATGGCTTTACCATACAAAAAAATCTCAAATATCAACTTACATTTAATTGCTCAAAGAAAAAAATAAGAAAGGTAAATCTTGCTAAGTTATTTATAATCTGAATATTATACAATACTTTGTGTCGTAATTAAAAAAATAAATAAAATATAGATGATCATTAAAATTCATGGAGATTCATTTTTTATCTATTGAATTGAATAGATATTTTTCAGAATAAATCGTACAGCTGACACCCCGTGATTCAAAGCCAAAAACAAATGGCATAAACTGTTTCGTCCCTTAAGGTACTATCGAATATTCCCTTTCTTTGCGTACCTCCAGTTGTCTGATAAGATTATGTTATTTCTTTTTTCCGGTTTTTCTTTCGAAAAATATTAGCGAAGCCTAGATGGGAACACAGCAAAGCCCTTTAATACAATGATATTCAAGGGTTTTTTTTATAGGGGCAAACAGGGAGCTGAAAAGTTATTTGAAATAACTTGATTATCTAACAATTTGCTTTAAAAGACTTAACTAAAGGTACATTTTTTATAAATCGATGTCCGATTTTGGACCCATAACCGAAGAAATATAGAAATTTTTTATTGAAGATTTAGAAAGAATTGCTACAATTTCACAAAATAGATAATCCTGTTTAGAGATTTCTAATTCTGAAGCTCGGATATTTAAGAAATGATTTTGTTTTAAATAGACGTCTTAGTATATTGCAAACTAATAGCTACTTGTAAATGTCCAATTTCGAAGCTTTTTATGACTACATTAAAAAAATGTCCGGAGAAATACTTTCTGAGGGTGAAAAATTAGTGATCGAAGCTCATATGAAACCACGAAGGTTCCGGAAAAAACAATATTTTCTGCAGGAAGGAGATGTCTGCAAATATACAGGATTTATCGTAAAAGGATCTGCCAGAACATTTTCTGTGGATGAAGAAGGAAATGAAAATATTCTTAAACTAAGTGTCGAAAACTGGTGGCTGGCTGATTTTGAAAGTTTTTATCATCTGACGCCAAGTCAGTACAACATACAGGCAATAGAGGATTTAGAAGTGTTGCAGGTGACCAATGCTCAGGTTGAAGAATTTTTTAAACATATCCCGGCATTTTCGGCAATGATGGAGGTCATCAAGCAGAACAATGCAATTGCAAATCAAAAAAGGATGCAAGCTGTTATCCGTTATACAGCAGAAGAACGTTTTTCTGATTTTGTCAATAATTATCCTCACTTTTTACAACGGTTTCCTCAAAATATGATTGCGTCCTATTTAGGTTTGTCTCCTGAAACATTGAGCAGATTGCGAAAAAAAATAAATTCAAAATAGAAATTTATACTAATATCTTCTCTCTTTTATTTTCCTTCTTCTAATTTCAAAAAAATACTTCCAGAAACTTCAAATCTATGACTTGATTTAAATCAAGTGTATTTAATGATTCAGGTCAAGAATGCATTTGTGCTGAGGAAATATCTTTGTACTTATAATTCAGAACAGAATATCTGAAAAATTTAAAATGTACAATTATGAGTAAATTAAAAAACAAAGTTGCAGTAATCACTGGCGGAAACAGTGGTATAGGTCTTGGTATCGCAGAGGCATTAAAAAATGAAGGCGCAACAGGCGCAATTGTTGGTAGAAATCAGGAAACTTTAGACAAAGCTTTAGCGCTTCTTGGAGACGGATTTATCGCTATCAATGCCGATGTAACAAAAGCTGAAGATCTTGAAAAAGCGTTTAAAACAACAGCAGATAAATTTGGAAAGATTGATATTTTGGTAGCCAATGCTGGTGCAGGAAGCGTAGGAACGGTTGCAACTACAACTGAAGAAGATTATGACAGATTAATGAATTTGAACCTAAAAGCAGTTTATTTCACAGTTCAAAAAGCTTTACCTCATTTGAATGATGGTAGTTCTGTTATTCTTATCGGATCCAATGCTGCACATCGCGCTTATGCATCATTCACCCTTTATGGCGCTGCAAAATCTGCTGTAATTTATTTGGCGAAAGGATTTTCTACGGATCTTTTAGACAGAAAAATAAGAGCGAATGTGATAACTCCTGGTACAACGGATACTCCGGCATTTGAAAAGTTTATTCCTGCCGAACAAATCACTTCTGTGAAACAACAGTTTGCTGAAGCCGTGCCGGCGGGCAGGATAGGGCAACCTTCTGATATCGGAAGTGCTGCGGTGTTTTTGGCTTCCGACGATTCTTCTTTTATGCTTGGTACTGAACTGCTTGTTGATGGAGGAATGACTTATCTGGTGAAATAATTTGTTTTAATCCTTATTACAAGATTATGATTTAATCTAAGTACTCCTCTAATATTAAAAATGCCGAATAACGATAAAATTATTTGGCATTTTCATTCATAAAATTAAATCTTCTTCAAAAATCAAAAATCACAAATAATTAAATATCTGTAATTTTCATATTTACTGAATGTTTCTGATTATCAATATGTACTAAAAACCATACATCCCACCCGAAACAGAAATCTGCTCACCTGTAATCCACGCTGCATCATCAGAAGCAAGGAATACCGCAGCTTTGGCAATATCTGACGGCTGACCTCTTCTTCCAAGTGGTGTTTTTTCGATAAACATTTTTCATAATCACTTCCCGCAGTCACGCCCGCATTGGCTGCACCTTCTGTATCTGTAGCGCCCGGCAAAATAGAATTGATACGTATGTTTTTTGCACCCAGTTCTTTAGACAATGCAATCGTAAAAGCATCTACCGCAGCTTTTGTAGAAGAATACAGCGACGCATGAGGAAGTGGAGATTTACTTGCGCCTGAACTGATATTGATGATGTTTCCACCATTGTCTCCAAAAAGTTTCAGAGCTGACTGGATGGTTAAAATTGTTCCTAATACATTCACGTTAAAACTTTTGTGAAAATCCTCCACCGTAATCTGTTCAATACCTGCATATCCTTGAGATACTGCATTGTTAACCAAAATATCCAGCGTTCCGAAAGCTTTTTTGGTTTCTTCAAACAATCTGTTGACATCTGCTTCATTGGAAACATCTGCCTGTACAGCTATTGCCACACCGCCGTAGTCGGTGATGATCTTAACGATATCTTCCGCAGCTTCTTTGCTCGAAGCATAATTTACGACAACTTTTGCACCTTCGTGGGCGAAGTATTTTGCAATTGCAGCACCTATTCCTTTTGCAGCACCTGTAACTATCGCTACCTTGTTTTCCAATTTACTCATAATTTCTATATTAATTTCTTTAAATTCGTCAGATTATTTTCGTTCTGATTTATATGCAAAGTTGCCGCATCATAGCTATCTGTGCATTGATATTCATCACGGATTAATGGTGACAAATGTCAATTGAAACCTGTGACTTAAATCAGAAAATTATCTTAAATGATTGTAAAAAAGAAGTTTATGCGAAATGTGAAAAATGAAGAAATTCGTGAAAGGGTAGAATAACAAAGACGAAAAGTTCTTCCGTATAAGCTTTTTAATTTGCTAAAAGCTTTAATCTTGGACAAATTGAATTGAGATATCAAGAATAATAAACCAACAAAGTTTTGCAGAATCAAGCATTATTTAGTAAGTTATTAGATCAAAAATGAAAGAAGATTTCCGATGGTTTATGAGTTAAAATTTATTTCAGTGCGTTTTTCTTGATTCTACTCAGCGTTTCAGATGACAATCCAAGATAAGAAGCAATCATATTTTGCGAAAACCGCTGCAGAAAATAGGGATAGTTTTCCACCAGTTCTTCATAGCGCTCTTCAGCGGAGTAGTTGATCGCCTGCATTCTTTTCTGTGTTGCAATCGTGTTGTTTTGATTGATAATATTTGACATCGCGGAAAAGGCTGGGATATGTTTGAGAAATTCTTCAATTTCCGCGTTTGTTGTTTGCAGTAATTCCAGTTCCTCCAATGCTTCAATATGATAGCGGCTTGGTGTCAGTCGATAAAAACTTTCGAAATCTGTAAGCCACCAATTTTCTACAGACAATCTCAATATATTTTCATGTCCTTTTTCATCTACAGTAAAGGTCTTTGCAGAACCTTTCACAATAAACGCAATAAATTTGCACACGTTACCTTCCTGTAAAAAGTATTGCCGTTTTCGGAGTTTTCTCGGTTTAAAATGTGCCGTCAGCAAATGCTTATCATCTTCGGACAGTATTTTGCCTGAAATTTCCTGAACGTAATCGAAAAACATTTCAAAATTGGACATTGTAAAAGTAACTTAAAGGCCAGCAATTTACTCAATTTATAAGATATCTCAAAGATGCAGATAATAGGTGTTGGAAAGTTAGATTGAACTACAGATATATTTGTAAATATAAAACGCATAACGGAAGGTCCAAAGAATTGCTCAATAGCAAAGCTTCAGTTCAGCTGAATGATGAATTGAAAGAAAATCCTTTGCTGATACATTGTTTGACTTCTTAATTAAATCCATAAGACAGTGTAATGTCAACCTTGTATGGAAATGATATCGCGTTTAATTATGCTGAGAAAAATTTGGATTCAAATTACCCAAATGGTGCACTTTTACATTAAGTTACCTGGAAACAAAAGCCATATGAGTTATGGTTTGTAGCCAATATTCCCGGCGAAATAAAATCAATCGAAAAAAAACAGTTTATTTTGAATAAGAATTATTAAAGGAGAGTTGTTAAAACAAATAAAGGTAGGTACGGAGATAGAAATGTCAAGAAAGAATTTTATGTATGGACAAAAATGGACGTTTCTCGTTACTTCTACTAAATTAAATTTACTCATTGCCCTATATTTCAACTATGAAACAGTCGAAGTAAAAGGGACTAAATAAAATTATTTAAATAATAAAAGATGGGGGCACCTAAAGTTAAGTGTGACATCTGACTAAGATATTTAATTATTAAAGATTATAAGCATTTTTGGACTCAATTTTTGTTAGTAATTTTTGAGCAAGATTTTAATATTGTAACATTCTTTAATTCAATATTACTTATTATAGGGAGAATTAATCACTACAGGCCTATCGCAAATAAGATAAGTGAATATGACTTTTCCCAGGTTTTTATTCTATGCAAGTTTCATTATCCCATGTTATCATCAGTTGCCAATTGTCCCACTTTCTGATTTTATGAACATAAGAATTAAAAGTATATTTGATCTCACCTTTACTTTTTATATCCCGATAGATTAATAAGTATTAATTATATATTACAAATAATCAATTCTGAAGAGCAGTCCTTCACGTTAAGGCTTTTCGAAAATATTCCAAATATTGCACAAAGCTTTGCTGCTTTCTACTAGGCTAGTCTCATTTTTCACAGTAATTATATATTAGTAAATGCATGATAAATCAATATGACATTTTTGGGCATAAATGGCATTTTGTCATAAGTTGGTGATTTCTGATCGAAAGCTTTTCTTGAAATTGCGATGTCTTTGATTTTACAAAGAGGATTCTAATAAGATTTTTCATATTCTTTTGTAATTAATAAGAGATCTTCAAATTTTGTTCTAGGAAAATATATCTCTTGAAAAATATGAATTTTTAATAATAAAATACATGGGGTTTGGCAATGAAATAATTTTGTATAACATTTATTTATTTTAAAATTTAAAAGAAATGAGTAATACTTATACGTCACTCCTTTCGAAAAACCGAGTAAGATTTTGTTTTCTTTTGCCAAAAAACATTGTTTTGCTCATAAAGTTGAATTTTATGGTTAGAAGTTAAACTGTTTATACCTTTTAATAATATTAGTACAACCTCAGAAAAGTTTCCAAAACGATGCCAATTGAAATGAGGCAACACATTGTGATAATGAAGAAAAATTTATAGAAACTGGATTTTTAAATATTCATTAATTAATCATATAATTTAGAGTGTAATTTTTAATAATGCACTTTTATATAAGAATATTTCTGTATTATTGATATTTTTTATAAATGTCAAAACTCTTTTGAATGTTAAAAAGAATTCTTTTCGCAATATTCTTTCTCATAGGAACAACTATGATGTTTTCTCAAGAAACACTTGATACTCTTTTAAAGGCACTGGATGAAGATATAGCAAAAGAAGATTTTTATACCAAAAAGAAGCAACAGGAAATTCATGCTGTTTTAAAACAGTTGAATTCCACGAACAGTAATGAGAAAAATTATAGAATATATCATACACTTTCCCGAAGTTATGAGGTTTTTATAGCAGATTCAGCTGAATATTATACCAATAAATCTTTAGAAACAGCACATCTGCTTAACAATCAAAGCTATTCCGCAGAAAGCAAAATCCGACTGGCCCGAATAAAAGCAAAAGAAGGAATGTTTCCTGTATCACTTGACATTCTGAAAACCGTCGATAAAAAAAAGCTGAACAAAAATCAGCTTATTGATTATTATAAAGCCTATATCGAGGTCTATATTTATTGGATCGAATACCAGTATGGTTATGATATGGAAGAAATCATTCAGAAAAAAGATGCCGTTCAGGATACCCTTCTTACCCTTCTTCCCAAAAATAGTTACGAATATGTTATAACTTTTAGCACAAAAAATATTGAACTTAAAAAATATGACCTTGCCGAAAAAGAACTTTTACAGGGCTTTCGATATGTAAGGCCAGATACACGGGAATTTTCAATCCTTAATGCTATACTTGCCTATCTTTATGAAAAGAAAAGCGATATTAAAAAACAAAAAAAATATCTCGCAAAATCTGCACTATCAGATATTCATGCTGGTGTAAAAGAGAACATGTCTCTGCGCGCTCTTTCCATTTTACTCTTCGATGACAATGATATCTCAAGAGCAAATTTTTATATTAAAAGAAGTCTCGAAGATGCCAATTTTTATAACACAAGATTACGTAATATACATATTGCGAGAGTATTACCTATTATAGATAAAGCGTATCAGATAGAACGTGAAAATCAGCAGAAAAAGTTGCAGACACTTTTTATCACAGCCAGTATTTTATCGCTTATATTATTCATTGCTGTTATTCTTATTATTAAGCAAAACAAAAAGGTTTTAAAAGCTCAAAAAAAACTTAAGGAAACCAATGAAAAGCTTAATGTTCTAAATAATGATCTTAAAAAAGCCAGCCTTCTTCAGATCGAAACTAATAATTCACTTACTGAAGCTAATCACCTGAAAGAACAGTATATTAAAAGTTTTCTTGAAATCTGTACAGAATATATTGACCGTCTTGCGCACTTCAAAGGAATTGTAAATCGTAAGATCAAAACCCGACAAACCGCTGAGATCCTGAAAATAACAACCTCATCACAGGATAATTCCAAAGAGCTGAAAGAATTGTATAGCAATTTCGACAGGGCTTTTCTAAGAATATATCCGAATTTTGTGGAACAGATCAACGAACTACTTCGTCCAGAAGAACGATACCGCATCAGTGACGGAGACACTTTAAATCAGGAACTTCGTGTATTTGCCCTGATCAAATTAGGGGTTACCAATAATAATCAAATCGCAACGTTTCTTCATTATACCTTGCGTACGATCTACAACTATAGAAGTAAAGTGAAATCAAAGGCTATCCAATCTGATGAGAGCTTTGAAATTAAAGTTCAGAATTTGGGGAATGTTTCTAAACATGCATAATTTTAGTGAGGTCTTCTTAGTAAAATAAACACGTTTTCTATTTTTGTAAAAAAAGATTAGTAAAAAGCAAAAATAAGAAAAACGCTTTACCTTTTATATCCAATGCTCTATAAAACAGTAGTCTTAGTTTGGAATTCAGTGTCTGATAGGTTTTGGTCTTAAAAATACAAAGATAGCTTACTAGCTCGTTACCGATTGTTAAAGGGATTTAAGATTGTAATATGTTGTATTTCAGCGTCTTGACTTGTTTTTCATATTCCTTTGTAACTCGATACAATTTAGTTTTATTCATTATACATTAGAGTTATGGAACAGAAATAAAATCCACGTTCAAGCTACTACTTTTCTACTTAAAAAAGAACGAGCCGAAAAAGAACGGTAATGCCCCAAATTATGGCACGTATTACTATTTATGGAACACTTAAGACTTTAGAAACAAAGTTAGAAATAACCCAAATAATTGGGATTTAAAGTATGGAAGAGTTGAAGGAAAGGGTGTAAAAGCACAAGGTATTAAACAAAATTGGATAATATAAGGGCACGCATTGACACCCTTTATGAAGATATGCTGAAACACTCTGAGGAATTGATGCACATCAGACAACTTGTAATCAAGCTTTCCACTAATAGTATAATATGGCAGTTTGCCGATGGAGCGATACCGTTGCAGAGAACGGTTGCTTATTTTCAGCATTTGAAGTAAATCCTGATTGTCCAGTAATTCCTCATCATCTATGCCGTTGCGTTTCTTTTGCAACTCGTCTATGTTATCACTGGGCATATCTAGGCGACCCATTAAGAGTTCCATCCACGCCAAAAATTCCATTCTGTCAATATTCATAGGGATATACTTTTAAAGGTTCATACCTATTTTTTATTTGTTTTTAGCTTTCTGCCTTTTTCGATAAAGCTTTTACCATAAGCTCTTCTACAAATTCCTCACTACTCTGTATGGAATTCGCATTAAGCATAGCTTTTATGGATCCAAGGGTGTAGAAATACTGACCATAAATTTTTGAGTAAGTAATCTCGCCTTTGATACGCATACGCCACAGCGTTTTCTCGCAGACGTGCAGGTATTGACAGACCTCGTGGTTATTGAGCCACAGGTCATCATACCTTTTATCTTACTGTCTTTTCAGATAGTTGGCAATGGCATTGATATGGCTGTTTAGCTGTTGTCAGGCTTCCTCTTCAATTGTTATTATTTTCATCGCACAGCTTTTTAAAGTTCACTATGCAAAATTGTGAAAGCTGGCAGTGTTTGTCTGCCGGACTTTGCCAATTGGTGTGGCTTTTTTTTTAAATTTTTACAATCGAAAAACCTTTTTGATAAGGGTTTCTGGGTGTTTTAGATGTTTGGTAGTGGAGTTTTGAGAACATTTGCCAATTGGCAGATATGGGCAAATAAAGGAGGCCATCCATTTGAACAGCCTCTTTTAATTAGATAGTCAATAAATGTTTGTACTTGTTATGTGTTTAAATAATTTTGATATATCTTCTATTAATTATGTAGGCTACCTTCGTATAATGTTGTATGTTTTAATATTGAAACGTCCCTAATTGCGAAGCATTCCTTATACTTACTACATTTCCTAATTTCATTGTTACTAAAGTATGCCTGCCATATAAACAATTAAGAATTTTTAGTTGCAAAAAGGAGATAGATTTACTATGTGCATTATATATCCTAAAATCAAACTTTATTTGAAATAACTTTCTCTCTGTGTTGTAATCCCCATTTCTCCATTGCAAATAAAACTTCATGTAAAGTTGTACTATATTCAGTTAATTCGTATTGAACTGTTACAGGCTTGGTATCCATAACCTGACGTGTGACCAGTCCGTTAATTTCAAGCTCTTGTAATTCTTTTGATAAAATACGTGGAGAAATTCCAGCATCGCGTGTCAGTTCATTAAAGCCTTTCTTGCCATTGAACAATACTGAAATTAAGACAAGTTTCCATTTTCCACCCACTACATCAAGTGTATCACGTATGGCTAATTTGGCTTTAAAACAACTTCCTCCCTCGTGTTTCATATACTATTCTTTTTGTAACTACTATTCTTTTTGTAACAGATAACAAAGGTATAGCATTTAGCAATAAATTTGTAAAAAATATTACATTAATTATGAAACAGAAAACTATCAAGATTACAGGTTGGGTATTAACGATTCTTATAGGGTTACTCTTGGGGTTAAGTGCTTCTTTAAAACTTATTCAAAGTGAAGAAACTCTCGCACAGGCTGCCACTATAGGAATTGATGGTACAACTTATTTTATTATCGGCATTATTGAAATAGTATCGTTACTACTTTTTATTATTCCTCGTACAAGCATCGTAGGTGCTTTATTATTGGCGGCATATTTAGGTGGAGCTATTGCCACCCATTTAACGAACCAGCTGCCAGTAATTATGCCAATATCAGTTCAGGTGCTTCTTTGGATTACTGCATTTATACGTTTTCCTGAGCTAAGACAAAGGCTTTTTGTTAAATAGATGCATTCCTTATCGATTTTATTTGGTTAGCTGCAACAAATATTTATTTATACTAAGCTAGTTGTAAAAAACTGAAAAGAGGCTGTCCGAAAAAAACAGTCTCTTTCTATTTTATCATTTTCATAACTAATTGAAAAATTATAGTATATGAGAAAATAAAATATTTAAATCAAACGGAAAAAGTTTGTTGTTGGACTGAATGAGGTTTTAAAATTGCTTGCATCGTCAGTATTTATATTATTCAAAAAACAGAATATTACTATAAAAAAGCTGCGAAAAAATTACTTTTTGGGCAGCTTCTTGAAACTTACAGTTTAACCTTTACCTAAAGGTCTTTATCGATATATGCTTTGAGTTACATTTTGAGCTGGTCTAAAAATGCCGTTCGGGCGCCTGCCCTTATTTTCATTCGGTGGAAAGAGTGATGGATGTTGTGTAAGGGTGAACGGAATAGCTCCTGAATAATCAAAGCTAATTTTCGGATACCTATTTTTCCGAATGTAATGGAATTGGAAGCATCTAGATCGTAAATAAGAGCCTTGGTTCTAAATATTCATTATCAGAAAAAGAACGCAGATACACTTACGTAAGAAAAATCTATACATAATATTGTCATGATCGGAAATGAGAAAGAAAATAAGATCAGACAAGTTCTGCTTGGATAATGAAAATGAATAATGATATAAGGAAGTTTGCACCCTGTCCTCAATACGTTTGGAAAGTAAAAATGGCAGGCTTTATAATAACAACAGATGATAGTCTCACAGTGGAATTACAGCGATCAACAAATGTGAAGGTTATTTATTATCTGCAAGAAGTGATTCTTTAATTAATAAACAGATTAATGATTGACAATTGCAGATCAGGAGGCGAGAGGGATATTTAATTTTAAGATGTTGATTAGTCTTAATTATTATATTAAGCTAATACATTAGTACATATAATACTATGGTTGCATCATCAGAATAATGTTTGGGTCTGATTAACTTTTCTATATTATAAACTCATTTTTATGACCTGAACCAAATTTTTAAATTATTAATCTGCTAGAAAAAATATCTTAAGTTGAAAAATAGTAAAATTAATTAGTTCCACTGCATTTCTCCAATATTAACTTTTGCCCCTATTTCAAGTGCTTGTAAAAAGCCCGCTTTTGGGTACATTATTTTTAAAGATGTTATCAGAGATTTTGAAGTGCTATTTGTCTTTAGTAGTTTTTCATAAGCCAGATGATATGTTTTATAATAGTTAACTGATTCTATCGATAAATCTGCGTTTTTACCAAAATGTCCAGATATTACAACTTTAGGATCTAAATTTGCAATTGTCTAAAGCATCTATCTACATATCTCTTTTTATTACAGTTGCATCATTAGCTGTCCACAAATGAAAATCATTTCCAAAGACATTAATGCCACCTACAACAGCTTTAATAGAGGGAATCCAAATAAAACTACGGGCAGGCTCATCGGCTATTTTTATAATTTCAAGCTTATGTCCTTGCAACTCTATGTGGTTACTAATCAAAATATTGGGATAATTATAAGCTTCGGAGCTTCAGATTTTAATTCTTTTCCCCAATATTCAAGTTTCTCTTTGTAAGTGGAATTAATATGATTGACAGTAGTTGCAGTTGTGTAGATCGGTACATTACGATAATATTTTTTTAAGATTTCCAGACCAAAATAATAATCTGGATCTCCATAACTACTAAATATAGCCTTTAAGTTTTTACCACTGCTTCATATCATATTTACTACTTTTTCCGCATCTGGTACAGTAAATTGAGAATCAATAAGTACGGCAGCTTTTTTTCAGATATTATTACAGAAGCTGCTCTAAACTTGATTCAGCAGAATTGTAGTAAGTACGTTTTAGCGGTGAGGCATTGATTAGTTTAATTTCATAATATTATTGAAGTGAAGAATGAAACGATTTGATTATTTGTTTTTATGCTATAGTATTTTTAATAATATTAAAATACTGGTAATATTTTAATCTTACTATGAGGGAAATTGTGTATTCATTATAAAATAATGAATACACAATTTCAGTAAATAAGATGATTTTTGTATTGTAAAATATTTGCTTTACTGTAAAATGATTATCATAAGCTATTTTCTTATATTTTAGTTGCAAGATAATTTTAAAGTGCTTTCAAAAGTACTATTATGAGGAGTTGTAAGAAGTATGGAACCTCCAAATGGGGTTGGTACATATCGTCGTGTAATATTCTTAAATATTCCTTTTTGCCAAGTTGGAAATCCATCATTATCATATTCATATGAGTAGTTAATATTTGTGGTATCACTAGTATTATAACGATGCGCTATAACTTCAATATTTTTTAGCATTTTTTTCTCAGATGAACTTTCTTGAGCATAGAATAATTGATAATTATTTCCATCAGGAAGATATTGTAATGACTTTTTAACAGATACATTTGAAATAAAAAGCAATCCCAAAGTTCCTTCAAAGTACGGTTTTATTTTATTTTCCTTATCAAGGTAGTAGTTATATGTGAAATCAGCGTTATAAAATTCATTTGAGTCCACATCGTAAAGATTTTGAATTGATTTCTTTGTTAAGTTTCCATTTGTATATTGATAAATAGTAGTTACTACTATATTTGAACTATTTTTATGACTTATTAATCTTTTTAAAGAATTATTATCATATTCTGAAATAGTATAAGTAATCAAATTGCCCAAAGGATTATATTCAGATTGTTTAAATAATTTTCCATCTGCATTATATTCCATTACATAATAAAGGTCTGGCTGATTATTTTTTGATGTAGAAACCTTACTAATCCTACCTTGTAAATTATATTCTATTGTATAAATTGTTTTAATGGGTGCTTCATTTGGAGCTGATGTATTATATATTGTAGTCGCCACTTCAAATGGCTGATCTTGTGAATTATATTTTATATCATGTTTATTATTTCCAAAAGAAATTTGACTTGGTTTTTTTTTGCACGCTAATGTACTACCATTGGTTTCAGGGGTGATTATTTCTTCATCATTTTTAATACAAGAAGAAGCTAGTAAAGAAATTATAATTAAGAAAGTACAAAATATCAAACGAAGTTGATTATTTTGTATTCCTTTTGAGAGGAAATTTTTTAGTACCATTTTTTATAAGATTTTTTAAATTATATATTTAGAATATTTGATTAAAGTAATTAGAAGAAAAAGTTAAAGATTGAATTTGCGGTAAAATTATCAGATAAAATATTTATCCAATATTTGAGCATACTACAATAGTACTTTTACTAAGAGTATTTAATTATCTCGTCCCTCTGCACTATCCAAGATTTTCAAGAATTTATAAGCCATTATTACATAGTAAACTTTTTTTGTTGATATAAATCCAAAAAGTATCTATCTATCTATCTATCTATCTATCTATCTATCTATCTATCTATCTATCTATCTATCTATCTATCTATCTGTATTTGATTTTAATGACGAAATATCATATTCATAATATAAGTGCGGTATTGATTAAGCCCTAAAGAATCCGCAAGAAAAAGTATCTTTGTTTTCGTTTCTGAAGTGTAATTGTAAGAAATCAAGCTTGTCCTATATCTGTATTCAACTGAATTTTCTTTTTTAATAGTTTATACATCAATGTATCTGCCCTTTTATTATCTTTTTCTTTTAGATAAAATATATTTGAATATACTTGAATGTACAACTGAAAAAGAATCTTAAAAATTTAGATTCGGACCCATGACATCTAATTTAACTGATAACAATTGATATTCAAAAGCTCTAATAATAAATTTTAACTTGGTAAATTCAGGTATATCATGACACTTATTTATTATGTATTGTACTTAAACATTATGTGAAGTCAGTTTACTAACTACTTATGTTTTAAAATTCTAATGATTTTACTTTGATTATTTTCGTTTGTTACATTCATTAGATAGACTCCATCAACAGAATTGCTCATATCAAGTTTATTATTGCCGGAAACTAAATTTTTAGAAACAATAATTTTTCCTGACATATCATAAACCTTTACGGCAAGACCTTTATCAGTTGTTACCGTAAATATATTTTGGGATGGATTTGGATAGACGCTTAATTTTGAAGAAAATGTATGTTCGTATGTACTTAAACCTAGTATGTTACCAGATGTCATAACTCTATTCCCTGAACCTGTAACAGCTACAGCTATAAACATTCCATTACCGTAAGTAATCGAAGACCATTCATTAGATGCCGATGCCGATGTGATGGTCCAATTAATTCCGTCCGGACTTGTCATTATATTTCCCATGCCTAAAGAGCCTACAGCAACGAATAGTCCATTGCCATAGGTTACAGATCGCCATGGATAATTAAGTGGAGGAGTTCTGGATGTCCAGGTTAAGCCATTTGGACTGGTCATCACTTTACTTGTATTACCTGACCCTGCCACCGCAACAAATAGACCATTACCATAAGTCACAGATCGCCAAGTGTTATTTGACGCCGGAGATCTATTTGTCCAGATAATGCCGTCTGGACTTGTCATTACTGTATTTCCTGCGGTATCACTACTTACAGCAACAAATAAACCATTACCATAAGTTACAGAAAGCCAAATCCTATCTGATGAAGAATTTCTAATAGTCCAATTAATACCATCAGGACTTGTCATTACTCTATTTCCTATGCCGGTAGCAGCAACAGCAACAAATAAACCGTTACCATAAGTTACAGCAACCCAATAGTTATCAGCTGCAGAGATTCTATTCGTCCAAGTGATCCCATCTGGACTTGTCATTACTCTGTTTCCTGTGCCTGATATAGCTACGGCTACAAACAGGCCATTACCAAAAGCAACCGAATAACATTCATTATCGTTTGCTGGGGTTCTGGTTGACCACGTAATACCATTAGTACTTGTCATCACTCTATTGCCTGTCCCATCATCAGATACTGCTACAAATGTCCCATTACCATAGCTTATACTTCGCCAAGAGTTATCTGCTGCTGAGGCTTGAATTATCCATGAAGTACCGGTTTGGGCTTGTGTTTGGAATGTAGTAAATATTGTCAAAAGTAATAGTAAATGTTTTACTGTTTTCATAAAATTTAAAATAAGTTGTTGTAAATAAAAAAGGTTAATGAGTTATATAACTATTTATTAGTATGTGTGAAAATGGATTAATAAAAGCGTAACAATTTTCATTACATATAATATCCATTATTGTAGATAAATATTCTTAGATATGAGTAATCTCATTCCTTGCAGGTGATAATTAGATCTATATAAATCACACTGATTTTATTGATGTTTATGTAATTGTTTGTGAAATAGTTCACCGTCAACTATGATAAAATATGAGAGATTTAGTTTCAAGGGAAGGGACAGGTGACTAAATCACTACTTTCATTACTATTTAATTGTTAATTTGATATTATAGATATCTACATCCTATTTTGATAGATAGGAAATAAACATATTTTAAAAAAAGAAGCTAACTGCTGATTAGATATTTATGTTTTCTTCAATATTGCCTTTTGAGCCTTTCGCAATTAGGCCTGTGCGATCAGTTACCTTTCCTCCATATATTTGAACCGCTATACCATTTTTTGATATAGCAGAGATGTTTTTAAGAGATGTCTCACCCTTGTTGTTAACAGCTACTGAAGTAGAATTTTTGCCAGCTGCAAGTACATCACCTGATATGTTTAGGCTATGTACAATTCCTCCTTCAACATGATAAGAATGAACATTGTTACCATGAGTAGTAATGCCACCAGAAATTTTCAGTTCCGTGATTTCTCCACCGGGCTTAATACTTACTGCATCTGCGGGAAGGGAAGTGATAGTTCCCTTAACAAGTGAATTTCCAATAGACCCCCAAGTTTCAACTCCATTTTTCACTTCAATATTGCCAACAGGTTTGCTAAACTGCATTCCAACTGATCCATCCCCATGTGTAATAATCGAATGAAAAATTGCCTTTTTTATGGTGCCGTCATATTGATTAAATCCCCTCGCGCCAAGTCCAAAAGTTTCAATCTTATCTTTCGTTTCAAAATCATCAACGGTACCAAAGTTCACGAATCCAATACCACTTGGTCCATAAGATATGATTGGTTTTTCTGCGATCCATTTTTCTACATATCCCCAAGTATCAAGGACCATATCGTTTACTCCATAAGTTGTAACCTGCCCTTGATTTGTTAATTTTTTTATTTTGGTACCATACACAATAAAAACACCTGCAGTTATCATGTCTGGTTGCCCTAACGGTATCATTCCATTGGAGTAAATCTCACCAGTAGTGATCTCGTCTGCAATAACCCAACCACCAATATCGCTGAACCCACATATAAATAAGCCTGTTCCAATTACTGGAGCTCCTTTTCTTCCTAGGCTAATATTTGTCAAAGTTGCATTTATGATACTGTCAGGATCGCTACTAAAATTGTAAACAGTAAATGCTCCCTGATAAACATTAACACCATATTTTTGTGGCTGTTCAGAATACCTTCGTGAATCACAGGCTACAATGTCGATGTTATCAGCAATAAGGTTAGTTTTTTTTGTGCCTGTTCTGGTTAATATCTGAATCTGTCCTGTAACTGTTAGATTCCTTAGTATTAAAGTACCTAAATCTGTGTTGTTGCTTAAGGTGTATATAGCCCGATTATTATGATTGGTCTGTATAATAAGGTTCGAAATTTCATTATTAGCAGTAAGGCCTATACCATCACCGTTATTAAAGTTTATGATGCAACTTTCTTTGTTAGCTCCAGTTAAACTATAACCATTAGGCAATGAAATAGCATATGGACAGAGTATTGAAGTTTGTAACTCTAGGTTTTGTGGGATATTACGATCCAATGCTGCCATTAGATCGGCTAGCGAGTTTATTTTTGTTTTCATGAAATTTTTATTTGGATAAGCTGAATTAACATGTGCATATTAATTATTAGTAAATCAAAGAAAAAAAGTAATTTTTATAAAAAGAATGATACAATTTATATTTATGAGAAATAGCTTGTTCATTCATAGGTGGAGAGGATCAAAATGCTTACTTTCAGCGCATGAATATTCAGTAGAAATTTTACTTACTACTGTAAGCAGATAATGAATGTTACGGAAGTAATTCTTTTAAACGCATTGATAAATCAATAAATTCCCAACTTTCATCATACTTAATACCATTTATGAAATTGTTAGAGTTCCATTTACCCCACTAGATATACCACTCCCAAAATCATTATATTTTAATATTGATATTTTTATATTATGATAAACTTGAATTAATATGTTTTTTTGTAAAATGTTTTATATTAAGGTAGATATTTTGACATTCTAATTCATAATCAATTATTAATTTATTTAATACTTTTGTTCATTGATTGATTTTGTGATTTCGGACTTTACTTTTCCAGTATGCTCAGTGGTCTTGGACTCAATTAACATTATCAAACACTCTTCACTAGAAGAAACTTTATGATTTATTCCTTTTTTTACAACACATAAATCACCTGCCTGCATGACAGTATCCATTTGATTTTCTATTTGCATAAGTAATGAACCTTCAATAATATAAAATAATTCATCTTCATTTTCATGATTATGCCATGGCACTAGATCTCCTTTTATTTTCGCAACTTTAATATATTGGTCGTTTACTTCACCCACTATTTTAGGAGAAAAATAATTATTCACATTTTTTAGGGCATCTTTTAAATTCATTTTTTATCTCATTCTTTAAGTTATCGAATTATTGACTTTGTATCTACATACACCAATACCATAATTGATTTTGATTTTACAAATATAATATTAACGTATTGTTGTACCATTCAAAAGCAACGGTAGGTAAATCGTCGATAAGTATATTTTCATTTAATTAATTGATTAATAATTGTTTAATTGTTTTGTTTGCATGAGGTAAAGTAACTTTTTTGATATAGAAAAAGATAAAATATTCTGGTTTTATGGAGAAAAGTTCATTAAATTTTATACCTAGTTTAAAAGTTTCCTTGATTCTAAATCTTATTTAAAAGTTTTAATCAAATTAGTAGTTCTTATTTCATAAACTTAATTCTTGCAAAATTAAATGAACTGAGACTACATAACCAATGTTATTTAAGCCACTTGTTTATTTTTCAATGCGTAAAATAAGGTTCAGAAAACACTTGGGTTTGTTTCATTTACTCAGGCTGTATTAGAATCTTACAAAATGGAAATGATGTAAATGCTTCTTCCCAAAATTCAGGCATAATCTTATTATTTAGCTTTAATGATATACTGGTACGGCATTATATTCACTTCGACTTCAAAAGACGTAAAGCCAGCTTTTTTCAGTTCAAATACGATTTCATCCACAGAGGCTCTCATAGTCATAGCTGGAGCCTGCACTTTCTCAGTGAATACAGCTTTGAAAAAGTCGACAATTACTAGTTCACCATTTTTGTTTAAACCTTTTTTTACTTTAGAAAAGTAATCGGTTCTGTTATCTATATGATGGTAGGTGTTAGCAATAAAAACAATGTCCGCTTCATTATCTTTAAGTAATGGGCTGTCATAATGAATCTTCCGAAGCTCTATGTTCTTTATGCTTTCTTTAGCAATCCTATCTTTAAGATAATCCTGAAAGGCATCGCTTACATCTGCGGCAATAACATGCGCTCCTTTAGCTGCAAACTTTACAGAGAAATAGCCGGTGGCAGCACCTATATCCACAATTTTTTTGCCTTTAAGGTTTCCCATATATTGCAATACTTTATCGGGATGCTGCATGGAATCTCTTTCTGCTGATTCAAAGTTTTCAGCCATTTTAGCTACTGCTTTCTTATCTGCGAAAGCATGCTCGGAATGTGAATGTTTTGTCTGGTTATGTTGCTTTTGATCCGTATGCTGTGCTTTACTTTTACAGGATAACATAAGGATTGCAAGTAATAATCCGCGGTTTATCGGGCTACTCATTCTTTTTCTGTTCATTTTATTTGATTTATGTATTTAACAATTAAGATTAAAAGAAGCGTCAGGCTTCAGGCGGTTGCTCCAGTAATAGGTTGCTAAACCAAGAATCAGATTTAGCAATCCAATCATAGTCTCCATCGGATGATGAATAATCGTGTAACTAATCATCCATAGGGATCCTGATAAGAAGATTATTTGAAAAAAAGGAAAAAAGGGACTGCGATAAGTTTCGTTACTCTTCTTGCGATTTTTACGCCGTATTATAAATACAGCAAGCACCACCAGCATAGTGGACATACTCAGTAAAACGCCACAGTATATCATAATTTGTTCGAATGTACCCGTTACAATTAAAATAACACTTAGTATGAACTGCAACCACAAGGCTCTTTTCGGCACTTGGTTTTTCTCTACTTTGAAGTATTGCCATAGCCTATGCTCACCCGCCATGCTCGCCGTAACCCGAGGTCCTACCCAGACCATAGCACTTATGCTTGACACCAGTAAAAAAGATATGATAATACCGAACAGTTTTCCGATATCTGTGCCGAACATTTTTTTTGCAGCAATTTCTCCGACTTCCAACTTTCCGGCTAATTCGGCAGCAGGAATATGTTTTAGAAAAACAAACTGTAGCAAGGTATATAGTAGGGTTACTGCCAAAGTACCTCCGATAAGTGCGATTGGCAAAGATTTTCTGGGATTTTCAAACTCTTCGGAGATATAGGCTGCCGCATTCCAACCAGAGTAAGAATAGCTCACATAAATTAGTGCGATGGCAAAGGCACCTGATTTTATTTCGGAGAAATACTGCTGGTTAATCTCATAAGTCACTTCAGATTGTTCCGCTACTACTATGCCAGAAAGAATGATTACAGCCATTATCAATACTTTAAACAATGTGGAAAATATCTGGAATTTGGAACTGGTTTTCAGGTTCTTCGTGTGAATGAAAGTAATAACGGCAATAACGGAGATGGCAATCCATTTGATATTATAATCCCCGAAACTAAAATATTCTGTAAATGCAATCGTTGCAAGAGCAATGGGTGCCGCAAAACCCACGGTAAGTGATACCCAACCGGATAGATACCCAGCTATAGGATGATACATCTCAGAAAGAAAAGCGTATTCTCCGCCTGATTTGCGTATATAAGTGCCTACTTCTGCATAGCTGAAAGCCCCGGCTAATGCTAATATGCCCCCCAGTATCCATAGTGTGAGTATAGATGCGGGATGCCCCATATCTTTCAATTGAAATCCCAGGCTGGTAAATGCACCTGTGCCTATCATGTTGGCCATTACGATAGCAACACCAGCAAGAGTGGATATTTTATACGCTAATTTCTTTTGCATCTATAAAAAGTATTCGTCGGTTAGTTCTTTATTTACCATAGCACCTGTCATATTTCCCGCAGAAACGGCATTTGCTACAGACCTCATCATGGCTGTATTGTCGCCACATGCATATACTCCCTCAACCGTTGTTTTATAAAAATCATCAACCTTTATGTGACCGAACGCTGTAAGTTCACAACCCAATGCCACCGGAACTTCACAGTGCTGTTCGAAAGGAACTGCGGCATAGACCGCCTCAAAATGCTGGATACCTCGATCTTTAAAAACGACAGATTTTATATACCCATTTTCGTGAACTATCTCGACTATCTCATTTTCAACAATCGAAATCTTATGCTTATCCAATGTTTTAATTTGATCAGTAGAGAAATCAGGCTTGCCGTTTGTAAGAATGGTTAGGTCATCAGTAAGATTATTAATCATAGACGATAAATGATAAGCCCGATCACCATTTGCTAATAGTCCGGTTTTCATGTTACGAACCTCGTATCCATGGCAATACGGGCAATGGATCACGGAAATGCCCCAGCATTCAGCAAAACCTTTAATGTTTGGCATGATATCTCTAATGCCTGTGGCAAATACCAGTTTCTTCGCTGTAAACCGCTCTTTTTTATCTGTCACAACTTCGAAACCATTATCCATTTCTATTCCACTGACCACAAGTCCTTCATGAAATAGTACAGTTTTGTAATTCAATACCTGGGCTTTACCCTTTGCTGTAATGTTGCCGGGTTTTTCACCATCCTGCGTAATGAAATTATGAGAATGTGGTGTTTGTCTATTACAAGGTAATCCGCTATCAATGATTAAAACGTTTCTCAACGAACGTCCTAAAGACATAGCTGCCGATAATCCTGCATAACTTCCTCCTATAATAATGACATCAAAGTTTGTGTGCTTTTCCATTGTAATATTGTTTGTAAATGAAGTGAGCGGAAAAAATAACATTCCGGCAATTGACAATCCACCTAGCGAAATAAATTCGGCTCTCGTTAACAGCCTCAAATCTTTTCCAGAATTATATTTTATGCTATCCATCTATCTGATTTTCCATTTGGTTATTGGATCTACTTTCAGAATTAATCACCGCAGAAGCATTCTTATTAGCGATTGTTTGTGGCCCTTTAAACAGGATATACAGAAAGAGGGCTGTCATGATGAAAGCTCCTATCCACATCGCTTGTTGCCACCCCGTAACAAAAGATTCTCTTGCAAAATGGACTAGCATTTCTTTCTGACCTCCAGCATCTGGTGCAATTGCCAGAGCATGTGCCAGTCCTTCTTTAGAAGTCGCAATAATATCCTGAGAAAACCCTTTTAATTTTGCTTCTATAGAAGTACTGTAGCCTGCGGTTACCAGCGGTCCAAGCAAGGCTACTCCTAAAGCTGTTCCCAATTCTCTGGTAATATCATTTAAGGCAGAAGCAACTCCTTGTCGGTCAGTTGGCAGTGAAGAGGTAATGGCTTCTGTGGAAGGAGTCATCGAAAATCCCATACCTAAACCCATGACCATTAAGCCAGGTAGTACAGACAGATATCCTGTCTCAGCAGACACAAAAGCAGCCATCAGCATGGCACCGATAGCACCGAATGCGATCCCCAAAGCCATGGTGTATTTGCTGCCAATTCTTAATGCTAGCTTTGGAGCCATGCCTGAGCTAAGCATCATCAAAACTGCCATCGGCATCATTCCTAATGTAGAACGCAGACCTGACCAGCCCAATACGCCCTGAAAAAATGGAAACAGTACAATGAATATACCTGCCTGCACACCAAATACAGTTAAAAGCGAGATAGAACCACTTGAAAGGCTTCGTTCACGGAACAGTCTGATATCCAGTAAGGGGGCTTTGTGACGTAGTTCCCATAGTATAAAACCGATTGTACCGCTTATACCGACAAACAAGCTCACCAACACTAAGGGTTGATTCCAACCCAATGCAGGTGCTTCATGCAACGCATAAATAATACCTACGGTAGCCAACACGGAGAGTAATGAACCTACGATATCAAATGGATGGCTGGTTTTCTCCGTTGAATTAGGAACAAAACGAAGCGTCATCATAATGGATACTGCGGCAAGTACTACTGGCAACAGGAATAACCACCTCCAGCTCGCAACATCTACCAATAGTGCAGAAAGATACATTCCTAAAATACCGCCACCTCCGGCAACACCTGTCCAAATTCCTATTGCTTTGGATCGTTCTTCTTTTGGGAAAGTGGAAGTAATTACAGCTAATGTCACGGGCATAATCAACGCAGCTCCTATACCGGTAAGCAATCGGGCAATCAACATCATGGCTGCACTTGTTGCTATACCTGACATTGCACTAGCCATTCCGAAGATGACAAGTCCAGTCAGTAACATTTTCTTTCTTCCTTTCCGGTCGCCCAAAGCTCCAAGGGGTAATAGTAGAGCAGCCAGTGTCAGGGTATAAATATTAATCATCCATAAAACCGTGTTTTGGGATGCACTAAATTCAATCGCCAGCATCGGTTGTGCTACGTTCAATCCGCTTACGGAGGCAATGACCGCCATTAATGCTATGCATACGGCTATTAATATTTTCTTTAAATGGGGTGGTGTTGTTTCCACCTCTGTTTCCAGTGTGCTATTTGTTGTTTTATTTGCGTTCATTTTCTATGCTTATTTTTTACTTAATATCTTCAACCATTTCAACCAATGGCTGATCCAGATTCACTGCTTTGATTAACGGTTTTACATCTTTGCGTTTTACTTCACCTTTTATCAAATCGACAAGGAGATAAATGGACGGTACAACAAACAAGGTGAGTATCATTGAACTGGTCAAACCACCAATCAACACCCATGCTAAACCATTCTTCCATTCCGCTCCGGCACCAGATGATAAGGCAATGGGAAGCATCCCGAAGATCATAGCAAGCGTGGTCATTAATATGGGACGGAGTCTTGCTTTTCCGCTTAGGATTAATGCTTCAATGGTATTCTTTCCATTTGCTTTTAACTGATTAGCAAAATCCACGATCAGTATCCCATTTTTGGCAACCAACCCTATCAGCATAATCATACCCAATAGAGAAAAGAAATTGAGGGTATGCATGGTTAAGGCCAGTGCCAGTAATGCACCTATAATGGATACAGGAATGGAAAAAAACACGACGAAAGGATATACAAAAGAGTTATAGAGCATTACCATAATCAGGTACACTAGCAGTATGGAAGCTACTAATGCCAGCAAGAGGTTGGAAAATGTTTCCTTCATATATTTCATCTCGCCTTCGGCGTCAATGTTTATATCTTTTTCAAACTTGGCCTGTTGTATGAATTGATCCAATTCACTGCTGATAACGCTTGGTGTAACTCCCAGCACTTGTGATGTAATCGTAACAGAAGGCATTCTGTCTTTCCTATCCAATTGTTTGGAAGCTATTCCATAGTTAAAATCAGCGAACTGCTCCAATTTCACGGATTGTCCCATCGAGTTGACAAATGAAAGGTTACGGAGGCTTTCTTCGTTCTTCCTGTCGAATTTGTCATAGGCAATTTCAACGTCATATTCCTTCTGCTTGTCACTAAACTTCACATCCGTATTTCCACTGAAAGCAATGTTCATTGACATTCCCACGACATCCATACTCAGACCCAAATCCGCCATTTTATCCCTGTCAATGGCTACCTGCAATTCAGGCGTTCCTTTCTCAACAGATAATTTTACATCCGATGTTCCTTTAATTGTTTTCAATTTATCAGCAATAGCTACGGCTGCTGTATAAATCTTATCAGGATCATTACCGGACACGACCAATGAAATAGGGGCATCGTTTGAGGTTCCCATCATATTCATAATGGCAGAGTTTACCTTTACACCGGGCAGCAACTTTTCCAGTTCCAATTTGGTGTAGTGTGCAAACAAGTCGGATGATTGAGTTCTTTCTTCGTTGGGTACAAGCTTGATATTGATCTCCGCTTTGTTTTGGGTATTCCTGCTGCTACCCATAGAGCCGGAGCTGGTACCGATACTTGAATATACTTTTACCACCTCAGGTTTATCAAACAGCAATCTTTCTACTTTCTTAACGGTTTCATTCGTATTTTGAAGTGTTGCGCTTTGAGGCAGTTCAAGGTTAATCAGCACTTCACCTTTGTCGCTGTTGCTGGCGAATTCCCCTCCAATAAATCCACCGCCTACCAGCATGAAGGAAGCGATGATCAGTGCAAAAGACCCTCCCAATACCCATCGCTTCTTAGCCAAAGCTTTAGCAAGCATACGACCATAGAAATTTGTTAGCCGGGTAAGCCAATTTTCAAATACCGTTAATACCTTTCCAAATACTGAATTCGTGTTGAGGTGTTCAACTTTTGCCCAGCGTGAAGCCAGTAAGGGAGTGAGTGTGAAAGAAACGAATAAGCTCATCAATGTGGCGATGACAATAACCATTGAATATTGTCCCAGCATATTGGATATAATCCCGCCTACCATAGTGAGCGGTAGAAAAACGATTACATCTACCAGCGTAATAGCGACAGCAGTAAAGCCAATTTCCTGCCTCCCATCTATCGAAGCTCGTACCTTGTCTTTCCCTTTTTCAAGATGGCGGTAGATGTTTTCAAGTACCACTATACTATCATCAACCAGTATTCCTATAACAAGGGAAATAGCCATCAAGGTTAAAAGATTAATGGTATAGCCCAGCAGATTCATCGCTATAAACACTGACAGAAGTGATGCAGGTATAGATATCATAACAATCAATGAGTTACGAAGACTATGGAGGAATAGCAACATCACAGCGGCTACAATTACAATGGCTAAAAAGAAATCGAACATCACCAAATCGGCCGCTTCTATAGTAAAATCGGAACTATCGTTGGCAATATTGAATTTTAATTCCTGCTTTGCATAAGTGCTTTCTATTTCGTTTAATGTTTCCTTTACGGCTCTTGCCACTTCTACAGAATTGGCATCCCTCTGTTTAATCAATTGAAGTCCTATTGAGTTTTTTCCATCTATCCGATTAAATGTAGTAATGTCTTTTACACCATCCTGAACAGCGGCAATGTCAGAAAGCCTTATTTTGGAACCGGTAGTGGGATCGTTTTTAATGATCAGATTCTTGATATCATCAATTGACTGGTATTTGCCTTTAAGCTTTATGCTGGTCTCTGATTGATTATTGGTCAGTTTTCCTGTTGGAAATTCCAAGTTCGCATTGTTGATTGCCTGGTTCACCTGAAGTAAAGAAACACCGTATTGATCGGCTCTGCTCCGGTTAATATTCACTTTTATAACCCGTTCTTCGCCACCTACCAGTTCCACTCTGGCTGTCCCTTTAATTTTGGTAATAGCCGGCTTTATCTCATCTTTTATCAATGCATACAGGTCTGTCGGGTTCATTCTTGCTGTCACGCCGAATCGCATGATAGGCATATCGGTCATGGAAAATTTGCCGATCGCCGGTGGCTTGGCACTTGAAGGCAAATCTTTGACCACTTCATTTACCTTTCTTTGTGCATCCTGCATGGCTTGTTCCACATCTGCATCAACTTTCAACTGTACAGTTATGGAGGACATGCCATCTAGTGAAGTAGATTTGATGGCATCAATATTATCGATACCTGAAACCGCATCTTCTATTTTTTTGGTGATGCCGGTTTCTACTTCAATGGGCGAAGCTCCCGGATACGCTGTTGTGATGCTGAACATTGACATTGACATATCCGGGGTAAGCTCGTAATTCAGCCTTGAATAGCTTATTATGCCCAAAAATGTCAGTGCTATGAAAATGACCATGATGAATGACGGTCGCTTTATGGATAGTTCTGTTATTGACATGGAAAAATCTGATTTTATTGTTTAATTACCTGCACTTTAGAGCCGGCATTGATATTGAGTTGTCCTGTTTCAACTATTTTGTCTGTTGTCGAAAGACCATCAAGTACCACTACATTTTCTCCCTGCACACGGCTGGTTGTAATCTTTTTCAATACTGCAACTTCGCCTTCCAACACATAAACCTGTGGGGCTTGAAGGCTGCCAACAATGGTTTTTACAGGTATCATCAGCACATTATCCGTATAGTTATTATTGATGATGGCTTTACCGCTCATTCCAGGTTTCAAAGGGTTTTTGGAGTTATTGGGGATTTGTACTTCTACCAGAAAATTTCTATTGGCATCTGCTTGTGCTGCAATGTAAACTACTCGTCCTGTCACTTTATAATCAGGATATAAATCGGGCACTACCTGAATTGTTTTTCCAATTGAAAGCCTGATTACATCCTTGTCCAACAACTGCAATTGTAGTTTAAGTGAAGAATTGTCCACGATATCTGCCAGCTCTGTTCCAGTGCTAATGTAACTGCCTGTTTGCACGTGAGATTTATTAACGGTACCGGAAAAAGGGGCTATTATAGTAGTAGATTTTCTAATGGCATTGATGGTATTCAGCTTTGATTCCGCAGACTTAACAGCCAGCTTTTGCTCATCTACTTCACGAATAGTAATTGCATTAGCTTTAAGCATATTTTCCATTTTCAACAGATCAGCCTTTGCCTTTTGCAATGTCTCCAGTGCTAACTGTTTATCTATTGCGTTCTGCTGCCTCTCTATATGCTCTGACTCGTTAAATACCGACACAATGGTTTGTCCCTTCGAAATATGTGCTCCATCCTTTAATGCGGTGGTGACTATTCTGCCGGAAATATCAGCCGTCAAAGTCATTTCATTTACGGGTATAAAAAAACCATTGGAAGTATAGGTTCCGGTTAAGCTTTTATATTGAGCGTTAGTAACCGTTACAGGAAATACCAATGTCTTAGTAGCACCGATTTCGGCCTTTGCATCCAGCTTTTGTTTGTTATGACTGAGCGTAAATAAAACAACCAACAATAATCCTGTAATTATTAAAATCGGAACGATGTATTTTTTTATCCTTTTCATTCTTGAATATTATTTTAAAATAGATTGTATATTTCCTGATATCTTTAAGAATTCTAATTCTGCTGACTGAACTTCTAAGATGGCTTTTAGATAGGCTGTCTGTGACTCCTTCACTTTGGTATTGGTATCCAATAAATCTTTCAATGAAGTGTAGCCGTTTTGAAACTGGATATAGGAAAGCGCATATACTTCTTCAGCAAGGGCTTTACTCTCTTTAGTAGTTACTAAATTTGCAGTATTGATCGTCAACCTTTCCTTTGCATTCTTTACTTCTTTGTTTACCGTATTTTGTTGGATCGTTATATCCAGTTCATTTTGCTTATGCTCCAATTGCAACTGTCTGACTTTTGATAATTTATAGTTTCCGTCAAAGATGGGTATGGATAGGTTTAAGCTTGCTAGAGAGTTGGGATACCAGTTTGTAGTGCTTCTGAAAATATTCGCCTCATTTTGTTGTGCCAATATTCCATATTTAAAATTGAATGAGAGCTTGGGTAAATAAGAATGCTTCATTTGCTTTAAAGCCAACGTTGTTAATCTATCCTGTTCCTGAAGCAATTGAATGTCCAGAGAATTTATGCTGATGTCTTCGCCAAGAAGATGAGATAGTGTGGAATGGTCTATTTCTGTTTCAATACTGATTTTTTCTTCTAAAGGAAATGTCATTGTGTACTTTAGTATGGTCATCCTTTGCTCGTATTCAAGCTGTGCATTTTGAAGCCTGGTTTGCAGATTACTCCGTTCAAATTGTAATCGCTTTAGATCTATCGAGTTGGCAAAGCCATTGTCAATCTGCGACTGTACACTCACCAAAAGGGAATCTATTTTCAATATGTTATTATGGATGTCTGCCTGTTGCAGAAATGCAACCTGTGAAACGGTGTAGGCGTTTGAAATATCATACATAATTTGCTCAACGGTTTTTTGCTTGTCTAGCATACCTATTCTGGAATGCTGCCTTGCTATTTTCTGACCGGTAATTTTCTCAAAATCGATTAGCGTTTGCGATAGCTCAATATTTGCTGATGCATTGTATTTTGTTCCAAACTGAACAGCTTGATCCTGACCGGGCTGCCCCAAAAATTCACCGGGGATAATCTGCGTAATTAGTTTCAGGTTGTTGGTGTAGGATGCATCAGTCTTTACTTGTGGCAGGTATCCGGACAATTCTTCCCTGAATTTTTGATTGTATTTCTCCAATTCAAAATCAGACTTCTGAACGGAAAGATGATGACTAACACCATATTCTACCGCTTGCTTTAACGTAAAGCTTACAGGTTGCTGTGCCCAGATGAAATGTGGGATCGTCAATAATAACAGCAGACAGTATCTTAAAACCTTATTATTCATTTTGTTTATTGTATTCAATAATTATTAATTAGTTCAGTTTTTTATGAACTTTTAGGGCAAAAAAAAGGTTATTTCCTGTTTTCCCATTTTTTGATGGCAATCATCAATTCCTTGTAAACGAAGTCTAAAAATTCGGTTACTTCTTTAAGGTCACTATTAAACTGTGGGGTCTTGGTAGTTCTGGCTTTTAGTATTTCTTTCAGTATAACATTCAGTTCATCAAATTTTTCGAAATTCTCCTTGGTCATCTGTATCCAGTTGTTCATCTTACAACGGAAATAGCGTTTCTTATCTCCAAGCTTCGTAATGTATTCGATGTGATGGGTCATCATCAACCTGTTTAGTGCATTACTGGTTCCTCCTTTGCTTAAATGTAAGGTTTCCATAATTTCATCAAAGGTCAATTCTACTTTGTCGGCAACCAAAAAAAGTCCCCAAACCCTACACTCGGCAGGGGGCAATCCATACTTTTCATTCAGTACTCCAAATTGCTCAATCAGTTCTTTTTGTTTCTCGGTTAAAACCATAATTATAAAATGCTCTTCTACTAATTCTGGAGCAAAGATAAAAAGGTTTTTTGAGTTCAGCAAATAATGAACTAAATTTTCTGTAGAAAAATTTATGAATTGTGTGGTTATAGATTTTTACTTACTATTAATGCGATTAATGCAGGTTAATGAATTAGCGAACATTTCACTAACCTGCCATAATGTTCTTGAGGATTATTTTTCAGGCTAAAAGAATAAAATCAAATTATAACAGATAATACTTCCATACAAACTTCTTTGGAAATTTTTGCTTTAGACTATGCCGGATCAATATTATTTCTGACTCGCCAGATCCTTCTTGATCTTCATCATTATACTGTCAGGTATGAAATTTGGGAGTTTGGTATTAAACCAGTTTTGAAATCCTGTTACTTTTTTTCCTTTCCCCTCTAAAAGATGCTTTATACCGATTTCCGCGACGATCTCAGGATGCATTGGTTTAGTTTTATGCAGATTGGTTGATTGCATCTCACTGGTAGTAAACGCAGTATCTACCGTACCTGGATATAAAGAAAGAATGGTAACACCTGTGCCTTCCAATTCAGCTGCTAGCGTATCACTAAAAGCCAAAACAAAAGCCTTGGTTGCAGAATAAACAGAAAAATATGGCATTGGTAAAAATGAGACTACTGAGCCTATGTTCATAATTCTCCCAGATCTGCGTTTGACCATATCTTGCGCAAAGAGCTTGGTTAATACGACTAAGCTGGAAATATTCAGTTGAATCATACTTAATTCTTCGTCCAACGCAGTTTCTGTAAATTCACCATAGTTGCCCACACCTGCATTGTTCATCAGGTGGCTCACTTGCAAATTTTGGTTTATCACCTTTGCGTACAGGTCAGTAGCACTACTGACAACGGACAGGTCTGAGACGAAATAATGAACCAAGATCCCGTATTTTTTTGTTAGTTCTTTCTGCATTTGCTGGAGTTTGGTTTCTGTACGGGCAACCAATATGAGGTTATAGGCTTTCTCTGCAAGCTGGTAGGCCATCTCGTGACCAATGCCGGATGATGCTCCGGTAATTAAAATGTATTCTTTCATTTTGGTATTATTTAGTTGATTAAAATTTATATTTATCGTAACGATAAATATGTTTGCATGTCCTCTATTTTAGGAAGTCCGCTTCTTGATAGGCCGGGTTCGGGTACTTGTAAAAACCTTCTCCAGTAGAGATCCCAAGCTTGTTTTGATCTATAAAATTTTCTTTAATAAAATAACTGCGGTCTTTCCATGCCTTCTCTCCAGTCAATTCAGCATACGCTTTAGTTACATTATATGCTGTGTTCAAACCTACCAGATCAGCCATGGCCATGGGGCCGAGATCGGCCCCCACGGTCTTCATCCACGTTTTGTCAATAGACGGCGCATCCGCAACACCATTTCTAAATAGATCCAGACCGGCAATTAACCAGGGCACCAAAAGGGAATTCATCACATATCCGGGTTGTTCTTTGTAAATCTGGATTGTCAGCATGCCGATCGTCTTGGCAAATTGCGTGACTTCTTCAAAAATGTCACGATCTGTTCCTGAGTGGCTCATTATTTCAGCCACATTGTTCTTCCATAGATAATTGGCAAAATGGAGGGCTAAAAACCTTTCGGGTCTTCCAGTTTCAGCCGCAAATTGGCTGGGCAGTAATGTAGATGAGTTGGTGCAAAAGATCGTTTTTGCAGGTGCCACAATCCCTAATCTGGTGTAAAAATCCTTTTTGATCTTGATGTCTTCCGGAATCGCTTCAATGGTCAGGTCGGCATCTTTTACGGATTCCTTCAGATCTGTGGTATAACTGATTCTATTTACTGCATTGTCAAGATCAGCAAGCTCTGCATTGATGTCCAGCTGGTACATTGGTTTGAACTGCTCAAATTTTTGTTTGGCATTTTCGAGCAATTCGTAACTGATGTCAAATAGTGTAACATTATATCCGTGATAAGCTGTGTGAAAAGCTATTTGTGCTCCAAGTACGCCGGACCCGAATACGGTCACATTCTTAATCTCTATATTTTTAAATATTGTTGTTTCCATTAATTTATTTTAAGTGTCTTGCTATTTTTAAAGTTATATCTTCTCATCAAGTTGCGGAGGTATCAATTTATACATCACGGGTGTAACAATTCTTGACAGTATGGTTGAGCTTATCAATCCTCCGATCAATACAATGGCCAATGGTGCAATCAATGGATTGGGGTTCAATGCGATAGGAAGAAGCCCGCAAATTGCAGTGATCGAGGTCAACACAACAGGAAGGAAACGGGTTTCACCGGCAATATGGATGGCTTCATCAATACTGTGCCCTTCAAGCCTAAGCTGATTTGTAAAGTCAACCAAAAGCAGTGAGTTTTTAACCTGGATTCCCGATAGGCCTATAAAACCTATGATGGATACCAATGACATAGGATTTCCTGTGAGCAGTAATAATGCGACACCGCCTAATATTCCCAATGGGATAATGGACAATACAATAATGATCCCTTTGAATGTTTTGAACTGGAGTAATAAAACAGCAACAAACAGAAATGCACTCAGGATAATGACCGAAATAAAATTCCCTCCCAAGGTATCACCCTCAGATTCTTTTTCTCCGGCCAGTTTATAGGAATATCCAGGTGGCAGCTTCATTTTGTCCAGTTCCGGGACAATATCTTTTAATATATCATTTGCCAGTACTCCGTCCTTTGTCAATGAGGTCACTTTGACAAACCTGGATTTATTGAAATGGTTGATGGCGGTAGGTGATTTCTCAAAGCCGATGGTCGCTATCTGGTCCATTTGTACCGGCACACCCTGAATATTATTGACATATAGATTTTTAAGAGCATCTAAATTTGAAAATTTTTCTCTCGGTAGCGTAATGACCACATTCCTGGAATCGCCTCGGTCATCAATGTAATCACCCACATTCAGTCCTGCCACAGCCATACGGATCACTTTATCAACGTCACTTGTCATTACGCCCAATGTTCTTGCCTTTTCTTTATCGATTTTTATTTTGATATCAGATTTATAGACGTTCAGCTCATTGTTGATATAGAATGTACCCGGATGCTTTCTCAACAGTTCTTCAACTTTGAAGGAAAGGGAACGTAACGTATCCTGGTTCTCGCCAAAGACCCTCACCACAATATTGGCTTCGACGGGAGTCCCTTGTTCGAAATCTTTAACTTCAATTCTTGCGTATGGGAAATCTGCGAATTTGTTTCGAAGTTTTTTTATTAATTCTGTCTTTGTATCAGGACCGGCCTTTTCATCCATCTGTACGAAGATCTGGGCAAAGTCGGGCTTTACATCCTGCTGATGGACATTATAATAGATCTGTGGGTTTCCTTTGCCGACGTTCGAGGTGAAATAGACAATTTCACTCTCTTTCTTTAATTCTTTTTCTATCAGTTTCGTTACACGGTCACTTTCGGGAATGTCGGCCTGCAGAGGCATCTTTATATTCACCAAAAACATTGGTTTTTCAGAAGTAGGGAAGAGCTTGAAACCTGCCAGAGAAAACAGGAAGAATGCCAGCACACTCAACCCGATAGAAATTCCTACAGTTGCTTTAGGCCACTTCAAAGCGACAGGCATGATGCCCTTGTATGAATAGCTTAAAAATCTTTGCAGATGTTTTAGAAAGAAATTTCCTTCACCGTGAGTATGTGTCTTCAATATTTTACTTCCTAAAAAAGGTACCAAGGTCAATGCAACGATCATTGATGCCAGCACGCTTGTCATGACCGCCATCGGAAGGCTACGGATGAACTCCCCCGCAATATCAGGCAGGAATGCCAGCGGTAGGAATGCAATCACCAAGGTTGCCGTACAGCCCACAACTGCGATACCGATCTGTTTGGTTCCTTTCAGGATGGCATCTTTTCTCGAGTGGCCCTCTCTAAGCCACCTTTCTATATTTTCTACCACTACGATACTGTCATCCACCAATAGTCCCAATGCAACCACTAGTCCTACAATACTCAGCTGATTGAGGGAATATCCCATAAGATCCATCGTGATCAGTCCCAAAGCAAGAGACAATGGAATAGAGATCATTACAATGATGGACGCCCTGAATCCCAGCGGTAGTAAAGTGATCACCACCAAAACAATCGCCAGCCCAAAGTCAAAACCGAGATGTCCCAGACGTTTTGACACCATATCTGCCTGGTCAAAGTTCTTCACCATTTTGATGTTCTCCGGCAATGTTTTATCGAAAGCTTCCAATATTGGGACATATTGGTCTTTTACCGTGCTGATATTGACATTGTCCTTCATTCCGGCGGTTACAAGGATACATCTGTTCCCGTTCAGTCTGGTGATGTGGTTCACAGTGCCGTCTTTATAGCTGACTTTTGCCACATCCTTCAGGTATACGATCTTACCGTTTGCGTTGTAGATGACCGTATTGGAAACGTCCTCCACATTCTTGAACTTACCGCTTGTCTTGACATTGAATACCTTGCTGTCCAGATTGATGCTTCCTCCCGGAATATCGGCAGCCTCGCTTTGAATACTTCCCATGACAAGGTTCAAAGGTATCTTCAGCTGGGCCAATTTGTCAAGCTGCAGGTCGATCCTTATCTCCTGCTCCGGGATCCCTGCATATTTCACTTCCTTCAGATTGGTGATCTTTTCAAGCTGGGTCTTTAACTGGTCCGCCTGATCTCTCAATGCTTTTCCCGACATGGTGTTTGAAACCAGAGCGATCTGGAGTATCTTGACATCCGAGGAGGAGATTTTTTCTGTTTTAATAAGATAGATGTCCTTAGGAAGTTCACTGGTCTTCAGTGCATTCATCTCCGTGGAGATCTCCTGGTATTTGTTGTCGACATCGACACCGTATTTGAACTTGACCTGTATTGCGGCCACACCATCTTCAACAGTGGTCAGGATCTTATCAATATTTTCCAGACCGTAGATCTTGTTTTCAATGGGTTTTACCACCTGCTCTTCCATATCTTTCGGGCTGGTGCCCGGATAGATGACAGTGATCAGGTATTGTGGCGGATCCGTCGTCGGGTCTTCCGATCTCGGCATTGTGAAAAGTGTCAAAATACCTACCACGGCAACCAGAACGAATATAATCAGCGTAAACTGATAATTCTTAACGGAGAAATTCGTGATCTTCATAATTATTTGATGATTTTAATAATGGATTGTTCGTTGAGGTAGGCACTGTTGGAAATGACTATTTTGTCAACGCCCAGAGGCTTTTCCTTAAGAAATACATTCTTGTTGTCAAACTTTAAGATGCTTACCGGAACTTTCTTAACCCTGTTGCTGCCGGTTGGTGTAAATACAAAGGCCTGTTCTCCGTCTGCCTCTACAAGCGCATTGTAAGGAACGACTATTGATTTTTCGGTCTCTTCCGTCTTGATTTCGGCTTTTCCAAACATTCCAACTGCGGGGATCACCTGGTCAAGTTTTAATTTAAGTTCTATCTGAAATGATCCGATCTCCCTGTCAGCAGCCTGTAATTTTCTAAAAACTGTAGCTTCAAATTTGTGATCAGGATAGCCATCCAATGTCACCTTAGCAGACTGTCCCATTCTTATCGATGCCCATTCTCTGTCTGTCACACCCACTTTTAAAAGATAGCTGTTGCTTTTTTGAGTGGAGTTGGTCAGAAAGACAGGCATTCCTCCGCCTACTACTTCTCCCTCATTTGCTATTTTTTTGCAACAAATCCATCTGAAACAGCATAGATCTTGGCATACCGCTCATTGAATGCTGTTGCCTGTTTAGACTTTTGGGCAACTTCCAACGAAGTTCTTGTGTTCTGTAACTGTTCAAGAGAGAAGACACTGTCTTTGTAAAGGTTATTCGCCCTGTTGTAGTCACGCTGCGCCTTTGCAACATTCAGGTCAGCTTGGGCCAATCCTGCGGCTATTTCAGTCGTGTTCAATGTTGCCAGGAGCTGACCCCTTCTGAAGAACTGTCCCTCATTGACGAATATTCTGCTGATCACACCGCCGATCTTAAAGGAATAGTTGGTCTGGTCTTCTGTGCTTACAAGTCCTGTGGCCAGAATGGAGTTGGGAACCTCTTGAGAAGACAAAGAGGATACTTTTACCGAGATGATATCCGGCTGCCCCATAGGGTTTTTGTCGGGATGCTTTTCACTGCAAGAGGACAGGATGAATGCAAGCGCAATGAATGATGAGTGGATTTTTTTCATAATTTATTATTGTATATTAAAGCTGGCATTTGCTCTTTCAATCGCAGTGTAGGCGATCCAAGTGTCAAATAGGGTGATGTTTGATTTTAATTGTGCGTCGATCCATTGATTCTGGGCATCGAGAAGTTCGATGTAGATCGTCATTCCTTCTTTGTATAGTTTAGACATATCACCGTAGTAGGTCTGACTTGTTTTTAACTGGGATTGAGCAGCCCGATATTGAGCGATAGCACTTTCCATATTGGCCTGTCTAACTTTCAGTTCGGTCAAGAGTTGCTGCTGCACATAATCTGTTTGGGAGGTTATGGCCTGCTCTTCAGCTACGGACTGTTTGATGCGGTACGTATTTTTTCCAAAAGCGAAAAGATTCCATTCTAAGGAAATTCCAAATAAATAGTATCTTGTTTTCTGATTAAATTTCCAGTCGAAAGCCTGGGAACCCAGATCCAGGCTGGCTCCGATCTTTGGAATGAGATAAGACTTGGCAAGTCCTGTCAGATCGTTATTGATGTCCCTGGAAATTTTGAGTTTAGACAATTCCTCACGATTGCTGACATCCTCATCCGGCAGTTGGGCGTCTTCCGGCAAAGTTGTGATGTCATCAATTACAATACTTTCCGTCAATGGCCGATTTAAAAGAAAATTAAAATAATATTGTGCAGATTCCTCTGTTTTCTGAGATGCGATAATGGAGGCATTGATCTTTGAGACTTCATTTTGGCTCCTGATGACCGCTGTTCGGTTGATCTTCCCATTCTCGAACAGTTTTTTATTCACTCTTTCGCCCTCGGTAACGAGCGTTAGATAAGATTGGTAGATCTTGGTCGCATTGGTAGCCTTAAGATAATTGTAGTACGCGGTCTTTATCTCTTTTACCAGCTCTCTTTTGTAAAGAAGGATCTCTGTTTTTTGCAGATCGATCTGTTTTGATTTGATCTTTCTGTTATATCCAAGCTCTGCATTTAAAATAGGCTGGCTAATGCGGAATTTTGCATCATAGAAGTTATCTGGATTCAGTAAAATACTTTGATTCTGAAGTTGAGGAAATGAACTGCTTCCTGTCAACTGATTCAAAGTAGAGTAGACCCCATTCAAAAGATCACCTGTAGGAAAATCGATCGTTCTTCCTCCGTCTGCCTTTGTGTAGGTTGTAGAAAAGGTAATGTTGGGTAAGAACATACTTTTAGCTTCTCCCAAAGCATAGACGCTTTTTTCAAGGATGAAAGACTGTTGTTTGATACTCTGGTTGGATTCAATGCCCTGTTGAATGTAATTGTCAAGTGTGGTTTGGGCATGAGTCAATTCTGTTGGAGAAAATGAAAAAATACTCAGGCAACAGAACAGGAGCAGTCTTTTTTGATTTTTATTAATCATTGTATTAAATTTAAACAGTGTTCAATTAATGGTTAAAAAAAAGGATTATCCTTTTTCCAGAAGTGAAACAAAACAATCATAACCCTTTTGCATTAGTTCCTCGTTTGTTTTATTTTCGAAACTAACAGTACGGTCCTTACAGAAAAGAGCACATATACCATGGACAGAAGACAGGATCATAAATGTAAGATACTCAGTATCCATATCTTTAAAACGTCCGTCATTCTGACATTCTTTGATGATCCCGGACAGATGATTGATTGCTTCTTTTGCAATTTGAAAACCTCCTTCTTCAGTTGGATTTGAGGTTGATTCTTCAACAAGAAACATCAGGTTGTAATAATCTTTATTATCCTGGGCGAATTTTATAAATACCCTTCCTACAGCTTTCAGTCTTTCAAAAGGCTCTGCTACACTATCCAATATTTTCATCTGAGAAAGCAGCAAACGAAAACCTTCCTTATGAAGTTCATGAAAAATCTCACTTTTGTCCTTGAAGTGGAAATAGATTGTACCAGCACTATAATCGATTTCGCTTGCAATATTTCGCATGCTGGTGCTTTCATATCCCTTTTGAAGAAATATCTTTCTTGCGGCATCTAAAATACGCTTTCGCATTTCAAGCTTTTCTTTATTCTTTCTGTCTGTGATACTCATGGGATGATGAAAATTAATTTGATTGACTTCGTTTAAATTACGATTTTCTAAAATCAATCCCAAAATTAGGATTATGATTCTATCAAATAATAATTACTTTGCAAATATACTGAACGGTGTTCAATTAAAAAATGTTTTTTTAAAAAAATATATTAAATGTTCTTAACTGATAAGATTGTCAAAAACAGATGTCTCAAAAACTACGGGAATTTATTATTTAGAAAAATATTGTTGCAATATTTTTCACTACCTGCGGCTACTAACTTAAGACCAATAAATTTCTATGGTATGGCTGAATACAAAACAATAGTGTAAAATCATAAATGTCCTGACTGAACAAGGACATTTATGATTATTCCACCATTGACTATTTCTCAAGGATCATTGTCACGCCCTGACCTCGTGCGGCACATATTGAAATAAGACCTTTGCCACTTCCTTTTTCATTTAACAACTTAGCAAGTGTTGCGATAATTCTACCACCGGTTGCTGCAAATGGATGTGCTGCAGCGAGGCTGCTTCCTTTTACATTAAGCTTATTTCTGTCGATGGTTCCTAAAGCTTGATCTAAACCAAATTCTTTTGAAAGCTGATCACTTTCCCATATCTTGAGTGTTGCCAATACCTGTGCAGCGAAAGCTTCGTGAATTTCATAGTAATCAAACTCGTCTAATCTCATGTTTGCTCTTTTTAGCATTCGATCTGCAGCAAATACAGGAGCTAATAATAGATTATGTTGGTTTTTAACATATTCAATCCCTGCAATTTCAGCTTGTGTTATATAGGCGAGTATTGGGAGATTATTTTTTATAGCCCAATCTTCACTTGCCATCAATACTGCAGAGGCACCATCGGTGAAAGGAGTAGAATTCCCTGCTGTCAGCGTTCCGTTCTGTTTATCAAATGCCGGGCGTAACTTTGATAACTTTTCAAAAGTGGTATCCCTTCTCAAATTGTTGTCGACTGATATTCCCAGATAAGGGGTGATCATATCTTTATAAAATCCTTCATCATAAGCTTTAGCCATATTCACATGGCTTAATAATGCGAGCTGATCCTGATCTTCTCTTGAAATCCCATAATATTTTGCAGTGATCTCTGTGTGTTCTCCCATGACCAAACCTGTTTCAGGCTCTTTCCCTTTATAAGGAATTGGAATGAAGTCTTTTATTTTTGCTTTCGATAATTGTTTCAATTTACCAAATGTTGACTTTTCACCATTCGCTTTGAGTAAGATCTTCCTCAACCGGGCATTCGTTTCAAAAGGAATATTGCTCATTGCTTCCACACCACATGCAATACCACTTTCTATCTGTCCCAATGCAATTTTATTGGCAATATAGATCGCTGATTCAATTCCGGTATCACAAGCCTGTTGAATATCGCAACCGGGCGTAGCAGGATCCAGAGAGGTTTTCATTACTGATTCCCGAACAAGATTACTTTCTGAAATATGCTTAATGACAGAACCTCCTGCAACTTCACCTAATCTTTTATTGTGTAGATTGTATTTGTCTATCAGCCCACTTAAAGTGGCCACTAATAAGTCCTGATTGGTAGCATTGGCAAAAACTCCATTGTGTCTTACAAAAGGTGTTCTGTTATAACCGACGACGGCGACTTTTTTTACTGACATCATTCTTTTTTCTTTTTAATTTAAATATTGATTGCAGGCTGTCCTGATGCTAACATATAGGCTTCTTTCAAAACTTCAGAATAGGTTGGATGGGCATATGACATCATAAACATATCGCTGTCTGTTACTTCGTATTCTAATCCGATCACGGCTTGAGCAATGAGATCTGCAGCTCGTGGGCCTATAATGTGCACTCCAAGCACTTCACCATATTTTGGTTCAGACAGTACTTTCGCAAAACCATCTTTTTCCATCGCTGCCCTGGCTCTCGCACTTGCTGAAAAAGGGAATTTGCCTTTTCTGTACTCGATCCCTTTGGCTTGTAGTTCTTCTTCAGTATAACCTACAGATGCCACTTCAGGCCATGTATAAACTACGCCAGGAATTCTGTTATAATGAATGTGTGGCTTCTGTCCATCGATGATCTCTGCAACAAAAACAGCTTCTTCCTCAGCTTTGTGAGCCAGCATTGGTCCTGCGACCACATCTCCGATAGCATAAATTGATGGCACGGCAGTTTGCAGATTTTCGTTAGTTTTTACTCTCCCTTTTTCATCAAGCTGTATATCTGTGTTTTCCAGCCCCAAGCCTTCAGTATAAGGTCTGCGACCTACAGCCATTAAAACATATTCAGCTTCTAAACTAAATTCTTTTTGATTTTCATCTCTGTAATAAACAATAGCTTCGTCGCCCTGGTTCTCTACATTGTAAACGCTTTTGTTGAGTTGAATATCAATTCCCTGTTTCTTTAAAATTTTTCTCAAGCTTGCACCCAGCTCTAGATCCATTGTCGAGATGAGTTCCTTTGCATACTCTACGATCGTCACCTTCGTACCTATGCGATTATAAATGGAAGCCATTTCTACCCCAATAACTCCGCCACCGATGATGATCATGCTTTTTGGTTTGTCATTTAAAGTTAAAGCTTCTGTTGATGTAATGATTCTTTTCTTATCAATTTTAATATTGGGTAGAGATGCAGGTTTTGAGCCTGTAGCGATGATAAAATGTTTAGACTTGATTTCTATTGGTTGATTATCAGGGCTTTTTACGGTAATTTCCGAATTGTTTTTAAATTGTGCAGTCCCCTCAAATACAGTAATTTTATTTTTATTCATCAAAAAGTTCAATCCTTTTGTATTTTGAGTAACCACTTCATTTTTCCTTGCAATAAACTGCTGGAAATTTAGCTTTACTTCTTCCAATTCAATACCGTGTTTATCAAAAGTTTCTATTGCCTGATGATAATGTTCTGAGCTGTCCAGCAAAGCTTTGGTAGGAATGCATCCTACGTTAGTACATGTTCCGCCTAAGGTCGGATATTTTTCTACAATGGCTGTTTTATAGCCTAACTGAGCACAGCGGATTGCTGCGACGTATCCACCGGGTCCCGATCCAATTACGGTGATATCAAAAGTTTCCATATTGATTCTATTTTTTAGTCCATTAAATTTTCAATAACAATCGCCGTTGCGCCACCTCCGCCGTTGCAGATAGCCGCTACGCCATATTTACCTTTTTCCTGCTGAAGTACAGAGACCAAAGTACAAATTATTCTTGCTCCTGAAGCACCCAATGGATGTCCCAATGCAACAGCACCACCATAGATATTGATCTTTTGAGGATCTATTCCTAATTCAATCTGGTTTGCTATTGCGACAGCCGCATACGCTTCATTAATTTCAAAAAAGTCGATATCCTCCAATTGAAGATTTGCTCTTTTTAAAGCTTTTGGGATGGCAATTGATGGGGCAGTGGTAAACCATTCCGGAGCTTGCGCCGCATCTGCATATCCTATAATTTTTGCCAGGGGTTTAAGATTGTATTGTTCAACGGCTTCTTTTGATGCCAATAATATAGCCGCTGCACCATCATTCAGATTACTTGCGTTTGCAGCGGTGATCGTACCGTCTTTAACAAAAGAAGGTTTTAATTTTGAAACTTTCTCGGGAATTATTTTGTAGATATCTTCGTCCTCAGTGATAATCGTTTCTCTCTGTTTTTGTTTTAGTGTAAAAGGAATGACTTCATTTTCAAATTTCCCTTCTTTTGTAGCTTTTGCAGCTTTTTCATAAGATTTCAAGGCATATTCATCCTGCTGTTCTCGGGTTAACTTATATTTTTCTACGCAGAGTTCAGCAGCATTTCCCATGTGGAAATTATTGTAGACATCAGTCAATCCGTCTTTAAGCAGACCGTCAATCAATATTTCATTACCCAGTTTGTTGATCTTTCTTTTATTGGTGTAATGCGGTACGTTGCTCATACTTTCCATACCTCCGGTAATAACCATATTTTCTAATCCCAGCTGAATTTGCTGAGCTCCAAGGATGGTTGCTTTCATTCCTGCTGCACAAACCTTATTGACGGTTGTGCAATCTGTCTCGTCAGGAATTCCTGCAAATTTTGATGCTTGACGGGCAGGGGATTGGCCAAGGTTTGCAGACAGCACATTTCCCATATAAACACTCTCAATATCTTTAAGATCAATGTTGACGTTTTCAATTGTTCCTTTGATGGCTGCTGCCCCAAGATCTGTGGCTGAAACTTCAGCAAAATTTCCCAAAAATCCACCAATTGGAGTTCTCTTAGCGGATATAATAAATACTTCTTTCATTTTAATAGAATTAAATTTAAATTTCACGGAAAACAACAGTTGAATTATGTCCGCCGAAGCCAAAAGCATTACTCATGGCTGTTTTAATTGTTTTTTGTACCGGCTCATTCATGACGATCTGGATTCCTTCAGGAATATTTTCATCGAGGTTTTTGATATTGATCGTTGGCGGAATGATATTTTCGTTGATGGATTTGATTGCGAGAATAGCTTCGATTGCTCCCGCAGCTCCCAATAAGTGACCGGTCATTGATTTTGATGAACTTACCCATAAGTTGCTTGAGCCTTTGAACGTTTTATTAACGGCATTGAGCTCCGCAATATCTCCTATAGGTGTCGAAGTTGCATGTAGGTTCAGATAATCTAAGTCAGAAGGATTAAGTTTTGCCTCTTCTAATGCCAATTGCATTGCTTTGGAAGCACCTATTCCTTCCGGATGTGGTGAAGTCATATGGTACGCATCTGCAGTCATGGAAGCACCAACCAGTTCTGCATAAATTTTAGCACCTCTTTTCTTAGCATGCTCATATTCTTCTAAAATAAGTGCACCAGCACCTTCTCCCATTACAAAACCATCGCGGTCTCTGTCAAAAGGACGGCTCGCAGTAAGTGGATCCTGATTCCGAATCGACATTGCCTTCATTGAAGAAAAACCTCCAATCGAAGCAGCAGTAATGGGAGCTTCTGAACCCCCGGTAACAAATATTTTTGCCTTACCCAAACGAATGTAGTTAAAGGAATCCATGATTGCCGTGTTGGATGTTGCACAGGCGGATACGGTTGTATAATTAATTCCCTGCAAACCAAATTTCATTGAAATCATTCCGGAAGCCATATTGACAATGAGCTTGGGAACAAAAAATGGACTGAACCTCGGAATGTAATCTCCTTTCACATAGTTTTCGACCTCGCTTTCAAATGTTTCCATGCCTCCTTGTCCAACTCCCCAAATGACACCGATATCAAAAGGATCAAGTTTTGATATTTCTAAACCGGAATCTTGTAATGCCTGTGAAGCGCTGTACAAAGCATATTGCGTAAACAGATCACTTCTTTTGATCTCGTTACGGTCAAGATATTTTTGAGGGTCAAAATTTTTAATTTCGCATGCAATCTGTGTTCGGAATTTCGAAGCGTCAAATCGGGTAATTTTATTTGCACTGCTAAACCCACTAAGAGAATTTTGCCAAAAAGCACTGATGTCATTTCCCAAAGGATTGACTGTACCTAAACCGGTTACTACAACTCTTTTCATTAGTTTTTTTTTATTTCTGTTTTAAATAGATTAGAACTGCCTTTAGCGATCAATCTGCTTTTGTCGCTGTTCCAGATTTCACATTCAGCATTGATGAATTGTTTTCCTTTTTTAACAATAGTTGTTTTTGCAACGATACTTTCGTTTCCGGTTACAGAAGAAAAATAATCGATGACATTATTTATTGTTGTATAAAAATTTGCCTCATTCAATGAAAACATTGTTGCACCGATGATATCGTCAACAATAGCAGCTGTAACTCCGCCATGCAAATTGCCCACAGGGTTTAGCCATTCCGGACGAATCTGATACCTGAACTCTAAGTTTCCTGCTTCGGCGGTAATAACAATTGGATTCAGCCATCTCATGAAAGGTGAAGGTGATTCTGTGAATTCTTTTCCTATGGAAGATTGGATTTTTTCTAGCGGTGTCATATATTTTTTATTTACTGATTAGTTAAATATACCGATTGGTATTTGTAGGGGTAAAAAATTTTATTTTACGATTTCTTCATCAATGATTCTCTTAATCCTGTCCAGCATTAAATGAAGATCTGCTGGATCATCTGAAATTTTTGCGAGCAGAATTCCCCCCTCGATCATCATAATGAATGACTTAGAGTATTCAACAACACTGATGTCATTTTTAAAAAGTCCATTATTTCTGCCTTCATCAATTATCGCAGAAATATTATCTTCCCAATTTTCAAAAGTTGATCTCACCAATACTTTCATCGCAGGCATGACATCGTCTGATTCTGTTGCTGAGTTAAGATATGGACAACCCCCATTATCAGAAACATATTTCCAATTATTTCGATAAAAATCAAGAAATGCTATCAGCTTTTCATAGGCATTATCCTTTTTAGAGATCCATGCTTCGGTTTTTTTTGAAAGTTCACTTGTATTATATTTAAAAACGGCAAGTCCTACCTCTTCCTTATTTAAAAAATTCCCATAGATACTGCCTTTAGTTAAGCCTGTAGCATTTGTAATATCTGACAAAGAGGTACCTGCATAACCTTTTTTATTAAAGATAGGAGCTGTTTTTTCAATAATGAATTGCCGCGTTTGTTCTGCCTTCGTCATTTTTCTGATAATTGTAAAACAAAGATACGAAATAATACCGAAGGGTATATTTTTATTTTCGAGAATGCTAAAGTTCTACATAGTAAGTTCTTATGAATACAATAAAAACTAGAAAGTGGGAAATGATTATAAAATAAAAAATATTTTACAAGACTCAGCTATTAGGTCTATTTAAATCGGGATTTTAAATTCAGATCATGTGTCAATGTCTTATTGCCCCCATGAAATTTAAATTATTGCCTTAGCAATTGTGCTGATTGTAAAATAGAGAATATTATAGTTTTTGATTCGGTATATCCAAGTATGCAATTTCATTATTCTTATTCAAATAATAGCATTCGTTTTAAGCATTAGGAGCAAATCTACTTTTTTTCTAAATTTACAAATCTAGATTTCGTACATACTGGTATCCATAGACATAACAAATGGTCATTAATAAGGATTGATTGGACAATACATCAATGATTGGGAAATTTAAATAACTTTATAGCACTAAACAACTATCACAAGTCATGATCTTCGAATTCACTACTGCGCCCGGCTTTGATTTTATTACGTTGTTCTCCCGTCAGATCAATAGTCCTGTGCAGGATAATTTGTTGAAGATCCCGAAATCTATGGGCGAGGGGTATGTACGTAGGATCAGTTTTGGAGATGATTTCAAGTTGACCATCCACAGGTACAAGCTGAAGGAAGACCTTATTGTAAAACGAAATCCTGCAGAAACACCAAATAATGTTCGGACCATATTCTTTTACAACAATACTGAAGAACGGGAACTCAAATACCAGAACGAAGAAAATAATCCGTTCGGACAACAGAATGATGCATTCGTTCTTTTGTCAACAAACGACCTTAGAACAGAGATCCGCTTTCCTGCAAATAGCAATATCCATTACGTGGTGGTTGGTATTACCAGTGATCGCCTTCAGTCGATCTTATCGATCGAGAGACCCAATAATACTATTAAGACCATTGCTGCCGAGAATGCCTCCTTTCTTTTCTTTGAGAACTTTGATGCAGAGATGCAGCTGATCCTCAAGAATATTGTGGTTGTCGATATGAACAACTCTCTCAATTATTTTTATGTACAGATCAAAGTTCTGGAGCTTATGTATTTGCTTTTCAGTAAATTATCATTACGTGAGAATACAGCATTTAAAAATATCAACAGTATGGATGCTGAAAAGATTTTGCAGACCAGGAATGAGATATTAAATGATCTAAGCACGCCACCTGTCTTAAGTGATCTGTCCCACATCGCATCCATGAGTGAGACAAAGCTCAAACAGCTTTTCAAGCAGACCTTTGGAGATTCTATCTACAACTACTACCAGAAGGCCAGGATGGAGGAGGCTGCATTTCTTTTGAAGCAGGCCAGGCATTCTGTTTCTGAAGTGGGTTATGAGTTAGGATTTTCGAATCTCAGCCATTTCAGCAGGCTATTTGAGAAACACTACGGCATCACACCCAAGAAGTTTTCTACTTCTAAATCATAACAAACATGTTTTCGATTAAATAAATCCGTCGGATAGAACTATTCTTGTGTCTATTCCGGTTATTTTGCCCATCGGATAACTTATACATTTGCTCATATAAATAATGGGACAATGAAAAAGTTATTCACGCCATTTGAGAAGGGAACATTGAAGCTGAAAAACCATTTGGTGATGGCCCCGATGACAAGAAGCAGAGCGATCGGCAATCTACCCAATGAAATGATGGTCAGCTATTATTCACAGCGCACGGGCGCTGGACTCATCATTACGGAAGGTACCGCACCAAGTCCCGAAGGGCTAGGCTATCCGAGAGTTCCAGGAATCTATTCCCAGTCACAGGTGGAAGGCTGGAAGCTGGTCACTGATGCTGTACACAAAAACGGATCAAAGATCTTTTTACAGCTTATGCATACAGGTCGTATTTCACATCTTTCCAATCTGCCTTCAGAATCGAAACCGGTCGGTGCTTCAGACATACGAGCGTCTGGAGAAATATTTACAGATGATCATGGTATGCAGCCATATTCTGTTCCTGAGGCACTTGCTCTAGAGGATATTACCAAACTTATTGAAAATTTCGTCCGTGCATCTAAAAATGCCATTCGTGCTGGTTTTGACGGTGTAGAAATTCACGCGGCCAGTGGTTATCTGTTCGAGCAGTTTCTTAATCCTAATGTTAACACCAGAGATGATCAATATGGGGGCAGCATTATCAACAGGAGCCGCCTCATAGTTGACATTGTAAAAGCTATTGCCGATGCTATCGGACCGGAAAAGATAGGCATCCGCTTTTCTCCATTGTCCCGTATGGGCGATCAGAAGCCATACGGAGAATCTGAAGTAAACCAAACATATACTTACCTAAGCAGTGAAATGAACCAAATCGGGATCGCCTACATCCATCTTTCAACGAATCCTGACATTCCGGAGAAAACGTACAGGATCATACGGGCTGTATTTGATCACACCATCATTTACTGCAATGGGCTCAATGCAGACTCAGCAGAGAAAGTACTCCAGAATAATGAAGCGGACCTTGTGGCATTCGGGCGGGGATTTCTTGCGAACCCTGATTTTGTCAACCGTCTTAAAAAAAATATTCCCCTTGACGATTTGGGAGACAATATCATATGTATCAGCAAAGAATCCGATAATAGCAAATATTCACGTGATAATAAAACCGAATAAAATGACATTAAATAAAAAAATAATGAAAGCAATACAGTACAAAGAGTATGGAAGATCAAATGTCATCGAATATGTTGAAGTTCCAAAACCACTTATACAAGGTGAAAATGATATTTTAATTAAGGTAAAGGCCGCAGGTATCAACCCGATCGATATGAAGATACGAATGGGATTTATGAAGGCGACCCGCCCAGTGGAGATGCCGTTCATACCCGGCGGCGAGGCCTCAGGCTTCATTGTAGAAGTTGGCGCAAAGGTGTCCAAGTTCAAGGTGGGCGATGAGGTCGTTGCCCTTACAAGAAAACACGCTTACGCAGAATATGTATTGGCCAATGAAGATCTGGTCGTGCTAAAACCTGAAAGCCTTTCCTTCGAAGAGGCGGCGTCAATAAGTGTCACCATAGGAACTGCACAATCGGTTTTATTTACCGAGGGGAAATTGGAGAAAGGACAAACGGTTCTGATTCAGGGCAGTGGCGGAGCTGTTGGTGCCGCCATGGTCCAGATGGCAAAAGCTTCTGGTGCTTATGTCATCGCTACGGCATCGGGAAATGGTGTGGCATTGGCAAAAAGTTTGGGAGCGGACGAGATTATAGACTATAAAATAGATGATGTTGTCGATATGGTGAACAATATCGATCTCGTAGCAGATACCGCAGGTGGAGAAGCACAGGCAAAGCTTTTCCAAGTATTAAAACCAGGCGGGACATTATTGAGCATTGTCGTACCACCATCACAGGAACTGGCACAGCAATACAAGGTCAGAGCAGGTTTTGTAGCATCCGATATATCGGCAAAGACCCTACAAAATGGAATTGACCTTATAAATGCCGGAAAATTCAGAACGGTGGTCTCCAAAACATTCAGACTTGAGGATGCCGCCATAGCCCAGGACTTTCTATCTGCCGGTGGTGTGAATGGTAAAATTGTCCTTACAATGGAAGAAAATTGATAAAATAAAATTATAATATGAAAAATAAAAAAGTGGTCGTTGCCGGAGCCACAGGAATGCTTGGCAGCCAGATCGTGGAAGAACTGCTTGGACAAGGTGCAGAAGTGACCGCTATGGTCAGATCAAGCAGCAACACGGATGCGCTTGTCAAATTAGGGGTCAAAAATTTTGTGGTTGGTGATATGATGGACCCCGCTTCTTTAAAGAAGGCCTTGTCTCCCAAACACGGTTTCGATGTGATCGTTGCCAGTGCAGCAGGATATACACGTCGTAAAAAAGGAGACAGCGCAGCAACGGATACAATAGGTTACAAAAATCTGGTGGATGCTACCAAAGAAGCAGGAATTCCAAGGTTTGTTTTGATCTCTATCTTAGAATCAGACAAAGCAAAGTCGGTTCCTCATTTTTACAACAAATACCTCATCGAGCAATATTTGAAAGAGAAAAAGCAACCTTATATTGCGCTCAGACCGGGAGCATTTCTAGATCAGACACCTGATTTTATAGTTGATAAAGTAAGGAAAGGAATCTTCCCTACATTCCTGACAGGAACCTACGGCATCATCTACACGCCACAATTGGCAAAATATACTGCGATGGCAGCAGTTGTATTACCTGATACTGAACTGAACACTTCCATCGACATAGGCTGGAATAAACCGGTGAATGAGACGATACTGGCTTCGGCATTTTCAAAAGTACTGAGAAAGGACCTTGAAATCAAGCCGGTCTTTCCATCGTTCGTCCTTAAATATGTTTTACCTGTCATCTCAAAGTTTAGCGAGAATATGGCCGATATGTACCAGATGATCAAATGGATCGATACCGGAGTTTATATCAGCAAAGATCCAATGAGACAAAAAGAACTTTTCGGAGAATTGCCGACTGTGGAAGAAAGTGTGAAGCAATATTGCACCGATCGAGGGCTGATCTAGAGATACATAGATTTTATATAAAAAATTACAATAAATATATCATTAACATAAAAAAAACGACATTATGAAATTATTAGAAAAAGTAACATTAGGAAAACAAACGCTTCAAAATGCCTTGGCGATGGCGCCAATGACAAGAAGCCGTGCAGACATCGAAGGCGTGATATCAGACATTACGACCTTGTACTACACACAGCGGGCTAGTGCGGGACTGCTGATAACGGAGGGCATCAATATTTCGGAACAGGCTCTGGGAAGTCCATACACACCTGGCATCTATACCAATGATCAGATCGAGGCCTGGAAAAAAGTAACTAAGTCTGTACACGAAAATGGGGGCGTGATCTATGCCCAGCTTTGGCATACGGGTCGAGTAGGGCATTCTGTGGATAGAAATGGGAAACTTCCTGTTGCGCCGTCGGCAGTTGCAATTAAAGGACAGCAGCATTTTACCGCTGAGGGAATGAAGGATTACGAAGTGCCCCACGAGCTGACCACTGAAGAGATCATGCAGATCGTAAAGGATTATGGTACGGCGGCCAAAAATGCAATCGAAGCTGGTTTTGACGGGGTTGAACTGCATGCGGCATTCGGATATCTGCCTAACCAGTTTTTGTCGGAAAGTGCTAATCTTAGAACGGATGAATATGGTGGCAGTGTAGAAAACAGAAACCGTTTTGTACTGGAAGTGATGAAGGAATTGGTAGATGCGGCCGGCAGCGACAAAGTAGGAATCAAGTTGTCACCAACTATTTATTACAACAATATAGAGAACAGTGATCCTGAAGCGCAATTCAAGCCTTTGATCGAATCGTTGAATGAATTGCCGTTGGCCTACGTTCATTTGATGAACGCAATGTTTCCGCTGGATAATCATCCGCACTATCCAACGGATATTATGGGGACTTTTGGTAGTGTAAGCAAGCATTTGGTCATTGCAAATGCAGGATATGATAAAGCGAGCGGGGAAGCAGAATTGGAAAAAGGGATCGCAAAGATGATCTCTTATGGCTCATTGTTCCTTGCCAATCCTGACCTTGCAAAAAGATTTGAACTGGATGCTGAATTTAATCAAGCTGATCAGGCAACGATGTATGGCGGCGGAGCACATGGTTATACTGATTACCCTTTCCTGAATGATTGACCTCCAATCACAGTTCTATCAAGTAATTTATCTTTAAGATATAGAAAATAAATTTTCTATATCTACCCTCACAACCAAATTTGTTGTGGGGGACTTTTAGTATTCTATAACTTTATAAAGAAAGATAAAAAATACAATTTTTAGCGACCTTCTATTGATAGAACTATAATACTTTGTCTGAATTACCTTTCCTTTCAAATAGCAGATACAATAAAATCACAGTATAAAAATATTTCCGTATCAACAAGTGATTTTGAGACCTGAGTGTAATGGCTATCAAAAAGTTTGCGGTCATTTACAAACATAGAAAAGAGGCATTCTTGGATGTAGGTTGTTATATCTTTTCCACGAAAGCGATAAATGCAATCAACTTGCATTGGAAGATATACCACTTTAAAACCTTTAATTTCCATATGTTGACAGGTGTCCAAAGCGGTTTTTCGTGGTAAATATGGTGATCTTTTTCCTATGTGGGTTTTCAAGTCCTTTGAGGCCTAAATTTTAAGCTTCAGTTGCTAATACCTTTGTATCTGTCTTTGTTGTTGCGTTATTGTCAAGCTATATGTGATCATTATTTGCCATTGTTTGTAGTGTCTGAATTTCCAATGAAAGATAATTAAAATTTACATCAATGTTTTGATGTATAGAAAGGTTTTCAATAAAAAAAAGGTAAAATACATTTGTATTTCACCTTTTTTTTATTGAAAATATTAAATTATATTTAATCGTCAGTAGTATATAAGTACTGTATTGATCCATATCCACATTATTAAATGTATATAACAGTTAACGGATAACTATTTTAAGCTTTTTCTGAAGAAAGTATCTAACTTATCAAAAGGAATCACATCAATTTTGTCATACAGGTCAACGTGAACGGCGTTTGGAATGATCATCAATTCTTTCGGTTCATTAGCAGTCTTGATAATGTCCTCGCTGAAATATCTTGAATGTGCATTTTCACCCGCAATCAAAAGCATTGGTCTCGGTGAAATTTCTTTCACATAATTCAAAATCGGCATATTCATAAAGGAGATTGGATTTGTAATGAGCCACGCTCCGTTCGAGTTTACAGAATTGACATGAAAGCCACGCGGTGTTCTGTAATAATCAAAATATTCTTTTACAAATTGAGGTTCATCGCCCTTTAATGTCTCGGGTAAATTTCTAGACCCGTCTGCGGGTTTCCCTGTTTCGGCATCTTTCCAGCGTTGCTGACCTAGATCTTCTAGTGTTTTGGTGCGCTGTTCAGGTGTAACAGAATCATTGTAACCTTTTGACATGACTCTGGTCATATCATACAAGCTTGTCGTAGCAACAGCTTTGACACGTTTGTCCACCGCAGTTGCGTTTAAAGCAAAACCACCAAAACCACATATTCCGATGATGCCGATTTTGTTTCTGTCTACTTTATCCTGTAAACCTAAAAAATCAACTGCAGCACTGAAATCTTCAGTATTGATCTCCGGCGAAGCCATATTTCTAGGTTCCCCACCGCTTTCGCCAGTGTAAGAAGGGTCAAATGCAATTGCTGCAAAACCTCTTTCTGCCATCTGATTGGCATACAAGCCTGATGATTGTTGTTTCACAGCTCCGAAAGGTCCACTGATGGCTAAGGCAGATAATTTTTCATTTCCTGCATTTTTTGGAAGATACAGATCTCCACTTAATGTAATGCCATAACGGTTTTTAAACGTTACTTTCTGGCGGGTCACTTTATCGCTTAACTGGAATGTGTAATGTTCTTTTGTTGTATCCATTTTTTCTGAATTTTTATCTGATGATTTTTTTTTGCTTTGTGCTGTTAATTGCCCTAAAGACATCAGCATAGCAGCCATAATTAAAGTTAGTACCCTCATATTAATGTTGTTGATTAGCATTATAAAATTCTTCATCTGTAACTGATTTCTCTCCTTTTGGGAAAAGAGATGTTGTATTTTCATTGTCCATTGTTTCTATATTTTATCATAAGTGTTGCAACTTGAAGTTATTGATCGCATTACAGCGATTGCTATTGCATTTTTAAAATTTTTCATGCTTATAATTTCTTTTTTGAACTTATAGTTAAATGCCAGTCTCTTTCAATTTTAATTTAACTTGTCTATCCAAAATCTCTCGGCTTATCATTGTCAAGAACGCTAATATTCCAAAGCCGGCTCCAACCCATGCGATGGAATTGATCCCCACATTAACAATGAACCATCCGCCGACTAATGTTCCGGTAAAAACACCAAGGTTTCCAAATGATGACTGTAGGCTATTGGCAAATTCGGGTGCTTCCGGAGCAGCATCGATCATATAGGATATGGCTGTTAAAAATGCAGGTCCGTACATGATGCCCCAGAAACTTATCACTAGAATTTGTACATAGAAGTTTTCGCCTGAGAACTGCAAAATAATGGGAAGCAATATAGTTCCCAACAAGAAAAATGCGGTTGTTAAAACAATATTTCTTGATAATAACCTTCCGGTTAACCAATTAGCGATAACTCCGGTTATTCCAAAAAGCAGTAACATATAGCTTATCTCTTGCCCTGTCATCATTTTGACTTTTCCCAGATAGTCGGCGAAATAGCTATACGTTGAAAACCAAGCTGAAATCAACAGTACATTGAATATAATACTGATAATAAATCGTGGTTTTTTCAGAATCAACAATTGACTCCCATAGGACAATTTCTCTTTTACAGGCATCGTTGGAATGAATGTGAAAATTCCAGCCAAAGCAATCAGCGAAATAATTCCCTGAATGACAAAACTGATTTGCCATCCGTAAAGGCTAGACATATATGTAGTAAGTGGAATAACGGTTACCTGTGCCAGCGCAATACCTCCGATAACGATTCCCATCAACTTGTGTTGATCTCTTTTTGAAGCTGTACGGATGATCGTGCCTACAGCCGCCGAAAAGAATACAGGTTGCAGGATTGCGGGTAAAATTCTCAACAGAATCAACAACCAAAAAGGCGGAGCAAAAGCAGAACCTATGTTGGATATCAGGAAAAATGAAATGGCCCAAAGCATCATCTTTTTTCTATCAATCCCAGACGTCAAAAGAACAAGAAATGGTCCTATAATGAAAATAGTCAGGGCAAATGCACTGAGTAATGAACCGGCTTCGTCAATTCCAATATTATAATGAGAAGCTACCTGTGGTAGAACGCCAATAATACCAAATTCTGTACTAATGATGCTGAGTGCTCCCAGACAACCTGTATAAGCTATTTTCTTTATTCCTGTTCCGCTATTTTTACTATCCATTAATCTTTGCTATCTCTAATTAAATTATGGAACAAAGGTACTTTTGGATAGTCAATAACGACTAACAATATTCAAACTAAAGATTAAGAAATTCAAACTTCCGTCAAACGAAATGCTTTTGGATTGGTGCCGGTTTGTTTTTTAAAGAAATTATTGAAGTAGGTTGGATATTCAAACCCTAGGGCGTAGGCAATTTCGGAAATACTCCAATCTGTATGTTGCAGTAACGCTTTTGCTTCCGTGATAATTCGCTCTGTAATATGTGTAGTTGTAGATTTATCTGTGATTTCCTTCAAGGCACGGTTGAGATAGTTGATATGCACATTAAGATGCTGCGCATAATGTTGCGCAGTTTTTAACTGAAGTGGATTTGCAGTGGTTTCAATTGGGAATTGTCTCTCTAATAACTCCAAGAACACAGAAGTTAGTCTCGAAGAGGCATTCTTGTTCTGTTCGTAATTTTCCGATGGCTCCATCTTCAACGACTCGTGGATGATCAGGCTGATATAATTGCGAATCAATTCATCTTTAAATATATACCCACTTTCCTGTTCGGCGATCATTTTCTGAAATAGGGTATTGAGAAAAATTCTTTGCTCTTCAGTAATTTTCAGGACAGGTGTTCCACCAATCTTAAAGAATGATGACTGTTGCAAGCTCTCCGAACGTTCGGAATTTTTAAAAAAATCTTCAGAGAAAAGAATAGTATAACCCACGTAAGTTGTAGAAATCGTTTCCCAGGAGTAAGGAATATGCGGATTTCCAAAGAAGAGAATTGTTCCTTCCTGTTCATACGTTTTATCAGAATAGTGAATTTTGCTATTGCCGGTGGTGAGGCATATTTTATAGAATTCTTTCCGGCTATAAGTTCTCGTATCACCACTGTCTTGTTCAATCTGAAATGCTTTAAAACCTTGAAGCTTCAATTCATTATTAAACTCCGACACGACTCTAACAATCTTTTCCATTTTACAAAAGTAAGAAATTCAAATATAGATCATGTAAATAATAACAAATATTATAATAAGCAATTCCAAAATCGTAGTTGATAACCTTTTAGTAACGACTAATAAATTGTAATCAAATATGAGGTAATTTTGCCCATAAGAATTACAATTAATCTTAAAATTAAGAAAAATGAATTATAAATTGTTAGGTAAAAGAACAGGTCTTCCTGTAAGCGATCTTGCTTTGGGAGCAGGAAATTTCGGACAGGCGTGGGGCTATGGTGCAGAAGCCAAAGAAGCAGAAAGGATCATTTCACTTTATACGGAACATGGCGGTAATCTGATCGATACGGCAGATACTTATCAATGCGGTGAATCAGAGGAGATTCTTGGAAAGGCAATCGCTGCCAAGAGAAATGATCTTGTCATCAGCACCAAATATACCAGAGGTGTTTTTCCGGGTCAGGCGTTGGGAACATTGGGAAATCATCGTAAAAGTATGGTTCAGGCGGTGGAAGATAGCTTAAGAAGATTAAAAACCGACAGGATCGATCTTTACTTTGTCCATCAGGATGATTTTTTCACGCCTATCGAGGAAATAGTCCGTGGATTGGACGATCTTGTCCGAGCCGGAAAAATTGTGTACGGCGGTATTTCCAACTTCCCGGCCTGGCGTATCTCTGCTGCTGCAACAATCGCTGACCTTCGGGGATGGTCTGGCGTCAGCGCTATCGAAGTAGAGTACAGTCTTCTTCAACGTGAGACAGAACGAGATCTTTTACCAATGGCAGAAGCAATGGGATTGGGTGTATTGGCCTGGTCACCATTGGCTGGCGGACTGTTGACCGGAAAATACAGGAAAGGTGAAAGCGGCAGGGCTACTGTATTTGCAGGGAGTAATCCTTACCAGGGTGGTGAGATTGCAGAAGCAGTTCTTGACAGGCTATTTGCTATCGCTGAGTTTCTTGAAAGTGAACCCGCATTGGTGGCACTTGCCTGGCTTAAAGCTAAAAATGTCATTCCAATCCTTGGACCACGCACGTTTGAACAGCTCGAGTATAATTTGAAGGCGGCAGATCTTCATCTTACCGATGAACAGGTTGAAAGTTTGGATGAGGCAAGTTCGATAAAGATGGGATATCCCCACGATTTTAACAGAGCACCGGAAAATAGGTCAACTCTTACCGGAAATAAGGTGGATCTTATCAAGAAGCCAACGATCACTGTTCTCTAAATTCTACTGATAGTGACCATTTTTAATGCTGTTTCATTGCTTTATGGGACAGCATTGAATTGTATAAATGAAAGTATGGCTTTTACTTTACAATAAATGATGACCGGACTGTGTGTTTTGTTCAAAACCAATGGGTACGACACCAATGTTTAACAGAGTTAAAAATGATCTATGATATTTGACAACATAAAAAACAGGTTGGATGAGCTTTCTATCTCAACGGGAACTCTTCCTTATATTCTCAAACCTTTTAAAGTTGATGGCAATATTAAAGAATATATTCCTCAACGGCATCTCAAAGAATATACTCAAGGAATTGCTTTTTTTATCTCTGAATTTTATACTAGGGATGATTTTCACGATTATCTCATACACAGCAAAGAATACTTCAATCTCACCAATGAGGATAAGCGTATCGATTATATGCTTCAGCAGTTATCTAAATTTGAAGATGGAGAACAATTCAATGATTGGAAAAACAAGCAAATGTATATTGCTTTGGGAATTGCTCTGTTTGAAATTAAAAATTCTCGCAGAGCTTATGAAGAGGTATGTCCCGCTAACCTTCACCTTTTTGAAGAATCAATAAAAATTGAAAATGGTACTTTAAAAGAGGTTCTATTGTTCAGATAGATTGCCTGACCTTCATAAGTTAAAGCTTTTTCCTGAGGGAGGCTGCCAAATTAAAATTGATTTTTGGAAAGCGTAAAGCCTTGTAACAAAATGTGTTGCAAGGCTTTACTGTTTAAATGCGCACAGAAGATCAAGAAATTGACCTTGATTCGATAATCAGGAAATGGGCCACACGGTCTTTGATCAGCCATTTTTCATTTTGCTTCACATAGAGGTCGTCATATTTTACACTATAGTCGGTCAAGATATCTTTTCCTTCAGCTTCCCTGATCATTTTGATCTGGGCGAAGGAAATGCCGGTGGCAGTTTCGTTTTCAATCTTTACAGTATGCTGCCCGTTGAGCGTAAAATACGTTTTCACTTGTGAAGCGTGAAGATTGAAATCCCGTTCCATATTTTCCCTTCCTGAAACGTCTGCTACCAAAGCACCATTCATATGGACCTTATAGCTCACATCTGGTGTGAACAGATCCATTACTTCGGAGATCTTCCATTCATCACTTAAGTAAGCATAGTCATCGATCAGGTTTCTCAGGTCTTCCTTTGTCTTTAAAATTTCTAGTGTCATAATTTTGTTGTTTAATGAATACTGAAAATTACTTTCTGTAATTAATGTTGACAAAATTATACTATATTTGCTTACAATTTATTAGTCGTTACCTAAAGGTTATGAGCTAATCAAAAATAAAGCTATGGCAGATACACAGGAAAATCAAATAGATAACAAAGCATTTACAGAAGAATGCCATAAGGTTTTAATGGCCATGTCAGATGCTTTGTACGCGATCGGAGGCAAGTGGAAACTGATGATCATCATTGCTATGGGAAGAGGTAACAAAAGATTTACAGAGATCCAAAGGCAGGTAGCGGGAATTTCTGCGCGTGTTCTTTCAAGTGAATTGAAGGAACTTGAAATGAACGGTTTCATCATCAAAAAAGTAGAAAATGGATATCCGGTAACGATCGAGTATGAACTGCTTCCTTATAGTTACACTCTGGAAGAGGTAGTCGCTGCCATGACAAAATGGGGAATGCAGCATCGTGAGAAGGTAAAGGCTGAAATGTCCGCTGAAAAGTAATTTAGGTTTTTTTTGGTTGATAAAAATGTAAAGAATCAACAAACAAAATCAATAAGAAAACTTCAAATAAAAAAGAGACTTCCACGAATAGAAGTCCCTTTGTTTTATTTCAAATGATCAGATTACGGAACAAGGATTATTTTGCCCACAGCATTTTTGGTTTGAATGATTTCATGTGCTTTAGCCATTTCTGCCAACGGGAACACATGTGAGGTATAGGTTTTGATTTCTCCTTCAGATAAAAGTTGAGCGATAGTTTCCATATCTTTAAGATAGGTATCATTGGGCGTCACATTCACCCGCTGAACAGTTATGTTCCTCTCTGTCTTTGCCTTGTCAATAAATTGTTGGTCAGGGTAAACCACAATACTTGATAAAATTCCACCTTCCTTGAGTGTTTTCAATGAACGGGCCAAATGGGTCTCTTCAGTACTGTTGACGTCTGCTTCAACCCAAACGGCATCGTGGACGATGTCGGCATCGTTGATAAAATCTTCAACCGCCTGGGTTTTATAATCAAAGAACTCGTCAGCGCCGAGACCTAGAACAAAATCTTTGTTATCACCAGATGCTACTCCAACAACATATGCACCGAAATGCTTTGCGATCTGTACAGCATAATGACCAACACCACCTGAGGCACCGTAAACAATGACCTTATCGCCTTTCTTAACCTCTGCAAACTTCACCACTGAAGCCCAAGCGGTCAAAGCAGCCATTGTTGCACCTGCTGCTTCTTCGAAACTGACATTTTCAGGTTTGATGACCAATTCATGTTCCGGTGCGGCAACAAATTCTGCGTATGCATTTGCCTGACCGATAAAGTTGAAATTCCCAAAAACTTCGTCTCCGACCTGAAATCTGGTCACAGTACTTCCAACTTGAGTTACAATACCAGCCACGTCCCATCCCAGAATGATATTTTCTTCATTACCCTTAAGCGCATAGATCATTTCCAATGCAGCCTGATTTCTACGGACAAAAGCATCTACCGGATTAATGGCTACTGCCTTTACTTGAACCAGAACTTCGTTTTCTTTGATGGATGGTACAGGAACGTCTGCTAAAATTAAGTTTTCAGGACCGCCTACTTCTTTTAAGATTATTGCTTTCATTATTTATTGTATTTAAAATGATTGGTCAAAGGTAGATTCAATAATCTGCTTTTTTTTTGTTCATAATGTCAAATTTACTTTGCTGAGATTGTCAAAAAGCAGTTGGCAGTAATTTCAAATGACATTTTGAACAATGTTTTTTTGACATTATGAACAAAGAATAATTGTCGGTTTGAAGCTAATTTTGTATTTAATTAATCAAGCAATAATTAAAAACATTTAAAATGTCAGAACAATCAATTTTACGACTTACAATGTCTGCAACAGTGGAGCCCAGTGAATGGGAAAAATTAGAACAATTGATGGCAGCTGCAAGAATATCTATACCTAAAGAAGGGGATGGGGTCTTGATCCATGAATGCCATTACAATCCGGATACTTTGGAAATTATTTTTCTTGAGTCTTATGCTGATGAAAATGAATTGATAAAGCACGCACAGGCATTTGGTCCGGTAATGAATGAGCACAAAGTTGATTGGAAAATCAATCGAATCGACCTGCTTGGCAACTATTCTGACGATATTTTTGCTATGATGAAAGGAATGGCAGGTGGTGCAACAGTAAATCTTTACAGCAATGTATTTAAAAATAAATAGTAATCCTTAACGGATTACTATTTATTTTTAAATTACTCTAACTCTAAAACCAATCATAATTCTGAGGGTGAATACCCGAACTGTTTCTTAAAGGCAAAAGAAAAATGGGAGAGATTTTCAAACCCGATCTCAAGATAAATGTCTCTCGCTTTTTTGTCTTTTTTGCTAATTGAAAATGTGCCAATTCCAGGCGCTTTTTTGTTAGCCAGCGTTGAGGAGTTATTTTAAAAGCTTTCTTAAAATCCCTTATAAACGTAGAAAGGCTGCGCCCTGTGAGATATGCGAATTTTTCGATTGGCATATTGAATTTGTAATGCTTTTCCATAAAATCAACCAGATTGATTTTCCCTGGTTCAGAGAAATCAGAGAGAATACCATCTATACCGGGCTCAATGTACCGGAGAATAGAAATAGCTTCTTCGAACTTCAGTTTTTCAATATTTTCAGGAAGTTTTTGCTCCAATTCAAAATAAGGAAGGATGGAAGAAAAAAAACTTTTCAATAATGGCTGCTCACTTAAGATCCGAACAGAAAGATCTGGTGAAACATCAGGATTTGGACTTTCTTTGGTGTAAAATGCTTTCAGCCTTTCCACCGTCAAACCGAATACTATAGCCTTGTATGGTCTCCCGTCTTTAGGCTGCTTTATGACCGCAGATATTTGATTTCTCGGAAAAAGCAGCATACTGTCCGCACCAAATGTATAGGATTTATCTGCCTGAATGATCTTCATTTCTCCGGAAATGATGAGTACAAAAGAATGAAAGTCGAGACTCAGATCGTCTTTATAAATCCCTTCCTCAGTGACAGTCCAGACAAGATCTGTGAATTTATTGAAGTTTTGTTTTGCCATCTTTCGATTATGTGTTTAGTCTGTTGTAAAAAAAGAGATTAAATTACAGATTTTTCTGCTTAATCAATATGAGATTTTTTATTTATTACACCCACTATTTCTTGTAATTTTTGCGTCAGGGCATCCATTGCCTGTGGACCATTGCCTGTCAGGAGTTTAAACTTTTGATCATAAACTACCTGGATAGCAACAGGATTATAACTGTTAACAATATGGTAACCATCTTGTTTAAGAACATCTTCAACAATATACTCAAGTCTGGTCTTTTTTCCTGGAATTTTTGGATAGGCCATTTTTACCGCAATCATTTCTGCAAGTTTCGAAGATACGGTTATATTCGCACCTTTAAAATTCTTATTGTCAGTAAGGACGGGCTTTCCATTGGTAAGAATTCTGTATTTGGCAGAGGTCAAAGCTACAGGTCCATGACAGATCATAGATATCAAGATATTTTCCTCTCTCAATCTGTTCATCAGTTCACCAAGGTGGGGATTGTCGTAAAAATCGACCATAGGGGCATGCCCACCCGGAAGATGTACGAAATCCAAATCTTTAAGCTTGAACACGTCTGTAGATCGTACATCTTTTTCGAGCAGCTCTTCAAGAGAGAAAAAATACTTTTCAGTCAAGGTGCTCATTCTGCTTTCTATGTCTGGAATGATACTTCTTACCTCCTTGTCTGTATTCGGAAGTAGCTTTGATATATGAATCTTACCCAAATGTTTGAATGCCGTATTCAATTCTGATTCTCTTCTGGAAGCCAATTCTGAATACTTTTTTCGAAAACTGTCAGCATTAAATTTAAACATCTGATCTATTATCGTACCCATTGTAATGCTCCCGGTCTTATCAGCTGCATGCATGCTTAATGCTAAACCGTTGATATCCAACTGCGGTACTTTTCCGTCCGGTGTAGCAAAAATAAAATCATGTGTGTCTTCGAATGCATGCAGTACTTTGGCTAATTCTATGAGAAAAAATCCGGTCGATATGCCTCCGTGACCAACGGGTTTTGAAAGAGGCAGTATTTTCGCTGAAGAGATCACGATAAGTGCCTTTTTCTTTTTAGTTGAATCCATAGTCATTGATATTTAATTTTGTAAATGAGCTGCATCTCTTAAGATGCATAAAAGGATGATAGCTTCGATAGATCAGGGCTTCATAATAGAGTAAGCACAATAGTTATCGAAGCCCTGTTATCTTTATAGTTTGATAACTATCTTTCCTTTAGTAGTGTGTGTTTCTATCTGCTGATGTGCCTTTTGGGTTTCCTCTATTGCAAATTCCTGAGAGATGTGGGTTTTCATTTTACCCATATCCAAGAGTGACCTGATGGCTTCCACATCTCCGATATGGTCAGAAGAATCAGTCACATTCATCCTTACAACGGAAACCTTTCTCTCTTTCATTGCCATCTCTATGAAATCAACACTAGGATATACCATCAGGCTGAGAAGTGTTCCTCCTGGTTTAATCGCATTGAGTGAACGAAGGATATGTGATTCGTCATTTCTCCAAACTGCATCGTGAACTAGATCAGCGTCCGTAATAAGCTCTTCAAAATTTTGCGTCTTATAGTCTACGAATTCATCTGCGCCCAATGACAGTACAAAATCTCTGTTTTCTTCAGATGCCACTCCAATTACATGGGCACCAAAATGTTTTGCAATCTGTACGGCAAAATGTCCAACACCTCCGGATGCCCCTGTTATAACAACTTTATCACCTTTTTTGACCTTTCCATATCTAACAAGTGAAACCCAGGCTGTCTGTGCTGCCATGGTTGCACCTGCCGCCTCCTCAAAACTGATGTTGGATGGCTTCAAAGCCAAATCAGTAACTGGAGCACTGACATATTCTGCGTATGCTGCTCCATATCCGAGGAAATTGATCATTCCGAAAACCTCATCGCCTTTTTTAAATTTGGTGACATTCTTTCCTGTTTCAGTGATGATACCTGAAACGTCCCAACCCAATATAATATGTGGATCTGCGGTTGTAGAGGCACTGACCAGGTTCCACCAGTGTTCTACTTCACGTACATGCGCCTCTACGGGATTGATACTGAATGATTTTACATTCACAAGGACTTCATCATCTGATATTGATGGAATTGGGACATCCGCAACATGTAGATTCTGTGCCGGTCCAAACTCCTTTAAAACAACTGCTTTCATATGTAATAATTTAACTATTGCAAAGTTATCTTGAACGCAGTAAAATAATTTTGCTTAGAATGTCAATTATTCTTTGTTTAAAATGTCAGTAGGGCATTATTACAACTTCTTCTGTAATAAATCATATTTTTGATATCAAACAAAATCATATAGGATAAAGGATCAATAAATATGAAAGAAACCTAATTAAAAAGAGATCCTTGGATTGATTCCAAGGATATGAAATAAATAGTGGAAGCAAGTCCTTGCATTATTGAAAAGAACGATATTTTTAGTTTATGATATCTGGCAATTCAGACAAGCAAGTTCAGGCGTGCTGCGAAAAGGTCTCTCAACCCTTAAGGAATAATAACGCTCATCCACTTCATCGATTAGTGGTATTTACAATCACATTTTCTGTCTGGGAAGTCTGATCTCATGTGGCTGTGGATAGGGCTGCCTGGATGTCATGCTAACATCTTCCCGAAGTCCTCTCTCAATTTCATTAGCTTTCTCCTGATCCATTGAATATCGGGGATCGGCAATAAGCGGCATCTTTGCCATCTTGGTAATGGTGACCGTCGGAAAATGATAATCAACTTCCACCGTTCCCAACAACAAATAAATCCCCCTTCTTTGAAAGGAAATTTTCTAAGACTATCGGGAAAATGCGCTGTGTCAAAATACTGACCATCAGCATCGATCCAGGTCCCGAAGTACATGTCGTCTTTCTTGCCGGGATGATCTTTCTTTTTGATAGGCACATGCTTTCTTGATATCAGATAGGCCAGCATTTTGACCTGTTTCTTATGATATTTCAGAAGATCCTTTACTAATACGTGACCTCTGTACTTTGTTTTCAGCATATCAAATATGGAATAGGAGACTGGAAAACCCAGTATTTCAATTTCGTCGAAAGCATCTTCAAACCGGTCTCTCTGAATAACCGGTAACTTATAATCCTTCTGAGGCTCGTCAAATAAAGAAATAATTTTAGTTCTGTACTGACCTTTAGAGAACAGGAATCTGGCCTCGATCAGCAGTTCATGTTTTTGCTTTCCTGTGAACCTGAAAGCTCCGATGAAAATAAGGGTCTGCAATGTTTCGATACCTATAGAAACTCTTTTTACAAAATCCTCAAGCGATCTGTAATCTCCATTGTTCTTTCTCTCTTCAGGGATGAACAGCTTGACCGTAGCCTCTAATTTTTCGATGTGCATTAGACCTAGGTATACGTCTGTTACATAGACCGTGGTCTGAAATTCACTGAGGTTGACACAAGGATTATGAATGGTCGCTCCTGCCATTTTAGCTTCGTGCACATAAACTTCCGTCCTATAAAATCCACCGCCGTTGTTGATGGCCGAAACCATAAATTCAATAGGGTAGTAGGCTTTCAGATAAAGACTCTGATAACTTTCCACCGCATAGGAAGCAGAGTGTGCCTTGCAGAAAGAGTATCCTGCAAAGGATTCGATCTGTCTGTACACTTCCTGGGACAATTGTTCAGGATGACCCTTTTTCTTGCACGATTCAAAAAAATCATCTTTTAATTTTTGCAGGGCGGATAATGAACGGCCCTTGCCGCTCATGGCTCTTCTTAGTACATCCCCATTTTCTGCAGAAACGCCGCCGAAATGCATGGCGATCTTAATGACATCCTCCTGATAGACCATAATACCATATGTCTCGCCCAGTTCTTTTTCGAAGACCTCGTGAAAATATTCAAACTGGTCGGGATGATTATGCCGGAATATATATTCCCGCATCATACCGCTCTGTGCAACTCCGGGACGAATGATGGAGGAGGCTGCAACCAATACCTTGTAGTTATCACATTTCAGCCTTCTTAATAATCCCCGCATCGCAGGCGATTCAATATAAAAACAGCCGATGGTCTTTCCAATACTCAGGAACTCGTTGCACTTGGCCTCATTCTTCGAAATCCTTGTATCCTCGATGTCTACAATGATCCCTCTTTTTTCTTCGATCAGTTTGACCGTGTCTTTTATCGTTCCCAGTCCTCTCTGAGATAGAATGTCAAACTTTTCCAAGCCAATATCTTCTGCCGTATGCATATCAAATTGTACGATCGGGAATTCTTTTGGAGGAAATTCCAAGGCAGAATAATTCGTGATCGGTTCCTCGGAGATCAGGATGCCGCAGGAATGCATGCTTCTCTGATTGGGAAAGCCGACCAATAGTTTTTCATATTTATAAATTTCCTGTACAATAGAATTCTGATCATGCTGATCTTTCGGTTTTTTAGATAGAAGATCCAGCTCATCTTTGGGCAGTCCGAAAACTTTCCCCAATTCCCTGAATCTTGATCTGCTCTTGAACTCGACATTGGTTCCACAAAAGGCAACGTGATCCTTTCCATATTTTTTAAAGATATATTCCAAAATAGTATCCCGGTTCTTCCAACTCCAATCCAAGTCAAAATCTGGTGGTGTCTTCCTGTTAAGATTTAAAAACCTTTCAAAATAAAGATCCAGTTCCAAGGGGCAAATATCGGTGATCCCGATACAGTAGCTGACAATGGAGTTGGCACCGCTTCCCCGACCGACGTGCATAAAGTCCATCCGATTACTGTACTGGACAATATCCCAGGTGATCAAAAAGTAGCCACAAAAATTAAGTTGATCGATCACCGCCAGTTCTTTATCAACTCTTGCCTTTGCCTGTATGTTATCATCAGGATATCTTTTGTCTAAGCCCTCATAAGCCAGTTTTTTCAATAATTTAAAATCATTTTCCTTATTTTCGGTATAATATTTTTTGTTTTTCGGTGTCTTGAAGTCAAAGTCAAAACTGCATTCATCAACGATATATTTTGTGTTTTCAATGATCTCCGGATATTGGGAATACTTCTCTAACAGTCCTCTTTTACCGATAAAGGTCTCATTGCTTTTACAATAATCATCCTCTGTGAGTTTAGTAAATAAGGTGTTGCCATCTATTGCTCTTAATACTTTATGCAATTCATATTCTTCGTCTGTCTTAAAGGTTACCGGATGCAGGATGACCATTTTATGGGTCAAAGCTTTCAATTCAGGATCGAACAACCGATTGAGCTCATCCTGTCTTATCCCGATAAATTCATGTTGAAGCAATTTTTCAGGAATATTTGTTAAGGGATAGATCACAAAACTATCTTTCAGGTCAGGATTAGCTTTAGGTATTTCAATTCCGTCACAATTATAGTTGGTCAAAAGCCTGTTGACCTCTGCTATGCCTTTTGGGTTTTTGGCAAGACAGATGTAGTATTGTTCATTTTCAATCCTAATATCCATACCGACAATCGGTCTGATTCCTTTTTCCTGACAAAGTTTGTAAAACTGATAGATACCCGTAACCGTATTGATATCCGTCAATGCCAACACTTTTAGTTGATAATCAACAGCCAGCTGAACCAGATCTTCAACAGGGATGGTTCCATAGCGTAAACTGTGATAAGTATGGCAATTAAGAAACATAGATAAAAATTTATTTTAAAAACCCCGATGCCCTTCCTACACTTGAGCTTCCAAATCGGTTTTTAATATGATCCATTGTCTGATATAGGGAGATCATTTCTTCAGTGTCTTCGAAAAGATCCATCTGATGAAGTCCGTGTACCAGTCCGGTAAATCTGACACCGATCAATCGGATCCTCATTCTTCTGGTGTAGACTTTTTTGAAAAGTTCCAAAACATACTTGAGCAAAGTATGGTCAGCTGAGGTGTAAGGAATTCTGCATTGCTTGATCTCAGTATCGAAATTGGAATACCTGATCTTTACGGATACCGTTGAGGTCAGCCATTTTTCATGTCTTAGCTGATAACAAAGCTTTTCAACCATTCCCGATAGAATGCTTCTGATCTTCAGTATATCGATGGTATCCTGAGCAAATGTATCCTCAGTGGAGATTGATTTCCTTTCTGAGTAGGGGATAACCGGTGTTTCATCTATTCCATGGGCTTTTTTCCACAAGGTTGTCCCATTCTTACCGACCAGTTCTTGTAGTACGTCAATCGGCATTTCAGAAAGGGTCTTTATGGTCTTGACACCCAATCGTGAAAACAGGTTGAATGTTTCAGGTCCGACCATCGGTATCTTTTTTATCGATAAAGGATTTAGGAAATGCTGGATATTCTGTTCTTTCACTTCAAATCTTCCGGTGGGTTTGGATTCACCGGTTCCGATCTTGGAGACCGTCTTATTAGTAGACAAAGCAAAGCTGATCGGCAAACCGGTATTTTTTGTTACGGCGTCGACGATATCATTGGTCCACTGAAAGCAGCCGAAGAACTTGTCCATTCCCGAAAGGTCAAGATAAAATTCATCAATGCTTGCCTTTTCCAACACCGGTACTCTTTCCTGAATTACCTCTGTCACCAGATGCGACATATTTGAATAGTATTCCATATCGCCCTTGATCACTTTTGCTTCAGGACATAACCTCAAAGCCATTTTTATCGGCATCGCTGAGCGTACTCCAAACTTCCGAACTTCATATGAGCATGACGCAACCACACCACGATCACCACCTCCAATGATTATCGGCTGTTTCTCCAATTCGGAGTTTTTCAGTCTTTCACAGGAAACAAAGAACGTGTCCAGATCCATATGTGCAATTGCTCTTTCCATTTGATAAAATTAGATACATTATGTATCTTTTTTATTATATTTGCAGATACAAATTGTATCAATGTCGATATTTTCAGAAAACATCAGGCTTCTAAGGCATAAGAAAAATTTATCTCAGCAGAGCTTTGCAGAAAGTCTAGGGATGAGTAGAGTGCGGTATTCAAAATACGAAGACGGGCGTTCAGAGGCACCTTACGAGATCCTGATCCGGATCTCCAAATTCTTCAATGTGAGCATCGATCTGCTGCTGACCTTGGATATCAGCAAATACCCGGTGGACAATATGATGAAGCTACCGGAGAACAGGGTGGTATTGCCGATCACCGTAGATTCTGAAGGGGAGAATTTTATCGAGATCGTACCTCAGAAAGCATCGATGGGTTATCTGAAAGGTTTCAGTGATGCAGATTATATTGATAAGCTTTCCCGAATGAAACTTCCCTTTTGAAGAATGGAAAATACAGGGCTTTTCTGGCGGATGGTGATTCGATGCCTCCTTTTGCAGACGGCTCCTATATTATAGGCGAATACATAGAACAATTGACCGACCTGAAACCCGGCAAGGAATATATTTTCGTCACTTCAGAAGGCATCACCTACAAGACATTGGTCAAGCAGACGAAAAAGTCGGTTATCGTCTCGGCAGACAATACATTTTATGAGCCTTATGAGATCCCTCTTGAAAATGTTTTTGAGGTATGGAAATATGTGCGTGGGATCCTTCCGGAAAATTATAAACCTGGAAAGACAAATGAGACCTATATCAATACAGTGTTGCAGGAACTTAAAACCAGTATCAAAGAATTGGATGATAAGGTTTCATCCATTAAATAATTTTTTTCAATCAATATTCCCATGCAGCTTAGTTTATTTGATACAGAAGAATTTTACGAGTTTCCAAAAGACCTTTTGGAATACAGGGAGAATTTCCTGAACAAGGAAGAGGCAGATCGGTTAAAAGATCATCTGCTTCAAACAGCGCCATGGGAACAGCGAACTCAGAAGATGTATGATAAGACAGTCATAACCCCACGACTGACCGCTTGGTATGGTGATGACAAAAGATCTTACGAATCGGCTGATAATAATACATCCGGTACCAATCCCTGGACTCCGGAGTTGCTGGCATTAAAAGAAAGAATTGAACAAGAATTCGGTTATAAGTTCAACGGGGTTCTATTAAACCTCTATCGGGACAATAAGGATTCAGTAGCCTGGCACAGGGATAAGGAAAGCAGGTATGGAAAGCGTCCTGTTATTGCATCCATTAGTTTAGGCGAAACAAGAAACTTTGATTTTAGAAAAAAGACCACCATCAGAGCAAATACAGTCTGCCGCTTCCGAACGGTTCACTACTGATTATGAAGGGAGATCTTCAGGAAAACTGGGAACACCGGATCGCCAAATCTGTAATACCCATGAAAGAACGTATAAACCTAACGTTCCGATTGATCAGTGAACTATAATATCATAAAAAATAAAATTAAAAATTAGTTATATGTCTATTTCGTACTACGATTTTAAAAATCTGCCCACGCAATCTCAATACGAATTGGCTTTGGCCGAAGGAAGGGTCATCAGTGAAACCTCGAAGGATGGACTAAAGTTTGTATTATATGAGCTGTCAAGTTTTTCAGTTGAGATCGTATATAAGACCATCAATAACAAGATAGAAGGTCTTAGCGTCTTTCAGAATAAAGGAACTCTATGACACATTTAATAATTTTCATTTGCCTGCGTCTCAAAAAAGTGTGATCTGGATCACATGAAAATTGTGACTTAGATCCTGTGTTCAAAACACAGATAAATTCCAACTTTGTAGTATTAACTAAATAAATATAAAAATGAGCAAAAAGTTTTATTTGTGCTTACGAGTCACGACGAATTAGGAAATACAGGTCAGAAGACCGGATTCTGGACTGAAGAATTAGCAGCGCCATATTATGCATTGTCTGATAAAGGGGTTGAAATTACATTGGCATCTCCAAAAGGGGGGCAACCGCCGATCGATCCTAAAAGTGAAGATCCCTCGTCTCAAACGGATGCTACACGCAGAATGGACAAGGATGAGGTTTTAAAGGATAAATTAAAAAACACCCACAAGTTATCCGAAGTCAAAAGTGAAGACTTTGAAGCGGTATTTTATCCTGGTGGTCACGGTCCTTTATGGGATCTGGCTGAAGACAAGGTTTCTCAGGACTTAATTGTTGATTTTTACAGCAATGATAAACCTGTAGCATTCGTTTGCCATGCACCCGGAGTTCTGAAGGATGTGAAAATTGACGGTGAGTATCTGGTAAAAGGTAAAAATGTCACTGGATTTACCAATACTGAGGAAGAGGCAGTACAATTGACTGATGTTGTCCCTTTTCTGGTAGAAGATATGCTGAAAAAGAATGGCGGATCATACAGTAAAGTCGAAGACTGGGCTCCTTATGCGATTGTTGACGGAAGACTGATCACAGGACAGAATCCTGCATCATCTGAGAAAGTTGCAGAGGAATTATTGAAATTAATATAGACCATTTTCATTCAGAAATAGATCTTGTCATCAAAGATCAATTGATGACGATAAAAATGATTGCTTTTTAGGAAACATTAAGATAATCAGGTCTTTTTTAAAATACAATTAACACCATTGATCATCTTCAAATGTATTTAGTTTCCATAATTTTGCAAAGGAAATACTTGTAAAAAGGTTTTCATGGTTATTAGTTTTTATCCCCATATTATTTGGGGATTTTTTTATTTCTAAAGCAACTAAAATGTTGTAATAGTTGAAGCCAAAAGTTAGAAAGTGACATACGTTCTATATTCTTTTAAAGTATAGGTAATTGTTGCATTCAATTTAAAAGCTCACCTTTTCAGGATATGTAATCACGGCTATTTTATTTAAGTGCAATTAGCAATACCTTTGCTTCTCAAGCTTTTTTAAAACGACAGTCAATCACATGGACGATCAAGATGTCACATATCCGGTCTATTCACCAGCCTCAGTCATTGGGATCTTCAGCAATGCCTTGAAGCTCAATGCCACGGTCAATCTGATCTATCTTAAAGGCAGATATGCTTTTGGTGGCGGTAAATCATATGGAAACTATTATTATGACCTTCTGTTCTCAGAAGGTGATCACACTTCGATAGGGATTCGTATTTCTTCATTGCTCAGGAGCAAGATCACCAATAATGAGGTCTACACACTCAGAGGATTTATTGAGAAAAGCATTAAAAATTCTTCGATTGAACTGCGCTTTGTTGTGGACGAGATCGTTCAGCAGGAAGAGAGATCCATCTCCGAAGAAGAACTGGAAAGGTATGGGCTGATCCAGAAAAAACTGGAGACAGGATCAAAAGACCTTGAAACCCTTATCAGGGATAAGATGCTCAAAGATGAAAAGGTCAGGGTGGCTAACATCTATGGGAACAACGCCATTGTCCAGAAGGATTTTTTTGAAGGATTGGATGTTTCCCGAAAATATTTTGATATTTCAGATCACAGCTGCAATATCACTTCCTCCACGGCGATCATTTCCAAACTGAATGAAATTTCAGCTTTGGATTATGACATTGTTGCCTTGGTCAGGGGAGGAGGTGACCGGCAGAGTATGGAGACTTTTAATGACCTGAGCCTATCCGAATTATTCATCACAATGAAACCGGTTACTGTTACGGCTATCGGTCATACGGTCGATGAAACATTATTGGATAAGCTGGCTGACAAGCGTTTTCACTTACCGCACGATTACGGCGCTGGATTGCATGCCATTGCAGAGAAGCTATCCCACGAAAGATCAAATTCAAGAGCTTTGCTCATCGATGAGGTCAAAAAAGATGTTACCAAGCAGTTTTCGGAACAGGTAGAAACTTTGGAAAAGCAGCTGAAGAAGAAAAATGAAGAATTCACCGAAGCCCAGAAAATATATAAAGAGCAAGTAGAGAACCATAACAAAACCTTTACAGACCAACTGAAAATCAGAAACGAGGAGTTTCAGAAACTTCAGTTATCATCCGGTAAACAGTTGGAAGATCTTCAGAAGAATTTCCAGGAGCAGCAGAAACAGCGCCAGGCTGAAATGGAAAGCTACAAAAAGGAGATCGCTGTTCTGCACGAGAAGAACGTGCAGTCTGCCATCAATGAAAGTACAGCTTCTTTAAAGGTCAATATGGAAACTCTGGAAAAGGAAAATGTCAGGCTTAATCAGGAAGTGCAAAGCAGTAAAACCGATCATACGAAGATTATCATTGCATTTCTAGTGGCTTTGGTTATAGGATTTATTCTTGCAAAATTTATATAGCATAAAAGAGCAGGTTTTAACCTGTTCTGCGGATTAATATATGAGACTCTATTTAATACGTCTCATTGGGAAGTAACGCCGTTCTTCCTTTCCATTCCTAAGTCCTGAAATCTCAGCTTTCAAAGAGTCTTCACTAATCTTTTTGTAAGAGATGACCTGTGGGAAATCGTGCATTTTATTTTCAAACACCAAATGGGTTTCAGAAATTCTCTTTCCCTCAAAACGGATCGGAGTACCTTCATTCTGATCCTTAACAGCCGGAATATAAAAAAGTTTGCCTTGCTCGTGAACCAATCGTATGCTCTCAAATAAGATAGTATCCTTATTCTTGATCACATAACTTTTACCGACAAGTTCATTTCCATCGCCTTTTTTCCAGGTTTCATAAATATTACCTTTCGAAGTTTTATGTTCCCAGGTTCCGACCAGCCATTCTATTTTTTTGATATTGCTTGGATTTTTTACGGTACAGGTACAAAGCGTTAGCAGTGCAGCAACCATAGAAAAAAATATTCTTTTTGTCATCGTTTTTGTTTTATTGATGGCGTTTACTACAATTCTCTTTGCCTTGTCATCAGATCACGATGCGAAGTTGCAATATCCCCTGTAAACAAAATTGTAAAAACGCGACACGATCAATCTACGATAAAAAAAGAGGTCATTTTCAGATTCTTTCCGTAGAATTCTTTTGGGGTAATGCCAACAAGTTCTTTGAAATCTTTGATGAAGTGAGCCTGATCATAATAATTATTCTCATGGGCCAGAGCCGTAAGGTTAGCAGGTTCCTTCGTCAACAGCATCTTAAGTGCAGCCTGCAGACGAATGGTCTTTGACAGTTGTTTTGGGCTTAAACCTATGGCCAGATAAAATTTACGCTCCAATTGCCTGCGGTTGATATGGATCTGGCTGGAAAGTTCATTAATGGAAAGTTGTCCGTTGCCTGTTAAAATGATCTCAACAGTCGATCTCACAATATGATCTATAGTTTCTAAGCGGCTCAGACTGTTCAGTAAAAATATTTCGACCAACTTGATCCTTTCCTGCACCGAATCCACATTTAATATTTTCTCCTCCAGATCTTTCCCTTTCCGTCCGAAGAGTTTTTCCAATGGAATAGCAGTGTTTTCCATTTCCTTTATGGGTAGGAAAGCAAAAGGTAAAAAACCATAGGGATGAAAGCGGACAGAGAAAATACCCGTCCTTCCGGTAGGTTCTATTTCAAGTGGTCTTGTCAGCTGACCGATGACAAAGCATCTGGGTTGAATTATACTTTTTCCTCTGCCGGTGTACTGCTTATAAAGATCACCATAATGAAAGATCATCTCCATACATCCATCTGGAACGACGGATTGCTTTTCCCGTTGTTCATCTACTGAACTTTCCAGTGTCCAATAGCATTTGACAAGTACCTCCAATTCCTTATCAGGCTCAAATATTTGGTAATTCATCGGTTTTTCAATAAAAATAGAAAAAATCATCTAAATATGATTTAAAAATATTCAATAAAAGCCCCATAACCATTATATTTGCCGTCCAATTAATTTTAAATTATCACATTATGAAAGAACTAATCGAAAAGATCAACGCAGAATTTGAAGCATTTTCTGCTGAAGCTAATCAACAATCTGAAAAAGGGAACAAGGCTGCCGGGACAAGAGCAAGAAAATCTGCCCTTGAACTAAGCAAATTATTTAAAGACTTCAGAAAAGTTTCTGTTGAGGAATCAAAGAAATAAGAATGTTACGATACTGATCCCTGCAAATTTTGCGGGGATCTTTTATTGAACCCTATTTTTAGGAATTTCAAGACGTTAACAAATTTATTGTTGTCAACTAAATCATTCCATTACCTGAAACGGATAGATGTACAAATTCTAATGAGATACTACAATTTCTTAAGATGCTTTTCCGAACAATCATGTAGAATTTTATCAATCTCGATATCAATCTCATTTGAAATATCACTCGTCCTACTGAATCCAATTCTGCCTGTCCCGCTTTGTCCAAATGTGATTATATAGGAATCATTCAGATCAATATTTTGTTCAGAAAGAAAATTTTTATGCTTCTCATTGAGTTCCGCAATTTTAATTTCAACACATTCTGTAAATTTCTCAGCAGCACTTCCAAAAAGTTGTTCTGTCAATCCCATCTTATTTTTATTTTATAGTAAATATCGATCTTTTACCAAAAATATTCATTTCAAAAACTTAAAATCTTTTCGGTACTACGAAAAGGTAGTGATTTTATGTGATGTTCAATTTTCAACTTTACCCCAATAAAAAGTTGATCAACTGTTCAGACCATTTAACATCAAAAAATCACCGTTATGAATACTGAAAGAACAGAATTTATCGCATGGATGGAAAGAATCATGGAACGATTTGACATCCTGAAAGAACAAGTGTCATCCAGCCAGTCCAGATTCATAGAGATCGACGGCGAGGTGCTTCTTGACAATCAGGATGTATTACAGCTCCTAAAGATCAGTTCAAGATCCCTGCAACGCTACCGCACCGATAAGAAACTGCCATACTATACCATCAGTGGTAAGTTGTACTACAAGCTGTCCGATGTCCATCAGCTGATCAGGGAATGTTTAAGTTCATAATAGAACAAGACATTAACAGCCAAAGAAGCATCTCCAATACCATTTCCTAAAGACTGACAGCAGGGGTGTTTACTTTCGTCTCATTAAAAATATTGTGATGGAAGACATAGCACAAAATAAAACGAATCAGATCAAGCCAATTTCAGATACACTGCTTGTCCTGAATATCAATACCAATCAAATTGAGATGGTCAAAGGGGTTGACAAAGATGGAAATCTTCAAAAGTTATCACCTGATGAAAAGAAAGACAACGACCAGTTGATCCGGGTTGACAAGCACGGCGACCTGTTCTCCAACTTCTTTTCTAATTTCTACAGGCAGCTTAAAAACCCCTCGCATTTCAATTTCTTCAAGGTCTCGGAATACGATGCGGTCAATACAGCAAAAGACCTTCAGCAGTATGTCGATCAGGCATCCCCTGAAGAAAAGGAAAAGCTTAAGGAATATGAACTCTTACCAAAAAATACAAACCCATTAAAAAATCAGAATACAATGGAAAACAACACAGAAACTCAGGAATACCGTTTCCAGCCTGAACAGATCGACTGGAAAACCATGGAAAAATTCGGGCTTAACCAGGAAAAGCTTGAAAAGCTAAATGCTATGGATCCTCTGCTTAGAGGCTTCAAAACCAATAATTTAATTCCCATTACCATCAATCTGGGAACAGCGGTCAGCAAGATGGATGTCCGTCTATCACTCCAGACCGCAGACAACGGAGAGGTTGCCGTGAATCTGCACGGCATCCGCAAAGAGCCCAACTACAACCTCAAGTTCCTCGGTCACGAGTTCACCGATGAGGACAAGAAAAATCTTAAAGAAAGCGGAAATATGGGCAGGGTCGTGGACCTCGTCAATCCCAAGACCGATGAGATCATTCCTTCCGTGATCAGCCGAGACCGGCTGACCAACGAGCTGGTCGCCTACAGAGCAGAATATATGAAGATCCCGGATGAGATCAAGAGCATCAAGCTGGATGACCATCAAAAACAAACATTGCTGGAAGGCAAGCCTCTTTATCTTGAAGGGATGACCTCCAAAAAAGGAGAATTGTTTGAAGCAACCGTTCAGTTCAATGCAGACAAGCGCTATGTCGAATTCATCTTCAACAACAACCAGAACCAGCAACAATCACAACAGCAGAACCCATCCAGTCAGCAAAATCAATCCAAAGCCGGGGAAGCCCCGAAAGTATTCCGAGGTAAGGAGCTTGATGTTGCACAATATGAAAAGTTCAAAGCAGGGCAGACGGTGTATGTTGACGGATTGGTGGACGGCAAAGGAAAAGCCTATCAAGGCTACATCACCTTCGATAAGGAAACGTCCAAAACGGAATTTTCCTTTACCAACCCCAACAAGCTGAAGGAAAAAGCCCAACCATCAGAGGACCACAAGACTCAAAAGGCAGTCAATTCCGATGGCAAGACCAATGAAGCCACCAAGAATCTCAAAGAACCTTTAGAGTCCAAACAGCAGCAACCTGCCAACAAACAGCAGGAAGTCCAGCAAAAGAAACCGGTCAGATCCAAAGGGCGCAAGATGTAATCCAAGACTTACAATTACAATCACAAAAACAATTCTAATCACAATAAATCCAATCCTATGAAAGCCATCATCGCAGAAAAGCCCAGTGTTGCAAGAGAGATCGCCCAATTGTTAAATGCCAACCAAAGAAAAGACGGTTACCTGGAGGGCAACGGTTACTGCATAACCTGGGCATTAGGCCATTTGGTGTCTTTGGGAATGCCGGAAGATCATGGTATAAGAGGCTTTGACAAAGCCTCTTTGCCTATCTTTCCAGATCCGTTCTTATTGATCCCAAGACCTATCAAAAAGCAAAACCACAAAGGCTATCAGCCTGATCCTTCCGCCCTCAAACAATTAAAAACAATAAGAAACGTCATCGACAGATGCGACAGCATCATTGTAGCCACCGATGCAGGAAGGGAAGGAGAGCTCATCTTCCGATATATCTACGACTATCTCAAATGCACCAAACCATTTGAACGATTGTGGATCAGTTCCCTTACTGAAAAAGCCATACAAGGCGGTTTCAAAAAGCTTCAGCCGGGTTCAGCGTTCGAAGGTTTGTATCAGGCTGCAAAGTCCAGAAGCGAAGCCGACTGGCTGGTCGGGATCAATGCGACTCAGGCATTAAGCATTGCCGCCAACCAGGATGTCTATTCATTAGGTAGGGTACAGACCCCGACATTGGCTTTGATCTGCAAAAGATTTGAAGACCATCACAATTTCACGCAGAAAAAATACTGGCAGATCCAGTTGAAGCACCGTAAAGAATATCTGGATTTCACGAGCCGGTCAACTGAACAATGGGAAGACAAAAAACAGGCAGAGCAGATCCTAAGATCCATAGAAAGAGAGGGCAGGGCCACTGTTGAGAATGTCTCAATCCAAACTGTAAAAGAACCATCTCCCTTACTTTTTGACCTGACCGAACTTCAGAAGGAAGCCAATAGAAAACTGGGGCTGTCAGCCGATGAGGTTTTGCAGACGGCACAGGCACTTTATGAAAAGAGATTCATCACGTATCCAAGAACCGGCAGTAAATATATACCCGAAGACCTCTGGGCAGAGATCCCGGAACTGGTTAGAATCCTCAATACGGTCGATCAATTCAAACCCGCCATTTCAACACTCAAATTCGGCAACTTCAACAAGCGGATAGTCAATGATCTGAAAGTAACTGATCATCACGGATTACTGATCACAACAAAAATACCATCTGCATTGACAGCAACTGAAAAGGCCATTTACGATATGATCGCCTACCGTTTACTGGAATCCTTGTCAGAACATTGCAGCAAACAGGTCAGCCACATTACACTCAAAGTACACCACTATGAATTCAACATCAAAGGATCAAAAATACTAACCAAAGGCTGGCGAGCCATCAAAGGGATACTCTCAGAACATAACGATAATAACAAAAATAACGACAGCACTTCCAATAACCATAATGTTGAAGAAACACTTATTGACCTCCCAGAAATGAAGATCGGGGATGAACTGAAAATCTCCCAAACGGAACTACAGGAAAAGACCACCCAGCCTCCTAAATTATACAGTGAAGCAGATCTGTTGTCGGCGATGGAAAATGCAGGAAGATCGATCGAAGATAAAGAAGCACAGAAAGCCATTTCAAATATTGGTATCGGTACACCAGCCACCAGAGCTTCCATCATTGAAACCCTGCTCAGCAGAAACTACATCAACCGAAAAAGCAAGGCTCTAGTACCAACTGAAAAAGGACTGAAAGTTTATCACCTTGTCAAAGAGCAAAAGATCGCCAACGTACAAATGACCGCAGAGTGGGAGATGGCATTGGACAAGATCGAAAAAGGCGAGCTCAGCTCAAAACAATTCATCAACGACATCCAACACTACACAGTGGAAATCACCAATGAACTTTTATCACTTCATATTCCTCAAGAAAATATTCCCGAACTCAAATGCCCCAAATGCCAACAGCATCATCTTATTATCAAAGATAAAATCGTAAAATGTCCCGATGAGCAGTGCAACTGGATTCTCTTCAGAACTATATGCGGAGTACAACTCAGTATTAAAGATCTTACTTTACTATTAACTCAAAACAAAACATCATTAATCAAAAACATGAAAAGCAAAAACGGTAAAAAGTTTGATGCTTATTTAACTTTAGATGATAAAGTAAATTTGATTTTTAAATTTTCTTAGATTATTAAAGATAAGATTTTCAATCTTATTGCTTTCTGAAATCGATTTTAAGCTAATTCCTTGCACAAACTTTTATACTCCTGAAATGAATTTGCAAACTCTTGGGCGAACTCAAAATTACTTATTTGATATTCCTCATTAACACCGTTACTGGAAGAAAACCTCAGCCTTGCATATTGAACGACTGGTATCTGATAATTACTCTTGAATCTTTTGTCAGGAGTTCCGTTTTTATTGACTTTCGCCCATGTTTTTCTAATAACTTTTGAATCACGAGGAACACTGCTGGTTTCGGTAAAACTTACAGAAGAAAATGTAACATTAAGTTCATCAAACCCAATAATGGCAAAGCTCTGATCATTTTTATACATCAGTACAAATGTTGGATAAAAATATAAATCTGCTCCGTTCACATTTTGAAAATATATTGCTTCATAGTTTGATGTGATGATGGGAAGTGATTTAAAACCAATTCTTGCATCTTTTCTGTTGACCAATGTGCTGGCACTAGATCGGGCAGCCACACGATCCTGAAAATGCGCTCCTGTAATATCCCATATTTTATGCGCTGTGGTTAGATTTTTAAAACAATGCTGTAATTGTTCATACTTTCTCTTAGAAGGATCATCGAACTGTATATCAACCTTAACAGCCGAGTTATCAATTACAATCTGGGTTTCTTTAAGCGCTTCTTTTTGTGCACTAATATCTTCATTTATCTGTTGAACAATATTTTTGTTTACCAATCCATATATAAAGATATAACTCGCAATTTTCTTGGTTTTCGTAAAGGTTAGCGTTTTTTTTATCTTCTTCAGATCCGTCTTCAATTCCGCTTTTTGCTGTTGAGCCATTAAGATAGATTCTTTGATACCTGCCATATTTTGGGATGTTATCTCATGAACATCGGCACTAAAAATGTTATCTGATAACTCAGTGTAAAATGGTTGTGGTTCAGGATAAGATTGAGAGGGAGCCTTTGGTGATGAAGAACCTGAAAGCCTGTATGAATTTGAAAAACCTGAAAAATTGGTATTAAGTCTCGTACCTGACGAACTCAAATTTAAACTCATACCTTTAACCCCAATACTAGTTGAAATTCCTCTTTTGCTGAAATTCAAATGTACACTGGGAATTATTTTGATTCTCTTTCTGTATGACCAAGCCATGATATAGTTTTTAAGATAATTGTAGTCACAAATCTAAACTACTACAGGCAGAAATATTTACGGAAAACCGTAATCTTATCAAGAATTATTCTTCCCCTATTTCATTGAGTTTGCTAATCAACCTCTCTTTCTCCCCACTTCCTGTAGTTGAAATTAAGGATCAGAGTTATTTAAGTTTGAGCACTGATGCTTATTCCAAGAAAATCTTTGGGCATTGTGTTGCAAATAATGTTAATACGGAAAGTAGGTTAAAGGCACTTAGGAAGGTATTTAAGAATCATCAACGCGGTATAGAATCTCTAATACATCACTCAGACAGAGGTTTGCAATACTGTTCGAATGAATATAAGAGAATTTTGAAAAAGCACCATGTCAAATGCAGTATGACACAGAACTCGGATCCTTACGAAAATGCGTGGCTGCGAAAATAAACGGAATTTTGAAGCAGGAATATGATATTGAAACAAAATTAAGAAGAAAAATTGTGGACGAATCAATACAAATCTACAATGAATGGCATCCACATTTACTAAACAATTATATCACTCAAAATCAAATGCACAAGCTGTCAGAATAGAAAATAAAAACCTATAAAACAAAAAACCAAAGCAAAAAGGTTTCTGCTTTGGTTTAATTAATTATTTTTGACCTATAATTTGTATCGGATTTTTAGGAAGGAGCATTAAAATCTTTCTATTTTTTTTCTCCATCCTATCTTTTCTCATTTTATCCATAATCGACTTCCAACTAGGTATGTCAAATTCGTTTCTTTTATGAATATCTAAATCACCTGTTGATAGTACTGTGTAAGAATTATCATCTCTAGCGTCGAATACGACATAAACTTTTTCAGTTGGAATTTTTGAGCTATCACTTTTGAGCCAAGCATGTTTATTATTTCCAATTACAGACCATCTGTCTGGTGGTGTCGCCATATCAAATGTAGATTCTTTCTTTTTTTCAGTTGAAAAATATACATCAAAAGCGTCATTGATAATAGCATTAAGTTTTGTTTTACTCTCAACTGATGCCATAAAAAGTTTTTCATGCATCTCAGGTGAAGTTCTCACATTAAAAACGCCTTTAAATTCTTTTTTATAGACATTTCATTATCTTCACACATCTTTATATACTCATCAACAGCTGAAATGAAATTTTTCTCAAAATCATCTCCATTATCAGCTTCATACATAACAAGACCGTTGATTCCTACTAATTCCCCAAAAAACATTTTTGTTTCTTGATCAAATTCTACTGTTCCTTTTATGTCCCTATGTTTAAGCATAATCTTAAATTAAGTTGTTGTTTTCTAATTCTTGTATAATTTTTTTTATTTGGTATCCTTTTAAAATATCTGGATTATGAGGTTTATGCATATTTATCGTGCTACTTACTGTTTTATTTAAAAACATAACTCCACTTCCTGATGTACCACCTTTATTATCTTCATCGTAACCTAAAGATATTAACAAAGTTCTTAATTCACTATATTCAAAATCCTTTGGATTATTTTTTAGTCTTGCAATAAGTTTATCTTTTTTCGACATCCAATTTTCCTTTACACAAATGTAACTAAATTTTAGTTACATTACAAATTTCGCTACGATATATAATTTTTTTTAAAATCAATAAATCTTAAAAAATCTTAAAAAAATAATGTTATAACAATTTAGGTTATTTTTGTACTGTAGGATAGAGAAAATATATTATGATTTAACTTTTTAAAAAATTAATGTTTTATTATTTAAAAGATTGATATTGGTTTAAAGAAGAAATGAGAATAAAAATAGAAAAATATCCTTCGGAATATTTGGCGATACTCATGAAGGATATTTTATTTAATCAGTAGATAAGTAACCTGTTTGCTGATTGGACAGTGAGGTGGTTACATAAATACTCTAACAAAAATTTTAATAATGGACGACATAATTAAAATTTTGTGCAGCGATGAATTTACTGCGCTGCGCAATTTAGTTTCATTATCCTATCTTTTATACAACGTTTTAGCAGCGTTTACAAAGAAAGAAAAATAATGAAAGGTTTGAAATCCTGACAGTTGACGCTGTTGGGATTTCATTTTTTTGTTGTAATTGTTGTACAAATATAAATAAATTTTGTTTATATGTTGCAAAGTTGTAAAGCTACACTATACATTTATATTTTCGTTAACATTTTGTACTTAAAAGAAATATTCTTATCTATGTTGTCTAACCAACTAGAAAATTAATTTATGAGCAATCAACAATTAGACGACATCAATGAGGAGCAGGCTAACAGACAATTAGCAGATTTATTAGGAATCACGTATGAAGAATTATTTGAACTAGAGTTTACTCACGGAGTTGATGAAAGCAATGATGGAGATAAATATTCTAATTATATTGAATTCAACCCTGAAGTAGGTAAAGAAATTTTGAGAAAAATAAATCTCGATGATAATAATACTTTTTATTACAACGCTGATTAAAAAAGCGATGCAGATAGCATCGCTTTTTTAAAATATTACTTTAGGTGATTATGTGTAGAAGACAGTCATCAATCACTGGAATCAATAGCTGTATCAAAGCTGGCAATAGTGATGGAATACTGTTATGCGTGGCTAAGGTGTAGGGAGGTTTAGGCAAGTAAAAAAGCTTAATAAAAATGCTAAGCTTTAGTGAAATAAAATTATATGAATTTAAAAATTCCGAAATGATATATTTAGTTTGAATTTCTTCTTTCTTCTCTGTAAATCCAAGGAGGTATTGCGTTTGGGTCCTGAAATAAACCTAATTTTTTAGAACTAGCTTGGTTTTCTAATTTACCGAGATTTTTATCTTTTGAATATTTATAATACCACCATCCTAAACCATTTTTAATAATTTCTTCAGATAAATATTTACCGTTATCGTAATAAATTTTCGAAATGCTTCTATTGTATCTGTCGGTAGTCGTAATGTAGTATTTTACAGTTTTACCAAATATTTGATCACTAGTAAATTGTTTTGCATTTTTTCCGAAAGGCTGATTATTTTCAGGGCAATCAACATCTGCTAATCTCAAAGTAACTTGATTTTTTAGGCTATCTAAAATAACGACTGTATCGCCGTCTTTAATTCCTATAACTTTAGCGGTATGCTGTGAGAATACGAATACAGGAAGTATTAAAAAGAATAATATTTTTTTCACTTGTGGCTAAAATTAATATTCAAATTTAGAAATATTATGTCAATGTTTCACAAAGATTTTTTTCTACTACTTTTTCTCTGAATGAGGCGTTTTTTGTGAAGTTTCGATATATGTTGCAGACTATATCAAAATAATTATCGCCACCTTCCCATTTATGATAATAAGGCTGTATAGTAGTACAATTTTCATGTTCAAAAATTGTATTAAGTAAAGTCCTATCTGAGTTCCCGCAAGAATGCCCCAATATTATTACTTCAAATTTATTTTCATCAATAAATTTTAGAATATTTTTATAGTAACTTGTAGATTGATAATTTAAAGATTTTATATTTTTAAAAAACTCAGAACCTTTAATTTCAGCTAAATCTTTGCTATTTTTATCTAACTCATCACCATATCCAAATATCATAGGATTATTCTGCAAATCATTGATATCACCATGAATATGTATATGCTCCATTGACCGATTAGAAAATTTCTTGTTATAGTCTCTCAAATTATTTAAATATAGCTTTTCAAAGGTATTTGTATAATTAAAATTAACAACTAAAGTTCTTAAAATAGGAAAGTGTCTTCTTCCAACAGATATAACAGGTTGCCATTCATTATTTGTTATAACTTTTTCATGAATAGATTCTATTTTTTCAATTTTCATTGATTGTTCAGTTCGTAAATGACTAGCTAAAAGATTTTTAATTAAATCTAATTCATAATTCAATTTAATAATACCAGAACTTCCTTTTTTTTCTTCTCAAAATTAAGCTGTTCAAGTAAAAATTCGTAATACTCATTTTCGATATCAACCCAATTTTGTACTTCAATTTGTTTTAGAAGAAATTCAAATAATGAATTTTTGATATCTACTATGAAATTTTCATTTACTTCTTCCAAAGCTTTTTCTAAACCTTTGTTGATTTTGGTGTTGATATAATGATCTTCTGACAAAGCAAAAACATTACTTATCTGAACACTGTAAACTTCATTTGAAAACCCTATAGGTAATTTATCACCTATAGTTGTATTGTTCTTATGCATGTTTGAATTAAGTTTATCACATTCTAATAAAAGTGACTCCCAAAAAAAATTGATTAAATCTGAATATTTCGTTTTGAGACCATGTGCTAAATCAAAGCCATTTCCGACAATTATAAGTTTATTCATTTTAATTAGTTAAGGTTAATAAAAAAACTAATCTCCGTAAAATTATTTTTTACGGAGATTAGTTTTAAGTACTCGCTCCCGATATTTTGTTAAATATTTTTGCCTATTATCTTGCAATAAACTTTCTGCATTTATCTTTTGAATTATTTTTTCTGGAACATCAATTTTATGATTGAAAACTTTAATGCCAGTAATTGTTTGATTTTTAGCATATTTAGTTTTTCTTCTACTTATTCTAAATCCAGAGCTTTTAATTAATTCTAATATCTCATCGATTAAAAAATGAAAATCTTGCTGAGAAGAAAATGTTAAATCATCCACATATCTAGTATACGTAATATTATGTCTTTTGCAAAAGTCAATTAACAAAAAATCGATTTTTAAAAATACAATATTCGCTATATGTGTACTTGATGGTGCACCTTGAGGTAACTGTCCTTTCCAAGTTGTAAATCTAGAGATAAAAAAAGCGAATTGAGGATTGAAACCTAATTCTATAAAGGTTTCTTTAATCAGTAATGGTTTTACAGACGGATAGAATTCCTGCAAATCAGTCGCTAGTACATATTTCTTACCTTGGTGTGCCTTGGCATTTGTGATATTACTTTTCTTTTTAATACCTCCATGAATATTTTCTGGTAATTGAACTTTTTCAAGAATTCTTGATTTAATTCGGCTTTGTAAGGTATTTAATTGTCTCAAAGAAGGACGAATAAATCTCTTTTTTATCGTACCATCTAAATATGTTTTGGGTTGACCTGTCGTTTTGTCATTCTTAATTATTTCCCATTCTTTGTAGAAATCGTCGATAGACGATATCATTTCTTGCAAATCACCAAGAGAAAAACCTACAATCGAAGGGAAGTATAATTTATTTTTAGCTTCTGAAGAATTCATTCACTAACGATTTTATAGAAGGACTTACTAAATTAAAAGCCTCTCTTTTATCAGGCTTAACATCTTCATTGCTAAGCGAAAGGAAAAATAAAATTGGTAATGGTACATCTAAAGATAAACTAATTTCTTTTAGGGTTGATAAATTAGGATCCTTGCTGTTGTTTTCGATTTGTGATAAATAAGTTTGTGAGATTCCACAAGATTCAGCAAACTCGTTTTGAGTTTGCCCTTTTTGTTTTCTAAAGTTACGTATTGCAGTACCTAAATCCATGATGATTTTTTTTAAAAATTTAAAGAAGTGTCTTTGATTGTTAATAATTGTAACCATAATATATAAATTTAATATTTAGTTAAAAAAAGCGTTATTAGGTTAATAATATCTGATATCTCTACCAAGTATTGTTTATTTGTTAAACCTTTTTTACTTTTCAATCCATTTAATTTGGCTATCGCTTCATTTAATAGATTCAACTCAATCTCCGAAAGAGAACATTGGTTTTTGATTATGGTATCTAAAACTTCGTTTAGACCATTAATGTTTCTAAGTCTTTTTAATCTTGACATAAAAATATTGTTTTAAGTTATTATTGGGCATTATTGCTCCTGCTTATTACAATAAATATTAATAACTGAATACGTAAGCAATGTTCTCTATGCACTACCTTTAAAATCCTGCTTCTCACAACAATCTGGGAAAAGCAAATCGAACAATTATCTAACATCTCTAACAGTTGTAGGGGGTTAGAAGGTTTGTCCTGAAAGCCTCTTGAGGAGGTATTTAATTTAGCATTAAATAAAAATAAACTCTATTCAGTTATCTTAGAAACGTTTTATCAAAGAACTCATTGCAAATGTACAAAAAAAATTGCTACCAGTTAATATATTTACAGTAAATATTTTAAAATATAATTTATATGATTGATAATCAGCGATATAGTTTTTAATGTTGTTAAAGTACGAAATATTCTAAATATCCTGTAAATTGGAAATCGCTTTTAGTAGTAATTTTTTTGTTAATGTAATAATGGAATGTTTTTCCTAATTCTTTTTGCAGTCCGGATATCCGGGAAAAAGATCATAAATACAATGCCGAGAATTATTTATGGTGGCGAAATTTTGTAATTGCTAATCCGGTTATTGTGCAAAATTCAAGTTTTAAGAAATATTTGCAGGTTTTATAACTATATTTAATCAAAAATAAACATGAAAGAGTTTTTAAGTGAATATCCGCTATATCGTAACTACCTACTTGTCGAAGATTTTAAACTTGGTAATGAGCATTATTATGACCCATCAGAGTTTAAAGATATTACATTCAAGTATTTTTGTGAATATGAGGAAGAAGAAACAGTTTTTAATCTATCATTAGACCGTGGTAATCACTTCAATACATATTCTTACGAGAACAGGATTGCAGATTTTTTATTTAAAAACAATAAATTAGATTACACATTTTTAACTGAAGGTTTGTGTCAATCTTGCAGAAAATATAAGATCGATTTTTTACTACATGTTTATAGTGATAATCCTATATCAGATATTCTTAAAAACGAAAGAAACATAACCTTATCTTCTCAATCTGCTATACCAGGTGTCGTATCAAATTTGTTCATAGAAAAAGTAGGAATTAATCCTGAACAAAAATTTATAATTAATAAAAATGTCAAAAAATTTCTTGATAAGGAAAGTAATGTTTTTATTTTAAAGGTTTAAAAGCATTACATCAAAACCTTGGAGTTGGAGCTTTAGGTTATTTTCGAAGAATTATAGAGAAAGAGCTTTTACATATTGTAAATGAAATTAAAAATCTACCAAACTCAGATAGCGCAGAAATTCAATCACTTTTAGACAAATACGAAAAAACAGAGAAAGTTTACACTATCTATGAAAATATCTTTCAATATCTTCCTGAATCTTTGAAAGACTTAAATTGTAATCCAATTATGTTGCTATACAATCAAACATCTGAAGGTCTGCATAAATATACGGAAGAAGAAGCTTTAGAAAGAGCTGATAACATTAAAAATCTACTTGAATTTGTTATTATTAGGATCAATGAAGAGAAATCTGCTATTAAAAACATGAAAGATATTGTAAAAGCGTTACGAGATGATAAAAAATAAATCATGACATTGTCATGATTTATTTTTTATGATAAACTCTTTAAATTCTTCAATATCCTTTTCTGTAATTTTATCATATTGATCACCAAAATCTTTCATGTCAAAGCCCATTGATTCAACAATTAATATTATTGTAACCATTGTAGATTTTTTTGTGCCACTAAAAGCATTTGTAACTGTAGCTTTTCTAATATCTGCACTTGAATTCGCAGCAATCTTTTCATAGCTATTAACTAAGTCATCTTTTTCTGTATTTAACTCAATATAGCTTTTATTACGACTAAGTAAAAGGCGTAACGTAATTGCTACCTTTAACATGATGATTTTTTCAGATTCCTTATACATACACGCAATTACGAAATAATCAAAATTTTATTCGGTACGCTTTTGTATACCAATATTATTTTTATTATATTTGTAAAATAAGTTATAGAAATGTAACTTTGCGATACTTCAAAGAATTATAGAAGCTATTGCTTAGAATCTCGCTATTGAAAACTGGTACTTTTTAACACACGAGACAATAAGTATTGAAGCTCACGACCTAGGCGTGGGTTTTCTCTCTTGTCTGTGTGTATGGTATACCAGTGCCTCAATAGCAGATATTGTAGAGTTTCCCATGCCGTCTTTTTTCAATGCTGTTCGCCTAACCTCTACATTAAAATCTAAGCCCGCTTCCTAAAATACAGTATCAGATTACAGGATACAATAGGAGGGTACAACCTATTGCGGCTTTCAATAGCTCACACGGGACACAGATTTCATTCATATTAAATTCTTTCCGGTGCCTTGCGGTCACTGCTTTAGATCCTCACCAGTCCTTTTTCATACCAAAGGGCATCAGGAAAGTTTTTATCATCAATGGATCCACTACTACAATTACAAAAAACAAAAAAGCCCCTTCCCATACAGTTTGACGACCTAGGGAAAGAGCAGATCAGTAATTAATTTAACGATTAAAAACCTTTTACAAATCTATGAAAAATTCCTATTACAAGATAGGAGGTATTTTCTTTGGCCTTATGCTGACCGCTGTCAGCACCAACACAAAAGCCCAAACACGCACCATTTCAGGTACCGTTACCGCATCCAAGAAACCACTTTCGGGAGTTAGTATCTCCCAAGAGGGCAGCGATCAGGTAACAACTACAAGCGAAAACGGAACCTACACATTACAGGTTTCAGCAGAAAATCCCATCCTATTGTTCAGACATCCTGATTATGCTGAAGAAAAAGTTTCAACTAATAATCAGACCGTCGTCAATATCAGCTTAGAACAAAAAGTAAAGGGAATCGAAGAAGTTATTCTCAACGCCGGCTACTACAAGGTAAGAGACAGAGAAAGAACCGGTAGCATCGCCAAAGTTTCAGCAAAAGACATAGAAAATCAACCCGTGACCAATGTACTTGCCAGTGCGCAGGGTAGAATGGCAGGAGTAAGCATTACCCAAAACTCAGGAACTCCCGGAGCAGGTTTTGATATTCAGATTCGTGGGCGAAACAGTCTCCGCACCCGTTTGACTTCGGATACCGACGGAAACCAACCCCTATATATAGTGGATGGTGTTCCTATCGGAGGGAGCGTTACTTCAAGATACGGAGCCGGAATTTTACCGAATGCCGATATCAATCCTTTAAATGCAATCAGCCCCAACGATATTGAAAGCTTTGAAATTCTCAAGGATGCCGATGCCACTGCCATTTACGGTTCGCGTGGAGCGAATGGGGTAGTGCTCATTACCACCAAAAGAGGAAAGAAAGGAAATGTCAAACTTTCCCTTAATTCTTCTTATGCTCTGAGTGAGACTTTATCCAACCTCAAGATGATGAACACAGAACAGTATATAGCCATGAGAAAACAGGCTTTTGCCAATGACAATATTTCTGTGTATCCTGCCAATGCCTATGATGTGAACGGTGTTTGGGACAGCAACCGTTATACGGACTGGAGGAAAGAACTGATCGGGAATTTTGCCACTTTGTCCAACACACAGCTTTCATTAAGCGGAGGAAGTGAAACCACCAGTTTTCTGGTAAGTCTGGGACATATGGAACAGACCACGGTATTCGGGCATGATTTCAGGTATAGAACGAATACGGTTTCCGGAAATATCAGCCACCGCTCTCAGGACAGGAAATTCAGTTTTAACTCATCCAGTTTATTTTCATCATTAGATAATAATCTGATCAATTCTGATATCACAAGGAATGCGTACAGTCTTTCTCCTAATGCACCCGCTTTATATGATGCTAACGGAAATCTGAATTGGGAAAATAACACGTTTACCAATCCTGTTGCCGCTTATGAGAATTCATATTCCAACGATAATCTTCAGTTCATGAATAATATGAGTGCAGAATATGAAGCATTTGAGAATTTCAGAATTAAGGTTAACGGAGGATTTAACTATAATACCCTTGAAGAATGGTCTTTACGCCCAAGTACAGCTTTTAATCCTTCCACCGGAGCAACTTCGCTTAATTCACAGTCTTCCAAAAGTAATATGAACCGTTTTTCTATGGTCGTCGAACCACAGATCACCTGGCTGTTTAAAAAAGGAAAACATCAGCTGGATATTTTGGTGGGAGGAACTTATCAGAGAGATACCAACGGATCAGGTGCTATTCAGGGAACCGGTTATGAAAGCAATGCCTTTATTAATAATATCGGAGCGGCACAGACCAAGGTCATTCTGGATCATATCACCACAGAATACCGATATGCAGCATTTTTCGGAAGGGTTAATTATCAGTTTGATAAAAAATATATTGTCAACATTACCGGTAGACGGGATGGAAGCAGCAGATTCGGAAGCAATAACAAGTTTGCCAATTTCGGTGCGGTAGGAGCAGCATGGCTGTTTTCGGAAGAGAATTTCTTGAAAGATAGTTCATGGTTGAGTTTCGGAAAACTGCGAGGAAGTTTTGGTTCCTCAGGTAGTGATAATATCGGAGATTATCAGTATCTGAATACATTCGCAACATCAACGCTGATTTATAATGGGACATCAGGACTCAGCCCAACCAAATTATTCAATCCTGATTTCAGTTGGGAAAGAACAGTGAAAATGGAGGCGGCTCTTGAACTGGGATTGTTCAAAAACAGACTGAACATGACGGCAGCATATTACAGAAACCGCTCCGGAAATCAGTTGGTAGGCTATCAGCTTCCAGCAGTAACAGGGTTCAGTTCGGTTTTAGCGAACTTGGATGCAGTTATTCAGAATACAGGCTTTGAATTTGAATTGAGAGCAGATGTTCTGAAATCTGAAAACTTCTCATGGAACAGTTCTTTTAATATAACATTTCCTCAGAACAAACTGATTTCATTTCCGGGTCTTGAAGGTTCTACCTATGCGAACAACTATATTGTTGGAGAACCCATTTCAATCATTAAACTGTATCAGTTAACGGGCGTAAATCTCGCTACCGGATTATACAGCTTTACGGATTTCAACGGTGACGGAAGAATCTCATCACCGGACGACCGCCAGATTGTGGAAAATATAGGGCAACGGTTTTTTGGAGGATTAAGCAATGAGCTGAGATACAAAAACTGGAACTTATCTTTCCTTTTACAGTTTGTAAAACAACAGAGCCGAAATTACAACTCAATTATAACCTCACCGGGCATTATGACCAATCTTCCGGTGGAAGCGCTCAATGTCTGGTCTCCTCAAAATCCAAACGGACTTTATATGCCGTACCGATCTGTGAATTCATCTTCTAACAGTCTTTTTCAGACCAGTACAGCCAGTGTGTCTGACGGATCGTTTATACGCTTGAAAAATGTTCAGATCAATTATACCATTCCGATGCGCTCATCAGTATTTCGGGAAGCTAAAGTCTACTTTCAGGGACAGAATCTTCTGACATGGACGAAATATTTCGGAATTGATCCTGAATTTACATCCGTAGGTTTCTTACCCCCTTTACGGACTTACTCATTGGGAGTACAGCTGACCCTTTAATTAAATGATTTTGAATTTGAATTATTAAAACAAAAAGAAAATGGCAACAAATATTAATAAAATAACAGCAATAGCAGTGCTTTGCATTCTGACTACACTGATATCGTGCGAAAAAATGCTGGAAGTAGATCTTCCGGAAAATCAGATGCTGTCTGAAACAGTGTTTCAGGATGCCCAAACTGCTAATTCGGTACTTTCGGGTTTATACGCCGGACTTTGGGAAGCTTCGCCGATTGCAGGAGATCAGAGTGGCAGAATTCTGAGTCTTTACACCGATGATTTGACGTACTACCCAGTCAACGCTACCAACGGGCTTCCCGAGATTTCCAATAATACTTTGATAGACACCAATCAATTTGTAAGTTCAGTATGGTCTGCAGCCTATCAGAAAATATATGTCAGCAATTCAATAATTGAAGGACTGAATAGCTCAAGTTCTATATCAGCTGCTGAAAAAAACAGAATGACAGGGGAAGCTTTGACCATTCGTTCTTTGCTCTTTTTTTATCTGCAGCAAATCTATGGTGATATACCATATCCCGTTACCACTAATTATCAGATCAATCAATCCATTGCCAAGACAAATGCTGAGGAGGTTTTACAGCGAATTGAATCAGATCTTACAGAGGCAGTGGAATTGTTACCGGATCAATACCGTTCTGCAGAAAGGATTTTCATTAACAAAAAAACGGCTCAACTGATGCTGGCAAAAGTTCAGATGCAAAGATCAAAATATGCTGAAGCTGAAAGCACTTTAAAAGCCGTCATTCAAAGTCCTCTGTACCAATTTCAGAATGATATTACAAAAGTTTTTCTAAAATCAGGAACGCATATTATCTGGCAACTTAAACCAAAGAACAGTGGTGATCCTGTCAGAGAAGCTACCCTCTATTATTTCGCCAATGTAGCACCTTCATCTATGTCCCTGTCTCCGGCTCTTGTCAGTTCATTCCAGACCGGTGATCTCCGTAAACAACATTGGATGGCGGCTGTTACCGTAGCAGGAACGACCTGGTACCGTGCAGAAAAATATAAAGCAAGATCTGCTAATACAACGGAAAACTCTATCGTTTTCCGACTGGAAGAGGCTTATCTTCTTTTAGCTGAATCTTTGGCTAAACAAAATAAGACTGCGGAAGCGCTTCCTTACATCAATCCTATAAGACAGAGGGCAGCTCAACCCCTTTTGGCAAGTTCAGTTTCACAGAACACTCTTTTGGATGAAATTCTGAAAGAAAATAGAAAAGAGTTTTTTACGGAAATGGGTCACCGCTTTATAGATCTGAAAAGAGCAGGGCAGTTGAATACCTTACAAACGACTAAGCCAAATTGGAAAGACTTTCATAAAGTTTGGCCTCTGCCGCAGAAGGAACTGTTAATGAACCCCAATATGAACCCTCAAAATTCAGGATACTAATGAGAACCGTTTGTCTTTTATTATGGCTTTGCTCAGGTATCCTGATTAAAGCACAGAAAACTGATGCCGAAATGGATCAATGGATGTCTCGTTTTTCAACAGCAATAGGTGGCTTGCAGGTAACAGATGATCAACGGTTTGCCTCAGTAACGAAATATTACAGAAAGAATTCAGATACAATTTTGATTTTTGATACGAAATCGGAGAACATAATTTTAGATACTTTAGTCAAAAAAAGCAAAGTAACATTCCTGAATAACAATCTTGTATTTGCAGTGGGTAACAGTACAGCAGAACTGATAGATCTGCCCTCAAAAAAGAGCAAGAAGTTTGATCAAATAATTAGTGGAGAAATTCTGTCAGTGTCAAAACAGGTGGTTCTCCTTGATCATGCTAAGAATATTAATATCTATGACTATAAAGGGAAACTTCTGCATTCTTCAAAAGGAGTGCAGGATTTTATTTCGGATGAAGACTGCAGAGTATATCTGGTTTATAAAAATGGTAGCACCTCTGAAATTGCTGTATGGAATGGTAAAACTGTAAAAACGATACATACAACGAGCAATGGTATTAAATCAATAAAGTACCTGCCATCAAAAAGTTCATTTCATTGATAGAAGAATACCGGAAAAAAGATGATTTAGAATTAAGTGTTTCTTTAATCCGAACATCCGATAATTATTTATTTAAGAAGAAGGAAATAAGTTCCGGTGGGTTTGAATCCGTTAAAATATCTGAGATTCATGATTCAGATACGTTCCTGATTGATTTTCAGCATGTCCAGCAGCCACAGAAAAATAAAATGGTAGAGGTATGGTATAGTGGTGATAAACGCCTGCGGGACAAAAAGACGGAACAAAGCATCATCGGTACTTACACTGGAACATTACAAAAGATGAGATGATAGAAATACCGACAGATCATTTTTCAGATTTTATCGGGATGAACGATGCCCGCTATCTTTGGGCATATCATACGGACGAAGAATTCAATTATACTGGCTATCGCAGTTTTAATGTATTCAGATATGATACACACAAAGATAAGGCTGAACGTATCTTTGAAAATGTCGAAGAATTGGTCATGAGTGAGAACCGCAGATTTACCCTTGCATACCGTATTGACAAAAAAATGTGGATATTATATGACCATTTTCTCAACACGATAAAAGATATTGAGACTACCGAAAAGCTTACCAATCCTGTGATGATGTCTGATCAGGCAGCCTTATTTGAATGTGCAGACGGGTTGTTCAGATATGATCTGATAAAAGGCAGTTCAAAAAAAATTGTTGTTTCAGAAAATTCAAAAGTAACCTTTCATAATTTACTCCGAAACATGATCTATCATTTAAGTAATTTTAAATTTGTCGAAAGAAGTGCCGATACAAAGAAACCTCTAATAATAAATGTAAAAAGAACAGATCATAATGATAACGGCTATTTCACATTTCTGAACGGAATGATAAAGAATATAATTCCTTATACTCCCAACAGAATCAAGGATTTTAAATACGACAAAAGAAAAACAAAATATTTATTGTAGAGGAAAATTTTAATGTACCCGCTAGTTTGTATTTAAGTGAAAAAGGTGATCCAGAAAAAAATTATTATACCGTACAAATTTGCACGATCAAAAAGCAAAGTTTATGAAACAGGATATTCTATCTTATGAAAATAGCAAAGGAACTCCTTTAAAAGGAATTCTTACTTATCCTGTAGATTTTGATCCCTCGAAAAAATATCCTGTCGTAGTTTATATATACAGTTTACTTTCCGGAAGTGCAGATAAGTACCTTTACCCTGACTGGGGTAATACTGGTTTTAACAAACGTACGCTTATAGAGAATGGCTATTTTGTTTTCCAACCGGATATACTATTCGATAAGAGAGGAACAGGTATATCTGCTCTGGATTGCGTGAACAGCGGTTTAGATGAAATTATAAATCATTCTAATGTGGATGCATCCCGTTTAGGGTTGACTGGTCATTCTTTAGGAGGATATGAGACCAATTTCATCGCAACACATTCCAAACGCTTTGCAGCATACGTTTCAGGTGCCTCGTTGGGGGATGTTCCTCACTTTTACTTTTCGTTCAGCGATTTTTTTAATGTTGCCAACTATATGCGGTTTGAAAACGGTCAGTTTGAAATGGCAGTTCCATACGCTGAAAATAAAGACCTGTATTTTCGTAATAATCCAATCAATTATGTGGAAAATGTGAGTGCACCGGTCTTGATATGGGCAGGAAAAAAAGATACTAATACTCCTTTGGATCAGCCTATGAGTTTCTTTATGGGATTGTTGCGAAATGATAAGAAGGCTGTGGCTTTACTGTATGACAATCAGGAGCACTCTTTAAAGGATGATTCTGAGGAAATCAAAGACTTTAATAATAAGGTAATGGATTGGTGGAATTATTTTTAAAAAAGAGGAAAATATTGACTGGATTAGTCAGGAAATGAAAAGGGACGCTCAATAGCGTCCCTCATCTTTCTAATTAGGAATCTCAAAGAGTTCACTTCCACACATGGTTCCTGAGCCTTCATTATGAAGATCAGTAGTGCCGTCAACTTCCCATTTACAGACAATACCATTATTAACATCACTACACTGTTGCTCAGCATTTTGACATTGGAACTGTCCTCCTCCTACGCTCACAATTCTGTACGCAGGTACTAAAGCTTTGTTACTCTTTTTTGCTACATTGGTAGCAAGTGCTGACCCTGTGCCCACTAATACAAGGACAACAGGAAAAAGAAATTTTTTCATAATAAAGAAATTTGATTGTGCCTACTCTTGGATACGGTTTTCGGCTACCCCGTTTTTAAAATATTTTGTCAGAGAATTTGTCAGGCGGTACTGAATGAGCTGATTTCCTGCAATGACGTACAAGTGCTTATCGGTAACTGTAAAATCTGACATCTCTGAATCTTTGTAATGATCAATGTAAATACTTCCGATATATTCCTGCTTATTGATATTGTAAACATCAATTGTTCTGCTTTCCTTCCATCTTTTGACGGGTTCATGCTGGCCTCTTAAGTAGGCGGGATTAAATAAAAGTCCGCTGAAAACTTTCGCATGGCCATTAACATGTAACGCAGGCTTAGACATTTTAAATCTTCCGTCGGATAAGGGAGTTACCTGTATTTGTGCAATAGTTGTTGTATCAATGGTTGATAATCTCCGTTGAAGTTTCATTGTTGAATCCATCACAAGAAACTGATTACGGTAAGCATGGATGTAAGTCACTTGAGCTGATTTTGGATTTGAAGAAAGATAACCGTCCGAATCAAATACCCCATCAGATTGTTTTTCCAGAAGTTGCGGAAATAACTGCACCTCATTTTTCCCATTGCTTCCAATCTTCAATATACCAAGTGTCAGATTTTTAGTTGTTGATGACAGTGCTCTAATGGCCATTCTGTTACTGTTGATAATTTCTATCTGGCTGAAAAAAGCATCCTTATAACTGATGACCTCCGTTTCAGAACGACCTAGCTGTCCTTTAGATATTACAGGCACTGTACCGTCATAGATAAAATAACTATTATCATAGACTTTAACCTCAATCTTTCTATATGGATATTTTTTAAGATCCAAATCCATTTTTAAATTGAGACGTTTTTGAAGCATTGAGTCAACAGTTAACAGATTTTGTGGCATTGTCCTATTTCCAAGATATACCTTTTGATTATCAGATCCTGCAAAATAGTATGTGTTGTTTTCGAGAGCAATACTTTTTGTTTTTAGAACAGGATGCATTAAAAACCTTCGTGTAAAATTATTTTCCTGCTTAATCACATAGTCTGATCTTAAAAATAAGAAAAGAATAAAGACAGCACTTAGAATATTGGAAATGACGAGTGATAGAACAACAGTTTTACGTGGATATTCTTTCTTTGTATATAAAAAGACAGCTACAATTCCCAGCACTACGGCACTGATATTAAAAATCAGGTGTTCTGTCCATCCCATCTTTTCCAAGATCCCTCCGCATGCACAGGGTACGAAATCACTATGATTTAAAATTAAATAGATGTAGACCGTAAACGCTGTCATCAATGCAGTTGATGAATATAATCCCCAGAGAAATGTTTTTGGAAAAATCAGCATCAGTACGATGAGCAGTTCTGCAATAATTACTGCATAGGATATAAATCCTGCATAAGCGCTTAACAAAGGAGACTGCCCAATCTGAACCTGAAAGTTTTCAAAATCCAGTATTTTGCTGATTGCAGCATAGCAAAAAAGCAGTATAAAAAAGTAGGTGATCACTTTAACGATTATAGAATATGTCTTTCTCATGGTAAATATTTGTAAATTTTAACAGGCTATAATTAATCTCCATTTGATCTTCTTTCCACAATAGTCAGGCATTTTCTCACCTTTAAACAGGGTGACTGTCGTTCTGAAATTCCCCATACTTTCCCAGATGCCGCTTTCCGGACATGGTAAGCCTGTGACAACTGATATGGAGGTATGGGGAATCATAGGTCATAAGATGTGATTACTTTTTTGGAACAGACCGCCAATTATCGCCATCTCTTACCGGCGGATCGGGATCTACAATTTCTCCTGACGATCTGGTGGAATCTCCACGCATCATGAACTCTGGTTGTGTGTCATTTAATCGACTATGATCTGCACTGACATCTTCATCTCGATCGGTGCAGTTTTGTAATAAAACTGACGCTATCGCTATACTAAAAATTGGGATAAACTTTTTCATTTTAATTTTTTTAATGGGGTTATCCCGGCCGGATTATGATAGAATTCTAAGCCAAAGGTATCGGACAAGAAGTCTTAAAAAAGTGTTGTTAGGCGTGATTTTAAAATTAATACGTCACAATTTTAAAATTGATCCCATTGATTTTAGGGATTATGTAGTTGTTTATCAATAGAATAAAGCCTCCTATGCTTTTTGATAGCATGAAATCTATTTGATCTCATACTTTCAGTAAAAAAAATGTCTAAATTTGATATGGTGAGTTTCTAAAATAAGTGATATGGAAAGGGTTGCATACTTTCTTGTATTCATTTCTGTTTTTTCACAGCTCCTGTTTTCACAGGGTCATCAGACAACATTCAGTGAGATAAGAAGTTCATATGAGAAAAAAGACATTGACGACAGCAGTGCCATGCCACAGGTACGACGATACATCCAGAAAGCAAAATCAGAGTCCAGTTTTAATAAGCTAATTCAAGGATACCGCGACGGACGTCAGTTTGACTATGCCCATAAAATGCAGTACGCGGACAGTGCAATACTGGCAAGTCGTCAGTACGGAACGAGTGATGATCTGAGCAGGGACCATCTCAGCAAAGGAATTATCTACTATTTCTATCAAAAAAATTACAGGCAGGCACTTAATCAATATGTTCTTGCTTACAACTATTCTAAAGGTTCCGACGACCAATACCAAAAATATAAAGTGGTCTATCATCTGGGTATCGTCAAAGGTCATTTGGGGTATTATGAAGATGCGTTGTCCCATTTTGAGAAATGCATACGATTTTACGGTCAGCATATCGCCGAAGACCTTCACAACAATGAGACCTATAATTACAAGAAGGCCTATTTCAACAGTCTTCACCAACTGACGGTCATCAACCGCTATCTTAATAATTTTAAAAAAAGCGACAGTTTGAGCCTATTAGGGGATAAGCTTACCCGTAATAACAAAGACTTTGTTCTGGAGAACAGTTATTTTCTGAAGTGCATAGGGATATCAAAATACAACGACGGAGCGTATGCTTCAGCAAGTGCTTATCTTAAAAGGTCGTTGCCTGCCATTGTCAAGCGAAATGATTTCGCATGGGCCTCTGTGGTCTATTTTTATCTGGGCAGAATTGATATTGCACAAAGGAAACAGGAGCAGGGTATAATGTATTTTAATAAGGTCGATTCGATCTTTAACAAACAAGGATTTGTCATTCCCGAAGTTTCACCCAGCTATAATTTTCTGATCGATTTCTACAGGTCGAAAAAAAATATCAAAAGACAGCTGTATTACACCGATCAGTTGCTTAAAGCTGACAGTCTGATCAGCAATGACTATCCTTATCTGTCATCGAAGCTTCACAGGGATTATGACCGGAGCAGTTTACTTGATGAGAAGCAACGCCTTGAGAAAGCCAGCAGAAAGAAAATAATGATAGGACAGATTTTAATTGTATCCGGATCAATGCTACTCGGATTTTTTATCTACCATTACTACAGGGAACGCAAGATCAGAAAGCAGTATGAGCTACTGCAGAAAAAATTAGAAAACCAACCCAACGTCATTGCTGACGTTGATGGCGAGATGTCCCCAAAAGCTTCTTCAAGAAAGACCAGTCTTACTGCAGCAATGACCGAAGAAATCAGGCAGAAACTTAATAAATTCGAGAAAGACCTAATGTTCACCAAGAAAGGCCTGACCGAAAAAAGTGTTGCTGTCAAATTGGGAACAAATTCACATTACCTCTCGGTGTACATCAACGAAAACAAGGGGATGAACTTCAACAAATATATGGCCGAGCTGCGGATCAACCATATCACGCACCTTCTGAATACCGATACGAAATATCTTAATTACAGCATCAAAGCATTAGCGGAAGAATGCGGTATTGCAGCAAGGCAAAATTTTTCCAGCCTATTCTTCGAGATCAATGGAATCCGACCTACAGACTACATCAAGAATCGAAAAAAGGACCTTGGGATCAGTTGATTGTCGCATGAATACACGAATTTTTGTAAATTTCTGAAAAAAGGACATGGTAACAAAAGCAATTTTTAGAAAGATCACAAAATTACATGACGATTTAGAGCTGAAGATCAATGAAGTATATGACGACGATGACGATATAGTGAAAGTCGCAGAGAAATCCTTACTGCTGATCGATGAATCCATCAGAAAGTTAAAAGAAATGATCTCAACGCACGATTTTGAGAATATCGCTGAAGAGGTTTACTTTTTCAAGAAACTAAAACCACAATTTATCTCAAAGTTTATCTATTTGTCTGCAATTTTAGAACTTGAATCCCATAAACCGAATGCAGGGAATAAGGCAATGAAAAAATACTACGAGGCAGAACAGGAAAAACTCAAAAGTTTTTACATGGAACATGCGGAATTTTATGGCTATCATCGAAGAGAGGCGACCTATCTCGACCATAAGGTCTTTATCAGAAATTCATACGACCTGAAAATGAAATTATCGTCAGGTTTCTACAATTTTGACAGCAGCTTTACCACTTCTCACGATCATCTGGTAGCGAGATTCATTGCCAGCCAGCAAATGGACAAATACCTGAAAAAGCAGCTCGAGAAATTAAGTAATAATGACAACACTAAAACCTTGTCACCCCTGGTATGGTCTGCCTCCAAGGTTGGTTTGATCGAACTCATCTATGCCCTTTATCAGATGCGTTGTTTCAATGGAGGTAATATCGAGCTCAGTGAGGTCATTAAATTTGTAGAAAAATCATTGGACACAGATTTAGGCAACTTCCACAAAACGATATTTGAGATCCGAAACCGAAAACAAGGTCCAACGAAGTTTTTGCATTTGGTCTGTGATCATCTTGATCAGCACTTCAAGAATTCAGAAGGAGAGTAACTCTCCTATGAAAACCTCGAATGGTTTAAAACTTCCATTTGAGGTTTGCTTTAATTTTTACTGATGAGGTGCTGCAGATCGGGGTCATTTGAAATCCGTTCCATTTCGTTACCGATGATCATTACGATATCTGCTTTGACACTTTTATAGTTTGATGTAATTTCTGCCTGCATGCTGTCTTTTCCCTGCTCGTCGACAAATGAGCGGATCTGAGGTATGGGTTGGTAATTCTTTTCCACTTCAGAAAGTTTAGCGGTATCCACGACGATCTCCGAATGGAATATTTTCTGTTCTATTCTTTCATCAAAATTGTCGGAAACGGCACCCACGAAAAATCCCTGTGTCAATGTTGAGATCTTAGAGGCCGGGATCAGGCTATCCAGCTGCGTTGAAATAGAGGTGGAGGTGTCATTCCTGTTGATGGAAATGCTCTGCCTTTTCTGTAACACCTTACCGAATCTTTCAGACAGTGATTTAGCGGTTTCTCCAACCACCTGTCCGCTGAATATATTGCCGACGGTGTTCTGGATCACTTTGCTTTCCTTATCCCCATAATCCCTTGTCAACTGTGAGAAATCCTGAAATCCAAGGCAGACTGAAACCTTATTGCTTCTGGCGGTAGCGATCAGATTGTCCAATCCTCTGAAATAAATGGTGGGAAGCTCATCAATGATGACCGAACTTTTCAGCTGGCCTTTTTTATTGATCAATTTGACAATTCGCGAGTTATAAAGCCCCAAGGCAGCAGAGTAGATGTTCTGACGATCCGGATTATTGCCGACACATAAGATCTTGGGTTCTTTGGTATTATTGATGTCCAACGAAAAATCATCCCCGGTCATCACCCAATAAAGTTGCGGAGAGATCATTCGTGACAAGGGAATCTTTGCCGAAGCGATCTGTCCCTGCAGCTGATCCTGTGCTCCGCCCTGCCAGGCGTCCATAAAAGGGGAGAGGTAATTCTCCAATTCAGAATAGGACGTCAGGATCGTAAAAACATCCTCGTATTTTTTGTTCAGAAGTTCGATGGCGTGTGGAAATGTACAGTATCGACCATCCTTGTAGATCTTCAGGAACCAGATGATCGCTGCCAAAAGGATGATCGGGCTCTCCACGAAGAAGTCTCCCTGCTTTTGTATCCAGCTTCTGTTCAAATTCAACATGATCGTGTATGCAGCTTCATAGGCATCAGAGATATCCGTCATAAAATCAGGATTCAACGGATTACATCTGTGGCTTCTTCTTGGATCATCGAAGTTGATGATGTAAAATTTCGGTTTTATTTTGTAACCCTCTGAATGAGTTATCAGGTGGTTGTAAGCAATGGTTGAAAGGTCATCGAACTTAAAGTCGTAGATGTACATCGAGAATCCCTTTTCGATATGCTGTCTGATATAGTTGTTGACCACAGCAAATGATTTTCCAGATCCGGGCGTGCCTAAAACAATGGTGGCTCGAAAGGGATTTACGACATTGATCCATCCTTGATGCCATTTCCCATGGTAATAGAATTTAGTTGGCAGATTGACCGAATACTCGTTATAGAGAAGCTTCGTCTCCTGCTGAAAGCTTTCATTTTCACTGTTGAAGACATCATCCATTAGGTGATGTTTCAGAAGACGGCTCATCCAAACACCGGCTACCATCAAAGAGATATAACCTAAGGCTGTAGTAATAATGTACAGAAACGTAGCGGTACTTAATGATGATTTTAATAATGGTATGTTCAGAAAAAATAGGCAAAATCCTATTCCCAAAGCCACATAAATTTTAGTCCAGGTAATTTTTTCATTCTTGACGCCTTTTGTACCTAAGCAACTTAATGACAATAATACCAAAGCAAACAGCTTGGTATAAAAGGTATGCGAAAACAGTCCGGCGGTACGCTGAAAATTGCTTAATATTCTATTGAGGATCTCTAAAGTCCAACCACGTTCTAAAAGAAACGGTAGCAGAACCAATAAAGATGCATCAGTATTAAAAGAATACTTACGGCCCTCATAAATGCCATTATTTTGGCTAAGCCTCTTAAATCGTCTTCTCCCTGCATTATTATCATTTTTAATGTTCGGGAGTAAATGTAATGGCTGTAATGAATGGCTTTGGAAAAGTGCTAGTCGATGGTCGCAATGGGCGCTGTTTGGCTTAATAAAAATGATGCAATTTTTTTGTTATTTTTGTTTGGTAGTATTTAATTAAAAGAAACAATGAACAAAACTGAAATTTTAAATAACATTTGCTACACTGAGCTTGTTTACGGCAGAATAAACAAGAAACTTAAAAGTAATTTTTCAAAATCTGAAATTGAGATTATGCTTTTCAATTTAATTCAAGAAACAGATAAGAAATCTTTTCAAAAAGTTGGAAAAAACTTTTATTTAACCAATGTGGATAAGAATATTCGAATTACCGTTAACTCTAATACTTTCAGAATCATAACTGTTGATAGAGTTGTTAAATGACAAGTTAATACATAGGTATTATACCTTAGAAATAGTTGACCTATTGCCTTCTTCGTTTCTTCTTTTTGTTCATTTTATTCGCAAAATCCTGTTCTTCATAATCTTCGCCCTGTGCTTCCGGAAGTAAACCACCAAACGCTTCTATCAAACCATCGTCACGCTTTTCAATATTCAAAAGATCGAAAAAATGACAGGGTTGGTCAGTAGTTAAGTCTTTCATGTCATTTGACCGAGATATTTTTGATTGCTGTCGAACAGGTCCTTTAATTTCAGGTTTGACGTCATTGTTCCAATAATTATTGAAGGTGTTTGCAGAATACTCCTTTCCCAATCTTGACCCGTTCCAAACCGTTTTTGAATGGTGATCAATAAAAGTGATACCGTAGATCCTGCCGTTGTCGTTTTTCCGGACAACGGTATCAATTCCTATTTTTTTTAATTTCTTTTTAAATGCCTGCTCATTTGTAGAAGAATGATGCGCTTCAGTGATCGCTTTTCTCAAATTTTGTTTGACCAATTGATCATTGCTTTTGTTTTTACCAGCAGTGAAGTGCTTTTCGAGAGCATCGATCCCTGCATTTTTTCCAAACAAAGATGCCTTGACAGGATTTCCTGCCTTTTCGCCCTGATTGTCTAATGGAAAATACAGCAATCCTCTTCTTAGTTGACCTTGTAATTCTCCTTCCACTTTGTCCACTGTAATGTTAAAGAGAGACAGCAACGCATTATATTCCCCTAAAGATTGAAATTGGTAATGGGATGGAAGGTATCTTACCACTGAGGCCATCTGGCTTTTAATACCTCCAGCCATATAATTGACCGGCCTAAATACCATTTGGTTTTTCGCAGGTTGTTTCTTAAGCGCTGATATTAAACTAAATTTTTTCTCCAGCTCCCGGCAGACTTTCATCGAACGAACCTTTTCAAATTGATCAGAGATCTTTTTTCCATCTTCATCTACACAAACTGAAACAATATGGATATGGCTTCTGTCGATATCTGTGTGCTTGAACACAATGAATGGCTGATCGCCATAACCCATTTCGTCCAGATAAAGCTGGGCCATTTCTCGATATTGTTCATCAGAGACGTTGTCAGTAGGATCAGGATTTAAAGAAATATGCAAGGTGTGTTTTTCAGTCTTCCGGTTTGCCAACAAATAAGGTTCAAATGATTTTGCCAATTGAGCCACAGAATATTTCCCATCAGCCGTTTCAATTATTTTGTTGATCAACAGGATCTCTCCCTTATCCTGTTCCATTTTCAAATTGTTGTAGGAGAGTGTTCCAAACAGATTACTGCTTCTTCCAATTTTTGCGATCATCTCATTCTGAATTTTTCAAATGTTTTTGATCAAATTCTTCCGTCAACTGCATCACTTTTTTGAAGACGTCCACCATTTCAACAGTATTCTTTTCCAATTTATAGAGCAAAGCCGCTGCTTTTTTCTCAGAAAAATTATGGTATAGGATCTTCACGATCTGATTATAGTTCACCCCGACAGCCCGAAACTGGCTGTGAAATGAGGTCAACCGCATATAAAAATCGGTCGTTCCTTTGTCCACCTTCACCGTTTTGATCGTCTTTTCGAAAATACAGGACGTAATAAAATGGGCTTTTATTTTCATTCCTGACTCGTCAAAAAGTTCAAGAAAGCGGGAATGTTCCACCTCATTGAATGAGATCGTATATCGGATCTTGGCAGGATCGGCCTTCGGACGGCGTCCCGTCTTTTTCTGTGGTTTGCCATTATGTTCATTCATCATCTTTCCAATTAATTTTTAAAACATCGACTTCGGAGATTGTTTCTGCCCCCTGCAAGGGCAAGTTGTTTTGAGCATCCGAAAACGTTTCGAGATGCTCAAAACACAACTTGCCCCTTTCGGGTGAAAGGATCAACCTATCATACAATAGAATGGGTCCTTTTCAGGACACTTTTACATCTTAAAAGTTTAAGATTGATCAACCGGTCAATTCTCCTTTGACAAAGAAAACCACAATGTCTAAAAGATCCTTTGATGGACATAGCGCCAAACATCACCAATGCTAGCCAAAGACAACCACCCTGAAGCTGACCACAGCTCGATGTTATTTATTTGCACAAGAATGTCAGCAGGCGAGCTGGATGGCAAAACCGCTTGAAATCCAGAAAGCAACAATACAGGCTTTCAAGATAGCCAGCCAGATTGAGGTCCGGATGTAAATCCTTCAGGAATTACACCCTGACTAAAGGACAGCAATCACTGACGGGAGATTGATTGACGGTTAAAAGACCTGCCATCATTTCGGAAATCAGGAATGCTTTCAAATATCCAAGATTTCAGGACAGCCGGATGTAGGTCAGGCCTGCCCGCCAGCTGTCAATATATATATGTTGACCAACCCATGTTTAATTAAAAAATCAAAGAAAATGGAAACAAAAAAACAACCATCAATTATCGCCTTCTCGACTCAAAAAGGAGGCGTAGGCAAAAGCACTTTCACAGCACTTATGGCCAGCATCCTTCATTACCGTCTGGGTTATAATGTCGCAGTGTTCGACTGTGACTTCCCGCAGTACAGTTTGGTACAGATGAGAGAAAGGGATCTGAAAACAGTGATGCAGAATGAGGTACTGAAAAAAATAGCCCATAAGCAGTTTACGAGCATCAACAAAAAAGCTTATCCTGTCTTTCAAAGCAAGACCGATACGGTTTTGGAAGAGCTTGAAGGGTATGTTGCCAATTCAGCAATATCTCCGGACGTTATTTTTCTGGATCTACCCGGAACGGTCAATACGGCTGGCATTTTGAGTACACTCGCCAGTGTACACTACATCTTTTCACCCATAACCGCGGATAGGGTTGTCCTGGAAAGCACCCTGAGTTTTACGGACGTACTCACCAATGTATTAATGAAGAAAAAGCAAACCGAGATCAAAAGTATTCATCTTTTTTGGAACCAAGTGGATGGCCGAGAAAAAACCCCCTTGTATAATAATTATGAAAAGGTCATCAAAGATCTTGGCCTTCAATTAATGGAAACCTCCATCACCGACAGCAAGAGATTCCGAAAAGAAGGCGAGACCTTTGCTAAAACCGTTTTTCGTTCCACCTTACTGCCGGCAGATCCTAAACTAATGTCATTATGCAGGCTGGATCGGTTTATGAATGAGTTTTTAGGTATTGTAAAATTATAAAAAGATGGACACTGATAAAAAGAACAAAGAAGACAACAGTATCGATGAACAATATCTGATGTCCATTATGGCGGGCAGCGCAAAGAAAGAACCTCCGAACCAGGAACCGGATTCCCCACAGGAAAAACTTGCGACGAAGCAAAAAATAAAGGGCAAAAAAATAATGAGATCTCCTATGCTGAGCAGTTTCTGACCCATCATACGATGACCAAGCGTGGTGATAAAAGCATCTACATCCGTCCTGAATATCATGAACGTTTATCGCGTATCATCCAGATCATTGCCGACGACCAGATTCCTCTGTACGCTTATCTTGACAATGTGTTAGCGCATCACTTCGAAACGTTTGAAAAAGAGATCACTGATGATTTCAACAACAAATACCGTCCAATTTTTTAATATATCATCTTATGGAACAATTAATCATCATAGCACTGTTAGTCATTATCATATTAATTCTTTGGGACAGGAAGTTTTCAAACCAGTATCCTCAGGAAAAAAACACCGACAATAGGTCAGAATTACCCTCTGTTATGGGAGAAACAAAGAAAGAAAACAGACATCCGCTGCCATCTGACGCCGATCAAGGCCACGATGAATCTAGTACAGTTAATGCAAATAATTTTGATCCAGAAACCAAAGAGAAAGTAATTGAAAATACGGCTTCAAAGAAAGAACTGGACGAGATACTGATCAAAAATAATGATCAGGAAGACGAGGAAGAAGACTGGCAATACCAGAATGATTCTATCATCGAAAGCGGTTTCGCCACAGGGGTTACCTTTCAGGAATTGAGTACTGCGGGACAGCTGCTTCAGCGAGATGTGCTGGAGCCTGACTTAGAACAACAAGCAGTTCACATCATTCAAAAAATTCAGGGAACCGAGCTTTTTGATCTTTTAGAAAATTCATTAGGTGATGCATCAAAGAGAGTTGCTAATTTGCTGAGCCAGAATATTTCGAATGAAGATGATGGAATTGCTTTTAAGCGTAAAGATGATGCAGAAGGTTTCGATATTGGGGAGTTTGTTTAGACAAATTCCCCTTTAATATTTTGATAAAGTTAAAAAAGATTTACCAGTATATTGAATTGAAAGGATAGAGTAAATAATCATAACTAGTCTCAAATTATTAAGACTCGGTACGATTTTCAATTGATTTTACTGTCATCAAAACAAATTTAAAATTCAAAACCATTTTTATTTCTCAAGTCTATTTCCTCCTGCGTTGCCGGTAAAAGTTTGTCCAGCATTTCTACTGCGTCAGCCTGAACTTCTTCTGTGAAAGGTCTAAACTCTCTATTGTATCCTTCAAAAGCCAGTTCAAAATTACCATTGTATTTTTCAAAGGCGTCCGCCAAAGCTGTCGCTCCAATGATAGCTAGCGAACCTCCCATTCCTGCTGCGGGTGAAGCACAATAGCCTGCATCACCAACCAATGCAACACGACCTTTCGTCCACGAGGACATTTTGATCTGACAGAATTTATCAAAGTAAAAAGATTCGGAATTGAGTAATTCTTCTTTTAACTCAGTTGCTCTCCAGCTCATATTTTCTATTTGCTCTTGAACAATCTGTTTCATTTGCTCCTGATCACGGTAATCATAAAGGATTTCCTTTTCCGGACGGAAGGTAAAAATGATGTCTGTTTTGTTGTTATAAGCATAGAGCGCAAGACCTTTGTTCGGTTCTGCGTACATATGATAAGTGCCTGCTTCCACCAACGATCCTTTAGCGATCACAACACAAAAATATTGTCCCAGAAAACGAGCATATTCTGATTCTTCTCCAAAGCAGATTCTCCGCACCGCAGAATGGATTCCGTCACAGCCAAACACCAGTTCAAATTGACTTTGAGAACCATCTTTGAAAGCAACTTCTATGCAATCTTTTTTCTCATTTAAAGAAGTGATGCTGTTATTAAAGATAAAATTGACGTCTTCTTTTACAAGGTCAAAAAGCATGTTGAGCAGAATATCTCTTTCAATTTCAAACTCATTGTCTGGCTGCTTTTCTAAAAAAACAGTTTTTTCACTCACATCATCAGCATTTTTGAATTCCCATTTTTCAGGACCTATCCTTTGGGCTTTTATCTGTTCAAAAATTCCCATCCGTTTTACAATATTCACAGTTTCATCTTTAATATCCACAGGTGTTCCTCCCATTTTAAGATGATTCCCAATTTCTACTACAGTTACTTTATAACCCATTTTGTTCATCCAATAGGCAGTTGTAAGTCCTGCGAAGCTTGCACCGGATACCAATACTTTTTTATTGTGTTCCATTTTATCAATGATTTAATTATGGTGCAAAATTCTCAAACAGTAGCGCATCAGGCAATAACAGAAAATAGTAATGATAGGACTATTCGTGGTTTTTGTTTTGGAAAGCTAAAGCAGAGATTCCTGCAGCTTTGGTAAAGAGTCTTGAAAAATAGGAATGATCATCGTATCCCAATTCAAACGAAATTTCTTTAATTGATTTTTCGCTGTGATAAAGCATTCTTTTTGCTTCCAACACAACTCTGTTCTTGATATGTTGAGAAACTGAAGAACCTGTCGTATTCTTAACGCACTCATTCAGATAAGAGGTAGAAATATTCAATTGATCTGCATACCCGCTCGGACTTTTTGAATTACAGTAATTCTTTTCCAATAATAGTTTGAAGGATTTTGCCACGATCTCAAACCTTGAAAAATTGGATTCCGGTTTATTTTGATCCAGAAATTGTGAGATCAGAAATGCAACCAGCGTATTGCAACTGTCTTTCAGTAAAGAATAATGGAGTTTATTATTTTTTTGAATTGAAAAATTGTAGCAAAGCCTAAAGATATCAGAGAGTGTTGAATTGGTTTCATTAGTAAGCTCCAAAGGCTTTGCAGGAGCAATCTCTTCCAGCAGTTTAAGATAATCAGGATTCAGGTTTTCATCTTTTACAGACAATGAGCAGACGGTAATTTTTTCAAAATCCAAAATACGGTGTACTTGATTTGGATGCATATATACAACGGATGGTGCGTGGATCTCATACTTCTGAAAATCAATTTCAATATGAATAACGCCTTTTTCGATGATATGAAAAGTATATCCGTCGTCCCGGTGTGAATGTTTAAAATCAGGTTTATCCAGACTTATTTTATCGATAGAAATACCCTGACCAGAGTTTTCAGTCATTGTATTAACAGGAATGTGCTGATCGTTTTTACGCATTCAAATGTACGGTTATTTAACAAGTAGTTTTATTGCTTAAGCAACCATTCAAAGCTACAAAATAATTCAATTGATCTAAATAAGCAATCCCTCGAGATCATCATTATTACAGTTTCATTTTCTCATCAAAAGCCATTTTTCGCCAAACTATACGGTAGAAAGACAAGTAATAATAGCACATCTGTTTCCATAACACCTTTGCCTCATCAACCCACAGGGTGTGGGGTAAAGTAATAATTAATGTGTTTCAATTATGGAAAAACAAAGAAAAAAATTATTGCTATTAGGTCTGACCTTTTTAGCAGTAACGGGTGCTTTTGCCCAAGGCAATGGTACCGCAGGAATCAATGAGGCGACCCAGATGGTGACCTCCTATTTCGAGCCTGCAACCCAACTTATCTATGCGATCGGGGCGGTCGTGGGACTGATCGGTGGGGTCAAGGTCTACAACAAGTTCAGCAGCGGTGATCCCGACACCAGCAAGACCGCTGCCAGCTGGTTCGGGGCGTGTATCTTTCTGATCGTCGCAGCAACGATCCTTCGTTCATTCTTCCTTTAAACTGATGATGATGAATACCTATCATATCAACAAAGGCATCGGAAGAACGGTAGAGTTCAAAGGACTCAAAGCACAGTACCTGTTTATTTTTGCAGGTGGCCTGTTAGGGCTCTTGATCTGTATTATGATCATGTATATCGCGGGTGTCAATACCTATCTCTGCCTCACACTTGGCGGAGCCAGCAGCGGAATCCTGATCTGGCAGACTTTCTCATTGAACGCTAAATATGGGGAACACGGACTGATGAAATTGGGTTCTCAGAAAAAGCATCCCCAATACATCATCAGCAGAAAAGGCATCTACCGCTACCTTAAAACCAACCGTCAAAAAAATTCAGCATGAGAAATACCTCCAAAGCCGCAACGCTGGAGAGTAAATTTCCACTGCTTGCGATAGAAAACGATTGTATCATTTCAAAAGATGCGGATGTAACGGTCTGTTTCAAGGTCAGGCTTCCTGAATTGTTTACCGTGGCATCGGCTGAATATGAAGCGATCCACTCCGCATGGTTCAAGGCGGTCAAGACCCTGCCTGACTTTACAATTGTGCACAAACAGGATTGGTTTATCAAAGAAAACTATAACCCTGATCTGTCCAAGGAAGACCAGAGCTTTCTGTCAAAATCTTTTGAAAGACATTTCAACGAGAGACCTTTTCTCAATCACTACTGCTATTTGTACATCACGAAGACCAGTAAAGAAAGAATGCGGATGCAAAGTAACTTTTCTTCGCTGTGCAAAGGTCAACTGATCCCAAAGGAGATCAGGGATAAAGAAGTGGTCAGCAGGTTTATGGAATCCGTCGATCAGTTCGAAAGGATCATGAATGACAGTAGTTTTGTCCATTTGGAAAGAATGACCGAAGATGAGATCTCAGGAACCGCTGGGAAGTCAGGACTGTTGGAGCAGTATCTGACCCTGTCAAGAGAGTCGAATCCTTCATTGCAGGACATCAAACTTGGTTCAGAAGAAATGCGCATCGGCAACAAACGGATCAGTATGCATACGTTGTCCGATACCAATGATCTGCCCGGCACGGTCTCTTCTCACAGCCGTTATGAAAAACTGAGCACAGACAGGAGTGACTGCCTGCTGTCCTTTGCATCTCCGGTTGGACTTCTGCTGAGCTGCAACCATATCTACAACCAGTACCTTTTTATTGATCACAGCGATGACAACCTGCGACAATTTGAAAAGTCCGCCAGAAATATGCATTCATTGGCAAGGTACAGTAGGGCGAACCAGATCAATAAAGAATGGATCGAAAAGTATTTGAATGAAGCCCATTCTTACGGTCTGCAATCCATCCGTGCCCATTTCAATGTGATGTCGTGGTCAGATCATCCTTCAGAACTCAAACAGCTGAAGAATGACACCGGTAGTGCATTGGCATTGATGGAATGCAAGCCCAGACACAACACAACGGATACGGCAACTTTGTACTGGGCAGGAATTCCAGGAAATGCGGGTGACTTTCCAAGTGAGGAGAGCTTTTACACCTTTATCGAACCTGCCTTGTGTTTCTTTACGGAAGAGACCAACTATCAGGATTCACCTTCACCGTTCGGGATCAAGATGGCCGACCGACTGACAGGAAAGCCCATTCATCTGGATATCTCCGATCTCCCGATGAAACAGGGAATTATTACCAATCGTAATAAGTTTATCCTCGGACCTTCAGGAAGCGGTAAATCTTTTTTCACGAATCACATGGTCAGACAGTATTATGAGCAGGGTGCGCACGTCTTATTAGTTGATACCGGAAATTCTTACCAAGGATTATGCGAACTCATTAAAGGCAAGACAAAAGGGGAGGATGGCGTGTATTTTACGTATACCGAAGACAATCCGATTGCCTTCAATCCATTCTATACCGATGACGGCGTCTTTGACATTGAAAAGCGGGAAAGCATCAAAACCCTGATCCTCACTTTATGGAAGCGGGATGATGAGCCACCGAGGCGTTCAGAAGAGGTTGCCCTGTCCAATGCTGTAAGCGGTTATATTGAACAGATCAAACGCAGTGATCAATTTCCATCTTTCAATGGCTTTTATGACTATATCAAAGAAGACTATCAAAAAGTCCTTGAGCAGAAGAAGGTCAGGGAGAAGGATTTTGACATTGCCAATTTTCTCAATGTATTGGAACCATACTATAAAGGTGGAGAGTACGATTACCTTTTAAATTCGGAAAAGCAACTTGACCTGTTGTCCAAACGATTCATCGTTTTTGAGATCGATGCCATCAAAGACCACAAAATCCTTTTCCCGATTGTGACCATCATCATTATGGAGGTATTCATCAACAAGATGCGAAGACTCAAGGGCATCAGAAAACTGATCCTCATTGAGGAAGCATGGAAAGCCATCGCTAAAGAAGGGATGGCAGAGTACATCAAATACCTGTTCAAGACGGTTAGGAAGTTCTTAGGGGAAGCCATTGTGGTGACTCAGGAAGTGGACGATATCATCCAGTCACCGATCGTCAAGGAAAGCATCATCAACAATTCAGACTGTAAGATCCTTCTCGATCAGCGCAAGTATATGAACAAATTCGATGACATCCAGGCGATGCTTGGACTGACTGACAAAGAAAAGTCTCAGGTGCTTTCCATCAATATGAACAACGATCCGAGAAGATTGTACAAGGAAGTCTGGATCGGACTGGGCGGAACCCACTCTGCGGTGTATGCCACGGAAGTTTCGACAGAAGAGTATCTCGCTTACACCACCGAAGAGACAGAAAAAATGGAAGTCATGAATCTGGCTTCTGAACTTGACGGCAATGTAGAACATGCCATCAAGAGGATCTCTCTCAGGAGGATCAGATCGAACAAAGACAATTAATTAATTCAATCATTTAAAATTTAAAAACAATGAAAAATCTGATCATTAAAACAGCAATGGTAGCCATTTTTGCTACCGCAACCTATGCAAAAGCACAATTCGTTGTGACCGATCCTGCGAATCTGGCATCGGGCATTCTGAACTCAGCCAATGAGATCGTGCAGACCTCATCAACCGTTTCCAACGTCGTCAAAAACTTCAACGAGGTCAAGAAGGTGTATGAACAGGGAAAAGAATATTACGACAAATTGAAAGCCATCAATAATCTGGTCAAAGATGCCCGAAAGGTTCAGCAGACCGTTCTGATGGTCGGAGACGTATCAGAGATCTACGTTACCAATTTCAGCAAGATGCTCAATGATCCCAACTTCAACGCGCAGGAACTGACAGCGATCGCGAACGGCTACTCAGCTTTGCTGACCGAAAGCACTGAACTGTTAAAGGAACTGAAGGAGATCATCACCGCCAATGGGCTTTCGCTGAATGACAAAGAGAGAATGGACGTGGTTGACCGGGTCTACAAAGAGGTGAAGGAATATCATAATCTGGTGCGTTACTATACCAACAAGAATATTTCTGTCAGCTACCTGAGAGCAAAGAAGCAGAACAATACCAAAAGGGTATTGGATCTTTACGGAACCTCAAACCAAAAATACTGGTAAGATGGAACCCACTAATTTACACGAAGTACTTCGTTCCGTCTATGATGAGATGATGCCGTTATGTGCAGACATGGCGGCTGTCGCAAAGGGCGTTGCCGGATTGGGCGCATTATTCTATGTGGCCATCAAGGTTTGGCAGTCGCTGAGCCGTGCCGAACCGATCGACCTGTTTCCGATGCTAAGACCTTTTGCCATCGGGATCTGCATTATGTTCTTCTCGACATTGGTGCTTGGGAGTATCAATGGGGTCTTAAGTCCGATCGTTCAGGGAAGCCATTCGATGCTGGAGGATCAGGTGTTGGATCTGAACGACCTGCAGCAGAAAAAAGATCTATTGGAACGTGAGGCTATGCTCAGGAATCCTGAGATGGCCTATCTGATCTCAGATGAAGAATTTGACAAAAAACTTGAAGCACTCGGATGGTCACCATCTGATCTGGTGACGATGTCCGGAATGTACATTGAAAGGGAGATGTTTGATATTAAGAAGCAGATCAGGGATGGGTTTCGTGAGTTTTTAGAAATTCTCTTTCAGTCAGCAGCTTTGGTCATTGACACCGTAAGAACTTTCTTTCTCATCGTACTTTCCATTTTGGGACCGATAGCTTTTGCCATTTCAGTATGGGATGGATTTCAGACTACGCTCACCCAATGGCTGACGAGATATATCAGTGTTTATCTATGGCTTCCGGTGGCTGACATCTTCAGTGCTATCCTGGCAAAGATCCAATCACTGATCATTGAAAGGGATATTGAGATGCTGAGCGACCCCAATTTCATTCCCGATACCTCCAATACCGTGTACATCATCTACATGATCATCGGGATCATCGGATATTTCACGGTTCCGACCGTCACCGGATGGGTCATTCAGGCAGGAGGCGCAGGAAACTTTATGCGCAATGTCAACCAGACCGCCACAAAATCGGGAAATATGGCAGGGGCAGCAGCAGGTTCGGCGACAGGTAATATTTCAGGCAGATTATTAAAATAAAAATACGATCCAATGGAATTTAAAACTTTAAGAAATATAGAGAGCAGCTTCAAGCAGATCCGCCTTTTCACCTTTGTTTTTGCGGTGCTCTGCTTCGCAGTGGTGGGCGTTGTCGTTTTCAAGTCCTATCAATTTGCAGAGGAACAGCGCCAGAAGATCTATGTGCTGGATAACGGAAAATCGCTGATGGTCGCACTGTCCCAGGATATGTCGATCAACAGACCGGTAGAGGCCAGGGAACATGTAAGGCGATTCCATGAATTGTTCTTTACGGTGGCACCTGATAAAAATGCCATTGAAAGCAATGTCAAAAGGGCTTTCAATCTGGCAGACCAGTCTGCATTCAACTACTACAAAGACCTGCAGGAGAAAGGATATTACAATAGGATCATTTCCGGCAATATCCAGCAGAGGGTTGAAGTTGACAGTGTCGTAGCTGATTTTAACAATTACCCTTACTCGGTCAAGACGTATGCAAGGCAGTTCATTATCCGGTCAAGCAATTTGACGATAAGAAGCCTGATCACCGATTGTTCATTAGTGAACTCTGTGCGGTCAGACAGCAATCCCCAGGGATTTACCATTGAAAAATTCAATGTCGTAGAAAACAAAGATGTCGAAACTGTTGAACGTTAAAAATCATGACAATGAAAAAGATAAGAGATCAAATAGAACACCACATTTTGTGTGCAGACAGAAAATGGAAGGCGCTTCCTGCGAAGCGGCAAAGGTTATTTACCAAGCTATTTTTAGCAGGGTATGCCATCCTTACTGTGCTTGTATTGGGCAGCATCTGTATTTCGACGGGAAATAAGACCAATACTATGTCGATCAGTCACATCACCACCATCTCAGACCATGCTGTTGTGAAAACCAGGATGAACAATGACGTTGAAAGTTCCCCAATTAAAAAATAAAACGATGAACAATTCAAATAAAATCAAGATCACGGAAGGTGAATCCCAGGAGCGGGAATATGATTCACAGGGTTTACAGACATTAAGTTGGGAGCGACTTAAAAAGCCGGTCATTTATCTTTTGATGGCAGCGGTATGTGCAGCTTGCTTTTACCTCATCTTCAAACCTAAGGACAGTAAAACCATTGAAGAATCAGGTTTCAATGCAGGGATACCGCAGGCAAAGGATGATCAGCTGGAAGCCGATAAACAAAAGGTCTATGAGCAGCAATTGCTGGAGCAGAAAAATGAAGAGAACAGAAATGCGATCACCACCTTGTCGGATTATTGGAGTGACCAGAACAACCTGGCTCAAAATTCCGATCAAGATCCATTGAAAGCTACTTCAAATGGTTTGGCTGAATCTAATCAGAGTGCGGTGAGCAGCTATCGCAACGCACAGCAGACATTGGGTTCATTCTACAGCAGAGATGATCAGGAACTAAACAATTTGAGGAAGGAGATCTCCAGGCTTAAGAATGAAGCCGTCCATAACAATGCTGTTCCTGCAGGTCTCGGGGTCAATGATCAGCTCACGCTGATGGAAAAATCCTATCAGATGGCCGCGAAGTACTTACCTGGAAATAACAATCAGGGAGGATCTGTATCCAGGGACGAGGATATGAAACCGCCTACTGAAGAGAAACAACTTTTCAAAGCAGCAAAACAAGCCCGTCAAAATGTGGTCTCATCTTTATATAGAGAGTCATCAGACAGTACATTTTTGGAGGGACTTTATGAACAGAGGTTTTATGGAATTTCAGCCGATCCCAATAAGACGAGGCCAGCCAATAATGCGATCAGAGCCACTGTTTATGAATCAAAGACAATGACCACAGAAAGTACTTTATCTGTCAGACTCTTAGAAAGCATGGTCGTAGGTCGCACAGAAATCCCTTCTGGAACCTTGCTGAAAGCGACAGGCAAATTTCAGGGCGGGAGACTGCAACTCCTTATTTCATCCATTGAATACCAAGGCAGTATCTATCCTGTAGAGATCCATGTTTACGATAACGACGGTCAGCTTGGCTTAAATGTACCGTATTCACCGGAACAAAACGCAGTAACCGACATTGTCGGTAGTATGGGACAAACTTCCGGCACCAGCATTATGATGACACAGTCGGCAGGTCAACAGATCGCTGCGGACGTAAGCAGGGGCGTTGTGCAGGGTTTGTCAGGCTATTTTCACAAAAGGGTCAGACAGCCCAAAGTCACCGTGAAGGCTGGTCATCAAGTATTCTTGATACCAAAAAAATAACCAATTAAAAAATAGAAAATGAACACAAAAAGAAACCAATATCTATTGATAATTCTGTTTCTGCTCTCGGTGGGCAGAACATTTGCCCAGGACTCTGTATTGACATTTCTTCCGTTAGAAGAAGCAAGATTGGAATCCTACAAAATGCAGGTGACGTACAATAAAACCTCACATCTGCTGTTTCCGTCACCCATTCGCTATGTGGATCTTGGCAGTGATCTGCTGATCGCCAGTAAAGCAGAACCCATCGGAAATGTACTTCGAATCAAGTCTGCGGTCAGGGATTTTGAGGAGGAAACTAATTTTTCGGTGATCACCGAAGACGGAAAGTTTTACAACTTCGATGTGTATTACAGTTCATATCCTGATGTACTTAGCTATGATCTTTTAAAGCAGCAAAGAAGCATGGAACAGCAGTATTCTACGGATGTCTTATTTGAAGATCTTAAGGGAAGTTCGTCTTCCCTGACGGAACTGATTATGGAAAACCTTTATAAAAAAAGCAATAGAACCATTAATCACATTGCTTCCAAAAGTTATGGGATCCAATTTTCAGTCCGGGCATTGCACGTTAATGACAATAAATTCTATTTCACCTTACAGGTTAAAAACAGCAGCAATGTGTCGTTCGATATCGATCTGGTCAATTTCAAAATTGTCGACAAGAAGAATTTGAAAAGAACGGTGGTTCAGGATAAACTTCTACAACCAGTTCGCATCCACGTTCCAACGATGACAGCCAGCCAACATTCCGATATTTCAGGGGTTTATTTGTTGGATCAGTTTACACTTTTGAAAGATCAGGTATTGGAAATTGAAATTCTGGAAAAGAATGGGGGAAGGTATCAGAAGGTTCAGCTTGACAATAAAGACCTGATTCAAGCAAGGCTGATCACTGGTTTAAACATTAAAACAAAGTAAAATGAACAAGATATTTTTAACATCTGCATTACTGCTTACAGTAAGTATTAACGTGTTTGCCCAGCAGATGATCCCTAAACAGAAGGGATTAGAATTGACCTATTCAGTATTTCCACAATCTCCTGAAAAGCAGAATTATGCTTTAAGCGCAGGACTTATTTCTTATGCTAAGAATGGTCATTTTCTGTTCTGGCTGGCTGAATACAGCAGAAAGTATGATGAGTATGTCCATTACGATATCCCGATTGATACTTATTTATTTAATGGCGGTTACAGTCTCCATCTATGGGGAGATCTTTTGCGAAATGTCAATTTCAATCTGGGTATTGGCGGGCTCGCGGGTTATGAGCAGTTCAATGAGGGTACTGAAATGCTCTACGACGGCTCGATCCTTAATTCGACCGGGAATTTCATTTATGGTGCAAATGGAAAACTTTCCTTAGAAAGTTACCTGACGGAACATTTGGTCTTTTTGGTCAATGGGCAGTTGCGTTATCTGCTAAACAGCCAGCTTGGTCAATTTCACACCTTGTTTGGTTTTGGATTGCGATTTAATTTTTAAAAAATTCATACAATGAAAAATGTAATCAACAAAAAGATCTTGCAGCTATGTAAGTATTCAATGGCAATTTTATTCATTAGTTTTATACTTAATTCTTGTCAGGATAATGATATGGAAATTCAGCAGGACTTTCCGTTCGAGGTTGAAATTATGCCTGTACCTTCAGAGATCGCGGAAAATGAAACAGTAGAAATTCGTATCTCGCTCCTGACTTCTTCAAACTTTAATGGGACTACGTACCGAATTCGTTATTTTCAATATGAGGGAACCGGAAAACTACAATATTTCAGTGACCCACCTTATTTAAATAATGATGAATATGATCTACTTCAAAAACAATTCAGACTTTATTACACCTCCCAAGCTTCTGAATCCCATCAGTTCAGTATTTGGATCAGGGATAGTTTTGGAAATGAAAGAAGAATAGATTTTGAATTTGACAACGCATCATAAAAATGTCTAACCTTATTCTAACGGCTTGGTTTAAACCAAGCCGTTTTTATATGACGACATTCAAAGCAAAATCAAGACATTACCATACAAAATAAAGCCTCATCCCCATTATACAGGAGATTGCAAATAAAAAATGAATTATTTGGGATCTAAGATAAGATTGTCTGGTTTTATTTACAACGAAGTTTCAAATATAACAGGGCAAAACCTTGGCGACTGCAGCTTTTGCGATCTGTTTGCAGGAACCGGTGTAGTCGGAAACCTTTTCCATAACAAGGTGAAAAGTATCATCTATAATGACAGAGAGTATTACAGTTATGTCCTTAACAGCGCATTTTACTGTGGTATAAGTCAAGAGCAATATCTTACAATGCTTGTCGACCTAAATCGTTTGGAAGGTGTTGAAGGATTTATATTTGAGGAATATTCAGATTCTGGATCTGCCGGTCGGTTGTACTTCACTGCCAATAATGGGAAGAAAATAGATGCCATAAGGATGGATATTGAACGACGATTTCAAAGTTCTGAGATAGATCAAGATTTCTATATTTTGCTGATAGCGACACTTCTTGTCGCCTTAGATAGAATTGCCAATACGGCATCCGTCTATTGTGCATTTCTAAAGAAACTGAAGAAAACGGCACTCTGCGATATTGAACTTTTACCTATAAAGAGGGCTTTAAAAAAGGTGAAATATAAAGTATACAGGAAAGACAGCAACGTTTTGATAAAAACCTTAAAGGGGACATCCTTTATTTGGACCCGCCATATAATGGAAGAGAATATGGCTCGTATTATCATCTGCTGAATACCATCTCATTATATGATACCCAATTCCAACCAAAAGGGATAACAGGATCAAGAAGCTATGAGACCTCACGATTTTGTCTTAAAAAAAAGGCAGAAAAAGCACTTTTTGAACTCATAGAGCAGGCTGACTATAAGTACATATTTCTCAGCTATAACAATGAAGGTTTTATACCGTCTTCCCATATCAAAGAGATGATGACAGGCTTAGGTTGCTATCAATGTTCATCGGTGAAATACCCGAAGTTTAAAAGTCATAGAAATAGTTCCAGGTCATATACCGAAGAGTACTTACATTGTTTAATCAAAGATTAAATGAGATTGACCGCAACTTTTTTGAATGGCGTTGGCGTTGGTCATCGTTATTCAAATGGGTTGCTTCATTGATGTGAAAAAAGATGCTTTCGACCTTGGAAGAAATGATCTTTTTTCGTCTGCCGCAGAAAGACACATAGAACAGCCCCACAACTTTTTTGAACAGGCAGAGATAGGGAAGGTATTCAAATAGGTTGTGTCCGATATGAGCGCAAAAAGACCTTTCCGAACTTTGGTTGGAATGGTCTTTTTGCCCGATTTTTTATCAGGCGATTTTAATGGGTTGCGTATTCAAATCTTTCAGATTGTGAAAGAATCCCCTGTACGGAGTGAAGCCATATCTAAATAAATTCCAAAGCAGACTGCATCCCATTTGTGCCAAGGACGCATTGATGAATAGATCCTGTTTTTGCAAAGCTTCTGCCAACGAACAACTTGGCGTATGGTCTTCCTCTTCGGACTTTTTTAGCAGTTCCCCGAATTCATCCGTTATGAAAGGCAGATTTTCTACAGTTTCGTATTTTTCAGACTTTGGTTGACGGATATTTCCGATGGTCGAAAGGATGACCTGCCCTTTATCTTTGGTATTTCCGAAATCCAGCCAATATTTAAGGCTTGAATTGTGATGTCTTTTGTGTTTCAAAATATCGGCAATTTCAAAACGTGCTGATACATTATCTACACAGGAAATATAAATATTCGATTCTGTATTATCGGGGTAATAATCCTCTCTTTCCCAAGCAAATTTTTTGGTTTCCGCTTTCCAGTTTGTCCCTGCCCAACGGTTACATCGGTTGATAAGTGCGACTGACTTATGCAGTCCTGTTTCAGATTCTGCAAAACGCTGTCTTCCCAAGTTGGCTGAAGTGATGATGTCATCATCCCAAAGACGAACCTGCAGACCAGGGTGTTCCATTGCAGTAAGACTGTGATTCATCTCCATCAAGGCGGTCAACACTTTAGAGCCTGTTCCACCTGCACCAATTACATTGACTGTGACAGGGTTGGTAGGGTTGATCAGATAGTTATCTGTAAAATGCACTTTTAATTTTTCAGTAGTCATGAGAGTAGGTCTTTAAGGGTTTTATTGGTTCTCTTTAATAACTTCTTTGGAAAAGGGTTTCCTGTATCAATTAGTTCTTTCCATAGATTTACGCAGTTGCCTTTTATCGGATTGTGACCGTTCATCAGATGGCTGAAATAGCTGTTGAAAAAATACTTTTCCCAAGCCTCTGTAAATTCCTCAATCGATGCAGAATTTTTGATATTGACATCTACCGTTCCCATACAGACAGTTCCGCTGTCGTAGACGTTGAAGAACGGTGCGTGATAAAGTACTGTTTTTTCTGTCGGTCTTCTGTCAGAAGCCAAGGCAAAAATTACCAGATTCTGTTTATTCGCAGACCAAAGCAAAGGAGGAACTTGTGCGATACCATTGGAAATGCCTAGCGTTTCAGAAAAGAAAAGGTCTACTTTCTGACCTTTGGTGTACCAGATGACAGAGCCGTCTTTACTCGGGTCGATATGCAGTATATTTTCTGAAAGGATATTTTGAGGTTTTAAAAATTCTCTGCTTTTTTTGGTTTCGATATTCAGGGCTTTAGATAAAAATTTTGCTTCACGAATGGTCAATGGGTGCGCATTGATGGGATTTCCGTCTTTGTCAATATCAAAATGTTCTACATAAATATCTTTGATCCTATCAGTTGTCTGATAAAATACCAATGCTGACGTGGGATGATATAGTTTTCCAAAGTCTTGTATTATATTTTCCATTGTTTAAGATTTAAAATTCGTTCATTAGGTCAATGAGATCTTTGATCAGATCAAATATCTGATGTTCAAATTCGAGATTGTTTTGCCTGACATTCGAGCCGTTAAAATGTTTAATGATCACAGGTTCCTCCATTTGTCCGTACTCCTGTAATTCGTTATTGACACTTTGAAAAAGTTGATCAAACAAACATCCTTTGGCATCTGCACAGAAAGAAATATATTGACCCATTGTGACCATATTTTCACAGTTTTCGTCATCCTCTTCATCATTGTTAGTGTCATTCGAACAGGCTTGCGCGTTTCTGAAAATATTTGAATTTGGAAAATTGACGAATAGATCAATTGCTGTTTTTGCCACCTTCAAACATTTGCCATCGAAATGGTCTTTAGCTTTGAATTGCTGTAAGCGGTTTTCAAAATGTTGCAAGTTTAGAGGGTTATAAATTTTCTTTTCCATACAGTTGCCGACCCATTCTGCGTATTTTGTTTCGGCTAGGAATCTTAGAGAATCTTCTGTTTCATCATCTTCGGTAGCCCATTGCTCCAACATATCGTACATCCAATACAGATAACTTGCTTCCTGCCTATAATAAGGAATATCAACAATATGATATAAGTAACTGTACACTGAAAGTAAGAGTTGGAAAGCTTTTTTATACTTTTTTTCCTTTGACAATCGATACAGAGGCATAACAGGAATGTAATATAAAGTTGCTTCTGTATTGTATCTTTCCTCACTTGTGAAATAGACCTTTGCTTTATCTCTTATCAGTCGTATTTCTTCCCAATCCCTTGTCTTATTTTTTAGCTGTTGCTGTAGATCGTGGACTGCCAAAGCCATATTGTAAGGATATCCATATTGTTGGGATGGTTTCGGATCGATCAGATAATGTTTTGCGAGGTCTGAAAGGGATTGATAAAAATCCCTTTCCAGTCGTTTAAATTTCTTACAACCCTGTAAAGTTTCATTGTCTTTCAACTTGGGAAGAAACGAACATGTCAAAAAAGCATTGGAAGCATCGGCACAGGTACTGATTTCCTCTGGTCTTTTCTGATCTCTCCTGCATCCTTGGGATGTTTCATCCACTCTGCGAATTCTCTCAACTGTCGGTGCAGTTGCTTCTGCTTGGGTTGCTGTGGGATTTTGATCGTTCCCGAGATGATATGTCGTTGCATGATCCATAGCGTTTTTTTAATTAACCTTTAGTACCCATGATGCTTTCAAAGGTGTATTGTAGCGTATCTTCACGAATGAGGGGTGCTGATACTTTTGCGGTGGTAAGAATGGGGTAGGTATTGGCGTAGAAATTCATCACGGCTTCAACACTCCATTTAGGTTCGGGGTCACTGAGTTTTATTTCCTGTCCTTTGTCCACGATGATAAAAACCCTTTCCAATTCGGTTGCGAGTAACATAGATGTTGATTTTTAAGGTTATGAAGTAAATAAGTTAGGCGCAAATTCTTTTTCGTAGGCTTCCTGTTTCTCCAATATTTCTCTGGAAAATTCGGGATAATCGGAAGCCTTTGGCAAGGCTGACCATGCATCCTTGAATTTGGATTCTTTTTCAAAATCTTCTGCTTTTTTCATAGCATCTTTATATTTTTTCTCTCTTTCTTCCTTGGCTTTACTTTCCTTGTCAGCGTTTTGTTTTTCCATTGCAGAATGTTTTTTCGCTTCTTCCAATTGCACCATAAAAGCGTCCATATTGACCATAAGGTATGATGCAGACTGTATCGGTTGGGCAATGTTTTCAAAAAATCTATTGTCCAGATCTTCAGCAGTTCCCCGAAGATTTAAGGGCGGGATCCTGTTTTTCGCATCGTCTGCGCAACCATTATTTTGGAGCAGTACGGAAACGATCCAATTGTTATCTGTCCCTTTTTGAATGGCTATATTCAAGTTGCCTGTAAAGTCAAGTTGCGTTACAAGGCTGAAAAATTAGTGTTCATTTTGTTTGTTTTTTAAAATTGATCTCTTAGAATTTCTATCGTAATTGATCTTGTAACCATTGGAATGAACAATGGTTTCAAGTGAATTTCTTGCCGTTCTCAAATCTTCGTCATCTGGGCGGGTCATCTTTAGTAGATGAAGCTTTTCAAACTCTTTGATGATGTTTCCTATGATGCACAAAGCTTTGTATTCAGTCTTTTTGATAGGATGCTCATTTTGATATTTTTTTAGAAATAATAATTTGTTGTACACATCAGTCCAATAGGCTTTTTGCCTTGCGTCGAAGTCTGCGAAGTTTTTATCTTCGTGTTCGTAATCTTTTAGATTTTCAGCCTGTTGAATGGCTTTTTCCAAATCGGTTACCTCAATACTTCTTCCGTGTAGATCCTTGATGTTCATAAAATGATTTTTTAAAAGTAACCGCCGTTAAAGGCGGTTACCTGAGTGATTAATTCAGAGTGAAAACAGCATGTCCGTCTTTCGCAAATCCTGTACACAACTCAAAAGCTTTTTGAGATTTCAGTTGTGCAGTTCCGCCCAATACAATGGATTGAAGTTTGGCTTCGTTATCCTTGTAATTTCTGACATTCTGAAAGTAACCTGTTACCGCATTGTAAGTACCAAACAAAGTTCCCTTGGTCGTTTCCATTTGTTGGGTGTCGCTCATCATCGCATAGGCAAAAGCATCATCAACGGTGTTTTTAAATAGCGTTGACAGATCGTCAAAATTTCCTTTCTGCAAGTGCTGTAAAGTTTCTTTATTGGGACAAAGTGCCAATTGGATCAGCTTCTTCATTTCATCATCACCGACTTTTATTTTTGCCCAATGATTAAACGTGTTTTCCAATTCAGTACTCAATTTACTCGCTAATCCCATCACTTTGTGTGCGTCTTCCAAACGTTGTTTTGCGCCTGCGGTGTGTCTTATTCGTACCACATTGCTCATATTTCGCAATGATGCATTCAAGGTGTTTTGACAGACTATTCGGACGGGTGTAAATGCGGCGGTAATGCTGCCGCTTCCATCGTGGGAGGTGGTAAGGAAAATGTATTTTTCTGTAATATCGTCACCGTTGCCAACACGGATATAGTCGGGTAATTTGGCGGTAATAAAAATGCGTTCTCCATTTCCCAAAGCTCCTGCGGTCTCGTATAAAATTCCTTTTCCACCCCCTACAATGGAATCAAAAAATGAAAAAGCTTCACGGTTTTGTACGATATGGTAATCTTTTCCCACGACACCTAAAACGGTGTTGTTATCCGTTCGGATATTGGCAAAATAGTTCGGGACTTCCAATTCTGAATCGATCATTTCTATTCCGTTGGTACTTTCGATGATTTCTGCACCTTTTGTGAAAATGGGAGATTTTTCGACCTCGTAGTCAAGTCCTGCAAATTTGATGGCTTCTTCACTTGTCGGGTATTCCTCTACGACCTGCCCCAAGTTGTGCCATGCTTTTTCCTTTACGCTGAAAAATGAATATTTTCCTGTTCTGTTGTTGAAATTTAAATTATGTGCCATGATGTTAATATTTAATTGTTAGAGAATTCTGTTTGATGATTTTAAAATGGTAGGTCATCATCCTTTTCGCTATCTATGGATTTAGAATTAGAATTAGAATTAGAATTAGAATTAGAATTAGAATTAGAATTAGAAATTTCCTTCTTAGCTGTTTTGTTCGACTCAGTAGAGATGTTTTCGGTTCTTTTACCACCGCCGTGAACCTTGATCTGTGAGGTGTGGAAATTCAGACCTGCATGGGGTTCTCCGTCTTTTCCTAACCATGCAGAGGTGTAGGCTCTTCCGCTTAATTCTACCAAAGTCCCTTTTGTTAAAAAGTCTGCGACTTTTGGAGAGATCCAATAGGCACATTCAAAATAGGTGGTCTGTTCGATTCGTTCGCCCTGTTTGTTGCGATAATTGTCATTCGTAGCAATTGAAAAATTAACTACCTGTTTTTCATTTGGCAAGTTGCGCACTTCCGCATCCCTTGTCAGTCTTCCGATAATGTTCATAATCGTAGGTTTTTAAAGATTGTACATTTTGATTTGTTCTCAATCTCTTCTCCGTACTTTCTCTTAAAGCCCTTTGGGCTTCGCTGAATATTTTTCAAAAGAAAAACCGGAAAAAAGAAAGCAGATAATCTTAGCGGGCAAAGGCGAAAGCCAAAAGGAAACGGAATAATTGGAGGGTACCTTCAGGGAGGAAACCGTTTATGCCGTAGTCTTTTGGCTGGGTGAAGAAATGGATGACCGATATACCTTAGCTGCCTTTTTACCGGTTTATTCTGAAAAAGATCAGTTGTATATAATATTTATTAATTCTCCTTGATGGTTGGTTTTAGTGTTTTTCGATTTGTATTTTACACACTAAATACACTATATTTACATTATTCATTTAAATCTTGAAGACCTATGCAGATCAGTGCTTTTAACGAATACTACGATAAGCTGACCACCGTTGAGAAAAAGAACAGTCCCAAAGAGTTGTTTTACAAAGGGGATTTTTCGTTATTGGAAAATGGAAGAAGGGTAGCGGTCGTTGGTTCCAGGAAGGTTTCTGAACTGGGTATAAGAAGAGCAAGAAAGATAGCGAAGCTCTTGGTTCAAAATGACATTACTGTGGTCAGCGGCTTAGCAGAAGGTGTCGACTCAATCGCACATAAAACTGCCATTGAATTTCAAGGTCACACCGTAGGTGTTATCGGGACACCCCTTGATAAATATTTCCCTGCTGAAAATAAAGACCTTCAGGATTTCATTGCTGAAAATCATTTGCTGATCTCGCAGTTCCCAGAAAACTATCCCGTAACATCAAAAAGTTTCCCTATCAGAAACCGCACAATGGCGTTGATCAGTGATGCAACGATCATCATTGAGGCGAGTGAGAAAAGCGGAACAAAACATCAGGGTTGGGAGGCATTAAGATTAGGAAGACAGTTGTTCATTATGGAAAATGTCCTTAACGATAAAATTTCATGGGCAGAAGAAATGCTAAGTTATGGTGCACAGGTACTGACCAATGATAACTTTGAATTTCTGATCGAAAGCATTCCCTATTTAACAACAAAGAAAGAGTATGTCTTTTGAGTTTCTTACTTTTCTGGCCTATTCTCCAAGAGGTAAGTCCGAGATAGAAATTTCTTCAAGAACAGTTGCCGGATCCTGTAAAAACGGAGATGTAAGCTTCAGTACGAGATTAAGCCAGAGAATAAAAGAAGCAAATCTATCAGAATTTTTTGCAAATTCAGCTTTAGTTCCGGTACCAAGAAGTACACCTTTAGTAGATGGCGCTGTTTTTCCGGCGAAGATCATCTGTGAGACGCTTGCCAGCAATGGAGTGGGAGAGAATGTAGCTGATTGTCTGATGCGCAAGTATGCAATTCCCAAATCAAGTGGGCAATTTCATGCAGACACCAGAAATACGGTGCAGGCACATCAAGAAAGCTTAATAGTAGATCCAGTACTGTTCAGCGAACCCACCATTATTATAGTCGATGATATTCTAACTTTAGGCAGAACATCGATGGCATCAGCATTAGAACTACAAAAAGTTTATCCTGATAAGGAGATCAAAATATTCTGCGCCATAAGAACGAGAAGTTGGAAAGATCTGGAGAAAATTATTGATATAAGTAGAGGAAGGATATATCTTACGACAAATGGAGCAGTACAACTCCCAGATTAAATATTCTTTCAGCATTTTTTATTAACTCGCTTGAAAGCGAACTACTACCATTAACCCTTTAACTAAGCACAGAGGTAGTTGAAGTTTTTGATGCTTGACCCACTATAATATGAGTTCACCAGCGTATTTTCATAATATTAAAACCTATCTATTCAATTTTGCGGATGAGTTAGGATACTCAAATTCAGTTGGATTAGGTGATTTAAATATATTTGCAGAGAATTTGAGTAAAAATTTGCTCAATGAGATTTTTGGATGGGAACTTATTAACGCCAATGAGAAAAAAAGAAATCAACGTAGTTATGATTTAGTTTCTGAATCAAGGGGTATTTATATACAAGTTACAGCAGACAAAAATCACAAAAAAAATATAATGATAGTGTAACAGCATTTAAGGAAATAGGTATCTGTGCTAATCACTTCATAGTATTTTTTATTAGTAAAAAAGTAAATGCAAATCTTCTTGAACAAAAAACATTAGATGGAGTTATCTATGAGGCATACGATCTTTCTAAATTTTTGGACGTTATACTATATCGATGTACAGAACCGAAAAAATTAAGATTAATCAACGATATTTTGGCAGATTGGAATCATCCCCAACTTTATAATTCAATATCAAAATCAGATTTAAAAATACCCTTTCAAAAAGTAAATGAAGTAGAGAAGGGAATTTATATCCACAGAGCAGATCTAATCAAAACAGTATTTGATTTTGTACAAGAAAAAAATGGGCTTTTGGTGGGAGGTCCTGGATTTGGCAAAAGTTTCCTGCTTGAAGAGCTAAGCAGGTACTGTTCATCTAGGAGCATACCCTGTTTTATTATTAGAATAAATGATCTGACAGAAGGTACGAATGATGAAATAGGTGAAGAACTTAAAATTGATAAAGAATGGTTAACTATTTTGGCACGAATTGATGCCGGAAACGACAAGTCTATATTAATTTTTGATGCTTATGATACTGCCAAAGATGAAAAATTAAAAAGCAATATAATAAGAGCTATAAAAAAATCTATTGTTGAATTATCCAATACCTGGCGGATAGTAGTAAGTGTAAGAACTTATGACGCTATAAAATCAAGAAAACTTCTTGAACTCTTTCCAACTGATAATATCAATAATCAAGTTTCTTGCAGGAATTTTCAAATACCTGCGCTCACTGAGCAAGAGGTCGAAGAAGCTTTCGATCTTCTGCCTGGATTTGAAAGCATTTATCAAAAAAGTAATATCGAATTAAAAAAATTATTGAAGACTCCTTATTTTCTCAATATGTTTTATTACGTATTGATTGGAAAAAAAGGAAATTTCAGCGCATTCAATAGTATAGAAAGTGAAGAACAGTTGTTAAATGTATTTTGGATAAGTTCAATTGAAGATAGCTTCGAAAAAGGATTGTTTTTACGAAATCTGACATTAAAACTTGCAGAAAGTGGAAGTCTATCATATGATAAGTTTCAGATATTAGAAGAGAACCATAAGAATGTCTTTAATGACCTTATAAGTTCTGGAATTTTAGAGGAAGTAAGTGTGATGAAAAAAAGATTTCGTTTACTCATAACATATTGTTGGATTTTGCCATTTCTAAATATTTGTTAAAAGAGGACATAAACGAGCAAGTAAATTATGTTGCGAACAATGAAAAAATGCCCTTTATTTTTAGGCAGAGTTTTATTTATTTCTATACAAAGTTATATAAGGAACACAATTATTTATTTTGGGATCACTATTTTAAAATCGTGCAGGAAGAAAGCCCCTTGTTTAGACTGCTGCATCAGACCACATTGATTTATGTACTAGTGAATTGTTACAGTTCTGTCGAAGATTTAAATATTATTTTTCAGGAAACTGACATTGATAAGAAAGGGCAGATCGTGAAAAAATTACTTGAAGGTATTAGATTTTTAAATAGGGGAAATATCAGAGAGAAGGATGTAGACTTATTGTTAAAAGTTTCTACGTGTTTACATGTGACAAACGTATGGGAGGTAAATTCTCTGATTACCATCAGTATTGAACAATATTTTTTAAGCGAACAATTAAACGTTATTAAAAGCCTTTCAGATGCAAGTTGCAACTGCTTTGACTTTGTTTGGGAAAATAGGAAAGATGTTAATAGTAGGGATGTTTTAGATCATAATGGAGGTGTAAAAGCTATTGATAATATTATTAAAACTTTACCATTTAATATCGAAAAAGCTCAGAAGTTCTTTAATAATATCTTATCGCTTTTAAATGAAGAAGATTTTCCAATAGGTTACTTTTATCAATTGTCCGACAATATTGTGTTGATCTACAATCACGATAATGAATTAGCGACTAGCATTTATAAATCCCTTTATTTTCATACAGAGAGAAGTGAAAAAGGAACAAATCTTGGGAATGGAGTTGTTTTATCTCTAAGAAGTAACAGGAAACAAGACTATGGTATGGTTCATTATGCGCTTGAAGAAAAGTTTAAGGAATTTTTAAAATTGGATTTTGATTTCGCATTAGCACTAGGAATTGACATTTATAATGCAGTTAATGACCTGACTGCTAATAAATTATATCAGAAGGTCAATTTTGAAATCGGCAAATCTAAATTCGAAATTTGTTCTGATTATTCACGTTATGATTATGATAGTTCTAATGGTCCCTCATCGTACATTAATAAAATTTTAGATGAGATCGGTCAAAATCTCAACACTAAAAATACAATACGAAAAGGCATAGAACAGCTAAAAAGATTAATGCCGTTGATTAAACATGCAATGGTTTGGCGACGGGTATTTCAACTATTACGAAGATCTCCTGAAAAAACTAAATTGATTGCATTCCAATTATTGAGTAAAAGAGAAATTTATTTATTCGATGAACTGGTATATGAAGCAGGGGAGTTGATTACGGCAGTCTGGTTAAACTTAACTTATTTACAAAAAGAAAAGATAGAAAAAATCATATTATCATTACACTTAGATAATCCTTCCTCTATCATTGTTAGTAGAATTATTCAATTGATTAACTGTATTCCTACTGGACAAACAACGACCAAGGCAGCAGAAGAAATTCTTGCCGACAATATGAAAGTCCCTAATGAACCGATGGTTTATGAGGGTAATATTCTTGCAGATGTATCATACTCTTCCCGAGAAGAAAAAGCAAAATGGTCTGGATTCAATGTTGATGACAAAGATGATGATGTATTGTACAAAAAATAGAAGACATTGAATCATTTACTAATTTTTATAATAACAGTACAGAGCTTCCTAGTAAGTCAAAGGTTATTAGGATTGCAAAGCAAATAGAAGATTTGTATTCAGTATGTAATAAGTGGAGTGGTAACAGGAAAACAAGTACAGAGTTAGAGATAGCGCGCTTTCTGAATATTTTTTCCAAATTGGGAAAGCAATTAACTATAAAGCAGAAATTTATAATCAAGAAAATCGCGTTACAGTATGTGCGAGATATAAATTATCTTACAAAAGATTATGAATCTGGTGAATTAAACCAGACTGTTAGAGGCTATGGTCCTAATGCTAAGAATGTATCAGTCTTAACATTACTCCGATTAATGAGTGCTTTTAAAGATAAGGAAATTGAGGATTGGGTTATTTTGTTAATGTCAGATAATGAACAAATTGTCAGGTATCATGCTTTAAAAGGGCTTAAATATTTTTGGAATCAAAGAAAGACTGAGTATTGGAATATTATTAAGAATAGATGTATTGTCGAAACTGACGGAATGTGCTTCAACGAAATTCTTTTAGCTGTTTATCCGCATGAGATTATAATTAATGACAAGGAAAATGTTGAAGATTTTTGTTTATCAGTAATGGAAAGGTTGAATGCTTACAAAACTAAAATAGCACCAGAAATATGGAAAGTTTTAGTAGTTATTATTTTAAAATTAATAATTTATGAGGATAGTTCCGAAGCCAAAGCCATAGTCTATTCAAATATAAATGTTAATGATTTTTGCCGTAGTTTAATTTTTGAGATTACGAAAGTAATTGACCCCTATCGTGAGAATAATGACTACATTGAAGAACCAGAAAAATATAAAGGATTAATCATCATTCTTCTGGACTTAGTAAAAATTAGGTACGAAAAAATGCGTATTAAAAATTTAGATCAGGATTCTAAGTACGATGACTTTAAAATTATTGATCATTTAATCCAGCAATTATACTATACAGTATGTCATGGCAAAGTATCTAATAAAGATAGATCTATTTCCGCAAATCATAAATTGGCATTTTACAAAAAAATTAAACCTTTGATAAGTTGTATTGTTGAGCAGTCTGTTATTTTGCACAATGGATATATGGTTGCTCATACAGGATATTATTTTATACAAATGCTAAATGACTTATTTGAACTGGATCCCGAAGATATTCTAGATTTTTCTAATAAAATTGTATTGTGTTCATCCAAGTCAGGCTTTACTTCTGATCGTACAACATTAGGTGAGATTATCAAATTAACAGAATTGATAATTACTGATTACAAGGAAATTTTATACAAAAAAAATAATTTTAGTAACTTAATTTCTATCTTAGATCATTTCTCCAATTCAGGTTGGCAGGAAGCTATGGAAATGACCTGGAGATTAAAGGAAGCTTTTTAAAAGGACACGACTTAAAAAAATTACGATTAAAATAGCTTCAAGTATTAAAGGCATTATTAATATCAATCTTTCTACAATTGCAAGTATTCTCCTTATTGACCCAGCTTTCACAATTTTGGCAGAACGTAAGTAAATAAAAGTCATTAACTAAAGTGGAAAACTCACGAATGTCACTATTGCTCAGTGATATAGCCCAGTCATTATAATGTGCACCTAATAGATTTCTGATGTGTAGAAGTTTGTCAATTTTAACAACATGATTACACAAAGACGTTTTCTTGAAATACTTTACCAGTCCCGGCCACAGGTCTCCAAGATTATACTTGTCATCTTTTTTCCTCTGAATACTTAAGTTAAGATTCATGCTATGAATATTACTCATAAATTCTAGAAAAAGACCTGTTTGAGAAGCTATAATTTGGGTGTCCTTAGTTTCAATCGCTTTAACCAGACTTGAGTTTTGAAAATTGTGTGATTGCTCATAAATTTGAAGTCCATTTTGGAAATCCCACCTAAATATTTCAAGCTCTTTGAAACGATGACTATTCCTTCGAAAAGAACTTCTCAATTGATTTAACCAAAGTCTATCGTGGGTTGTTATGATAAACTGCCAATCTTTAAACGAATTTAGAAGATACTCCATAAAATTGATTCTTATCACAGAATCAACACTTTGAAGTACATCATCAAGAATGATCAATTTTGATTGTCCATACTTGTTTGATTCTTTAATGATTGACGTATAGAGTAATAGAATAAGAAGGTCAAGATTTGCTTCGCTGAATATTTTATTGGGAAATGTTTTTACTCCATTCTTCAGTGTAACTTCTAATTCAAAGGAAACATCAGTCTGTTCACCCATTTTAACAGAAATTTCTTTAACAAAATCCGAGTTTGTTATTTCCAAAAAGGAGGTTGTTAGCTCTAATGAAGCTTCTTCCAAAAATCTTCTGGTTTCCTCTTTTCGCCTTTCAGAAGATGGTGAGTTAAGTTTTTTCATGCGACCAAGCTGATTATTTAGTGTAATAATCTCTTGATTTATTATTAGCAATTTGTCAGATACGGTAATTGCTACTTCATTAACTCCCTTTAAATGACCCATCTCTTTTAGTGAGCGATATTGCTGCTTCGATACTCCATTTCTAATCTTCTCCTTGATAAATTGGTCAAAGACGGTTCCCATAATTGGAATTTCTTCAACAGGTATCTTTAATATATCGCTAAGCTTCTCCCTAAGTTCCTTTCGTTTGTTTTTGAGTTCAAGCCTCTCACTTGAAAGTTCACTGATAAGATTATTATCAACTAGATCATTTTCTTCTTCAGTTTTATCAATTGGAAATTTTGTTCTATAGATGAAAGTCCAGAATATGACCTGTTTTTTCTCTGATGGTGTCAGAGAATAGGTGATGATGTCGTTTCTACGTAGCGCTATAGGTGCTATATTAAAATATTTGTTAAGTGGGTTTGTGCTTCTTGAATAAATATGTTTATCCTTTTCAATGTCAAAATCAACAAGAATATCTCTAGAATTAGAACTGTCGTCTTCAAAATGTAAAATCGTTTTACTACCTTCAAGAATATTATTTCTAAAATTAGTTACTGAGGGTCTAAATTCATTATTTAGAGAGTCACTACGTTCAAGTTTTCCCTGGAGGTTAAATTCTATAGCGTCGATGATTGATGATTTCCCAGTTCCATTATCTCCAAAAATAATGGTAGATATAGGTCTGCCTTTTTTTGAAAAATCAATGCATAATTGGTTGCTTATCCCACGAAATCCATCAATCTCTATCCTTTTTATTTTCATTGATTTTTTAAGCTGTATATTAATAAAAAAATATTTAAATTGCTGCTTCAGAGCATATTATTAATTTCCAAACTACTAATTTCTGAACATTAATTCCGTCTTTCTGAATTCATTTTCATACAACTCTTCTCGAATTCTGTAAACATTTCTAAGGTTCTCTATACCTTGATATTCATTGTGTCCATTTAGAGGTCCTTCCTGCTCGATTTTAAGAACATAACAATTTAAAACAGGGATGTATTTTCCTAAAATATTTTTAATATTATCAATTAAGATTTCGTCGGTTATTCTTAAGATTTTAAATATATCTTCTATTTGTTCTTTAGGGAACTGGAAATGCCCGATTGGAAAAAGGTTAATCGTTAATCTTGTCGGATCATATTTGTAGTTGAATTCTTTTTCACCTCTTTCAATTTCTGTTAGTCTAATTTCCAGATTAGCTATTTTATCGTTGTCCAACTCTATACTATTAGCCATAGTAATAATCTGATTCACAAAAGTGCCTCCATTTTTTATAAAGTCTATTTTTTTGTTAAAATCAAAATTGCCATATTGTTTTTTATAGTCATCTAACAATAATAGTACATTATTTATTCCTTCTCTATCCTCAATATTTTGGTAGTATTCCAATAAGAGTGTTATAGTACAAATTTCATTTTCAACATGGTTAATATTTTGAAAAAAATTCAAGGTGTCCATGATTTTCGCCTTGAGGTCGGTTAAAAATTTATCGAGGTAATTGGATTTTTGATTTCTCCTATAAATACTGTCAAAATGAATAACGAAAGTACAATACCTTAATGAACAAAAATGGACAGCAAAATTTGAACTTACGTTTTTGCTTTCAGATAATAAATCATGGAACTGTTGGCTGATCGAATTGAATTGAAGTTTAGCTTCATCTACATCATTACTTACTAGCATCATAATTAATCTATAAATTAACTGCTGTGATTTATAATAATTAAATTCAATTTTTGCCAATAATTTTATATAAGATGAGGCGCCTGCATTGTTAATAATTTGACTGATCTTATTTTCAAAATCATGACTTATGTAATCTATTGAATTATTCATTTCAACCATACTTTCTTTTGCTTCTTCTAAGAGCTTATGCATAAACATATGGCTGTTGGAAGGAAAAGAATTTGTAATGTTTTGATATTCATCTTCAGTAATTACATTAAATATTCTTTGTAGACCATAATAAAAAAACCTTAAATAATCCTGCAAATACGGTTCAATTCTATCGATATCCCGATAGGCATCTTTTAAAAAGTCCAACGATCTTAAAAACTCACCAGAATAATAAAAGGAAACGCCTACCGCTAAAGAGTATTTAGCTGATCGATTACGAATTGAGGTCGTTTGATTATGCAAATTTATAACATCATTCCATCTGCATTGATCTATCAATAAAAGGCCAACATCTTCAATCTTACCAACTATTTCAGAGTCACTTACAACATTGGTGTCTAAATCAATTATTATTTTATCTTTTTTTTCAAGATATCCAAAATTTTCCGCAAAAGCAGCTTGTATACGCCGTATCATTTGACCTTCTGATAATGCAATATTATAGATAGATGTAATGGATGAAAAATCTAACTTTTCGCTAAATCTTATTGTATGATTCGGTTGATCCTGCCATTTTGGATTTTTGATATTCAGATCGTGGATTACTTTTTTGAGGTCAGTGTAATATATGTTTTTTTCTGCTTCAATGTAAAATGCATAAAAAGCTGGTTGTCCATTATTTAATAAATATTCAATATTGCTTGTTTCTATGTTTTTACTATATGAGCCATCGTGATTTTGTTTTGTGTTTTCAGTACTTTTTAATTGAAAATTGAAGCCAAATCCTGTAACGGTATTATTTATTTTTACTTCAAATCGGAAATCTATTCCATTATCAATAACTTCCTCTTTAACAACAAAACGTTCTACATCAAAAAGTGGTCTAAATTTATCCTTTGATATAATCTCTAATTGCTTATTTCTTGAATCTTTTGGTAAGTTTAAGTTGTTTATATCGTGGTTCATTGGTATTCTTACTAGTAAATTAATATTAAATCGATCATCTGTAGTTTCAATTAGAACCTTTACTCTAGAAATTTTTCAACAAATGCTTTATGTTCTTCAGTTCGCTGATTGCGTCTAGCAGCGACCGATTTTAATTCCTCAGAGAAGTCTTTTACAGGATTCCAGTCAATATATATTTTTTTCGTAATACCATACTTATCTGATAGTTTGTTAGATAGTTTATGAGCTATTAAACCAAATTGACAGTAGTAAAACCTTCTCTCATCAAACCAATCCTGATAATCCGGAGGGTATGCAATAATGTTAGTAGCACTAATCATGCGGTTGCCATCTTCAATTTCTGAGGGGAAGGATAGAAGTGCGAACATCAAATCAGGATCAATGCTTTTCCAGTCAACATCTTCGGGATACTTAGGAGAATCAGGGGGGCGAACTTGAGATTGAAGACATCCGTCAGCTGTCCTTTGTCCTTCACATAATCCTGTATCTTTCACAACTGCTGCGCAGTCTTCCATGTATTTGTCTAATATGCACACAATTCTGATTGCTAAATATCTGGCACTTTTTTCAGCTTCTTTTTTGCTAGTCCAATGGGATTGAAACCAAGAAATGGCTGATCCCACAAGAACTCCAATTAATCCAAAAATTGCTTCGGTCATCACTTTAATTTTGAATTACAAGATATGAAATAATTAGATTGAACTATAGAATTGAGTACTGATTTTATACTTTTATTTCTGAAATACAGGAAATATAATTTGGTAAATTTTAATCTACAATTAATATACAGTGGAGTCTAACTATGTTTTTAATCTTAATGAATTATCAGTGTCGAAAAAAAATATCTTAAGTTTATTTTTTTTTGTATTTTTTCAAAATAACCATAAAAACTTCTCATGTACATATCCGCTTTAAAGCTCTGGAACTTCAGAAAATATGGGAGTACAGACTTTGATCTTAGTTCTCCACATTTAACAGTACCTTTTAATAAGGGAATGAATATTTTGATTGGAGAAAATGACTCTGGAAAATCAGCGATTATTGATGCCATCAAGCTTGTAATAAAAACTCATGCTTATGAATGGATAAAAGTTGAAGAAAGTGATTTTTTTACTAGTGGAGATCAGATTTCACCGATTTTAAGAATAGAACTCGAGTTTTCTGGAATTACCAATGCTGAAGCATCTAATTTTACAGAGTGGTGTGGAACTCATGATGAAAAAATTGATGTTGGAGGAAGAGAAGAGGTGGTGAGAAGACCAAAGCTGAATTTGATTTACCAAGTGGAATATAAAGATGGACGCATATTTTCAGCGGATGTTAAAGCAGGAATGGATGGTGTTGGAAATACACTGACAGCCGAAGCAAAAGATTACCTGAAATGTACCTATCTAAAGGCTTTGAGAGATGCGGACAACGAGTTGGCTGCTAAGAAGAATTCCAGACTGTCCCAGATTTTGAAAGAGCATAAAGAATTTAAACATCGACAAGAAAATGGCCTACACGAATTTGAGGAACTGTTTGAAGGAACAAGTGATCAGATAAGAAATAAATTTAAAGACGAAGAACAGGGATATCATACGAATATAAAGAAAGTAGTTGATGATTTTATAGGCTCTTTTATAGATGACAGTTCAGAGTCTGTATTTGATTTCGGACCTACTAAGATCACCAATATTCTTGAAAAAATGTCCCTTGGTATCATTGATGCTAAAAACTTGGGACTTGGTACCATGAATCGTTTATTTATGGCTGCAGAATTACTTCACCTACGAAAAGCTGACTGGAATGGCTTAAAGCTTTGTATGATTGAAGAGTTGGAAGCCCATCTTCATCCTCAGGCACAATTGAAAATTATTAATCGATTAAAAAGGGAGGAGGGTATTCAGTATATTCTTACTAGTCATAGCCCAAATATTACCTCACAGGCAGATCTCAGGGAAATTATAATATGCAAGAATAATGATGTTTTTCCTTTAGGTGAAGGAAATACTAAACTGGATCGCAAAGATTATAAATATTTAGAGCGCTTTTTGGATGTGACTAAAAGCAACCTCTTCTTTTCTAGAGGAAATATTATTGTAGAAGGCTGGTCTGAAGAAATACTTCTTCCTACATTAGCTCTTAAATTAGGTATGGATCTAACAAAAAAAGAAATATCGATTATTAATGTTGCTTCTACCGCATATCTTCATTTTGCCAAAATATTTCTACGACAAGATGAAGGAAAAATGAAGGTCCCTGTTTCTATTATTACTGATTTTGATAATAGACCTGATGAATTTGGAGTTTTTAAATCCTTACTCAGAGAAAATCAGACGTTTAAAAATAAATTTTGTAATATCAATGCTTTAAAACGTGGATTGAAGTCTACTGATGTAAAATTAAATATAGCTCGAGAATGGACACTTGAATGGTGTTTATATAAATCTTGCTTAACTAATATTTTCAAGGAGGCGGTTTTACAGGTGCATAGTAAAACAGAAGATTTTAAAAAAGAGGATGGCGATTTTAAAGTTTCTTTTGAAGGAAAGTTTATAAAGAAATTATCTAAAGGGGATGGAACGTCGCCAATTGATAAAGTAGCGGTTATGAATGTTTTTGCTGAATTATTGGAAAAGGATACTATCGTTACAGCTGAACAAATTACTGAGGATAATTATTTATCTTACTTGGTGACAGCTGTAAAACATGTACATGATTATGAGAATTGATCCACGACACCTTAGAAAAGCAGAAGAGATATTCATAAATGGGGAAGAATTTGATGATGAAAGAAGAGAATTTATAAATCATATGAATACTGTTGATTTATTAGCAGTACCTGGAAGTGGTAAGACTACAGCTCTATTAGCAAAATTATATTGCTTGGCGAAAAATATGCCTCTCGAAGCAAATCAAGGAGTATTAGTGCTTTCGCATACGAATCATGCCATTGAAGAAATTGAGAAAGTTTTAAAACCATTATGTCCACAATTATTCACGTATCCTAATTTTGTCGGTACACTTCAAAGCTTTGCAAATAAATTCATAGCTAATCAAGCTTGTTTCGAACTATATGGTAGTTACATACATAAAAATGATGATGAAATGTATTTTTATGAGGTTGGACGTTTTTTTGGAAGTCTTGTTTATTCCGGAAAAGGTATACAACCATCTAATCTTAAAAATAAGCTTTTTGGTTTAGTTAATAGAGACTTTGTTGGTTCATCGAGAGAAAAGGAAAATAATATTCTAGATTTTTTGAAGAACTGCTCATATGATTTTGAAGGCAGAAAAATTAAAATCGGAAATACATCAAAACTGACATATTCTGGTGTTAACAGAAATTATTATCTGGAGTTGGAGAGTTGGAAATTAGGTCTTTTATCTCAAGGTATTCTTTCATATAAGGATAGTTTTGATATTTCAAAAAGATATCTTAGTCTTCCTGGCTCCATAGATTTAAAGGCTATATTGCAGCATAGGTTTAAATATGTTTTCATAGATGAAATGCAAGATCTTGATTTTGATCAAGTTCAATTGATAGAAAGTATTTTCTTTACAGAAGATTCTGGCACTGTAATTCAAAGAATTGGTGACCGAAATCAGGCAATTTATTCAACCAGTTCTTTGAACAGTGAAGTTGTCTGGCAAACTAGGAGTGAGATTTATCCAGAAAGATTTGAGTCAGATCTAAGCTTAAGTAACTCTCACAGATTGACTCCAATAATTGGTTCACTTGTGGACGGGTTTGTTTTAAATCGAAATGAAGGTTATAAAGTAGTCGGGTGTTCTAACCGTGATTCCATCGCTCCTCATCTTTTGATCTATGAGGATGAATCGGAAGCAGATAAACTTAAAGAGAAATATATTAGCCTAATAAAGCATTACGGTCTAGAGCAAGATCCCAAAAATGTTGAAAGAGGCTTTCACATCATTGCCTGGACAACGGACAAGGAAGAAGGCTCTGAAAAATGGCATTTAAGAAAACTGTTTCCGGAATATTCACGTGAAAGTAAGCAGAAAAAAGAAGATTTTGATTGTTTAAGAAAATATCTCTTTTTATTTGACCGGAATAAGAAGACTTTTGAGTCAGTTAGGAAATCGATTTTGAATGGAATAATTAGGATCTTACGAATTGAGAATATAAATTTATCTGAAGATCTTCCAAGGAAATTTCGTAAATCTACTTTTGTTCAGCTTATTAGAAGCAAGGGAAATGGATATTATGAGAATTTTAAAATTAGATTGTATGCCTGGTGTTATTCTATTGTCGTTGAAGAGGATTATGAGGTCGTATTTAATGATTATTCAAGTTTTATTGTTAATGACTTAGCAGACTTAATTCCAGGCTTTAGGATTATTAATTCTGGTGGATTTATTAACAAAGATTTCGATTTTAATAGTGCTGAAATTGTAGAGAATAATGATTTAGGTCAAAAGACAGATCTTCTAATTAAGTTAGGGTCTGTTCATTCGGTTAAGGGGCAGACACATTGTGCAACAATGTATGTTGAAACGGACTACCACACTTCTGAAATTGCTAAATTGACAGTTTTCGTCAAAGGAACTAGGAAAAGGCCAGATTTTATTGGTAAGAATCCGTTATTTTTTCAAGAACAGGATTTTTCACACTTAAACAAAGTAAGGTCAAATGAAACTTTAAAAATGATGTACGTGGGTTTCTCAAGGCCGACGGATCTACTCTGTTTTGCTGTCCGAAAAGAAAATGTAGAACATGATCTGGAGCTGTTTGCAGAGGCGGGGTGGAATATAGTTCCAGTTAGTGATTAAGTAAAGGTGAATCAAAGAAGGTCGTTTTCTTTATTCTAAATATTATTTTTCTACAGATGTAGTATGCATTACAATTTCGGCGAGAGTTGATTTTATTTATTTGTAATAAAAAAATTTCATTCCATTCAAAGCAAAATAATACAATATATTTCCACCGTTTTTTTTCTTCAATAATGTTTCATTAATTTACTTTTAACATCTATACAAATTAATAATTGATTGATGATAGTTTCGCAATTTCATTTAAATCTTCTACAAAAGTGTTCGAAAATTGTACCTCTGGGTCACAAATGCCATTTAAAGCCAAACAGCGCTTGATAATAATAAGTTATCAGGCGTTTACTTTTTTAATTCATACATCTCTTCATTCAAAATTTTAAAAAATCGTCAAAAATATCAACACTTCAGTAGTTGATATAATGTGAATGTATCTTCAGTTCTAATTTGATTTTAAAAAAAAATCTTTAATTCTTTCAATATGATGTAAATCATGTTATTTGTAATTATTTGATTATCAAATTAATGATTTGTATTATTTAAAACTTATTGCTTTAGAATAATTTTAAATAAGATGTTTTTATCTTATTTAAGGATGTATTACTGTATCTTTGTTAAAGAAAAAATAAGTCGTCATCGATTATTAATAAGGTTTTACTTAAAATTCTTAGCTATGTTCAGCATTTTTACTAACATCAACAAAAAAGCATTTATCAATGCAATAATAGCAACGTTTGTAGTAATTGCAATTACCATATTAGGTTCAGTCAATTTGCAAAATTTCGATGCTGCGCTAATTATTTATTTCTTCGGAACTATCAGTATGACGTTTGGTGTGGTTTATCACCATTCTGTTTGGAAGCAGCGTCCTGCGACACAGAAATATTGGAAACGTACCTGGGAATTCATTTTTAGCAAAGATTATCCGGTGTATATGAAAGAGGTCATTCGGCTTTCTGTTCGTAATATTTTATTCCAAAAATTTATTGTACCGAGAGGAAGGATGCGCTGGCTTGGACATTTTCTTTTAGCTACCGGATGTTTAATTTCTTTTGGAGTTACTTTCGGGCTTACATTTGGTTGGCTGCACTTTACGCTTAAACCTGGAACTATTGATATCTACGAAACACATATGATGGGAGTAACGGTGATGACTTTTCCATTAGATACCTTTATTGCAGTTTTTTTTTTCCACATTTTGGTCTGGACTGCGATTATGGTTATCGTAGGTTGTTTGATAATGATGCATAGAAGATTTATTGATGAAGGTTTAATAGCAACACAATGGTTTGAAAGAGATTGGCTTCCGTTGATTTTACTCGTTGCAGTTTCAGTTACAGGATTAGGAATTTGGTTTGATTATACTTATCTCGAAGGTAAAATGAGCCAGTTTATGGCAATTATTCACGCAATTACTGTTGCGATGTTTCTGATGTGGATTCCTTTCGGAAAATTCTTTCACATTTTTCAAAGACCTGCACAAGTGGGTGCAAACATCTATAAAATAGAAGGAAGACGTCGCGGAATGCAGATTTGTCCGCATACAGGAGATGAATATACTACTTCAATGCACATAGAAGATTTAAAAGAAATCACCCAAGAAATAGGTTTCAATCTAGAAAATGAAGAAGGAAAAAGTTATCTAGATTACAGCCCCGAAGGAAAAAGAGCAATGCTTGCAAAAGCGCATCTTAAAGCAAGACAAGAATCAGGAAATTATTTTGGTTAAAATAAAATAGAAATGGCAAAATTACCCGTAACAGCCGACGAAATCATTAATGTATTCGGACCCCACAAGCATTACCCAAACAAGGGAACAGTGAGATCAAATCCTCAAAATCCCGATGCTTTGGTGAAAACACACTGCTGTTTTTGTGGTTTACAATGTGGAATTCAATTAAAAGTGAAAGACAAAAAAGTTGTAGGTTTCGAACCATGGAATGATTTCCCTTTTAATGAAGGAAGACTGTGCCCAAAAGGTGTGCAACGATATATGCAGGATAACCATCCGGATCGTTTACTTTCACCATACAAAAGGGTAGAAGGTAAAGGTTTTGTTCCGATTGAGTGGGACGAAGCATATGATGTTGTCATCAAAGAAATCAGAAGAATTCAGGAAAAATATGGTAAAAATTCTTTCGCAATGTTGTCCGGTGTTTCTCTTACGAATGAGAAAAGTTATATGGTCGGGAAATTTGCCAGAGTTGCCCTGAAAACCGCAAATCTCGATTATAACGGTCGTCTTTGTATGGTAAGTGCAGGTGCGGGAAATAAAAAAGCATTCGGGATGGATCGATCATCCAACAGTTGGGCAGACTTGGCGCATGCCGAAGTCATCATCATTACCGGAGCTAATGTGAGCGAATGTTTTCCTGTTTTAACACATAAAATTTGGGAAGCAAGAGACAATGGAGCCAAACTCATTGTCATTGATCCGCGTCAGATCCCAATTGCGAGAACTGCCGATATTCATTTGCCGTTAAGACCGGGAACAGATTCTGCTTTAACGAATACAATGTTGAAAGTTTTAATTGATAACAATTGGCTGGATAACGATTTCATTAATAATTATACTTCAGGATTTGAAGAAACTGCGGAAGCTGTACAAGAGTGTACTTTGGAATGGGGCGAAGAAGTAACCGGAATTCCGAAAGAATTGATTTTTAAAGCGGCAGAAATGTGGGGGAAAGCAAAAACCAGTTTCCTGATGCATGCTCGTGGAATAGAACATCATTCTAAGGGTGTTCAGAATGTTTCAAGCTGTATTAATTTGGTGTTAGCAACCGGAAGAATAGGAAAGCCTTATTGTGGTTACGGAACAATTACCGGACAAGGAAACGGACAAGGTGGACGAGAACACGGACACAAATGCGACCAACTTCCCGGAAACAGAGATATCGAAAATCCTGAACACCGAAAATTTGTGGCCAATGTCTGGGGAATCAAAGAAGAAGATATGCCAGGAAAGGGTTTAAGTGCTTACGAAATTATCGAAGCAATCAACCGAGGCGAAATCAAAGGTTTGTTGTCGATTTGTTTCAATCCCTTAGTTTCATTACCAAATAATAGCAACGTTCGTGCAGCCTTAGAAAAACTGGAATTTTATGCCGGAATTGATTTCTTTTTGTCCGAAACTTTACGTCACGCCAACATTATTCTCGCAGGTTCTTTACAGGAAGAGGAAGAAGGAACTACAACTTCTGCGGAAGGTCGTGTTATCAGAATCAGAGCAGTTGTAGACCCACCCGGAAAAGCAAAACGGGATAGCGAGATCTTAATGGAATTAGCCAGAAGATTAGGTGAAGGCGATAAATTCAATTATAAAAACAGTGAAGAAACTTTTAATGAATTAAGAGTTGCATCCAGAGGAAGCGCCGCAGATTATTACGGCATTACCTACGAAAGAGTAGAAAAAAATCTCGGGATTTTCTGGCCTTGTCCAACCGAAAATCACCCCGGAACACCAAGGCTTTGGGAAGATAAGGTTTTCAATACCAATGATAAAAAGGCACATTTCAACCCGACTCCTTACAAAAAACCAACCGAAGAGCCGGACGAAGAATATCCGATTGTGTTGACAACAGGAAGAGTGGTAAGTCAGTATTTAAGCGGTTCTCAAACAAGAAGAATCGGGAAGTTGGTTGACCTTTATCCTGAACCTTTATTGGAAATTCATCCAAAATTGGCAGCAAAATACGGTATCGAAGAAAATGATTTAATTAAAGTTTCTACAAGACGCGGAAGTGCATTATTTCCTGCAAACGTCGTGGAGACCATTAGACAAGATACTGTTTTCATTCCTTATCATTGGGGTGGTGTAAACTCAGCAAATCAATTAACCATTGATGCTTTAGATCCGGTTTCAAAAATTCCTGAATTTAAAGTTTGCGCTTGTAAAGTTGAAAAAACCGGAAGAAAAAAAGGCGAACATTCAGAAGAGTTTGCCAACCAAAGTAGAGATATTCAATATTAAATTTTAAAAAATTATGGCGGAACAATTTGAAAAATTTAATGACATGGAGTTTTTTGTGGATATGCAACGATGTATCGGCTGTCACTCATGTGAGATGGCGTGTGCAGAATGTGAAACTAACGGAGAAACCTCGATGATTCATATTCATTATGTAGACAGAGCAGAAACAATTCAAACCACGGTTCAGGTCTGTATGCACTGCGAAGATCCTATTTGCGCCAATGTTTGTCCGGCAGACGCAATTACAAAAGACGAGTACGGAATCGTGCACACTGCAGATACTTCAAAATGCATCGGTTGTGCGAATTGCGTGATTGGATGCCCGTTCGGAGTTCCGCAAATTCCTGATGAAAGTGCGATGTTGATGATGAAATGCAATATGTGTTACGACAGAACAAGTGTGGGACTGAAACCAATGTGTGCAACCGTTTGTCCGAGTGGCGCGTTAACTTTCGATACAAGAGATAATGTTGCGAAAAAAAGGCCAAACAGTACTCCGGTCAACCGTTTTATTTTTGGAAAAGAAATAGTGAATACCAAAGTGAATATTATGATGCCAAAAGGCAGCGAAGAATTAAAAGTTTTTTAAACCTACAACAATGTCAGAAGATAATAAAAAAATCCCCGCCTGGAAAGCTGATTTTCCTATAAAAAAACGAGAAGCAGCCTATGTGTCTCGCAAAGAATTTATTAAACTAATCACCTTTTTTTCAGGTACTTTAGCATTGGCGAACGTGGCGGTTCCGGTGTTTAATCATTTTAGAAAAGAAGAAACTATTGGTGAATATTTTGTAGGATTAACCACTGATTTGGAAGTCGGAGGAATGCGAACTTTCTACATCAATGAGAATCATAGGGTTCCCTATATGCTCATTCGTCTCGCAGAAGATAAATGGAAAGTTTTTGAGCAGAAATGTACTCATTTATCGTGTTCTGTTTTGTACAATCATCAAGAAAAAATAATAGAATGTCCTTGTCACCACGGTTTTTTCAATCCAGACGATGGTTCTGTGATTCAAGGTCCGCCGCCAAGACCGCTTCCACAATTAACGGTTGTGATAAAAGAAGATAAAATTTACGTGACAGATTTCGCTAAAGAAACTAAAGAAACTCACGGTCACGGTTAGAACGATAATTATTTGGGCAACTATTCCGTCTTCCGCTCCCAATCTTTTTGCCAAGGCTTTTCCCAACGCAAAAAAGGATTTCCGCTCAAGCCGGGTTGCAACAATTCACTGTTGAAAATTACAGAGAAATCAAGTAAAAATCGATGTAAACGGACTTTTACCCGTTTTTGAAGACTATAATAAACACTGGTTTTAGACAAAAAATAAGTTTGGCCTAAAGCCCATCGTAATTGAAATAAAATTATTAAAACTGAAAAGAAATGTCTGTACGAAAGAAACCTATAAAAAAAGTAACCTTCCGCGTCAACGAAATGTTGGTTGCCATCATTAGTATTTACATTTTGCTGGTCAGTTTACAGATGTGGCTTTTGTTTGGAACTATCAATAAAGCGTTAGACAAAGAGCATATTGATTTTGCTTGGTATTCGGCAATTGGCTCAGTGGTTATTTTTATGTGTACAATTTTCTTTCTGAGATATGTACCCGATATTCCGACAGGGCAAATCAAAAATTCAAAAACAGAAAACGATGACAAATCCTACTGATTTACTCGATTCTTTCGGGAGAAAACATGATTATCTCCGGCTTTCGATTACTGACAGCTGTAATTTTCGTTGCCTGTATTGTATGCCCGATGAGCCGTTCAAAAGTACGCCTTCAATTGAGTTGATGAATAGTCAGGAAATTTATGAGCTTGCTAGAGTTTTCGTTCAAAAATTCAATATCAATAAAATCAGAATTACGGGTGGCGAACCTTTGGTAAGAAGTGATCTTGAAACAATTATTCGCCAGATGTCTACCTTAAATGCAAGGATTGGAATCACCACAAATGGCGTTTTGCTTCACAAATATTTTGATTTATTTGAAGAATGTGGCGTGAAAAATCTTAACATCAGTATCGATTCTCTCGACCGCGAAAAATTCAAATACATCACGAAAAGAGATTTGTTTCAAACGGTTTGGGACAATATCAAAGAAAGTATTAAAAGAGGATTTAATGTAAAATTGAATGTTGTCATGATGCGAGGTTTCAATGAAGACGAAATTCCAGAATTCATCGCACTTTCGCATCATTATCCGATAGAGTTGAGGTTTATAGAATTTATGCCTTTTACCGGAAATTCCTGGGAGAAAAATAAAGTGATTCCGATTTCGGAAATGCTGAGTTTAGTTTCCAAACACTTCACTTATGAAAAAGTAAAAGACCATAAAAATGATACTTCCAGAAAATATAGGATCAACTCAGAAAGCAAAGGGGTTTTCGGATTGATTTCTACAATGAGCAACTCATTTTGCGCAGGTTGTAACCGAATTCGTATCACATCTGACGGGAAAATGAAAAACTGTCTTTTCGGAGCTGATGAATTTGATTTGCTGAAATCTTTAAGAAATAATGAAGATCTAAAACAACTCATCCAATTCGGAATCCTCAAAAAACACAAGGAAAAGGGTGGACAGTTTTCTAAAATGGAAAATATACAGAACAATGAAATTGTCAATAGAAGTATGATAAAAATAGGAGGTTGATTTTTATTTGGCCACCGATAGGATAAAAAAACATAACGGCAGGTTTTACTATAAACTAACAAAAAATTTTATTATATGAAACAATTAATGCTATGCGCTTTGGCTATAGCGGGGCTGGCTTATGGCCAAACACCAGCAATTGAGTGGCAGAAATTTTATGGTGGAACGAAAGATGATGACGTAATCAGTATTAGGCAGACTTCGGATGGAGGGTATATATTTATAGGAGATTCTGATTCTAATAACGGTGATTTAACATCCAATAATGGGAAAAAAGATTTTTGGGTTGTAAAGAGCAATCCCTTAGGAGCTATACAGTGGCAAAGATCACTCGGAGGAAGTCAGGACGAAGAAGCACATTCAATCAGACAAACGGCTGATGGAGGATACATTATTGCCGGTGAAACAAATTCAAATGACGGAGATGTCACAGGAAATCACGGAGGGACAGATGCCTGGATTGTAAAGTTGAATCAAAATGGAGATTTGGTCTGGCAAAAAACGTATGGAGGATCCAATAGCGATTCCGCCAATTTTATTGAACCTACTGGAGATGGAGGGTACATTGTTGCAGGGGACTCGAATTCTAACAATGGAGATTTAACTCAAAATAAAGGAAGTTATGATGCATGGGTTTTTAAAATTTCTTCAGACGGAACTTTAGAATGGCAGAAAAATTACGGAGGAACGGCATATGAAGGAGCAGAATATATTCAAAATACTTCAGATGGAGGATATATCGTAGCAGCTACAACTACCTCAAACAATGGTGATTTGACTTCTAATCATGGTGATTTTGATTATTGGTTTATCAAGCTTAATTCAGCTGGAAATATAGAATGGCAAAAATCTTTGGGTGGAACAAATTCCGATTATGGGCGTTTTTCACAACCTACTTTAGATGGAGGATACATTGTTGCAGGTTATTCTAACTCAAATAACGGAAATGTAAGCGGAAATAATGGTGGATTTGATTGTTGGATTGCAAAGCTGAATGAAACAGGAACCATTGAATGGCAAAAATCACTGGGAGGAATGGGTTATGACTGGGGGAGAAGTTTAACGGAAACAGAAGATGGAGGTTTTGTAATTGCTTTAGGTTCAAAGTCGACGAATATTTCCGCAGGAACACACCACGGAAATAACGATGTCCTACTCATCAAATTAGAAAGAAATGGTTCATTGTCAACGTCAGAAACAAGCTTGAAAAAAGATTCAACTGTGGCTCCAAATCCTTCAAACGGTTACTTTACGATTAATCATCTTTTTAATAACAGCAGCTTAGAAGTTTACTCATTAACAGGAAAACTTATACAAAAAGTTAAAAATATATCTGGAAAATCTTATTCAATTGATATTTCTAATCAACCGACCGGAGCATACATTATTAGAATTGATAATTTAATTACACTAAAACTGATTAAAAAATAAAGTTCTTACCGGATAATTAATCTATAAGCCAATACAAACTTCAAAAAGCATAATGCTTTTCAGAAATAAAATCTTTAAACAATTACCAATGAAAAAATTAACAAAGCTAATCGCTGTTGCGATGATTGCAATCACAACACTGCAATGCAAAAAATCTGAAACTGTTGTAACCGAAAATCAACCACGAACCTCACAAAATAGTTCTGAAAAAGAAAATCACAAACACGACGAAAAAGATGACTTAAAATACATTTCAAAAGAAGTAAAAGTGACTGGAGATGTTGTAAATCAATTGACATTAACAGTCGATTCTTTAAAAAAAATGAATGTGAAAGAACTGAATGACATGAAAATCGTTTGTCAATCTGGGATTACGAAAGACGACATTAAAACAACAAAAGGAGTTCTTCTGACAGATATTTTAGAGAAAGCAAAAATCGCACAACAGGAGCATAAAGACCGAAATTTTTACATTGTTGCAAGAGCATCGGATGATTACAAAGCGACATTTTCCTGGGCAGAGTTATTCAATAGTCCGACAGGTGAAAAGGTGTACGTATTATTTGAACAAAACGGTCAGCCTCTTAAAGAAAAAGGAGAAATGATTGTGGTAAGTCTTAACGATACCAAAACCGGCCCACGACACGTAAAGTGGCTGAAAAACATTGAAGTAAACCGAGTGAAATAGGAGAGATTAATAAGAAACAATTTTATACCTTCAATTTTTAAACTTTCAAAAACATCTGCAAAATGAAATATTTCATCCCTGTTTCCGATGCTAAAAGAATAATCGAAACACAAATTTATCGTACAGAGAAAATAACAGTTTCACTATTAGAAGCTCAAGGTTTTTATACCTCAGAACCTATTTTGGCAACTTTAGATGTTCCTTCTTTTGATAACTCTGCGATGGATGGTTACGGATTTCGATTTGAAGATTTAGCAGATTTTTCAGAATTAAAAGTTAAACATATCATTCCTGCCGGAGTATCAAAAAATAGTTTTGAGCTTGCTCGGGGAGAGGCTGTACGTATTTTCACAGGTGCAAAAATTCCTGAAGGTGTTGATACCGTAATTATGCAGGAAAAAACGATAAGGATTGAAGACCAAATTCAATTTAATTGTAATGAAATTTTAAAAGGAGAAAACATCCGTTTGAAAGGTTCTCAAACTCAAGTAGGAACAAAAATAATAGATGAAAATACATTTGTCAATCACGCGGTTATAGGTTTTTTAGCAGGATTTGGAATTGACAGAATTGATGTTTACAGAAAATTAAAAATAGGACTACTCTATACAGGAGATGAATTGGTGGAAATAGGGAAACCTCTTCTGGATGGGGAAATCTACAATTCTAATACGTACACGCTTCAATCAGCTTTGGCTGAAATTAATCATCAGTTGTCATTCATCAATCATGTCGAAGATACGGAAGAAGCTACTTTTTCTGCCATAAAAAATGGTTTTGAAATGGTGGATGTTTTACTAATTACAGGGGGAATTTCTGTAGGAGATTATGATTATGTGAAACCTGCTTTAGAAAAATCAGGCGTTTCAGAATTATTCTATAAAATCAAGCAAAAGCCAGGAAAACCTCTGTATTTCGGTAAGTTAAACAAGAAAATTGTTTTTGCATTGCCCGGTAACCCGGCTTCTGTTTTTTCCTGCTATCATCAATATGTAAAACCCTTTTTACTAGGTTGTTTCGGGCGGAAAGATTTTAATGAAGAACAAGATTTTGCCATTTCAGAATCTTTTGCAAAGAAAAAAAGCAAAGACCAGACGCAGTTTTTGAAAGCCTTCTATTCTAAAGGTCGTGTGCAAATTCTCAACGCACAAGAATCTTATAAAATGGATTCTGTTGCACAGACCAATTGTCTGGTAGAGTTTCCTGAAAATGCAACTGAAATTAATATAGGAGAGAAAGTTACAATATGGAAAGTCTGAAAATCAAAGGCAGAATATGGATTGAAACCGAATCCGGATTAAAGATTGGAATTGGAAGAGCCCGGCTTTTACAGCAAATCAATGATTTGGGTTCTATCACAGAAGCGGCAAAAGTTTTAAAAATTCCTTACCGAAAAGCGTGGGGAATTGTAAAAGATATTAATTCCAATTCTTCCAAAGAAATCGTCATTAAGGAAGTGGGCGGAAAAACAGGTGGGAAAAGTTCACTTACAGATTATGGGAAACTGATAGTGGAAAAGTTCAAAACAGCAGAAGAATGTTTTATCAAATTTTCTCAGGATGAAATCTAAAATCAAAATGAAAGCAGTCATTTTAGCAGGAGGCAAAAGCTCCAGAATGGGACAAGACAAGGCCTCGATGGTGTTGGGTGAAAAATATGTAATACAGCATGTTATTGATAATTTATCTTCTGTTTTTGAAGAGGTTTTTATATCAGGAAATCATACAGATTATCCAAATTCGAAGGGTATTATTACAGATATTACAATACAAAAAGGTCCGATGGGGGGTATTCACTCCGCCTTAGAATTCTGCCGGGAAGATATTTTTGTCTGCAGTTGCGATATGCCCTTCGTTTCTTCAGGTTTAATTCAAGATTTTCTTCAAAAAAGGTTGAAAATAAAATTAATGTGGTGCGTCATGGCGAAAAAATATATCCGGTTTTGGGTATTTATCCTCTGGCGGTACTCGGTACTCTAGAAGAAACAATTAAAAATGAAAATCTCAGAATGACCAGCTTCCTTCAGCAACAAAACGCTCATTATATTGATTATGATGATGGTTTTGAAACTCAACTTTTAAATATAAATACGCCGGAAAACTTCCGTGCTGCAGAAATTATAATCAATAAAAATTTATAAAAATGAAAAAGAACTATGTAGTGGCAGGAGCAATTCTGCTTTCAGTAAATATGTTAGCACAAGAACAACCAAAGGTAGATTCCTTAAAGAATTATTATGAAATTCAGGAAGTGAATATCTTTGGAAAAGATAAAAATGAAGGTCCTATTCACAAGGTGGATGTACAATTAATTCAGGATTTTAATAAAACGAACGTCGTAGATGCGGTCAATCTTTTGCCCGGAGTTAGCATCACACAAATGGGTGCAAGAAATGAAGGAAGTATTTTAGTAAGAGGGTTCAATTCACTCAGAACACCTGTTTTTTTTGATGGTATTCCTATTTATACACCTTATGACGGTAATTTTGACTTAAGCAGATTTACAACTTTTGATATTCATAGTATTTCTGTAGAAAAAAGTTTGGTTTCAGTACAGTATGGACCCAATACGATGGGTGGAGCAGTGAATATCGTATCCAGAAAACCTGTAAAAGCTTTAGATATCGATGGGCAGTCAGGCGTTGGTTTTGCAGACGGAACGGGAGTGAATTCTTATTTTACGGCACTCAACATCGGAACAAGACAAGATAAATATTATATCATGGGTTCTGCTTCTTTATTGAAAGTTGATAATTATCTGATTTCAAGAAAATTTGACGGAACACCGTTGCAGCCTTCATTAGAAAGAGTGAATTCCGAATCTATGGATGTCAGGCTCAGTGCAAAATTCGGTTATACGCCAAACAAAACGGACGAATATTCATTCAGCATCATTTCCCAAAATGCAGATAAAGACATCGCTCCCAATGCATTGAAAGCAGGAAACAGCAACTGGAGAAATTACCCGACGTACGATAAGAGAAGCATGTATTTGAAAACAAGAACTTTGGTTGCCAATAAAACCTTTTTAAATTTTACCGGATATTATGATACCTATTACAATAAAATGAAGCAATATGATGACGATCAGTATACTTTGCTCAACAAAAATTCTTCATTTTCAAGCGTCTATGACGATTATTCATTAGGTGGAATTTTAAATTTAACGACCGAAGCGATTAAAAATAATGTTATTACACTTTCTGTTAATAATAAGTTTGATTCTCATAAAGAACATAACGAGGAAATTTTAGCCAATACCTCTACCTGACAAAAATTTAAAGAAGGTGAACCTGAGCAAAATTATAGGGATAATACTTTTTATGTTGGTGTGGAGGATGTCGTGACAATTAATTCATTGATAAAAGCCGTAGTGGGAGCTTCTTACAATTCAAGAAATAATATCAAGGCTCAGGAATACGGAACTCACTTTGAAACAGGAGAAAAAAATGTACTGTATGATTTTCCAAAAGGTTCAGATCACGCTTTCGATTACAAAGGAGGAATTATTGTGGAACCTGTAAAGAATCATTTAATCACACTTTCAGCTTCCAAAAGATCAAGATTTGCCTCTCAGAAAGAAAGATATTCAAGCCGATTCGGAAGTCAGGTTCCCAATCCGGATTTGAAATCAGAATACACCTGGGCTTATGATATCACCTATTCTGCAAAGTTGGGAAACAAATTCAACTATGAAGTTTCAGGTTTCATCAATAATGTGAAAGATGCCATTTTTGCCAGAACAGTCGGCGCTTTAGACAACGGAAACCCCGTCAGTCAAAATGTGAATATCGGCAAAGCCGTTTTCCAGGGTTATGAACTGGCGTTCGGATATATGCCGATTAAAAATATGACTTTAGGAGCTAACTACAGCTATATCGATATGAAAGATAAAACGGAAGGTAGTAACGAAAAATTTACCGACGTTCCGAATCATAAATTAATGGCTTATACTAAATTGGAAGTACCAAAATTACGCTCTACACTTAATGTAAATATGGAATTTTATGGAAAAAGATACACAACAAGTACAGGAGATCAGGCACCCGAATTTACGTTGGTTAATGCTAAATTATCGGTAAACATTGTGAAAGGAGTCAACTTTGATTTTGGTGTCAGAAATTTATTGGACAGAGATTATTATTTGTCTTATGGCTATCCTAAAGAAGGAAGATCTTTTATAACTGCATTGCGATATCATTTTTAAAATTTAAATTAATGAAACTTAAAATATTTGGAAAACTCACGGATATCTTTACAACGGATGAATATAATTTTTCTTTAGAAAACATAAAATCCATTGCTGAACTGAAATTGATGCTTGAAAAAGAATTCCCCAAACTAAAAGAAACGACTTATTTGGTCGCCGTTAACGGAACTAAAGCAGAAAATACTCAAGCAATCTCTAATGTATCTGAAATAGCTTTATTGCCTCCATATTCAGGTGGTTAAAATTTAAACATAATGAATTTAAATCGATACAACAGGCAGATTATATTACCGGATTTCGGAGTTTCTGCACAGGAAAAATCGCCCATTCATCTGTATTGGTGGTCGGCGCAGGTGGATTGGGATGCCCGGTTCTCCAGATATTGGTGTCTACGGGCGTTGGGGTAGTAGGTATAGTAGATTTTGATACAATAGAATTAGAAAACCTTCATCGCCAGTCTTTGTACAGAGAGCAAGATGTAGGATTACCCAAAGTTATTACCGCGGTAGAACATCTAAGTAAAATTAATTCTGAAATTGAGATTATTGCATTTCAGGAAATGATAACGGGTAAAAATGTTTTGTCGATGATCCATAATTTTGATGTAGTGGTAGATTGCACAGACAATTTTGCAACAAGATATTTGTTGAATGACGCTTGCTATCTGATGAAAAAACCTTTGGTCTATGCCTCTATTTTTCAGAATGAAGGTCAGGTTTCGGTTTTTAATGTGGAAAAGGAAAATCAAATCACCAATTATCGGGATCTTTTCCCGGTTCCACCCAATCAGAATGAAGTTCCGAACTGTAATGAAGCCGGAGTTTTGCCTGCGCATTCGGCGGTTATCGGTACTTTTCAGGCAAATGAAGTTATCAAATTATTGATTGACTCTCCCGAAACTCTGATTCACCAATTATTGGTTTTCAACACGAAGAATTATGAGTCAATGAAAATCAATTTTAAGGAAAGTACGGAAAAATCAGGACCGAAAACGATTCAAGAATTTCTGAACTTTAATTATAATGAATTTTGTAACAGTTTTGATAATAGCATAAAATCACATCAGGAATTGATATCGTTTTTAAATCAAAACAACAGTATTTTGATAGATGTAAGGGAAAGCGATGAACAACCTAAAATTGCATTAGCAAAGACTTTAGAAATTCCGTTAAGTTCACTGGAACAAAATCTGAACAAACTAAATTGTTACACATCCATCTGTTTTGTCTGTGCTTCAGGAGCTCGAAGCCAAAAAGCATTAAAACTGTTAAAAAGTCACTTTCCTGATAAAGAAATAAAGCATCTTAAATCAGGGATAAAATCAATTCAACAATGAAAAAATTAAAAATATTTTTATCGAAGGCCCTATAAATCCTGCTTTTGTTGCGGAAAGCATCACTAAGCATACAGTAAAAACTGCTATTGGAGGACATAGTATTTTTCTCGGTCAGATCCGTGAAGATTTAATTGACGATAAAAAAGTAGAAGCAATTGATTTCACCACATATCATGAAATGGCCTTAGAAAAAGCTGGAGAAATTCGCGAAGATATCATTACAAAATATGAATTGACTTGCGCACATATTTACCATTCTCTGGGCAAAATCAAAGTTGGCGAAATATGTCTTTTCGTCTTCACTTCAGCCCCACATCGCAAGGAAGCCATTCGTGCCTGCGATGAAATGGTTGATAGGATCAAGAAAGAAGTTCCTTTATGGGGGAAAGAAATATGGGAAGATAATACTCACACTTGGAAAGAAAATAAATAATTAAAAATAAAATGGTTAATATTACTCACAAAAATAGTACTCTCAGAAAAGCTTTAGCCGAAGCTGTACTGAGCGTTAGTTCACAAGATACAATTGATGCAATAGTTAACAACAAAGTTCCTAAAGGCAATGTTTTTGAAATGTCAAAAACAGCAGGATTATTTGCAGCAAAAAAAACAAGTGACATGATTCCTGATTGTCATCCGCTTCCGATAGAATATACTTCCATACAGTTTGAAATTAGAGATCTTGATATTTATATTACTTCAGAGATTCACACGATTTATAAAACGGGTGTGGAAGTAGAGGCAATGCACTCGGCATCCGTTGTAGCGCTTACAATGTACGATATGCTGAAGCCAATCGATAAAAACATTGAAATCAGAAATATCAGACTCATTGAGAAAAAGGGCGGAAAATCTGATATCAAAGATTCGGGAGAAGGTATCGATGCTTCTGTAATTGTTTGTTCCGACAGTATTTTTGCAGGAAAAAAAGAAGATAAAGCAGGGAAAGCAATTATTTCATCTTTAGAAAAGAATAATGTAAAGACAAATGATTATGTAATTATTCCTGATGAAGTTTTAGAAATTCAAAATAAAATAAAGTCTGATATTGAAAATGGGATTGACCTAATAATGATTACAGGCGGAACCGGACTTTCAAAAAGAGACGTTACACCAGAAGCAGTTCGTCCGCTTTTAGACAGAGAAATTCCCGGAATTGCCGAAGCAATCAGAAGCTACGGGCAATTGCGAACTCCTTATTCTATGCTTTCCAGAAGTCTTGCCGGAATGATTGGCGATACGTTGATTATTGCACTTCCCGGCTCTACAAAAGGTGCGGAAGAATCTATGGATGCCATCTTCCCTGGAATTTTACATATCTATAAAATTTTGAACGGAGGAAAACATTAAAGTAAACTGATATTTATCAGAATAATAAAATACTAAAAAGTCTTTTATTTGGAATTCAAACCTTAAATTTGTCATTATCTAAATAGTAAAAAAGGAAAGTCAAAGGTTTTTCTTTAAAATTAAAAGATAAAAAGATATTAATATTTTATTTAAAATTTAAAAATGGTCAAAGAACAATTTAAAGCAGGTCATCCCGTTCATACCTATTTGGTTGAAGAGGAGTTAATCATCACTCTGTTGGAAGAGTTAATTAATACAAATCCGAACGAAGAGTTTCAGAAATTTTATAACCTTTTCAATCATTTAGCAACTGTAGAAAGAAGGTTTGAGCGAAAAGAAAATCAGTTGTTTCCCTTTTTAGAACAAAAGGGCTGGACAGGGCCTTCAAGAAATATGTGGTCTTTTCATGATACGATTCGGGATATTTTCAGAATAATCAGAAAAAATATTGACGATAAAGATTTAGATTCTGCTAAACAAAATATAGAATATGCGGGTCAGAATCTGAAAAACCTGATGGAAGTTGAAAAAAGAGTACTGTTCCCCAATGCGATGGATATTCTCTCAGATGAGGAATGGATAAAAATGCGTGAAGGTGAAAACGAAATAGGCTGGATGCTGAATGAATCACCTGCAAAATATCCTGATGAAGTACAATATGTTCATCCCTCCGAAGATACCACTTTGAGAACAGAGGTTGTTTTTGATGAAAATGCATCACATTTTGATGAAGGATATATGACGGTAGAGCAGGTAAATCTGTTGTTCAGAACTTTGCCATTAGATCTAACGTATGTAGATGAAAACGATCGTGTAATTTTCTATAACCGTGGAGAAGAGCGTGTTTTTCCCAGAAGTGCTGGTATTATAGGAAGGGAAGTTCGTTTTTGCCATCCTCCGAAAAGTGTTGATACGGTACTGAAAATTTTAGAAGCTTTCAGAAAAGGTGAACAAAATGAAGCTTCGTTTTGGTTTAATTACCGAGATAAACTGATTTATGTTAGATATTTTGCAGTCCGTGATTCGGAAAAAAATTATCGTGGCGTAATTGAGATGTCGCAGGATATTTCTGAGACAAAAAAAATTGAAGGGGAGCGAAGACTTTTGGAATGGGAATGATAATTATCATTTAAAATAAAATACTAAATTGTCTTTTATTTCAAAATAGATTTTTATCTTTGTATTATAAAAATAGCAAATGTTTTCTAAAACCTGTGAATACGCCATTCGAGCTTTGATATTTATCGCACAGAAGTCTAAGGACGGAAGTAGGGTGGGGATTAAAGATATTTCATCAGGGATAGATTCTCCGGAATATTTTATTGCTAAAATATTACAGGATCTCAGCAGAAAGGGCTTTGTACAATCAGCAAAAGGACCCAACGGAGGTTTTTACATGGAAGGAAAAGATCTTGAACAGTCTGTAGCTGATATCGTGAGAGAAATAGATGGAGATAAACTCTTTTCGGGTTGTGGTCTCGGTCTTAAAGAATGTTCGGAAGATCATCCTTGTCCTATTCATAATGATTTTAAGCATATTCGCCAGAAAATAAAAGATATGCTGGAAAATTCTAAAATCGAAATGTTTGTTAAAAATCTAGATTTGAAATTGACTTTTCTAAAAAAATAAACCACTTAAATAATTAAAAAGATAATAATTTTGAATATAAAAACTATCAAATAATAAAATACTTTAAGGTATTTATATATTATTTAAATTTAATTATTTTAAAACATGAGAATCTTTGTAAATCTATACAAAATGAGAAAATCACTCTTAGTAACAGCTGTTTTGTCTGCATTCATTAGTTTGAATTCCTGCAAACAAAACGAATCTGCTTCATCTGAAAACAAGCAAGATGCAGAACAGATCAAAACTGACGGAACTACCGAAGAACACAAGTTTGCAGTAGCACCTAATGTTCCCTTACCCATTGGTAACCGTGCTGCAAAAAAAGTTATCGTCAGACTTGAAACCATTGAAAAAGTGGGCGAACTTGCAGATGGAACGCAATATAATTTTTGGACGTTCAACGGAACAGTTCCCGGAAGTTTCATCAGAGCAAGAGTGGGAGATGACATTGAACTTCATCTTAAAAATAACGAAAATTCAACCTTTCCTCACAATATAGATTTACATGCGGTAAACGGCCCCGGAGGTGGAGCAGAAGCAACTTTTGTTGCGCCAGGAAAAGAATCCGTGTTTACTTTTAAAGCAACCAATCCGGGGTTATACGTTTACCATTGTGCAACTGCACCTGTAGGAATGCATATTGCCAACGGAATGTATGGTTTGATTTTAATTGAACCGGAAGGTGGACTGCCAAAAGTGGACAAAGAATTCTACATTATGCAGGGTGATTTCTACACCAAAGGTAAATTTGGAGACAAAGGTCTTCAGGAATTTGATATGGATAAAGCTATTGCCGAACATCCTGATTATATTGTATTCAATGGTAATACAGGTGCCCTGTTAGGTGCAAATGAGCTTCAGGCCAAGGTAAGTGAAACCGTAAGATTCTATGTTGGAAATGGTGGACCAAATATGACATCATCATTCCATGTTATTGGTGAAATTTTCGATAAAGTATACATAGAAGGTGGAAGTAAAATTAATGAGAATGTACAAACAACGGTAATTCCTCCGGGCGGAGCTTCAATCGTAGAGTTTAAAGCGACAGTTCCCGGCGAGTATGTGATTGTGGATCATGCGATTTTCAGAGCCTTTAATAAAGGTGCTTTAGGTAAAATTAAAATCACCGGAGCTGAAAATCCTGCGGTTTACAAAAAAAACTAAAATTACTTAAGGTTACATTGAGGATCTAAAATATAGAAATAATGAGAATTGTGGTGAGTATGTTTTTTGCAATTGCCGTAACCCTGTTTTCTTGTTCCAGACATTCTAATATGCATGAAAAATCTCCGGATGTTCATAGCCATTTAAAATATGTCTCCAACTCAAAAAAATGGTAAGAATTGACGGAGGTGTCTATGAAGCTTTTATAGGTAAAGATTCAGGAAGAACTGTAAAAGTAGAAACCTTTTATCTGGACGACAGCCCGGTTACCAATGCAGACTATCTCAGATTTCTTAAAGCAAATCCTCAATGGACCAAAAGTAAAGTAAAACGTCTTTATGCAGACAGCTCATATCTTCAACATTGGAAAAGTGATTACGAAATACCCGAAAATCTAAGTCCGGATGCACCAGTTACAAATGTTTCCTGGTACGCAGCTAAAGAGTATGCAAGAAGTGTTGGTAAAAGATTACCTACAATTGACGAATGGGAATTTACAGCATTGGCAGATCGTAATTCAAAAAATGCTTCTAAGAAACCTGAGTTTACGGACTATATTTTAAAATCATATCAGAAAAAGGATAAAAATAAGCAAGTTATCAAACAAGATTTACCTAATTATTATGGTGTTTATGATATGTATGGAATGGTTTGGGAATGGACATTTGATTTTAATTCTGTAATGATGAGCGGAGAATCCCGCAAGGATAATACGACAAACGAATCTCTTTTCTGTGCAGGTGCTGCCATCACTTCTAGTGATCTTAGAAATTATGCCGGATTCGTGAGATATGCACTCAGAGGGAGCCTTAAAGCTGATTATTGTCTTAATAACTTAGGATTCAGATGTGCAAAAAATTTAAATAAATAAAAAATGAAACGGTTACTATATCTTTTGTTTGCATTTTCAATTTTGTCGTGCAGCAAAAAAGAAGAGATTATAAGTCCCGACTCGATTTACAACGTGGGGTCAGTATGGGAAAAACAGGATGGAAGTAAAATTTCCTTTATAGATCTTAAAGGGAAAGTAATTGTAACGACAATGATTTTTACCTCATGTAAAACTGCTTGTCCGAGGCTGACTGCGGAAATGAAAAAAATAGCAAAAGAAGTTGGAAAAGTAGATCCTGATAATATCGAATATTTATTGATTTCTATTGACCCTAAAACAGATACTCCTGAAGTTATGAAGGCTTATCTAAAAACCCATCAGCTTGATGAAAAAGAATGGATGTTTATCCGCAGCAACGAAAACGATACAAGGGAAATTGCCAATATTATGGCCGTGAAGTATAAAGAGATTTCTCCTATTGAATTTTCGCACTCCAATATTATTAGTGTGTATTCAAAAAAGGTACACTGGCTTACCAGAAAGAAGGCCTTGATAACAATATTCAACGCACTGCAAAAGAAATTAAAAAGCAACTAGAGTTATAAATTATAAAAAAATTGAAAAATGAAAAAGGTAGTATTAGGTGCAGTTTTATCAGCACTCACAATGATCTCATGCTCAGATAAAAAGCCAACAGAAACAGCGGTAGAATCTAATGTAATGCTTGAAGAGCCTAAGACAATAGATTCTGCAGCAATGGCATCTAAATCTGAAACATTAACACCCGAAGCCGAAGGAAAAGAGTTGTTAGAAGGAATGGATTGTCTGTCATGTCATAAAGTAGACGCTAAATTGGTTGGTCCATCATATCAGGATGTTGCAGCAAAATATACAGAAGCTGATATTGATATGCTTGCGCAGAAAATCATTGATGGCGGAAAAGGAAACTGGGGAGATATCCCAATGACACCTCACTCAGGAATGAGTAAAGAAAATGCTCAGAAGATGGTAAAATATATTCTTTCTTTAAAAAAATAGATAAATATTTATATAATATTTGGAAGTTAAAACAGCTGAACCTGTTTTGATCTCACTTTTCTCTCTGGCATTACGAATCCATGTTTTTTACTTGCTGAATTTTTAATTATCGTAATGCCATGAAAGAGAGTGGCTTTTGAAATAATTGAGTTACAGTTTTTATTTTAAAAATCTGTAATTGAAACAAAGCAATAGTGCAAAACAAAAAATTTTAAAATAATAAAAGATAAAAAAGTATTAAATTATGAATACACAGACAGACTTTATAGGAGACATTGTAGCAGAAGATTTTAGAACTGCTGCGATATTCAAAAATATGGCATCGATTTTTGTTGTAAAGGAGGTAGAACGATAGAAGAAGCGTGTGGTCCGAGAAATTTAGATAGTGATCAAATTTATTCAGACATAGAAAATCTTCCGAAGACTGATGGTAATTCTATTGATTTCAACAGTTGGCCATTAGATCTTTTAGCAGATTACGTAGAAAAAACGCATCACCGCTATGTGGAAGAAAAAACACCTGTTTTGCAACAATTTTTGGATAAGTTATGTAAAGTTCATGGTGCCCTGCATCCTGAGTTATTCGAGATCAGGGATCTGTTTTTTGCATCTGCACAGGATTTGGCTTCACACATGAAAAAAGAAGAGTTAATGCTTTTCCCATTTATTAAAAATATGGTTAGAGCGCAAATAGAAGGAATGGCAATTCCGCAACCTCCATTTGGATCGGTAGAAAACCCTGTAAATATGATGAAGCACGAGCATACTGTTGAAGGAGAGCGATTAAGAAAAATTGCAGAACTTACAGATGAATATACACCTCCTGCAGATGCTTGTAATACCTATAAAGTAACATTTGCAATGCTTCAGGATTTTGAAAATGATCTTCATAAACATATTCATTTAGAAAATAATATTCTCTTTCCAAAAGCGATTCAATTAGAAAAAGAATTTTCAGTAGAACACTAAATTGAGAAGATTATGACAACTAAAAAGTTATGGACCTGGCTTGCTGCCGTTATTATCGGATCATTTGCCGTTTTGATTTACTACGGTGTAGATATTTACAGGAAAATCCCTCCGGTTCCCGATAAAGTTGTTACAGCTGATGGAACAGTTATGGCAACAGGGCAAGATATAAAAGATGGTCAAAATGTTTGGCAGTCGATCGGTGGACAGACTGTTGGGAGTATTTGGGGGCACGGAGCCTATATTGCACCCGATTGGAGCGCAGATTACCTTCATCGCGAATCTCTGCTTTTATTAGATGAATTGGCAAAAAAAGACGGGAAAACTTATAAAGATCTTCCCGATGATGAGCAGGCAAGATATAAGGTACTTCTGAAAAGAGAAATCCGAAAAAACACTTTAGATGAGGCAACTCAGACGATTGTAATTTCTCCTGAAAGAGCTAAAGTACAGGCAGAATTAGCAGAATATTATGCTAAGATATTTATGAATGATGCGGAGATGAATCAGCTTCGTGACCATTATGCCATTCCTAAAAATACAGTGAAAACTGAGGAGAGGATGGCAAAAATGAATGCTTTTTTCTCTTGGGCAGCCTGGGTTTGTATCACAGATCGTCCCGGAGACACAGGAATTACATACACCAACAATTGGCCTCATGATGAACTGATAGGAAATATTCCTCCACCATCGCTGCATTTGTGGTCTGGATTCAGTGTATTAATGTTATTAGGTTGCGTTGGGTTGTTGGTTTTCTATCACGCTAAAAATAAAGAAGAAGAGATCAGTGAAATGCTTCCATTGGAAGATCCTTTGAGAAGTATGAAACCTACAGCCTCGATGCGTGCAACTTTAAAATACATTTGGGTTGTTGCTTTATTGATTTTAGTGCAAATGTTTGCAGGTGTCATCACAGCGCATTACGGAGTTGAAGGAAGTGGGTTCTATGGTTTTCCGCTCGATGAGTTTTTACCGCAGTCAATTTCGAGAAGCTGGCATGTGCAATTAGCTATTTTCTGGATTGCAACTTCTTGGTTAGCGACAGGATTATACATCGCTCCTGCAGTTTCAGGATACGAGCCAAAATATCAGGTTTTGGGTGTCAATATTTTGTTTGGAGCCCTATTGATCGTAGTTTTTGGCTCATTAGCCGGACAATGGTTAGGCGTGATGCAAAAGTTGGGCTATGTAGATAATTTCCTTTGGGGACATTCTGGTTATGAGTATGTAGAATTGGGAAGAATTTGGCAGATCTTATTGTTAGTGGGATTAATTCTTTGGTTAATTTTAATGGTAAGAGCTCTTTTACCAGCATTGAAAAAGAAAGATGGCGACAGACATTTATTATTACTCTTTACACTTTCCGCAGTGGCAATCGCATTATTTTATGGTGCAGGATTGATGTATGGAAGACAAACCCACATGGCAATTGCAGAATATTGGAGATGGTGGGTGGTTCATCTTTGGGTAGAAGGATTCTTTGAAGTATTTGCAACCGTTGTAGCTGCGTTTTTATTTACGAGATTAGGATTACTAAGATTAAAAGCAGCAACTCACGCAGTATTATTTTCTACAATTATTTTCCTTGCCGGAGGTATTTTGGGGACGTTCCACCATTTATATTTCAGTGCAACACCAACAGCAGTTCTGGCTTTGGGAGCAACATTTAGTGCACTCGAAATTGTTCCGTTGGTTTTAATAGGATTTGAAGCGTATCAAAATTACCAAATTAGTAAATCTACCAAATGGATCAAAGCGTATAAGTGGCCAATTTACTGTTTCATTGCAATGTGTTTCTGGAATTTCTTAGGAGCAGGTATTTTCGGATTTGCCATTAATCCACCGATAGCATTGTACTATATTCAAGGGCTTAATACCACTGCAGTTCACGGCCATGCTGCACTATTTGGAGTGTATGGAATCCTGGGAATTGGTTTGATGATGTTTATGTTGAGAGGATTGTATCCGGACAGAGAATGGAATGATAAACTGATCGGTTGGGCTTTTTGGTTAACTAATATCGGATTATTGGTGATGGTAACCATCAGTTTGCTGCCGATAGGAATTATGCAATCTGTAGCCTCAATTAAAGAAGGGTATTGGTATGCACGTTCCGCCGAATTTATGCAAACCGATATGATGCATACATTGAGATGGCTACGTGTTCCGGGTGATATTTTATTGGCAATAGGAGAAATGCTGTTAGTAATTTTCATTATCGGACTGAAAACCGGCTGGTCTTTAAAAGATAAAAGATAATCAATTATTTAATCCTGAGAACTGCCACTTTTGTAGTGGTGGTTCTTTTAAATTTTAAAATATGAAAAGAAACGAAAACTTAGTCCCGCTTTCCCGAGATCATCATTTCGGATTGCTTTGCAGCTGGAAAATTCGTCAAGGGATCAAAAAGAATGTTTCTTATGACAGAATAAAAAAATACATCAATTACTATTGGCAGGAAAATCTGAGTCGTCATTTTGAAATCGAAGATCTCGTACTTCCCGAAACTGAAAACAATATTCTTCAGATTCAGATGGAAAAAGAACACATCGAGATCCGTAAGTTGATCAATACTATGAATCAAACTAACGATATCCGTATTTTAGGAGATTTTGCGAATGCTTTAAGCAATCATATTCGTTTCGAAGAGCGGATGTATTTTCCTCATTTAGAAGAACATTTATCTGATGTGAAACTGAATAATATTGGAGCTCAACTTGAGCAAATACATCAAAAAGAAAATGATTTTTATCAAGATGAATTCTGGAAATAAATTATTGAATTTAAATTAAAAACATGAGCATTCATATTCAATCACGATTGGGCGACTATCTTTATTTGGCGATGGGTGACTGTAACGGCCATAAAGTTGTAATAGCAGTTGGTTACACTTATGGTTACGCAGATAAAAAAGCTAAACAATTTGAAGAAGCAAGTCAGGGAACGGTAAAATATATTGATATTTCAGTCGTGAAATCTGGTGATAAAGAAAAATGCAAAACTTTGGAAAAATTGGTTTGATCTTACAAATCCCCACAAAATATTTTTGAATTTTCAATGGATAGCCTTATCTTTGAAAAGGATAAGAAAGTCTTATTTTAAATCTTTCTTTTCGTTTATTTTATGAAAAATTGGATTTATTTAAGACTTTCTTTTTGCTTATTTTTAGCAACAATTTTAATGTTAAATTGTAAAAAAACTGAATCTGATTTTACAAAAAAGTCGACACAAAACTTTACAATTTCAGTTGCAGCAGCAGCTAATCTTCGGGATGTTTTGGAAGAATTGAAACAGATTTATATGAAAGAAAATCCTGATAAAAAAGTCGAAATTACTTTTGGTTCGTCGGGTTTGCTGGTTCAGCAGATTCTAAATGGAGCACCTTTCGATTTGTTTCTGTCAGCCGATTCTTCTTTTCCAGATAAGTTAAAAAGTAAAAATAAAACTTCTGGAAATTCTGAAATTTACACCTTTGGAAAAGTGGCTTTATGGAGTTCAAAAGCCAATGTTTCCAAAGGTTTGAAACTGATTTTAAATCCTGAAATAAAAAAAATCGCCATCGCCAATCCAGATCTTGCACCTTATGGAAAAAATACGGTCGAAGCTTTGAAAAAAATGGGAATTTATTCTCAAATTGAAAACAAAATTGTTTGGGCAGAAAATATCAATCAGTCCGCACAATTTGCTTCAACAGGAAACGCAGATATCGCATTCATCGCACTTTCCAATGCAAAGAACAAAGGAATGATGACACGAGGAAATTTCTACGAATTATCAGCAAGCGAATGTTTACCAATCGCCCAAAGCGGAATTGTTTTGAAAAGTAAAAATCAAACCGAAGCAAAAGATTTTTTTGATTTTATTAAAAGTAAAAAAGCCAGCCAAACTTGGGAAAAGTACGGTTATCAAACAAAAATTTCAAAGTAAATGCTTGATCAGGATTTTATTTACACTTTATTACTCACCGGAAAATTAGCGTTGATAACAACAACGATTCTGATATTCATCGGTGTTCCGATTGCATATTGGCTTACTTATTCAAAGTTTAAATTGAAATTTATCGCCGAAACTTTAATCTGTATGCCAATGGTTTTGCCACCAACAGTGATGGGATATTACTTGTTGGTCGCCTTCAGCCCCGAAAATGCATTCGGAAATGTTTTGCAGGAATTTTTTGATGTTCGCCTCGCATTTTCCTTTAACGGAATTGTGGTTGCGAGCATTATCGCGAATCTTCCGTTTATGATTCAGCCTTTGCAGAACGGCTTTTCTGCATTGAATGATGATTTGCGCCAAATTTCTTACACTATGGGAAAATCTAAAATTACAACTCTATTTAAAGTTCTTATTCCTAATGTCAAAACGTCTGTTATTACAGGAATTGCGCTCACTTTTGCCCATTGCATCGGTGAATTTGGTATTGTCATTATGGTCGGCGGAAATATTCCTAAAGAAACAAGAATCGCTTCTGTCGCGATTTACGACCAGGTTCAGGCGCTGAATTTTGAAGTTGCAAACCGTTATGCATTCATACTTTTCATCGTTTCGTTTTTGATTTTATTGTTGATTTATGGTATCAATCGGAAAATTAATTTTACCACTTTCCGATGATTGAATTGAATATAAAACATCAGATTTTCACTTCTTCCGGAAGCAAATTTCTGGAGGTTAGTGAAGTGATTGAAAAGGGAAGTTTTATTCACATTTCGGGCGATTCCGGAATTGGAAAAACCACTTTTTTCAAGATTTTAGCAGGAATTATTACTCCGAATTTTGGCATTATTAAAGTCAATAATTCCATTTTGTTAGATACCGAAAACCGAATTTTTCTGTCTCCTCAAAAGCGAAATATTTCGATAATGTTCCAGAATTACGCGTTGTTTCCGAATATGACGGTAAAGCAAAATATCGCTTTTGCACAAAAAGAAAAAAACCTAGAAATAATCGATTATTATTTAGAAAAATTTAATCTGAAAATTCTGGAAAATGTTTTTCCTTCAAAGCTTTCTGGCGGACAACAGCAAAGAGTTGCCTTAGCGAGAGCGTTGGCTCAAAATGCCGAAATTATTTTGCTTGACGAACCACTATCAGCTGTTGATGCATCTTTACGACACTCGATGATGGAAGAAATTTTGAAAATTAATCAAGATAAAGATTCGACGATTTTTATGATCAGTCATAACCAAGGCGAATTTCAAAATGTTAGTTTCAAAAATTTGATAATCAGTTAATATAAAGTTTTTATCCTCTAAACTTTATTCATCATTAAATTTTAATAATTCTTTATTTTCTTCATAAAACTGCTTTGAAATTTAAAATAAGACAAAAATGTCTTATTTATGATTCTTATCATATTGCTATTTTTATTAAGTATAAATAAAATTAATTCCTTTGTAAAAATAATTTATACATTATGAAATTAAAATCAATTTTTGCTCTTTTATTAGTGCTTCTAATTTTCACTTCATGTAGCAGTAGCGACGATAGAGAAGAAGATATTGCAACAGCAGGAGAAATCAAAACGCATCAATTTTTAGATGCAAGATCGTACACCAACTGGATTTATTTTTCATTTTCAAAAAATGAAATTGTTACCGTTTCAGATCCTCAAAATGATAATAATTGGGACATCGCTTTCCACAGAGGTGATGTAAAACTGAATGGTGGAAAATCTGGAAAAGGGAGTGGCGAAGCAATCAACACAAACAAAACTGAATGGAACTCCATCATTTCTGCACCAACTTCCGGATACGTGAAAGACGAAATTGGAAAAATCACAACTGCGTTTACAGGAACTGGAATCACGGAGGAAGATCAACCGTTTTCTCAAACTTTAACAACTTGGTTAACAGTCGATACAAGCAGTCCGCCACCAAAATATACGGTTCATAATTTTGTGTATGTTGTGAAATCGGCTTCTGGAAAATTTGTGAAACTACAGATTTACGATAATAAAAGTGCAACAAACACTGCTGGTCACGTAAGTTTCAAATACCAATACAATGCTGAAGGCGGTTCTGCTTTTTAAAATCAACAAATTAATCTCGGGTTATTGAATGAAATGAATTGTTGGATATGTTTCAGCAATTCATTTAAAAAAGAATGGAGATGCTAAAAAAACTGATAATTCTTCCACTGATATTTCTTTCAAATATTCTCTGGTCTCAGACTGAAAATCTTTCCGAAAAACAAGAACAATACAAAGATATTGAGCAAGTTGTAGTAACGGCGACAAGAACCGAAAGAAAACTGAAAGACGTTCCTGTAACCACACAAGTCATCACTTCTGAAGCGATTGAGAAATCGAAAATGGCAAATTTTCGTGATTTTATGGAGCAAGAATTGGCGGGTGTAGAATTTACTAATAATGGTGGTCACGCAAACATCAATATGATGGGATTTGGCGGGAAATATGTTCTTTTTCTGATTGACGGCGAAAGAATGGCAGGGGAAACTTTTGATAATATCGATTACAACAGAATTGATATGAACAACATCGAGCGTGTGGAAATCGTGAAAGGAGCGTCGTCTTCTTTGTATGGCTCCAATGCGATTGGTGGTGTCATCAATATCATTACTAAAAAGCTTAAAAAACCTTTGCAGATCAGTGCTTCGGCTTTATACGGAAGCAATAAAGATCAGAATTACAATTTAACTTTCGGAACAAAACAAAAATGGGGAAGTGCAGGTTTTTCAGCGTTTTATAAAAGCAGAGATCCTTATTTATTGACTGATACAGAAGCGTTGAAACAAGAATACACCCACGGAAATATTGTGGAACAAAAACTGAGCAGTACCTACATTGCTGGATATACAGATTACGGTTTCAGTCCGAATGTTTCCATAAAAATTACGCCAAAAATCCAGACAGAAATCAATACAGGTTTTTACTTTCAGGAGAGAAATACGGGTGGTTTGGATGGCTTTAAAGTTCGGGATCAGTTTCATAATTTCAGAACTGGGATGAAGACAAGTTTTCAGCTTCGCGAGAACAGCAATTTGGTTGTATCAGGAAGTTATGATGAGTATCAGAAATTCGATTTTTATAAATTATTAAATCAAAAGATAAAAACTACGAGAACAAAATCTGGCGAGTTGGTTCCATTTACGATGTTCAACTTTTCGGAAAACATTCTTTGGTTGCCGGTGCAGAAGCTTTTTCTGAAGATTTGCTCACATTTATGTTTGTGAGTGATGGTTCTGGTGCGAAAAGAGATGCTCAGAATTATTCACTTTTCACACAGCAGGAATGGAAATTGGCAGATGCTTTTACCTTGGTTACAGGTGCGAGATACGATTATCATTCACAATTCAAAGGACATCCGACTTTTCGTTTGTCGGGAATGTACAAAGTCAATAAAAATATGACTCTTCGAGGTGGATATTCCGGAGGTTTCCGAGCACCGACGCTGAAAGAATTGTACACCGATTGGTTTCATCCTTATGGTGGCGGTTTTCAGATCATTGGAAACAACAATATGAAAGCGGAGAAAAGCAACAATTTCAATATTTCTTCGGACTTAAATTTCAAAAAACTGAACATCACATTGATGGCTCAATATTCCAAAATTCAGGACAAAATCAATGCAAATTGGGTTTCCAGCGATACCATTCAGTACATAAATGTTGGGAAAACCGATGTTTTCAGCAGTGAAGTTTCTTTGTCTTATCGTTTGAGAAAATCATTGTTGTTGAAAGGTGCCTATACTTATGTTTATGAAAATCCACAAAAAAGATCGATAACAAGACCGCATACAGCGACTGTGAGAGCGGATTATACTTTGGATTTTCTCAAAAAATATGCGCCAACAATTAGTTTCAGTGGAAAATATTTCAGCAGTATGAATACGTTCGGAACTGCGGATATCACAGATGTTGATAACACAACGGGAATCGATACGCACACAGAAGAATACAAAATTTACTACGAGCCATATTCGATCTGGCGATTGCAGTTGTCTGCGCCTTTGCTTTTCAATTTTACAGCAAGCGCAGGAATCAATAATTTATTTGATTATAAAACCAAATTTTCAAGTTTTTACTCCAGCATTTCGCCTGGCAGAACATATTATATAGGATTAAAATGGGATCTCAATTAATTAAAAACAAAAAAAAGGCAATCTACTTTGGTCTTGCCATAGTTTTACTTTTCGCAGGTTGGTTTATTTGGAAATCAACTGCATCTGCAACACGCATTGCTTTGGTCAATTTTCAGCCGTATCAAGCGTCGAATATCGCATTGTCGAATCAGGATAAAATGATAAAATTTAAGGAAGTTTCTTTGGATAATATCGATAAACTCAAGAATTATGATTTTGTTCTCGGTTTCGGAATGGGACTTAAAATCGATGACAAACAACGTGCAAAACTAACTGAGATTTCCAAAGAAGTACCGATGCATTTCACTTCGGTTACGAATCCTGAAAATAATATCAACAGTTTAGATTCGCTTCAACTGAAGAAAGTTTCGTCTTATCTCGAAAGCGGAAATAAAGAAAATTATCAAAATCTGGTTCGCTACATCCGAAAGGATATTGATGGTAAAAAACTATTCGTCACCAATCCTAAAGATGCGATTGCGAGTAAAGAAAATGTCTATTTCCATATTGATGAGAAAGTAGCTTTTAACGATATTAAATCTTATGAAGATTACCTCAAAAAAAATAATTTCTATAAAGAAGGTGCACCAAAAGTAGCTTTGATTTCTGGTATTCACGATCCTTTTAGCGGAAACAAGCAGTATTTGGACAGCATTATTGTCTCATTTCAAAAGTCCGGTTTGAATGTTTATCCTGTTGCTTCTTTCACCGATAGAATCAGATTTTTATCAGAAATAAATCCAAATGCAGTCGTCTATTTTCCACACGGTCGTCTCACAATGGGAAATCCCGACGAAGCTGTCAATTGGCTGAAACAAAGAAATATTCCGTTTTTCACACCACTTTCTATTTTGCAGTTGGAAGAAAAATGGTTGGAAGATCCAATGGGAATGGTCGGTGGATTTATGGGGCAATGTATCGTAATGCCGGAATTGGACGGCGCGATTTATCCTTATGTTCTCATCGCTCAGGAAAAAACCAAAGACGGAATGTTTTTGTTTAAAACGATTCCTGACAGATTGGCGAAATTCACCCAAATCGTAAATAATTTTATTGATTTGAAAAACATAAAAAATCAGGATAAAAAAGTTGCGGTCTATTATTTTAAAGGTGAAGGAAAAAACACGCTGAACGCACAAGGAATGGAAGGTACAGAGTCTCTCTACAACGTTCTGAAGCGATTGAAAGCTGAAGGTTACAACCTGAACGGGCTTCCCGAAACCGAGAAAGAATTTGAAAATATTATTCAAAAACAAGGGAGTATTTTCAGTCCAAAAGCGAAAGGTCATTTCGAGGAATTTGTGAAAAATGGAAAACCGACTTTGATAGAATCTTCGAAATATGATTCTTGGCTGAAATCTTCATTAAGCAAAAAATCCTATGATGATGTCATCAAAAAATATGGTTCTGCACCGGGAGATTTTATGAATGTCAATCAAAACGAAAAATCTTATCTCGCAATTTCTGCGGTTCGTTTTGGTAACATAGCATTGCTTCCACAACCATCTGCAGCGATTGGTGATGATGAATTTAAAATTACTCACGGCGTAAAAGAACCTCCAACTCACGCTTATTTGGGCGCTTATCTTTGGGCTCAGAAAGAGTTTAAAGCAGATGCAATGCTTCATTTCGGGACGCACGGAAGTTTAGAATTTACGCCAGACAAACAAGTTGCTCTTTCCGGAAACGATTGGGGCGATATTTTGGTCGGAACGATTCCTCATTTTTACTATTACACGATTGGAAATATCGGCGAAAGTATGATGGCTAAACGAAGAACTTATGCAACAACGATTTCTTATTTAACGCCAGCTTTTGTAGAAAGCGATATGCGAAATTACTTCCGAAGTTTGCAAGACAAGATTAGATTTTATCATAAAACGGATGCTAAAAATAAACCTGAAATTTCTATCGAGGTTAAGAAAATGGCTGTTAAAATGGGACTTCACAGAAGTTTGAGATTAGACAGTATTCTCACAAAACCTTATTCTGAAATGGAAATCGAAAAGCTGGATAATTTTGCTGAAGAAGTTTCTACGGAAAAAATCAATGGTGAATTTTATGTTGCTGGACAAGCTTATAAATCAGAAAAAATAAATTCTACCGTTTTGGCGATGAGCGCAGATCCAATTGCTTACAGTTTAGCTTCATTGGATAAAATGAATGGAAAAGTAACGGATATTCAACTGAAAAATAAAGCTTTTTTTAATCAAAAATATTTGAATCCTGCGAAAGTTTTAGTGAATCAAATTTTAAATGGAAAACAAGTTTCTCCAGAATTTGTAAGCTCTGTTGCTGGTGTTAAAATGGATGAATTAGAAAAATCCAAATTGCTTTTGAATCCTCCAAAAATGCGACCTGCGTTTTTAGATAAAAAATCAGGAAAAGGAAAACCGAATTTAAGTAAAATGAAAGGTCAAAAACCAGACTTTGCAAAATCCGGAAATCAGAAATATTCAGGAAAACCAAATGCTGAAAAACCATCAGGAAAGCCATCTTTTGCAGATTCCAAAAAACCTGAAATTCCAAAAGCGATGAAGGATAAAGCGAGGGCAATTTTGGAAATCGACAGAACTTTGACCAATGTTTTGCGCTACAAAGAAAATCTTCTAAAAAGCCCTGAATTTGAATTGCAGACTTTGCTAAACGCTTTATCCGGCGGTTACATTGCGCCTTCTTCTGGCGGAGACGCAGTTGCAAATCCGAATGCTGTTCCAACTGGGCATAATTTATATTCCGTAAATGCAGAATCTACGCCGTCAGAAATTGCATGGGACAGAGGCGTGACTTTAGCTCAAAAAACACTGGACGAATACAAGAAAAAACATAAAGAATTTCCTAAAAAAATCTGTTATACATTTTGGAGCAGTGAGTTTGTAGAAACGGAAGGTGTTTCCATTGCGCAGGTTTTATACATGTTGGGAACCGAGCCTGTGAGAGATACTTACGGTAGAGTTTCGGATGTGAGATTGATTCCATCAAAACAATTGGGAAGACCAAGAATTGATGTGATTATTCAGACTTCTGGTCAGTTTAGAGATTTGGCGGCTTCACGATTATTCTTAATTTCTAAAGCCATCGAATTAGCAGCGAATGCAAAAGATGAAGGTTTTGAAAATCAAGTTAATAAAGGAACTTTAGATATTGAAAAACAATTGGTAGCCAACGGAGTTCCACCAAAAGATGCGCGGGAAATGTCGAAGCAAAGGATTTTCGGAGGTTTGCAGGGAAGATACGATACAGGAATCAAAGAACTGATTACAGCAGGAGATAAATGGACTTCCCAAAAGGAAATCGCCGACCAATATATTTACAATATGGGCGCAACTTACGGACAGGAAAAAGATTGGGGAAAATACAGCGAAGGAATGTTGAGAGCGGCGCTTAAAAATACGGATGTCATTATTCAGCCTCGTCAAAATAATACTTGGGGCGCAATAAGTTTGGACCACGTTTACGAATTTATGGGCGGAATGAACACGGCAATCAAAGAAGTGACGGGCAAAGATCCTGACGCATATTTGGCAGATTACCGAAACCGAAATAATATGAGAATGCAGGAACTGAAAGAAGCAATTGGTGTGGAAGCCAGAGCAACGATTTTCAACCCGACTTATATTAATGAGGTGATGAAAGGAAAAGCTTCCAGCGCATCGCAAATTACAGAAATCGTGACCAATACTTACGGCTGGAACGCAACCAGACCAGAAGTTATTGACAATGAAATGTGGAACGAAATCTATGATACTTATATGAATGACGTTCATAATCTTGGCGTGAAAGAATTTTTTACGAAAGAAAATCCTGCCACTTTGCAAGAAATGACAGCCGTAATGCTGGAAACTTCCCGAAAAGGAATGTGGAAAGCCAATGCAGAACAATTGAAAGGTCTTGCTTCGCTTCATACGAAACTGGTAAAAGAATTTGGCGCAGAACCTGGAGGTTTTGCTGGAGACAATACAAAATTACAGGATTATATTTCTAAAAACAGCTCTCCTGAAGATGCGAAAATTTATAAAGAACAGATTCGGGAAATGAAAGAAGGCGTGAACGATGGGAAAATTTCTAAAGACGGAAAAGTTCTTAAAAAAGAAGAAAGACAAACTGCAGATCAACAGGAAAAAACTGAACTTAACGGCGTTTTCATCGGAGCTGTGGTTGTGATTTTATTCGGAATTTTGATTTTTGTTTTAAGAAAAAGAAGAAAAAACGAACAATAATCTATGAACATCATCATCGACATATTGATTCTCTTCATCATCATCAACACACTGCTGAAATTGAGTTTTTGGAAATTCTGGCAGATTTTGGTAATGGCGATTTTAGCCGGCGGATTTCTATTTTTTGTCTATCCTTTTGCGATAGAACAGTCGCAGGTGAAAATGAAAGAATATCTTCAAAATACAGAGATTCTCAGCAATATTGCGATTTTGGTAACGCTGGAATCTGCAATTTGCCTCAGTTTTTGTTTTACGGCTTTGCTGGAATATATGAATGGAAAACAAAGCAAATGGAATTCGGTTTTGAAATTTTATCCCGGTTTGTTGATTTTTCCTGTTTTGTTGTACCTCCTGACACAAAGTTTTTTCACTTTTACAGGTTTTGATTTTGAAGTTTTATCGATGCTTTTTGCTGTGATTGTCATTGTTTTGATAATCGGTTTAAGTTTCGGAATTCGCTATTTGGTTCCTGAAAAAGATTTGAGATTGGAGATTCATTTTTTGATGAGTTTGTTTGTTGCAATTCTTGGATTAATCGTCACAACAAGTGGAAAAATGGTTTATGTTGCAGTAGATGAACCTCTGAATTTCCAAAGGTTAGGATTTACTTTTGGGTTGTTTGGATTTTTATTTTTGCAGGATTTTTCATTAATAAAATCTGGTGGAAATTTTTTCGGAAACCATAGTCTGGAACAGAGAATTGCTCGCAGCCCGACTTGAATGGAGCTCTTTTTGTGAGGAGGAATGACGAGCAAAAAAGCGGGAGTGGAAGGCGTAAAAGCTGCCATAAAAAGTAAATATAAAATTGCTTTCGACGTAGTCAAATAGCTGCCCAAATCATAAAAATAATTTAAAAAAATAATAGAATAAAACGAAAATGGAAACAATTTCTAAAGTACTTTTTTGGGTCGCCAACAGTTTGCTGATTCCCGATATCATCATTTTGCTGATTTTATTTGTACGATCTTTATTGCTTACGGGCAGTTTTTACAACCAGTTTATCACGAAACAGAAAAACGACAAATTGCTGGATTTGTCTATCAAAACATTAAGTTCTGAAACCTCAGAAAATCTGAGAAACAATTTGCCGAAAAAAGATAATTCTTTGTATATTAAATATTTAAGAGATTTGCTCACGCATCGTCCGGATGTTACTTATTCTGATTTTTTGATTTCAAATTTTGAAGGTGAAGCGGAAAAAGACATTGCGGTTTCCAAACTTTTGGCAAAATTAGGACCTGTTTTGGGTTTGATTGGAACTTTGATAGCGATGAGTCCCGCTTTGGTTGGTTTGTCTTCGGGCGATATTTCTGGTATGGCGTACAATATGCAAGTGGTTTTTGCGACCACGGTTGTCGGTTTGGTGGTGAGTGCAGTCGGTTTGGTGACTTTGCAATTCAAGCAAAGATGGTATGCCAAAGAAACCAATAATTTGGATTATGTTGCCCAAGTTTTAACCCAAGATTTGTAGAAATGAGAAGAAAAAGACGCATGTCTAAATTTCGGGTAGAAGAGGATGTTGATCCGTTGAGTGTGATTGTAAATCTTTTTGATGTTGCGATGGTTTTCTCTGTGGCTCTGATGGTTGCAATGGTGATGAATATGAATATGTCGGAAGTTTTCACAAAAGAAGATTTCACCGTTGTGAAAAATCCGGGTAAAGATAATATGGAAATCATCACCAAAGAAGGCGGAAAAATTAATAAATATACACCATCTGAAGACAAAAAATCGTCTGACAAAAAAGGCAAGAAAATCGGAATCGCGTATGAGCTGGAAAATGGTGAAATTATTTATGTTCCGGAGTAATTTTTAACTTTGAGAAATAGTACTGAATAAGAAATGAAAAACTTTAATTTTTGGTTAAAAATCTGCGTTTTCAATTTCTTCGTTGTATCGGCCGTCGGTGTGATGATGCGCTACAATATGGCTTTTTCTTTGTCTGGGTTTAATCATAAATTTATGCAGGAATCGCATTCACATTTTGCATTTTATGGTTGGGTTTCGGCGGGAATTTTTCTTTTTGTGACGAAATATTTAAGTGAAAATTTCAAGAAAATCAATCTTGCGAAATATCAATATTTAATGATTTACAATCAAATTGGTTCCTACGGAATGTTGTTTACATTTCTTTATGGAGGCTATTTTTGGTTGTCGATTGTCTTTGCGTCGATTGCTTTGTTTACTGGGTTTGCATATTTTATTTTTTTGTTAATTGATACAAAATCGAATGAAAATCCTGAAATTATCTGGTTGAAATCAGGCGCTTTTTTTGCCACATTTTCAGCAATCGGGATTTTCGGATTGGCGTATTTTTCTAGCAAGAAAGAAGAGTTTGATGTTCTGTTTCGAGCTTCCACTTACTTTTATTTGCATTATCAATACAACGGATTTTTCCTGTTTTCCTGCATCGGATTATTGTTGATTTCATTAAAAAAAATCGGAATTGAAATCAAGGAAAAACTCAACAAAACCATTTTCTATCTTTTGTTTTTCGGATGTTTTTTCGGTTACGGATTGTCCGTTTTATGGATTGAAATGAACTCAGTTTTATATGGATTTTTTGTCTTGATTTCCGTAATTCAATTCTTCGGCGCAATTCCATTTTTGAATTGGATAAGAAAAACGAATATTTTTAAGCGTCAAAATTTTATACAGAAACTTCTTCTTTGTGTTTTTGGTTTTGCTTTTATTCTAAAATTTATTCTTCAAAGTTTATCGGTAATTCCAAGTTTAGGAATTTTTGCTTTTAGCAATATTAACATTGTTATAGCTTATCTGCATTTGGTTTTATTGATGGGAGTTAGTCTATTTTTGGTTTGGAGAATTTTGCAGAATAGAATGATAAAACTAAATCTCGTATTAAAATTCAGTGTGTTATTAATGGTTTTCGGAATTATTTGCAACGAATTTATCTTAGCTTTATCCGGAATTTTTTCAATATTCTACATTCCTTTTTTAAGCTCAAAATATTGGCTGCTCTTTGCTTCGGTTGTTATAATGATTTCAATCCTAACTTTTATACGATCTTTAAAAATTGAAAATAAATAATTTAATATAAAAAAATTACAGTAATTCAGGAGGTTGACTCATAATTTGAAATACACTTCCCAAATCTTTCAAATCTTTAATTTTATATTGGAACATAATAAGGACCTTTTCTCTTACTGCAACTGCAAGATGATGAATAGGACAAGGGTTTTCACCGCTGCAGTGTTTTAAACCCAAAAGACAAGAAGTGAGAACTTCTTTACCTTCAAAATTCTCGTAGATATCTTGAATGGTAAGATTTTCAAATTGCTCATCTGTTAGATAGAATCCTCCTCCTTTTCCTTTTCCTGAAGAGATCAACTGTTTTTTAGTGAGCTGTTGTAAGATTTTAGAGGTGAAATATGTTGGGGTACCTATTTGCTCAGAAATATCAATGATACCTATCTTTTTTCTTTCTGTAGCAAGAACAATGCAGGCTTTAATAGCGTATTGACAGGTATAAGAAAATATTAGCATTTATAATAATTATTTAAAAATGTTTTTTGAATATTTCTACCCAAAAAAATAGTGATAAAATTACAAAATCTTTAAGTAATCAGCTTACTATTGAAATTGAATTTTGTTATCAGACATATTGATGAAATAAAGCATTATGAAATATGTTGTTGTTTCTGATTCAATATTTGAATGTATGGAAAAAACTTAACTAATATAAAAAATAAGATAAAAAGGTCTTATACTATTAATTTAAAACTTCATTATATGCTTAATTCAGAACTTTTACATTATGTACAGGGAACTAAGAAGAATATTCTGTTGAACGTTCTTTTTCGATGGTTTGCTTTGTTGATGAACATTCTAATTTCTTTTTCAGTTGCACGGCTTTTAAATGATTTGTTTATTGGTCAACCTCCTAATTATTTTTTATATTTTATCTCGGTACTGAGTTTTTGGTTGGTCAAATTTTTATTTGAAAGAAGGGCTGAACTTTACGGACATCAATTATCAGAAAGCGTTAAAATAGACCTACGCCAAAAATTTTTCAAAAAGATTATTTCGATTGGACCTTCTTATAATCAGAAAATTTCTACCTCCAAAATTATGCAGCTTGCCGGGGAGGGTATTGAGCAACTGCAAACGTATTATTCAGGTTTTATGCCTCAGTTGTTTTACAGTATTGCGGCCACTTTAACAATGGTTGTGATCAGCTTTTTTATTAATATTAAAACATCACTTATTCTGTTATTACTATCACCAATTATCCCATTAGTGATAGTGATTGGATTGAGGATAGCAAAAAAAATATTAGGTAAATATTGGAAAAGCTACTTTAGTCTTGGACACATTTTTTTAGATAATATACAAGGCCTCACCATGCTAAAAAGTTATGATTTAGATGCAGAAAAACATTTGCAAATGAATCTTAAAGCCGAAGACTTTCGTAAAAAGACAATGAGTCTGCTGAGATCGCAGCTTAATTCAATTAATATGATGGATATTATTGCATTTGGAGGTCTTGCCGCCGGAATTGTTACAGCTTTGTATCAACTAAAAAATCATCAAATGTCAATGTTTGTTTTACAAGGTGATACACGTCTTCTGGCAGTATTTTTTATTATTCTTCTCTGTTATGATTTCTTTGTACCATTAAGAATTTTGGGCTCATTATTTCATGTTGCAATGAATGGAATCTGGGCTAGCACTTTTATAAAGGATGTTCTTGATGCTCCTGAGAATACTCAGGCAAATCAAACAATAGAGAATTTGGATTATGACATACAACTGAAAGAAGTTAGTTTTTCATATGATAAGAATAAAATCATAAGTCATTTGAATATGGAATTTCCTCACAAAAAAATTACTTCAATTGTGGGGCAATCTGGATGTGGAAAATCAACAATTGCAAATTTACTCATTGCAACAGTTACTGGCTATCAGGGTAAAATAATTATTGGAGGAATTGAGAATAAGTTTCTTACCACGGAAAACCGCATGATGACGATCAATATGCTGACTCATAATCCTTATTTTTTTAAAGGAACTGTCAAAGAAAATTTACATATAGCAAATCCAAATGCAACCAATGAAGAGATAGATTCTTTGTTGAGAGACGTACATCTTTATGATTTTCTCTATGAGCAACAAGGGCTGGAAACATATCTTTCTGAAAATGCCGGCAATTTTTCAGGAGGACAAAAGCAGCGGCTTGCCATTGCAAGAACCCTTCTTCAAGATCCTGAAATTTTAATATTTGATGAAGCAACTTCTAACATCGATGAAGAAAGCGAAGAAATTATCATGAAATTGATTCGTAAAATCTCATGCGAGAAAACCATTATCATTATTTCTCACCGCCTTTCCAATGTAAAACTTTCTGATAATATTTATTATATGTCAGACGGAGAAGTGAAAGAACAGGGCACTCACGAAGAACTTATTAATGCACAGAAAGACTATGCAATTTTATATCAACATCAAAAACATTTAGAAAAGTATGCAAAATAGTAATAAAAGAAAAGATAATATGCTGAATCTTTTTTTAGAACTTCTAAAGTTAGTGAAACCACTTACAGGCTATATGTGTTTGGCGGTAAGCGCTGGTGTTATTGGTTTTTTAATGGCTATTTTCATTCCAATTTTCGGAACATATGCCATGGCAGATATTTTGGGGTTTAAAGTTCCTTTATCATTCAATGTTCTCATCATTTTATGTTTTACGTTTGCCGCTTTGAGAGGATTTCTGCGTTACGGAGAGCAACTATGCAATCATTTTATTGCATTTACCGTACTTGCCCTATTGCGTGATAAAATTTTTTCTGCCTTGCGTCGGCTCGCACCTGCAAAATTAGAAAACAGAGATAAAGGATCACTTATTTCGATGGTTACAGCAGATGTTGAGATTATGGAGGTTTTCTATGCACATACGGTATCACCTATGATAATTGGCGGAATAGTATCTATTGTAATGGTATTGTTCATTGGATCATTTCACTGGATATTTGGTATAATTGCATTATTGACCTATCTATTCGTAGGTGTATTTTTACCTTTATATATTTCAAAAGCGGGAAGGAAAAGCGGCATAAGGCAACGTGAAAGTTTTTCTAAACTCAACGATTATATGTATGAAACTTTAAAAGGAATTAGTGAGATTTTTCAGTTTGGTGTTGAAAAACAAAGAGTTGATACCATTTCTAAAATTGGAACCGACTTAAAGAATAATCAGCGGAAACTGAAAAAATATGGCTTTCAAACAAGTTTATTGAATGGTTTTGCAATGGTTTTTTTTCCTGCTTTTATTCTTATTTTCGGGGGGAAGCTATATCAAACAGGTCAGATAGATTTCCCATCGATGATTATTCCCGTGATTGCGCTTTTATCATCATTTGGTCCTGTTTTAGCGCTTTCGAATGTCGCTAATACTTTACTACTGGTTTCTGCTTCCGGAAAAAGAATCATCGATTTAATTAATGAACAGCCTGAAGTAAATGAAATAACAAACGGTTCTAATATTATTTTTAATAAACTTGAATGTGATAATATCAGTTTTTCTTATCAAAAGAAAATATTTTGAACGGTTTATCTTTAAATTTAGAACAAAATAAAATTCTCTCCATCAATGGTAAAAGTGGTTCCGGAAAATCTACCTTACTGAAACTTATGATGCGTTTTTGGGAAACAGATAGTGGAACAATAAAAATATCAGACGAAAATATAAACCATATTAATACATCATCTTTAAGGATTAATCAATCATACCTTATTCAAAATCCTATTTTGCTAGACGATACCATTGCTGAGAATATTCGTATTGGTAACTATAATGCAGATTTGGAGGATATTAAAAATGCCGCAAAAAAAGCGAGTATAGATGAGTTTATAAATAAGCTCGAAAATGGTTACGATACTAGAGTGGGAGAGTTGGGAGACCGTCTGTCTGCAGGAGAAAAACAAAGAATAAGTTTAGCAAGATTATTCTTGCATGATGCACCGCTTTTACTTTTAGATGAACCTACAAGCAATATAGATAGTCTTAATGAAGGCATTATTTTAAAATCACTTAAAGAGGCTTCAGTAGATAAAACTATAATTTTAGTAACGCATAGAACTTCAACAAAGGGAATTGCTGAAGAGTATTTAAATATGTCAGAGATTCGCAAATCATAAGTCAACAAAAAAAAGAGGCTGCCTCACTTTTGAGACAGCCTTTTTTTATATAAATGTCTTTCTAAATATTATTTCAATCTAAAATTGGGCATAATTTTCAAACCCACCCACGTCCATGTCTGTACATTTTTAAGGTCTGAGACATTCTTAAGGAATTTCATGCTTTCCCCTGAAAACATGAAAGAATGACCCACATTTGCTGTAATCATTTTTCCGACTTTATGGGTGAAAACAAAGTCTAGCTCTGTTCCTAAATAGGTGGATATTTTTTGACCAAAATCAGAATAACCCATTTTTCCATTAGAGGTAAAAGCATGTAAATTAGCTTGTAACAATGAATTTTGACTGAATTTTAAATTTGATTTTAAATAATAATCATTCAGTCCAAAACTGTTAAAATGGCTTGTTCCAAAATAAAAGTAATCCATAAATCCGTTATAAAAATGATTGGTGCCGTATAACGGACTGAAGGATTTATTTTTGCTGGATTCGGTATCGTAATTCTTCCCTGAAAGCCATTCTGTTCCCAAAACAAAGTTGAATTTTGGATGAAGAGTAAAGTCAATATTCCCAGAAAACTGATAAGCATTTTTACTCTGCGCAAGTGTATTTTTTCCGGTTTGATAATATGCTGAACCAAAGAAGCCGATATTTTCCAAGTATTTTTTTGTATTAATTCCTATTGTAAGCATATCGTAATGGGTTCCGGATGGATTCTGTAATATATTATTCATAGCGATCGCAGAGAATTCAAAATTTTTCTTTCCGATATATTGATAATGAATGATCTGCAAAGACTTTGTTATTTCTCCCGCTTCCGAAATAGTATAAATTTCTTTATCGGGAAAATCATTTAGATCATTGTCGTCATTATTATAAGTTACTACAGTTTCTAATTTTGAATTTAGGCTTAATTTATAAATACCCTTTAATGCATCAAAACTTCGTCCCTGCATCATCCAGTCGAGTGTTCCAATAAGTCTTTCATTATCGTAAGAAAGAATTTGGCGACCTAACTTTAATGAGAATTTCTCTGAAACCTGATATTTTGCCCATGCTTCATTTAGAATGAAATTTTGATTTTTGCTTGCGTTTGACGAAGTCTCACCCCAAGTGCGGGTATCTTGCGCAGAGATATAAAGTTCCAAATTTTTATAATAATAATCTATGCCAAAACGTGCCCTGGAAGCAATCGTTGTTTCAGGTGATTTTCCTTTTGGCATTATTGTTCTTGCTCCGTTATCCAGTTCGGCTCTCGTTCGGAAATCTATATTCATTTTTAGGCTATCAACCTGAGCATTGACATTTCCTAAAATAAAAAAATAGAAACAAAGGTTATTGATTTTTGTACCATATCAAATTATTTTTCAACAGAAATTTTATAAGTTTTATGACATGCAACACAATTGTTCAACAGTTGATTGAGTTTCTCTTGAGTTTGCTGACGGTCATAATTTTTTTTTGCTATTTTCGATATCGCATCAAAAAGCTCATGGGTCTGAAATCCCATTTGTTTAAATTCATACGGTAGAGATCTAACCAATCCTTGAGGAACAACATCTACTTTGCAGGTTCCTGATTGCTGACCGACTTTTGTAATTATTTCGGGATTGTTTTTGGCAATTCCTTCGTTGATTTTCTGAACACTTTCCAAAAAGCCACGCATTTCTGTCATCACAAACTCACGGTTTTCTCCAGTCATCTTTATTTCGGATCTTCCGTCTTTTGCTAAAATTACTTTCTCACCCTCGTAAAAGAATTTATAGATCAAACCTATATTTAGGAATATTGAAAGCAAGAGTAGAATAATCGTTATTTTTTTCATTACTTTTTTATTAAACAAATTAGTAGCAGAACTTAGCAAGGTCTTTCACAGCCTTTTCTCGTGTAGAAATACCAATTCACACCAGTAGCCATTACGCATCCGAAAACTAAAAACCAGAAAAATAATCGCGCATCTCCGGAAATTGCTCGGGATTGAGTAATCAAAACATTAAACACGAATGGTCCAAACGCCGCAATTGCTGATGTGAAACCAATTACACCTGCCGCTTTTCTTGGTGATTTGGCAAAGATGGTAGGAAATTGTTTGAAGGTGGCCGCATTTCCAACACCGGTAAAGAAGAAAATGGCTAAAACAATCAGTAAAAATCCTTGAAATTGATCCGGTGAAGTAGGAGTTAAATAGCCACCAAGAATTAATCTTGTAAGTAAGATTATTAAAGAAATTCCTGTAATATGAGTGAGAAGAGCACCTCCAATTTTATCGGCAACTTTTCCGAAAATTATTCTTGATGCTGAGCCAATAAGCGGACCGTAAAAAGCATATTGCAAAGGGTCCAAATTTTTATCTAAGGGAAGATATAGATTTTTTATCATTAACGGAAAAGCTGCTGAAAAGCCTGCAAAAATACCAAACGTCATAATATAGGTCATCGTACAGTACAAAGTATGTCTGTCTTTGAAAATATCTAATTGTTCTTTAAATGAAGCTTTTACAGGAATACTTTTTAGAGAAAACCATGCCCAGATACCGATTATCAATAATGGAATAACATAAATGAATGCAATATTCTCCAGATAAATGGTTTTTCCGGTCTCGGCGATTATTTGTCCACCACCTAAAAATGAAAAGATTGTTAAACTCATAATCAATGGAGAAAGAAGCTGCACCAAACTTACTCCGAAGTTTCCTACGCCAGCTTGGATTCCGAGTGCAGTTCCCGCTGATTTTTTAGGAAAAAAAAGGGATGTTGAAGGCATAAATGAAGAGAAATCTCCACCTCCAATTCCGAGTAGAAATCCGATAATCATAAAATAGGTGAAAGAAGTTTGAGGATTCATCACTGCAAAACCAAGCATTAGTAAGGGAATGATTTTAATTAATGAACTGATGGAAATGATTTTCCTCGTTCCATAAATCGGAATTAAAAAAGTATTTACAATTCTCAGGAGTCCGCCTGCAAGACCGGGCATTGCTGCCATCCAGAAAAGTTGGTCATCGGTAAATTTGAATCCGATATGGGGAAGTTTGATGACGACAACGCTGTAAAGAAACCATGTAGCAAAAGAAAAAGTAAGTGCAGCCGTTGTTATTGTCAGTGTTTTCCAGGCAATTTTTTTTCCTTTCTTGTTCCAAAATTCTTCGTTTGATGGGTCGTAGTCGGTTAACCAATGTGAATTGTTCATATTTTTAATTGTTTATTCTTTTAAAGTTTAGTCTTTGTTGTTGTTCTCATGCTCAATTTTATCTTTGAGATGAGGAGCTTCGTTGTGCATCATTTTTTTAATAATAGTATTCATCCAAAACAGAGAAATAGCGGAAACAATGAAGACGAAAATCCATGAACTCGTCCATAATCCTGAGAAATCGAGCAGATATCCAAATAATATAGGACCTATGAAACCGCCAAGCCCACCTATTAAACCTACCATTCCGCCAACTACTCCCACTTCATTCGGGAAATATTCAGGGATGTGTTTATAAACTGCGGCTTTTCCAATTCCCCACATAATCCCTATGAGAATGACAAGAATTGAGAAAACCCAAATATGTGCTTCAAATTTGATTAAGGTAACACCTTGAGCTAAAAGTTGCTTTTTCTGAACCTGCTCGTTTTGTTTTACTAATACTTCCTGCCACGAAAAAGATTCAGGTAACACCGAGGTCTGTTGTGGAATTTCGGGTTTTGAATTAATTTCAAATTTACCTGTATTAAGGATAATTTTTTCTTTTTCTATTGCTGTAACTATTCCGGCTTTCTTAGCAGTGATGCCTTTTCCCGGCGTTAATATTTCCATTTTTGGAAGCATGAGTAATCCGCTTAATACTAAAGATGAATATAAAACCCAGTACATTACTTTTCTCGCCCCGAATTTATCAGACAAATAGCCACCAAACGCTCTGATAACACCACTTGGCAAACTAAAAGCTGAGGCTAAAAGTCCACCCAAAACCAATGATGTTTTGTAAACGCTCACATAATATGGCATTAACCATTGAGAAAAGGCGACAAACAGACCAAAGACAAGGAAATAATACAGTCCAAATCTCCAAACTCTAACCTTAGAAAGTGGAGCAAGAAGTTCTCGGATAGATTTATTTTGAATAGCTGCTTTTTTATTCTGTACAAAAAATAAAAAAATCAAACCAATGATAACCAAAGTGATTCCGTAGATGATTGGGAGTAATCTCCATCCATTTTCTGAGTTGTTTTCTGAAAAATAATTAAGTAGAGTTGGTGCGAAAAACGTGGTAAGTGCAGCTCCTGCATTACCCATTCCAAAAATTCCTAAAGCACGACCCTGCCATTCTTTAGGATACCAAGCTGATGTAAATGCGATTCCCACTGCAAAGCCAGTTCCCACCATTCCGAAAAGTGCGCTTAGCAGAAAATACATCCAATAGGAATCTACAAAGTAAAGTAGGAAAAGTGGAATGCTGCACAAAAGAAGTAAGATGGAGAAAACAGGTTTTCCGCCATATTTATCTGTAAGAATTCCTAATGGCAATCTCATAATTGAGCCCGTGAGAATTGGTATACCTAAAAGCCAGCCTGTTTCTACTACAGACCAATTAAAAATATTATTATCTACTAAATAGGTAACTAAAACACCATTCAAAGTCCAGCAAGAAAAACAGATGGTAAATGCCAATGTATTTAGAAATAACATTTTGTGGGCGGAAGATAAATTTGTATCCATTTTGTACCAGTTTAAAAGAAAAATTGATTCTGATACAAAGATATTATAAATAAGACATTTTTATCTTATTATACTTTTTTTTTCTATTTTTGTGTCATAAATCATATTGCTCTTGCGATTCAGATAGAGCACTAAATTTTAAATACTCATCGTACCATCCTTTGTAGATTTATATAATAGAATCATATTCAAATCATTATGAAAAGTGTAACAGAAATTGAAATTATTCTCAATGTCAATGACCAAGTAAAAAATGTAAACTCTTCTAGAGCTTTATTAAAAAAGAAGCATAATGAGTTTGACAATGTTTTAAAATTCGGGGCAAAATTAATCAGCTCAATCACAAATAGAAATTGGCAATATCATGTATGTCATTTTTCTTATTTAGAAGGACGTATGACTGCTTTTGGTTCAAAAATTCAATAAAAAGTACAGCATGCATAAATATTACGTGAGTGTATTTTTTATTTTGGTAGTAATCTACGCATTGTATAGTAAAGAAATCTACACAGAAAAAACCAACTTTGGGTATATTAAATTGTCCTCTAATGCTTTAAAAGGAGAAAATCTGTGGCTGCAGAATAATTGCAACGCCTGTCATCAACTATACGGATTAGGCGGGTACATGGGGCCGGATTTAACAAACGTTTCTTCGCATCCCCAAAAAAGTGCAGAATACTTAAAAGTGATGATGATAAGTGGTGTGAAATCTATGCCCAAATTCAATTTTTCATCAGATGAGCAGGAGTATATTCTTCAATTCTTAAAAGAAGTTGACAGAACAGGCTATTACCCAAACAGAAATGCACAGATAAAATATACAGGTTGGGTTCAATATCAAAAAAAAGAAAATAATGAAAAATAGCACATATCCATTATATTATATACTCGTTGGATTGTTGAGTCTTGCACTTTGCCTGTTGGTTGGGCTTTTATCGGGTGTTCAATATGTTATCCCAGATTTTATTAAAGAAAATCTTCCATTCACCGTTCTAAGGCCTCTGCATACACTTTTTGCATTGTCATGGATTTTTATGGCTGCAATGGGCGGTATTTTTTGGTATATACAAAATGATAAAGTGAATCCTGTAATAATGAAATGGCAGTTTTGGATTTTCTTTATCACGGGAATATTGATTGTCATAAGCTATCTTTTTAAGAAGTTTGAAGGAAAAGAATATCTGGAGTTTCCGCATTGGTTCTACATTCCCATACTGTTGGGCTGGCTTTTATTTGGACTCTATTATTTCCGTGTGATGTGGCGAAATTTTTCTCAGTGGCCGGTCTATTATTGGATGTGGGGAACCGGAATTTTACTAATGATTTTTCATTTTACCGAGGCTCATCTTTGGATTTTACCCTATTTCAGAGAAAATTATATACAGAATTTAACAATGCAGTGGAAGTCGGGAGGCGCTTATGTAGGAGCCTGGAATATGTTGGTATACGGGTCATCCATGTATATAATGGAAAAAAGCAGCGAAAACGACTTTTACAGCCGTTCAAAAACCGCTTTTTTCTTTTTCTTTCTTGGGTTAATTAATGTAATGTTTAACTGGGCACATCATGTGTATGCTGTTCCTAATCCTGGCTGGATAAGATATGCAGCTTATCTTGTAAGTATGACAGAATGGATAATACTTTTACGAATCATATATCTTTGGAAGAAAAACCTGTCGAACGAGAAGAAAATTTTTTATTCATCCTCCTATTCTTTCATGATGCTTTCTGAGCTGTGGATTTTTATTAATCTTTTTCTTGCGATTCTTTTGTCGATACCGGCTTTAAATCTTTTCACCCATGGAACGCATATTACAGTTGCCCATTCTATGGGAACAATAATAGGAATAAATACAACAATTTTGCTTTCATCAATATGCTTCATACTAGATAAGATCAAAGCAATATCAAACAATACCAAAAGATACATAGTAATAGGAACGAAGATTTTCAATTTGTCTTTTATCTGCTTTTTTATAACCTTATTGGTTATGGGAGTTGAACGCTCAAAATGGATTTATTTTTCAGAAAATATCCTGTTTAGTCAATTTTATGATGGCAATAAGCATTTACATATTTTATTTGGAATATTTGGATTGGGTTTATTGCTTGGTATGTACATAATAATTTATCAATTGATAAAGCTTATTATACATATTATTCTAAAAAAAGTAGCCCCAGATTATAATCTTTTAAATTGATTTTAATAGCAGAGTAAAATTAAAATCTTAAAATAAATTTCGATTAATAAAATAGTAAAATACCTTAATATATTATTTAAATTTTAATTATGAAAAATAAATTCACCCGATTAACAAATGAACAGTTAGAAGTAAAATGTAACTTTATAGAAAACTACTTATTATCTTCAAATGCTGCGAGCGGAGCCTTATTCGATTCAAATGCCAATGTTTCCAATAAAAATATTGCAACTATGGAAGCGGAACTGAATAAGGATATTAATATTCAAGTTAACAGAAAACTTATTTCAAATAAAATTAAAGACCTTTTTGGTGATAATCTGGCAGTTGAATACATCAGACAATTGAATGATCATGAGATTTATGTACACGATGAAACCAGCTTAAAACCATATTGCGTGAGTGTTTCTATGTATCCATTACTTCTGGATGGATTAACAAAACTGGGAGGAGAATCTAAAGCCCCTAAGCATTTAGCTAGTTTTTGCGGTTCTTTTGTTAATTTCTTATTTTCAGTATCATCACAATTTGCCGGTGCTGTTGCTACCGTAGAATTTTTGTTGTACTTCGATTATTTTGCTAGAAAAGATTTTGGCGATGATTATATTATAGAGCATCAACAAGTTATTGAAAGTGAATTACAGCACGTTGTATATGCAATTAATCAACCAGCGGCAGCTAGGGATATCAGTCGGTTTTTTGGAATATTTCTTTATATGATAGCTCATATTTTGAATCTATGTTTGGAACATTTGTTTTCCCCGATGGAAGCAAACCAAATTATTCTTCATTAGATAATTTGCAGCAATTTTTTATGCAATGGTTCAACAAAGAACGTTCAAAAGCCATTTTAACTTTCCCAGTGATTACCGTTGCAATGCTTACAAAGAATAAGAAAGTAGATGATGATTCTTTTGCCAATTTCTGCTCCAAAGAATTAAGCGAGGGCAATTCATTTTTTATCTATCAATCGGATAATGCAGATTCATTAGCGAGTTGCTGTAGATTGAGAAACGAAATTTCTGACCATACATTCAGTTATTCTTTGGGTGCGGGTGGTGTTTCTACAGGAAGTATCAATGTAATTACAATTAATATGAATCGGTTGGTTCAGAAAGGAATTTCTCTTGAAAATGTGATTGATAAAGTACATAAATATCAGGTGGCTTTCCGAAGTATTGTACAGGATTATAAAGATGCAGGAATGCTTCCTGTTTATGATGCAGGATTTATATCATTAGATAAACAATTTTTAACCATTGGTATTAATGGAATGGTTGAGGCCGCGGAGTTTCTGAGAATTGAAATCTCTAATAATGACAATTATAAAAAATTCGTCAATGAAAATCTTAAATTGATATACCATAAAAATAAAAAAGCAAAAGAAATTTATGGTTTTATGTTTAACACAGAATTTGTTCCGGCAGAAAATCTTGGTGTAAAAAATGCAAAATGGGATAAAAATGATTGGTTATATGTACCAAGAGACTGCTACAACTCTTATTTTTATATAGTTGAAGACAAAAGTCAAAATCTGATAGATAAGTTTTTCCTTCATGGCAAAGACTATATTCAATATCTTGATGGCGGCTCTGCATATCATTGTAATTTAGAAGAATATCCGAGCCAGGAAGGATTCAGAAAATTATTAGATGTTGCGGCTCATACAGGCTGTAATTATTTCTGTTTTAATATTAAAGTTACAGTTTGTAACGTATGTGGTTTTGTTAATAAGCAAACCGTACATTATTGTACAGATTGTAACTCATCTGATATCGATCATGCTACTCGAGTGATTGGCTATTTAAAGAAAATTACAAACTTTTCAAAAGACCGTCAAAAAGAAGAGAAAATAAGATATTACGGTAATGTTGAAGTATGATTCTTACGATATCGTATTACAGGAAATTCCTAATGAAATTTCACTTTGTTTTACCATCACAGGTTGCCAGTTAGCTTGTGATGGCTGTCATTCGGAGCATCTTTGGAATCCACAAAACGGAACAGATCTTACTCCAGACCTCTTTCATAGTCTGCTTGTAAAGTATCAGAAAGTAATAACGTGCATCCTTTTTATGGGAGGAGAGTGGCATGACCAAAAGTTACTTGAATTAATCTCAATAGCCAAGCAGCAAGAATTAAAGGTTGCATTATATACAGGACTTAATGAAAAACAAATCCGAAGAAAATATTTTGAATTATTGCAAAATTTAGATTTTATAAAAACCGGAAAATGGATACCCAGCCTAGGAGGATTAAATAAATTTAATACCAATCAAGAATTGAAAAATTTAAAATCCGGAGAAATTTTAAATAAGTATTTTATCAGGTAATAAATCTTTGTAACAGCTAAAAGGTAAGTTTTGACAACAATCTTTGCAAGTAAATAGGTATTGGTTTACATTTGTATCACAGCCTTTATTTTAATTATGAAAAAAAATTAGGAGAGTGTGATCACAGTTGTTTTATGTGTAAAAATATATTAAAAGAATGGTGGGAAGCAATCGATATAAAAGGAAATAGTATCAACGTAAAAAAAGGACAGAAATTTATCAATGAAGGTAGTGAAATGCCTGGTGTGTTTTTTATACAAAAAGGATTTGTAAAAGTACATAAACATTGGGGCGATAGGGAAATGATTGTAAGGTTTACCAAGGAAGGAGAAATTGTGGGACACCGTGCAATTTCCTCTGAAAATTTATTATCTCCTATTTCGGCAACAGCAATGCAGGATTCTGTATTGTGTTTCATAGAGCTTAATTTTTTAAGACTTTACTTAAAACCAATTCAACTTTTGCATATGAGCTTATGATGTTTTATGCAAATGAGTTGCTATGGTCTGAACAAAAAATGGGCAGCCTAGTGCATCTTTCAGTAAAGGAGCGCTTCGTAGTTAATCTTATTTACCTTATCAATTATTTTGGATTGGATGAAGAAAATATTTTGAAGATTGAACTAACAAAGACTGATTTAGCCGCCTATATAGGTAGTACTTACGAAACAGTTTATAGAACAATTTCAGAATTGGAGAATGATAAAATCATATCATTCCGTAATAAAATAGTTAAGATTATTAATCTTGAAAAATTAAAATTACATATCGCGAATACCTAAATGAAAATAATAATTAAAGTGTATTAAATAGTATGTTTTTTCAAATCATTTTAAGATTCCATAGCTGTGAAAGTTTATCCAAATCTTCCAGAAAAGTGTTCGAAAATTGAACCTCTGGGGTCGCAAGACAGAGAAGATACTGTTTAAATAGACTATTTGTTGTGGATATTCTTTTTTAAGTTTTTTATGAAGCAGAAAAGGAATAAAAGGGAGAACAGAACCTAATAGATAGACAGCAATTCTAATTAAACTCTAACGGTATTTGACGGATGGAATGACAAGACATACAAAAAATAATTGAAATAAAATTCCGTGAATCCACCGAAAATATTTTAAAGGTATTGCAATGAAGAGTAGAATCAAATAAGAAATACCTTCTACTAAAGCTGTTTTTCTGTAGAGATTAATCATTTTAAATAATTAGAACTGATGTGTTTAAAGTTCTGCTTACAATAATAATAGAATTCATTGTAATAGGCAAAGAATAATCTTGCTTAGTGTTTCAATACTATGTAAAAAATGCAGCAAAGAATATCGTTCTTCAGTTTTTTAACAAATTGAAATTTTCACACAGAGGATTCTCATATTCTTGCTCAGAATTAACGGTCAGTAAAATCGCAGCCGTTGCTGGTTTTGATAAAAATTAATATATGAATATTTCGGAAGTGCTGATAACCTCATTGATGAGTATATCAGAATGAAGGATTATTGGAGTGTAATAGACGAAAAAGAGATTAATCAAAACCTTCCAGCATCTGCAAAAGATCTTTTAGAATTGGTTTTGGTGAAACAGTTTGAAGGCTTGAGGAAAAACAAAGAATTACAGAAGATTATGCTTTGGCAACTTTCTGAGAATCGTCCTATCCTTACACGATTATATGAACAGCGAGAAGAGGTTGGTCAAGGCTTACAGGCTAATATGACAGAGCTAAATTTTTGTGATAAATCTGAATACTACAGAGCAACGGTTGCCTTAGTTCTTGCCGGAATTTATCACTTAAATCTTTGTACAGTAACAAAGCGCAGTACTTTTTTTGGTTTTGATTTAAATTCTGAGGATGACAGAAAAAAAATTGAGAAAGCGATCATTGATATATCATCTTTTGCGCATCAGATTAGATAACTTTTGATCTACAATAATGGAAAGCTAAATGCCACACATTTTAACGTGTGGCATTTCTTTTTTAAATTGAAATCCTGATCATTCTTTTATGATAAATTACTTTATATGATAATCCATTCAGAATGAGAAAGCTTTTGAAATCAGCTTCCTCTGCAGATAAAAAATTCAATTATAGTTGACATATCATCTTTAAAAAGTTGTATGGATTATTGTTGCGGTTACTTTTTCAATATCTTCAGTGTTTTAAGACTATCTTTAAATGTCAAAGTAACCAAATAGCTTCCCGCGGGAAACTGTATAAAATCTAATTTGATGTTTTTTTCTTCTGATAGATCTTTGTTGAAAAGTAGTTTTCCTGCAATATCATACACCTTATATCCTGTAATACTTTTGTTCGAAGATACATTTAAATCGCTATGAACGGGATTAGGATAATATTTTAGATCCATATCCTTGGACACCTCATTTATCGATAGATTGTTATTGATAATTTCAACAGTATAATCTCGCGTTTCGCCGGAACCGAAACTACTACAAGCATTATTTGCAGATATTGTACTTCCGTAAGCCCTTGATCTTATTCTCATTTTTATACTTCCAGATGGGACAGTTGCCGGTATAGCAAAAGAAGTGGTGTTCTGAGTATTCATAGAATTGACCAATACAGTAAACTCATTGGGTTCGAAAACATTGTTATAATTATAATCAAGCCATACCCCAATAATGGCTTCAGAAGATGTAGAAGTATACAAATTATAGGACTGACCCGCAATAAGTTGTGCGGTTGTATTTCCGGTAGGAGGGTATTCGTGGTAAAATGCAGTTAATCCTGAAAAAGTATTATGATCCAATGAGGTGCTTTCAATTTTAAAGGTGATGAAAGCTGGGTCGATATCACCTCCAAGATTACTTGTACAAATCGATTGGGCTTGGTGAAAAAGGCTTACCAATAGTAAGCTGAATGTTAAAGATAATTTCATAGGTTTATATATTATTTTGTTTAAATTTTTTCAAAAATTGTTCAAGTTTTGATTTTCCAGTTATACTGGTTTTCACAATGAATTACACAGGTATTGTTTTAAATAGTCTTAAGATATAATTCCTGCAGTTCTGCAGCACTGAAGGCTTTCGAAGGTACATTTTGTACCAATTCTCCCTGGCGCATGATACCAATATTTGTGGACACACTTGCTGCATTAAATATATCATGAGTAGCCATTAAAATGGTACGTCCTTCTTCTCCTAACTCGCGGATGATTTCAGTAAATTCAGCAGTAGCAATAGGATCGAGTCCACTGGTCGGTTCGTCAAGGAGCAGAACTTTTGCATCCTTGGTCAGAGCAATAGCTATCCCCACTTTTTGACGCATTCCCTTGGAATAACCTCCCAAAAGTTTATTGTGTGCTGCTTCCTGTAATCCTGTTCGTTGCAGCAATTCGGAAAGCTCATTTTTAGAGTAAGTAAAACCTGCGATTTTAGAGAAAAAGTCAAGATTCTCGATTCCTGTCAGATTGGGGTAAAGCAATACGGTCTCTGGAATGTAAGCCAGATGCTTTTTAATTTTCTGAGGTTCTTCCTTGACTGAAATATTATTAATAAAGGCGTCTCCTGATGTAGATTGAATCAATCCTAAAAGAATGTTGATTGTTGTGCTTTTGCCGGCACCGTTCTGTCCGAGAAGTGCAAAGACCTCACCTTCCTGAATTTCGAGATTAAGGCATTTGAGTGCCGTAAAATCATTATATTTTTTATGGAGATTGATTGTTTTTAACATAGTTTTCTGAATTTTTGTTGTGAAAGAATTGTTAAGAGGATAATTAAAATAAAGTAGGGTAGGAAAACCTGTAATAGATTTGTTTTTTCAGCATCGCTAAAGGTTTTAACCGTGTGTTTGCTCCAGTCAATGACATCAGCTTTTTGTTCCGAGAAGATATACGGATAAAAGAACAACCTTTGTTTTTCGTGGAATGTTCTTAAACCTTCTGCATACTGAAGTTGATTTTCCATACCTGTTTTGGCAAGCTGACTTTGTACCAGTTGGGTGTGAATAGTAGGGAAGAGATATCCCAAATACACCGAAGCATCATTTCTCCTTTGCATTTTCATGTGATATTGCTTCGACGATTCTTGCGATTCCGCGTCTCCAAGATGTTGCATGGCATAATACCATACATAAGATGAAGATATATTTTCGTCAACTTTATATTTGCTGAACTGAGGATAGATTTGATAAAACTTCTGCATAGTCGGTGCTTTCGCTTCATCCCATTTGTTGTGATACCCTTCTCGCTGTTCAATTTGTGCCTTGAGCCCTTCATTAATAGGATATATTTTTTGTATAATCATATTTCCTGTCATCGGAATAATAAAATTCATACTGATCCAGCAGATGATCAGAGTAAGTGCATTCGAGGCGGATGATTTCTGAAAACCGATGATCCAGCGGCAGAGTACAAACCAGAAAAGGATATAAAGCAATCCTGAAATAATAAAGATGATGAATGGAATATCAATAGAAATTTTGATGAATAATACTGCCATGATCAGCAGTAGGAAATATAATGCAACAATCACTATACATCTTATAATTATCTTTGCATCGATCAGTTTCCGGAGATTAGTGCTTTGAACAGAAAGCAGCTTCCATGTTCCTTTTTCCTGGTCTTCGGAAATGAGATTAAAACAAAAAGCAATGATGACCAAAGGAAATAAAAAAATCAGTACAAAAGTGAAATCGAAATTTCCTACCGCTGCATTGGCAGGATTGAAAAAGTCCGAATTGTTCTTCTGTTCTTCTAGGTTACGAATAGTTACCCCTCGTATGGAAGGCTTTAAGTCTCTCAGTCCAATGTTTAGGGAAGAGAGTTTTGGCGTTTCATTGACAAGATTAAATTTTACGTAATAGAGAAGAAGGCCTAAATTATCGCTGTGTGCAGCTATATTTTTTTCGAGACTTTCTTTTTGATAACGGGCACTTTTGTTAATGATGTCTTCATTTTTATCCAGGAACTTTTTCCCGGTGTACAAAGAACTGAGTCCGGCAAGAAATAATATGATTAAACATATAAGATAGGACTTGTTTCTGTAAAACTGCTTATATAAGTAATGGTTCATTATATTAATTTTAAATGTTTAGCACTTAGTTCTATCATCGCTACACAGATTAATAGCCAAAATAAGACGGCTGCAAGTGTTGTGATCTGCTGCCAGATACTTTCTTTTAAGCTGGTAAATTCATATTTGAAATCAGGAAACTGTTTCCATTCTTCGCTGCTGACGGTTGACGATTTTTCACCTTTCGAAGGTTGATTATTGCTGATATTTTCAATCTGTAAATCATTCATGTTCTGAGCTAGCTTATAGCGGTATTCTTCAGCTTGTTTTTGAAAATTTTGGTAGGCATAATAATCAGTCCCTGCTGCAGTCATCGAAAGATTTTTGATGGCCATGACCGGATTGATAAATCCTAAAATTTCACCAAGTCTCTGTTGCTTTTTATATTGTATCTGAAGCTTTTCCAAATTGCCTTCATATATTTTAGAACTGATTTTTTCTCCTTCTTTCATCACGAGTCCACTATAATTGATAGGGAGTTCATCAGTAGTTTTCACATGGTATCTGGCAAGAAGCGAATCTTTGATGTGTTTAAAATGGGGATCATTAGGATTATGACTGTCACCGACTTTTAAAACCTCTTTTTCCACCTGTGTTTCAAAAGCGATTCGTGAAGGCGTCGGATACAAATTTTGAGAAGTAAACTGAATTCCTTTTGGTAAGAAAATTACTAGAATCAGCCAACAGCCGATAAGACTGATTAATGAAGCTGATGTGTTTTTGCTATTTGCTGAAATTAATACCGTTAAAGTGCTAAAGAAGAAATAGTAGATCATATACGAAGGAGCTATGATTACTAAACGCATCAGGATATCTGCTGCGGTGGTGGTTTCAGACAATAATGCTGCTAAAAAAACAACGGGTACAACTGGTAGTAAGAATAATAAGGAAAATTGCCACAAACCAAGAATTTTCCCCCACAAAATATCTCGCGCTGATGCACCTTGAACATTGAGGATTTTTAATGTTGCATTCTCCCGTTCCTGAACAACAAGTCCGAACCCTAAAAAAATAATAATGATCGGAACAATCGTCTGAAGGATGAATGCACTGCTGAACGTTCCAAAACGCACCAGAATACCTGAACTTCCTGCTTCCGAAAGATTGGCAGTATTTTGTTTATGGGCTTCAAGGAAAATTACATTTCCCAGGTAATCATCCAATCCCGTATCAAAGATGGTCAAGGGATGACCTATCCTGAATACGAGATAACCGTAATGCGCCATTCGGTGTGGATGTTTATCGGGTCTGTGTTCCCAATTCTCTCGGGTTTCTTTTCTGTATTCTTTAATATCCGAAAAGTTTTCACTGTATTTTGTAAATCCAATCACTATGCTGATAAAGCAGAAGAGAATGACTGTCATTGCAATCAGCAGATTTCGTTTCTCCTTAAAGAGATCCTGCCTGGTTTTTCTTACGATGAGTTTAAGGTTGGAAAAAGCCATAATTTAAAGTTTATAAGTTGCGGTAAATAAATAATTTCTTGGAGCACCAGGAAAAAGCCTTAGATAATTCTGTGCTCCCACCCAATATGTTGTATTGGACATATTGTTGACGTTGAGAGCCAGCTGAAGTTTGGTTTGCGGAACGGAATAATATAGGGCGGCATCCAAAGTGGTATATGCCGGAAGCTCAAAACTTTTGGTGTACCAAGGAATCTTTTTGCTTTGATATAAAATTCCTGTTCCGATTCCGAAGTCTTTTAATGCACGAATTGCAGAAAAATTATATCTCGTCCAGATGTTGATAGAGTTTTTGGATGTATTTTCCTTCGCCAAACCAACCAATTCAGAGTTGGAATCATCTACAACTTTTGCATCGATGTAGCTGTATCCGGCATAAAGATGCCATTGTGGAAGTATATATCCGGTCAGTTCGGTTTCAAAACCACGGCTTCGGTCAGCTCCACGCTGGATCAGTTGATCAGGTTCTGCAGGATTGTTGGCGTTGACCAGAATGTTTTTCTGATTGATCTCATAGATTGAAAAACTGGCATCAATCTTTCCGAAAAGTTTGGTTTTGACACCCAGTTCCTTCAGGTCAGAAATCAATGGTTTAAATAGCGAAGCAGAGACTGTCCCGGTAAATGATGCAGTTCCGGGCATAAGTGAGATGGTGTTGGATTGTGGCTGATATCCTGTGAGAAAGGTTCCGTAGATATTGGTGTCTTCACTAATACTGTACGTTAAACCGATACGGTAAAGAAGCTGCTGATTGTTATATGAATTTTCCTCCGGTTTCTTATAATTCGTTCTGTCCTGAAACCATTCCTGTCTCAGTCCTGCCAATAGCCTGAACTTTTTCCAGGTAACCAAATGCTGTATATAGGCAGCGTGGGTCGTGGTCAGAGCGGTTGGCAATGGATTAATGACATTGAGTATGGAATAATCATTTCCCTGATGGTTTAAAGCACCTGGTGTAAGATCAAAAGGACTGACGTTGGGTTTGGGGATAATGATACCATTGTATATCAAGGTTTGGTACAGTGCAGCATTTACAGGATTAAAAGATGCAGTGACGGTGCCGTCTTTCATCAGATAACCTCTGGCGGCATCCTGTTTTCCACCGCTTTTTTTCTCCCAGATATGGCTGTCATATCCCAACAAAGTCTGATGTTTGAATACTCCCGTTTTGTAGCTGAAATTAAAATAAGCGTTGATGTTATCCACTTCCCAGTGCTGTACCCTCTCCAGATACTGCATCATCGCAAGGCTCGAAACAGGATTGTTGTTGATATCGGGAGCAAAAGAATTGGTGGTTCTGGTTTCATGGGTATTTTCATTCCAGAACTGTTTCATATAGGATGCATTAAAGCTGATATGCTTGTTGAAATGATGCGCAAAACTTCCCATTAAAGTAAGATCTTTTGTTTTAAAAAAATCAATAGGGGCACCAAGATTAAGGCTGATCGGTGTACTGTTGAGATTTGTTTTTCCGGCTACTGCGCCAAAAATTGGTTGACCTCTGTCCAGATTTCCGTTCATCTCATTGAAGATCATTTCCAGATTGAGCGATGTTTTTTCATTGGGAATAAAAGAAATGGACGGAACAATTAAAAACCCCTTATTATTTACATTATCCCGAAATGACTGGCCATCCTGATGTGCACCGTTGAAACGGTATAGTAGTGTTTTGCTTTTATTTAACGGACCGGTAAGATCCGTGGTCAGGCGATACGTATCAAAGCTTCCACCCGATAAACTTACTTCGTACCGATGGTTGAGCAGTGGTTTTTTGGTCACCATATTGATCGTCCCTCCCGGATCAACACTCGACATGGTAATGCTTGCCGGCCCTTTGAAAACTTCTACCCGCTCAATGTGGGACGTCATCGGCTGCAAAAAATAATATTGTCTGGTACGCATTCCATTGATGATCTGTCCTTCCTCATTCTGGCTGATACCACGAATGCTGTACTGATTATAAAAACTTGCATTGGAAACACCAGCCACATTTTTAAGGACATCTCCCAATCTGAAGGCCTGTCTGTCATTGATCAATTCTTTAGTAACGGTGTTCAGAGTGAGGGGTAGATCTTTATTCTTCATTGCGATCTTTGTAGCAGCAAATGAATAGTCGGAAACATAATCCTGAGATCTCCTTCCGACGATCTCTACCGTCTGGATGGTTGCTGAAATCGAATCTTTTTCGGCTTCCTGCGCATTAAAGGCAATAGGAAATAACAGTAAACTTAAGCCTGTTAATCGACAAGGCTTGATGGAAATAAAATAATTTATTTTCCACGAAATACAATAATTAAGTGACATAGAAATAGGTAAAACAGGTATGAAAAACCCTAATGGTTAATGATTAATCGCTTCGGTTGCTGTAAAATATACACGCGGCGATAGTTACAGATCGGAAAATCTGTAATAGGAAATAGTTTCAGCTGAAATCATTCAGCGATAACTTATGAAAAATAGGGTGGGGCTCTCGACGAGAAATAATCAATCAGGCGACGGTATTCGACTGCCTTTAGATGCGGTATTACGCTATGATCTATATTTTGTAAAGCAAAATCTAAATTCTGAATCTCAGGAAAGAGACATGAATTCATTTGCAGATGCAAAGCACATTGACATTGATCGTCCTGTGAAAAATTAGCACTTTTCTCATCTTTGGAATTCTTTTTCTCAACATGTTCTGAGGTCAAATGCTTTGCATGTTCCAGACATACTGAGATTCCGCTGACATTCGCTAAAAATATGAGCAATAAGGAAAAGACAAAAAAATGTTTAACTATTTTTTGCATAAAAGATGTGCAAATATAGTCAATATATTTTGCTGGGATTAAAAAAGGATATTAAACTTGTATAATATGGTTTTAAACCATTAATTATTTTTCTGAAATCTGTAAAGTCTTTTTGAACTGTAAAACCTTATGATAATAGTAATAAGCATTTTCAACTCATTTTTTATCAGTAATTTTTGAGCAAAATTGTAAATTCTTTTATTTAATTTTTTTTTCCATACTGATAATTAATTTCTACAGCCTTGTCGCAAAGAAGATAGGTAAAATATGATTTTTGACAACTTTTCTCATCCTTATAAATTTCATTATCCTATGTAATCCTCAGTTGCCAGCTGTCCCACTTTCTTATTTTATGGACATAGGGATTAAAAGTACATTTGATCTTCACCTTTACCATTTATATTCCGAACGATTAATAAAGTATTAATTATATTACAAAATACTCAATTCTCTAAAGCAGTCCTTGAAGTTATTGCTTTAGAGAATTTTCCACTTATTGCACAAAACCTTGCTGCTTTCTTTTTAGTTAATCTCATTTTTCACTGCAATTATATATCATTGAATGTATGATAGCTTTTGATGACATATTTGGGGACAAATGTCGTTTTGTATTAAATTGGTGATTTTCTCCTCGAAAGCTTCTCTTGAAATTGCGATGTCTTTAATCTTACAAAGAGGATTCTAATAGGATTTTGATAATACGAAAAAGTTAAGCTGGTTTAGTATTGTGAATTTTATAAATTGTAATCGATTTCTCAATAAATATGTGTAGCATAATTATTTTATTTGTATATAATAATAATTTAATTAAGGTATTAATTAAATTTTATATATTTGAATGAATCAAAAAATATTAGCTATGAAATTCAAATTCAGAACCACATTATCTGTGGTTGCAGTAAGTGCTGTCTTGGCATTCGTATCATGTACAAACGCTGATCTTGACCCTGTTATTACAGAAAAGAAAGGCAATGTTTCTCAAAATTCTTTGGTAGAAAAAACTGTTGTTCCTTTGGCGAATTGCATAGCACCGGGATGGGCTTCCCAAAATGGGGGACTACTGGTGGTGGTACAGCGGCTGAAACTACGGTCACTAATTTTGCACAGCTCAAGTCAGCTGTTGAAAGTTCAAGTGTGAAAGTCATTAAGGTTGTTGGAACTATTACGATAACAAGCCGTTTATCGCTTCAGGATCAAACAGGAAAAACAATGTACGGTGCTAGTGGAGCGAAGCTGGTATCAACCAATCAGACACAGAGTGGATCCGGTATTATTAACATCAAAAGATGCAACAATATTATCATCAGGAATCTGATTTTCGAAGGACCTGGAGCTTATGATACTGATGGCTGGGATAATGCAATTATTGATGATTGCCGTAATGTATGGATTGATCATTGTGAGTTCAGAGATGGGGTAGATGGAAATTTTGATATTAAGAATAAATCAAACTTCATCACCGTATCTTATACCAAATTTCACTATCTTAAGGCTCCAAAACCTGGAGGATCAGGGGGAACTGATGATCACCGATTCTCGAATCTCATAGGATCCAGTGACGGTGCTACCGCTGACGCAGGTAAGCTAAATGTTACATTCGTCCGTTGTTGGTGGGCTCAAGGATGCAGAGAACGCATGCCTAGAGTACGTTTCGGGAAGATTCACATCCTTAACAGTTACTTCAACAGCACGGTAAGCAATAAATGTATTGCTGCAGGAGTTCAGGCAAATATTCTTGTTGAAAGAAATGTCTTTGAAAATGTTAAGCAGCCCATTGATCTTATGAGCGGATACACGGCGGTCACAGAAACAGGAAGTACTTTCACCAATGTGACAGGCAATAAAGCAGGAAGCGGTACAGCATTTTCTCCTCCTTATACCATTGCAAAATTACCTGTAGGTTCTGTGAAGTCTGATGTTATGGCAAATGCAGGGGCTACTTTAAGTGGTAATATTTGTGAAATTTTTTAGTGTAATATATTGTTTATCAAAGAATCATACGGATGCTCAGCCTAAAAGCTGGGCATTTTTGTTATCAATTAACGGATTTTCATGTTTGAATTGATGTATTTTCTTCACTAAATGATTTATTTTCTTAGTTTTGTGACTTTGATCCCTTGTGAGTAGAATCATTACAGTTATGTTACAAGAAATATCATTAAAAAACACAATTAAATTAGAGCTATGAAAAAACAATTTTATTTGATATCATTCGCTTTACTATCTATATATGGAATGGCGCAAGATAAGAATGTTGAAAAAAATATTACTGGTGCTCAAATAGGGCTTTTCGGTTTAGATTTTTATAATGAAACAAAGATTGCCAGCAAAACCACTTTGCGGCTGGAGGCTAGTTTGTTTCCTGCGATTTGGGGTGGAGATCTTTATGGAAAAACGGGCTTTGTTTTCTATCCTTCATTTACATTACAACCAAAATATTATTACAATATTTCTAAGCGCGCTGAAAATGGAAGTAAAACGAAAAATAATTCTGCTAACTATGTCGGATTACAGATTCGTTATATACCGGATTGGTTTGTTATCTCCAATGCCAAAAATGTGAGTCTTTCAAATCAAATCAATGTGATACCAACATATGGATTCAGAAGGAATTTTGCTAATAATTTTAATTATGAGTTTAGAGTAGGATTAGGAATTGGTACAGCATTTACAACTAATAACAATGTTACCGAAGCAGTATTGGATTTAAGTTTTAAAATTGGATATGACTTTTAAAAAGTAAAAACAAAATAATATAGATGATTTTTTCTAAATTATTGATTTTTTGATCAGTATTGAGAAATTTCACCTTTGAAAACTTTTATTATCAAAATGAAAGGCAATTATATACTTGAATGTACCGAATCAAAGAACTATAATTTCACTTATTTTATAATCTAGTTTATTGGTCAATAAGTAGTAAAATTGGTTTTTTATGTAAAATTACAATTTGGTACATTCAAGTATATGGTCACCTAAATGTAGGCAACTATATATTTTCCTGCACCAAATAGATGATGTTCTTAAAATTATTTTTAATTGAGGCTGATTACAATTTTCATGAAAATAGGTAAGAAATTTTCTGTTGGTACATAGAAGTAGATAGTCACCTTGGAATTAATTTTAAGTAAATCTCATAACTTAATTTCATCAATCATGCTTATTTAAGATAGTGACGCCTATTCCAAAATAATTGGTTGGGCCATCTTTTTTCCATCCTGTAATAGATGTAATGATGATATTCATAATGAGACCAAATATTTTCTGCAATACGATTGTATTCTGCTGTAAATGCATTTTTAATGTTTTCTGATAAGGTATGAACGACATTCGATTTAATTATCAATTTGGAGTATTGTGCGGCCATTGCTAAAGCATTAAACATTCCTTGAGAAGATAATGGGTCAAAGGTTAAGCATGCATCTCCAATGGATATCCAATTCGATTGTATTGGAAATTTTAGATAGGACGAATGTGATGCTTTTGTACCTAAAAATTCATAATCTAATATTTCTTCTTTAATTTCTAAAATTTTAATTAAATCTTTTTCAGCTAAAAAATAATTTTTAAAAAATTCTCCATCTTTTGTCAACTTTTTATCACATAAATCGGAATCTGTAAAGAAACTGATCAAGTGTTTATTATTAGGCAGTTTGGTAATATACCACCATCCATTTTCAACAGTATAGATTGTAGAAAGTTCTTTTATAGTTGGAATGTGTATACTTCCATGAATCCCAATAAGTTGATCTTTTTTGAGATGCTTGATGTTCATTTTTTGAGCCATCAAACTTCTACGTCCTGAAGCATCTACGATAAATTTAGCGTGATAATTATTTTCAAAACCCTCCTTTGTCTTTGTGATAAAAGCCCATTGTTGAGACTCTTCTAAAACACTAACAATATTTTCTCTAATGATTTTAATACCTCGCTCGCTTGTTATTTTTTGTAATTCATTTACAAAATTATTCTTATCGATAGACCAGCCGTGACCTTCAGGATTCTGTATGCTATCTTGCATGATAGGATGAGGGGTTCCCCAATATGACTGCATACCAATTGTAGGTTTGCCAACCAATGGATTTTGCATTATTGCATCAATATCAATTCCTAATTCACTAAAAATACGTCTACTGGATGCAACTAAAGTTTCCCCATGTAAAACATTTGTGTTCTCTGGTTTTTCAATGACTAAAATTTTGTAAAACAAATGGAGGTGCAGAGCAGCGATACAGCCTGCTATACCTCCTCCAATAATTATAATGTCAAAATAGTTATTCATTATTAAGAATTAAAACGTCTTCTAAATCTTTCATGAATAGTTACTATTTTTTCATTTGGTTTAACATATTCTATTTGTAAATTTTCATTCATTTCTTGAACTTTTGACAGTAGATTTTCTAATGCTTCTGAGTTATTTAATATATGCTCCGCTTCTTTTTTAGATCTTCGTCAATTTGTAATCTGGAAGAATTTAATACATTATCTGATATTATTTCAATTACCTTATCTTTTGCGACATTATCTATTAGATTTTGTCTGGTCTCTTTTAAAATGATATTTATAATTTTAGTGTATGAGCTGGTTAAAGCAACTTGTACCGTATCTGGAACTTTAGTGTTATCATTATTCGTATTTGTTTCGTCTAATTTCATAGGTAACACTGTGCCCACAGAATCAAAATGAGTAATCATTTTATTAATAATCTCTTGATATGGGGAATAAATGGTGGGTTTACCCGGTAAATCTTCTAACCACTCAAAACGTTGATTAAATATCTCTAATTGCTCTTCTGGATTTCCTTGTTTTTCTTGTAAAGCTTTAAATTGCTTGTAAGTAATAATTTCATTAGGCACTCGTGCTGGCCAAAATGTTGGAATATAAGAGTCATATGAACTGTCGTATCCGTCTTTACAAGAGGCTGTATCTGTTTGCCAAGGAATAGCCATCCAACGTGTTATACCACCTGCAACTTGAAATTCGAAAGGGTTAACTATTTTATTAAGTAACGTTTGATCTATAAAAGGACCGTAATCAAGGTTGTCTTTAATAAGATGATCTTTATCAAATTTAAATCTAAAAGGAGAATCATACATAGAAGATATCCTTACCGGCCATGTCATTTCGCAACCTGGATGGAAAGCATCTGCTAAACAAAAATCTAAAGCAGCTCTTGTAAGTAAGTCAGCTTGCTCCTCTACAGGATATTCATCTAAAGGTTTAGGACTAATATAATTGGTTTTATATTTATCCCAATCATCAATAAAATTACCATCTACCCATTGCTGCAACATTTTGATTTGCAGATTCGTAAGTGTACTATGCTGTCTAGGACTTCCGGTTCCTATTATTTCCGTAGCATCTCCATATAGCCAAGGCCATAAAGCTGGAGATTGAGAACCAGGGAGATCAAACTGCCTAAACTGATTAAACATTTGTCTTCTGAATTCTAAGTTATTCATAGTTCCGTCTCTTAATTTTTCAATCCATATATTTTCATTGAAATTATAAGCTCCATTGAACCCAAAAGTGGTTAAAAAACCTTTGTTTACCCACTGTAGCTCTGTCATTCTCTTAAAGATAGGAAATATATCATAAGAGAATGAAGGACTAAGTGGAGAAGGCAAATTAAGTTCTCTTACAGATAGATCTCTCATTAAATCCCACATTGTTCTTACCGATTGTTGTACAGGAGCATAATCTGGAGGTGCACAAATTACCCAAGCAGGTTTTACATTGATTTCCTTATTATTGAATTTTACAATTGCTGTTACTGGTCCATCAGAAGTGTCATCATACCAGCCATCATTATTTGCAAAATCTAAAGCAATTTCATTTTTAACATTTTTGGATATACCTTTACCTCCAAGTACATGTAACCTTTTGGAATTTGGTGAATTTTTATCAAAAAACATTTCTCCAAGATAAACTTCTGTGTTTCTTAAAAATTTCCCTTTAAATTTTGCTGATTTGTTGATCGATTTACTATTTATATTTTTTACACCTCCATCAATAACGAGGCTCATACGATCTAGGATCTCTGAATTTCTTTTAAATGAATATTTATATTCATCTTCATTGGCTTCCGGAATATCTAATGCAAGATTAAATTGATACCAAGCTGCTTTTTGGTTGGCCAAATGGCACGACCAATCAATTTCAACTTTGTCTTTAATATGAGGGTGGGTAAGTTCTTTTACAACTTCTCCTTTAATATTCAGACCATATATTCTAAATTCTGCTGCTTGTCTTTTAATTTTGCCTTCTCTATCCCTATAAAAAGAAAGATCATTTGACATGATGGGTTCTGGAACTTGTGGCCCTATATAGTACTCATCACTATTTCCTACACGCATAATGCCTATTGAAGGATATATTGCAGCACTCACAATTTCGTGGTCAACTATTTTTTCATCTTTATTTTGTGCATGAAAAGGGCAAACTTCTCCTTTTGGTTCTCTGAACTCTAAGGCATTAGCACTGTATCTAGTTTCTGCACCATATTTGTAAACATCTCTTCTTGCTTCAGCAATGCTACCTAGAGGTTGATTCAATGAATTTATACGCCAACAATTAAAATTAATATGATCACCAAGTTCTTTCATTCCAATCAGATTCAAATCTTGTTTGGGAAGGTTTAATCTACCAATTTCAATAAAACTTTCATCCCATTTTAATTGTAGATCATCTGCTATTTTTTCATCGATCTCTTTAATCTGTCCTTCAAGAATAAATTGGAAAGAATCATTAGATAATTTTTGCTGTAAATCTTTAGCGAGATAATCTTTCTGCTTCATAATGACAGGGAAATTTTCTTCAACTGCTGGTTTAAGCCGTAGTTTTATCATATGTTTTTCACCTAATCGGAATGGGATGATAGGGTAGTATGCAGTAGTTAAACAACTGTCTTCGTATTTTTCCATTTGGTCTAAAATACGTTTCACTTCTTTGTTTTCTCTATAATATTCATTTAATTGGTTGATATCACCAGAAGAGGAAATTTGAGTGAATTCTACCATTTGTTGTGCATTTTGAGCAAAAAACACATCAATATTTTGAAATATAAAGTCTGTATTTGCTCCGCCAAACCCTTCAGCATTATTCGGTAGATCAAAGATCTTTAAACCCAAACCAATGGTAGACTTTACATCTGTTTTTTTAGGGGCTGTATCACTTGAAAAACGCAGTACACACTTGAAATTATCTTTAATTCCAAAGAAACCAAGATCACCTACTAATTTTTCAACCGGTAAGTTATTGGTTAAACTTAATTCTCCATGTACTACACCATGTTGTTTTCTGAATACGGCTCTTGGTGCTGGGTTTGCTCCATTTTCTATCATAACTTTTTGGTACGTATCTATGAACTGAGCTTTAAGATCGGATATGTATTTTTTTTCCATTTTTTTTAGTTCTAATTAATTTGTTATTTAGCTCACAATGGTTTTTGTAGAGCTACTTTTGTCTTAAATACTGGATCGAATTTGTGTCTTCCTTTTTTGGACTTGTTTAAAGTAAATATTTTTAAAATTAAATATCGATCCAGTATTTTAAGGGTATTATAACTACTTTTTAAGTAATTCTCTAGCTTCTTCACGAGATGATTCCCTTATGCTGTTTTTTAACATATTAATTTCATCTATATTATTAGAAGATTTTCTTTTATCAATATTCAATTCTTTATGAATGTCGGTTTTGGCTGCTCCTTGACTTGCTAATAATGCTGCTTTTAATTCTGCGTATTTCTCAAATAAGTGTGAGCTAATTAAAGGGGACTTAACATTTATTTTTTTGATGTATTTGTCCTGTATAAATTATTATTCATCGAGTGACAAGTAAAACAATTCATTCCTTCTTTTTGGAATGTGGTTTCCATAGTGATATTTGCTAAATTTAAACTACCAAAACTTTGTCCATTACCGGTACCATATGGTTTTGATAAATCTCCATCTAGCAACTCATTAATTGGAGCATTCGTTTTTGACCATATAGAGCCGACAAATTTATAGTTCGCCCATATTTTAACTTTATCATTTGTAAGGGCTTTTTTAGCTAATTCGTTACTAGATTTAATCATTGTAGCAAAATCTTTATCTTCTTTAATAACCTCCATTCCTTGAGATGCCTGATTGTATCTAACTCCTTCAGGATTGGATTGAAATACTTTGTTTTTAACTTTTGGAGTAAGAGTGGTCTTATCTTGAATAATTCCATCTTCTGTATTTCCAACAGCGTTTCCATCGAATAATGTGTATTTATCTGATTTAGAATTTACAGGGTCTCCGTGAAAACTTGTTCTATCTGGTGCTAAATCTCGTTGATCAAAAGTTGACCACACGCCTTCAGGGTGCTCTGCTGTAACTGTAAATATATGAAAGCCAATCATAGACATTCTCTTTAGCTCAGCGTTATTATAATTTTCGTAAAAATTTTTATTAGGTTGATTAACAATTGCAGTTATATTAAAAGTTTTTGTAGAATCTACTACTTGAGATGTTTCTATCCAAGCTATTTTAATTTCGGTAGCACCAACTAGATATTGATTTTTACTCTCACGGATAGAGCGCTTTAAGCTGTCATTTTTTAGTATTTCAGCTGCTTGGCTAATAATTGATGATGCATCGTCTGAATTAAACATCTCTAATATTCCGTCATTAGCATGTATCGAATATCTTACAAGAGAATTGCTCTTGCTACTCAATTTTGTTCCGTCTGCTTGTTGATACAAATCTAAGATTAATGGTAATTTACCATCTTTTATGTATGAAGATGGTAATCCTTTCTTTTTTAAAGGATCTATTTTTATTTCTTCACCAAAATCATTAACCTGTTTTAATTCTTTCATAAATACAGGAACATTATCTTCGGTATTTGATGTTAACCATAAAAATTTTTGCCAAGACCAGTCAACAAACATTTGATTATTGTTAAGAACTATAGTATCAACTGTATTTTTAATTTCGTTATTCTTATTGTAATCTTCAAAAATACTTGCTAAGCTTGTTTTAGTTGTAGAGTAAGGCTCTTTTTTACAAGATGTAAGCCCCAGTAAAGTAGCTGTTGTAATGCTCAAAAGCATCAGTTTTTTTAATTTTAGTTTCATGGTTATTTAGGTTATTAAGTTATTAGTTTTTTAGTTTTTTTGAGTTGATTATCGTTAAATGATGACCAACAGATAAAAGTGATCCATTTTATTTTGAGAGATATAGAACATTATTAAATAATACCTCATTCAGAAAGATGCCAAATGAGGTAAAGGTCATTAATTATAAAACTTAAGAAAGTTCATCGATTACATCAAGATATTCTGGAAAAGTATGTTTCAAATCATCCAAAAATGCTTTTCTTTCGTTGCTATCTGCTGGTAAAGAAGTGCTACAACCTTCATAAAAAGCTGGAGCTAAGCTGCAACTGCTTAAATTAAAATCTTTACTTACGACTTCAGCGCCAAACCATGTGTTTTTGGGCACCACAACTTGTAGTTTTTCGTCTTTAGCAATATTTTTACCTAAAGTCTTAACGGTTGCCGTTTTTTTTACCAAATCGAAAATATAAATTTGCAAAGCAGAACCTTCATGAAAAAACCATTGTTCATCCATTGCGAGTTTGTGTAATTTTAACTTCGGAAGATTATCTATTAAAATAAAATTCAAAGAATAGGTACTGTCTTTATCGGCTTCGTGAGTATTGTCAATGCCAAAGTACCCTACACGATCTACCATTTTTAGTCCTAAATCTTTGATCCAGGCTTCTTTAGTTTTTTGTAAAGAGAAATTAACGGTTGTACCTAGAATTTCAGATTTGTCGGTTGTACATCGCCATAATCCTTTTTGGGTAAGAATGGGCTGTTGAGAGCCGTCTGGTAATTCTATTAACTCACGATGATTCAATAATGGGATTTCTGATTTTCGGACCGCTTCATCATCTTGTACATGATCTGCTCTGTCATCAATTGTTCCTACGATTTCCGAGACAGAACTTCCTACTAATTTTGCGAAATTTTCGTTGCAAAATACAAATCGGGAATCAACATCTTTGATGCAAGTATAGACCCCATCCATATTTTCTACAGATTGTAAATCTAGACTTACTTCTAACAGGTTATCAGTTTCGTTAGTATTCATCATGATTAAAATTTAGATTGATCAATTAATTCAAGAATAGCTGTAGATTCTGTGTTTTCAGATGTGGGTTGTTGCTTTTCCTTAGCTGCAATTCGTTTATCAGCTAATTGTAATGCCATTGCCGTCATGGTTAACGTAGGATTCCAGGCACCGCTTTGCGCCCATAATGAAGCTCCTGTTATAAATAAATTCGATACAGGCTTGCCTTGATTTATCAGTTGATAATCTAAATTTACTACTGCCTCAATTTTTTTATTATCACGATCTACATTATTATTTTCAATGGGTAGAGTAGAACCTTCGTGTACCATTGCCGGTACATGGGGATATCTTGTACGCTCTTCTTTTTTTACCCATGAGTTTTGGATTGCATAACGTTCAGGCAAAAAATCTGTACCACTTACATGACATTCTTGATAATAGTTCAAATCACTATACCAATATTCAGGATCATCAAATAAATAGTCAAGAATATTATAGGTCGTTTTACCCATATCATCCCAGGTTTTTTTATCTTTAAGGCTAGGATTACATCTTAGTAAACTTCCTGTAGTCGCATCTGAATCTTTATTAGCGTTAAAAGATGCGTATTCATTATGAATATCTAATTCGCCTAAGATAGCACACACTAATATTACATAATTTTCTGAGTCTTTCAATTGTTCTGGAGAAGCAGTAGATACAACATCAGGCATATAACGCATTGCCAGTTCCTGATTTTTATTCGGATTTGGATCATGAATAATCGACAATTGAATATGAAACTGCTGACCATTTTCTGCAAAGAAAGGCAGATAAATCGCTCCCATCTGTAAATTGCGATTTTCTATTAACTCTAATAATTTATCTTTCTTTACTCTTGCTGTAATAGCAGAAATTGTATGAGCTGTAAAATGCTTACCTGCCGATTCATGGTTGAATGATTTTTGAATCAACGTCGCAGGTGGCATAGCTCCGGTTGCTAATATCAATTCTGCATTATTCAATGCAATGGTACCTCTTGATGTTAATAATCCATAAGCTTGATTATTTTCATTCAAAATTTCTTCTACAACACATTCAGTAAGAATGTGTAATCTGTTGGGATACATGTTATTGCCTTCTTTTCTTCTTTTTTCTGTGTCAGAATCCACATTTTTGGTTGGAAATGCCGTACTGTCTACCAAATTAAGAATAGCTGTTGGGGTTGAGAATTTGTTAAAATCAATCCCTTTATTTTCACCATCACCACAAGCCAATGACGCATATTCTACCTTCATGAGTTTTGCGCGCGTCAGACTTTGAGAGTTAAAAGCGTCTTTCTTTTTAGCAAATAGATCGTGAATAATATCTTGCAATGTCCCATATTCTGGTAATCGTAATTGATCTAAATTATTTTCCAGTCCCAACTTTTTTAAATTCTTAGAAAAAGGCAATGCATTGGATTTATGAACATGCAATAATTTGATCGCATCATCAAAGTAAGAAGTCTCACCATTTTTTTGCGTTAAAGAATTAAATAGTACCGGAGACCATTTCTCGACTTGTGCTTTTTCCGGTTGAGGGCACCAAGCACTCCACAAGAAGCTTCTGCCTCCAAAATAAGGTAACATTCCATGTTGCGTTACACGATAAGGCGCTTTTTCCAGCATGGTAGACTGAGATAAACTCCAAGGGAAAGTTTCAGAAATTGGCCCGACCAATTTTTTATAGCTCGCTCCTAAATTCTGAAAATGGGTTGGTAGTAAAAAGCCTCCACGCTCTACCATGAGAATTTTGGCTTCTTTGTCTTTTTCTAAAATTCTTTTAGCAAAGGCATATCCGCAGAAGCCTGAGCCTATAATTACATAGTCATAAGAATTATTTTCTTTTGCTTCTTTCCACTGACCGTCTGTTAAGAAATAAGCATGATTCATGATGTCCTGAATGTCAGGTCGCTGAGGTCCCGGAGTTGGATATCCATTCCCAAGATTTTTTGATGATGCAAAATTTGCCATGGTTTTTAGTTTATTTTATGATTTTTATTGAAGTATAAAAGATTTTGTAGTGGGTATTAGTTTGCCATACTGTAATTTTCTACATGGTATGATAAAGGCGTGCGTAAAGCATGATCCCCGTAGAGTGGAAAGATCTAATGTGATATTCATGGTGTATTATTATTTGATAAAAATAATAAACTCAAGTCATTTTAGAATAGGTATTTATACTTAATTTGTGGTATGGCCATTCTATCAATCATCATTGGTTGGTAAGAAGCTTTTATATCTTACACGAACTAAAAGAAAGCTATTTTTTTGTATCATAAAATCATGTATTTACATAACTCTATATTAGAGCCTGTTTAAATTTTATTGAGTAATAATTTTAAGAAAGATAATTTAACCATGTTTTCTGCGAATTCCCGGCAAGTACTTTAATATCGGTACCGAAGCTTGTTTTGACGGAATGCTCATCGAGGTTGATGCCATGGCATTTAAGATATGTAACTATTATTGTTTGCTATTTACTTAAAATGTACAAGCTTTATTTTCTTATTCAGTACGACCAAATACCTAAGTCTATTTTTAATATTGGACTTAGGTATTTGGAAATATTTCGAGTGCATAAATTATAGTACTATTATACAAAGTTCATTTTAAATTGTTTTAAGTTTATTTACTCAATATCATTAAAAGGGATAAAAATTATTTGAAAATTTTTTACTAAATTCTAGGTAATTCTGCTTATAAATGATAAAAACGGAATCAAATGTTCGATTGTAGTCCCTCTCATTCCGCTGGTTGAGGTACTAAATTTAAACAAACCCTTGTTAATTAGATGATTAGCAAGGGTTTTTTGTGTTCACTAATATCAAAATTATTCATTTATGTGTAAAACGAAAGGGTCAAATTCGGTTACCATAAATATCTAAAATTCTGGGTAACCGAATTTTTCAAAAACTCGATGGAGAAGTACTTTAGAAGTAGTCTAACTGACTTATTAAGTATTTGAACATCTTGTGGACTGAAGAAGTTAAAATTAAATTGAAACATTTAAAAAGTTACCGTGATGAAAGCAAGGGTATCTATTCTCTTCTATGCAAAGAAAGCAAAAGCCAACAAAGATGGTCTTGTACCAATCTACACAAGAATTACCATTTCAGAAAATCGTATTGAATTAAGCACTAATCGATTCGTTAAATTGAGCCAATGGTCTAAGGAAGGAAATTGCATGAAGGGCAATTCTATATCAGCATCGAATATCAATAAGTATTTAGATGTTCTAATTAAAAGAACGTTGTCAAACACTTTTATAAATTGTATCATACATTAGTTCCAAATTAGACAACATACCGACAAGGTTTAATTACAATCTGCATTGGAGGAAGAACTCTGCAATTAGCTGAGCTTGTCTTGTAATAATTACGAAGAAATATCGAAATATAAAAGAGATTCTAAAGTTAACAGTCCTGTTTTGTGAACTTGACAGTACTCTATTCAAACCATTTATTGGCAGATATAGATAGTATTTTGAAGGTATTAAGTGATATTTAAGTTTGCTTTGATGTAACCAAATGAATCGAAAATAATCTCTAATTGTTGAAAGTTTTCTTATAATATGATTAATGAAATTAATCGAAACATAACTTCAAATATAATAGTATTTGAGCTAATTAGTAAATTTATTTGAGCTAAATAGGATATTTTGCAACCTTCAAGAATCATAAATTTGTATAATATCAATTAAATATAAAGTATTAATCTTTGAATTCTTTGTATAGATAATAGCTATTTCTAGCTAATTTAGCGTTAAGCCACAATTAATCAAATTGAGTATAACAAACAAGTAACCAAATGAAAAAAATGATAAAGTTTCCGACTTCTCTGATAGGTCTTGATACACCTCAGAATACCTTAGAACTTGATGGTTGTACTTTAATTGAGCAATGTATACATAGTACAGAAGTTAGAGGTACTATGTATCTCGAACAGCATTTACTTCTTATTGTCCTTGAGGGAACGGTTGTTCTGACATATGGAAAGCAGGAATATACAGTGGGCAAAAATGATATGATTTTGCTAAAGAAAGCTACTGCAGTAAAGTATCATAAATTTGGAAATGCTGAAAATGACAATATCTATGATAGTTTAATGTTCAGCATCAAAGATGATCTTTTAAAGTCATTTTTGTCAACATCAGAAATCAAGGTGTCAAAACCTGAAGGAGAAATCAAAACAGGTGTTTACCCAATGAATGAATGTTTGGTTGCATTTGCTTACTCTATGAAGCCTTACTTTTTTGATCAATCTGTGGTTCATCCCGGACAACTTCGGTTGAAAATTATGGAGTTACTATACGATGTTGCGGAATGTAACCGAAATATGTTCCTTCAAATCCTCCAGCTGCACGAACCTGTGCGTACAGACATCCGTAATGTGGTGGAACAGCATTATGCTTCACCGGTTTCTGTTTCCGAACTGGCCTATCTTTCTGGGAGAAGTTTGTCAAGTTTTAAGAGAGATTTCCAGAATATATACAATGTTGCGCCGGCAACCTGGATCAGAGAAAAGAGATTGGAAAAAGCAAAAGATATGTTGGAAACTACAGCTTTGTCAGTCTCAGATATTTGTTATTCATTAGGATTCGAAAATGTCTCTCATTTTTCAAGGATATATAAGGAATTTCACGGACAGGCACCGAGTATTTCTCGTTGATAGATAGTTTTAAAAATTAAAATTATGAAAGTATTAGTCATTGGAGCAAATGGTAGAGTCGGATCTCTTTTAGTTAATAAACTAGCTGCTCAGCATCAGGTTTTAGCGGGCTCAAGAAATCCAAATTCAGCAAATAATGCAGATAATATTAATATTGAGCAGATTTATATTGATTTGCTAAGCGATGTTGATACGCTTGCAGAAAGTATGAATGGTGTTGATGCCATTTATTTTGTTTCCGGGTCGCGTGGGAAAAATCTTTTACAGATAGATTTACATGGAGCGATTAAAACCATGAAAGCCGCAGAAAAAGCAGGAGTTAAACGTTATATTATGCTGAGCTCAGTTTTTGCATTGCAACCCGAACGTTGGAATGAATCTTTCTTAAGTGATTTAGCAGATTATAATATGGCCAAGCATTATGCTGATCTTTATCTTACTACTCAAACCCAACTCGATTACACGATTTTACAGCCCGGAGCACTTAAAGAAGAGCAAGAACTGAAAAAATAGAAACCCATGTTACCAATCCTGGATCTAATTCTATTGCTAATGTAGTAGATACTCTTGTTACAGTTTTAGAGAATAATTCAATAATTGGTAAGGTGATTTTAATGCATGATGGCGATACTCCGATTGACGAAGCATTAAATATAATTCTATAATTCAATTGTTTGAATAACTTTTTTTAAGATATTTTCGATTTCGAATTAAATATTTTTCACACTAAATCTTATTTAAAGAGGAAACTTCAACATAGCATTTCACAATTTCTAATCCTCAAAAAAGGACTAATTAGTCAAAATCTTTTAACTAATTAGAAAAAGCATCCCATTCTCGTCATCGTACCTTTGTTATAGAAAAAGAGCTTAATTATTCTGTTCAAAAACACAGTTAATTATTCTCAAAATTAACAATATTCAAAAAAGGACGATTTATGAAAAATATTCAAAAACGTAAAAACATCATTTCGAGTTCCGCAAATTCTACTCCTGATGGGTTAAGGCAAAACATTGGAAAAATTTCGAAGAAGATATTTTCTTCAGTCCCAACGGTGGCAATTATCTCAGCATTGACAATTAGCGGATTATCAATTTCCTGTCAAGATAAAAACAATCAAAACAATAAAGCAGAAGTTATGCAAAACAATCAAGAACAAAAAGAAGCTATCCTGAAACCAATAGAATTATATGTTGAAGCAGGAAGAAAAGGCGACGGCAATATTGCAAAACCGGCATTTGCGTCAACCGCAACCATGTCATGGTCCGAAGACGGAGCATTGAAAAGTGTTCCAATACAGGCACTTTTTGACGGATTTTCCGCTGCAGAGCCAATGGAAGCAAATTACAAACTAACTACTTTAGATGCAGAGGGAGATGCCGCAATTGTGAGAATCGAATCTCAATTTGGGACCAACAAATATGCCGATATGTTTACTTTGGTAAAAGACGGCAACGATTGGAAAATTATCAGTAAAATTTATCAAACCATAAAATAATGTCAGCAAATAAAAATATCAACACTGTTCAGGATTATGAAGATGTCTTGGCGGTAATGGAAGGCTATGTTCAAGGATTAAAAACAGGAAACGTAGCAGAATTAAAAAAGACCTTTCACAAGGATGCGATCATGTATGGTCATTTAGGTAATGATCTGTCGCAAGGAAGTATAAATAACCTGTATACATATGTAGAGAAATTTGGCGCAGCACCTAACATCAAAACCAATCTTACGGTTTTACATAAAACACCCACTACAGCAGTTATTCGTATCGAAATGGAACACGATGCTGCCGATGAAGATTTTACAGATTACCACTCATTAATTAGAATCAGTGGTGAGTGGAAAGTGGTTGCAAAGCTTTTTCATCTTTACGATAAATAATCAAAAAAATCTTAGCGTCAAAGTTTTTACTGGGAGCATCATATTGCTTCCAATGGAGCTTTGCATTTAAAAATAAAATAAATAATGAATAAATATAATAAGCTATTTTCTCCCTTATCATTTGATAAAGGAATTAGTTTAAAAAACAGAATTGTGATGTCTCCTATGACCACCTGGGCATCGAATGAAGACTTTACCATATCTGATGAAGAAGTCGAATATTACCATAAAAGAGTAAATGGGGTAGGATTGGTGATTACAGGATGTACTCACGTAATGGCTAATGGAATTGGTTTTACCCACGAATTTGCAGGATATGATGATACTTTTCTTCCAAGTCTAACGAAGCTGGCAAATGCAGCAAAGAGTGGAGGAGCACCAGCGATCTTGCAGATGTTTCACGCAGGTAACAAAGCAATTCCCGGTCTAATTCCCGATGGAGAAGTGGTAAGTGCAAGTGCGGTTTCAAGTGGCCCAATACTGCTTTCCGATAAAGAAAATCTTCCGAAAGAATTAACTGAAAATGAAATTCTGGAAACCATAAAAGCATTTGGAGAAACTACCAGAAGAGCGATCGAAGCAGGTTTTGACGGTGTTGAGATTCACGGAGCGCACGGGTTTTTACTTCAGAATTTCATCTCTCCTTTTTTCAATAAAAGAAATGACCAATGGGGAGGTTCTCTGGAAAATCGTTTGCGACTTAGTCTGGAAATCGTTCGAGAAGTGAAAAAAGTAGTTTCAGATTATGCTGATCGTCCTTTTTTAATCGGTTACAGAATTTCACCGGAAGAAATGCCACAAAAGACTTATGGACTTCAAGATACTTTCATTTTAATTGATAAGTTGATTGAAGAAAACATCGATTATCTACATTTTTCTCTATTGGATGCTGTAAATCAAAAACCAATTGATTCAGAATTTTCAGATGAGCCAATATCAGTTGTACTTAACAATTATGTAAACGACAGGGTTCTTGTTCTTGTAGCTGGAGGTATGACAACACCTTCGATGGCCGATCAGGTTTTAGACTACGGTATTTCTATGGTGGCAATAGGCAGAACTTTGGTCATCAATCCGGATTGGGTGGAATTAGTTGAAAGTGGGCAAGAAGAAAAAATAGATTCAAATCTTAAACTTGATACCGTGGAAGACAAAAAAATACCCTCGAAATTGATGGCAATTTTTGAAGCGTTAAAAGGCTGGGTTCCATTGGAATCTAAAATACTTTAAAAAACATTAATCCGGCGTATTCTGTTATCAAAATAATAAAAAATGGCTCCATTTAGATTAAATTGGAGCCATTTGGCAATTTGTGAACCTGACAGGACTATATTCAAACGATTTATTGACAGATACTGATAATATTTTAAGGGTATTCAATGGAATTTAAGTTATTGTTTCAAAATTTATTGATATCCAAAAAGCAGGACTACTTTAATATCTTCCCGTCAATCTTAATGCTTTTCGAATCATCATCTAAACCTTGCCCCTTAACATAAGTTACCTGATGTGGATGTCCTTTCATATTATCTTGGTAAACCATATCAAAAGAAAAGGTTATTTTTTTATCAGTTTTTTCAATGACAGTTACTTTATAATCGTTGGTAGTCTGGTCATTAAGAGTAAAGAAACTATCGCCAACTTTGCTATTAAACTTTGCGCGGGTATATTCCTTGCCTGTTGCTTCTGGCCATGATTCCTTTAGTTCATTATTCTCATCGATTCGAAGGTACGTTGTTGAAACAGCGTCACCGCCAATCAAGGAATAGAATTTATAATACAATTTACCATCTATTCTCATGGTATTCTGTATCTCGGTATAATTTTGTGCATCAATCTTCCAATAGTTTCCGATTTGCATCGGTAAGAAAGATTCAGAAAAGTTATTTTCAGCATTTTTTGGATTTTGCATCTTACAAGCCACAAAAAGGAATGGCAGGATAAGCAATTGCAGAATAGTTTTTTTCATAAATTTTAGTTGGTTGTAAATATTAAATTCTATATTATAAGTTAGGCATTGAAATATTGTGCCGATAATAGCTGTAAAATGAACCTGCAATAACATTCCCATACTACTTGCAAATTTAGAAAAGGAAATCAACTAACAATTGGTTATTATTAACCATTTTAAGAATGAATGTGTCAATGTAAATTTGATAATTATAAAAAGTATATTCAATTACACATCAGTTCAAAACAAAGATGACTGATTTATGTATTTTATAAATTTGAATGTCTCCTATAAAAAAATGTAATAACAAAAAATAATAAATTATTTAGGAATTTTATTTTTATTTATTTCTTCAACTTTCTGCGCTCAACAATCTGAATTACAGTTTCAGAAGATTTTAGATTCAACATACGATAAAAATAAAGATGCCATTGGAATTATGATTTACGTGAAAGCACCGGGCAAAAAAATCTCCTGGACCTACTGCGGATAAATACAGTACAGAGAAAATTGATAAAGACCAACCTGTTCTGATTGCGAGTAATACCAAAACCTATGTGTCTGCTTCAATCTTAAAATTAATAGAAAATAAAAAGCTTCAGTTAAATCAGCCAATATTGAATCTTTTATCTAAAAAAACTAAAAGATTATTGTTGAAAAGGGGTTGTCATCTTAATAAAATAACCATTCGAAACTTACTTTCCCACAACTCCGGAATCGCAGATTATGTGAATGATTATTATTTTAGTTATGTTGGGAAAAATCCTGATCATCAATGGACCAGAGATCAACAAATCGAATGGGCAATGACCATCGCAAAACCTTTGGAGCTGGGAAAAATGTTTGCTTATGGCGATATCAATTATCTGTTGCTATCCGAAATTATAGAAAAACAAACATGGAAATCATTTTGCACTGCAATCCGGAATTTATTAGATTTTGAAAGACTCAGTTTGAATGCAACCTGGTTTGTTGATTTAGAAAAAAAACCTGCAAACACTTTAGTATTTGCGCATCAGTATTCCAATACCTACAATTGGGATTCTTTTGAATTTGATCCTTCCTGGGACTTGTATGGAGGCGGTGGATTGGCTTCTACGACTAAAGATCTAGCACTTTTTTTCCAATACCAGTTTGAAGGCAAAATAATAAAGGACAAAAAGCTCCTGCCAGAAATATATACGTATACGAATCCTCGAGAAACGAATAATAATTACTGTTTGGGACTTTACAATTTTCCGTCATTCTATGGCAACAAAGGCTATCACCACGGTGGTTGGTGGGAAACAGACGTCATATATCTTCCAGAATTGAATACAACGATCTCGGTTTTTACTTTACTAAAGGAAAAATGTGATCTCAACCCGGAAATTAGTCATAAAATAATAGAAGTTATCAAGTAAACATTCCCAAATATAAAAGCAAAAGCAACCTCTGCAGGTTGCTTTTATAAAGAAGTTTAATCTTAAAATCATAAACACTGATTAAAATCAAAATTTATTTTTACCTGTACCGGATGATTTTATGATATTATAATTACATGCTTTATTTTCTTTATATTCAATTTTGTATTCAGAGAGTAACTCCACAATGATTTTTCTTGTTTCATCAGGATCGATTCCCATCATTTCACCAAGATCAGTTTCATTGAATTGACCATTGTTTTTTTGTAATGCTTTGTAAAAGCGTTCTTTATTTTCCATATCAATTTTATTTTTTGACTGCTATCATCATATGTGGACTGAATGATAAAAGGTTTTTATCATTTTCCGTAATTTCTATAAGTTTATCTAAGGTTTTTCTTGTAATTTCATCAGTCATATTCCTGAAATAGTCTTTATCTAGCCATGCAATTCCTTCCACTGCGTAAATGTTGAGAAAGTACAGATTATGATTCAAAAACTCGTCTTCCAATTGTTTGGGATTGTGATAATAAGCTTCCGCCAATATCCAGGGAAAATCAATGGGCTGATTGTGTATTCTGGTTGTCAATTCTGCCCTACACATTTCAAAAAAAGTGTTCTTATGAATCAATCCATTTAGAAGTCCTGCTAAAGTGGATGCGGTGTAATTAATGGTGAAACCCAATATAATCCCATCTTTTTAAGAATTCGTTTCGCTTCCAAAATTGCTAATGATCTATCTTTTTCATTTTGAAGATGATACAGCGGACCATGTAAAATAATCAGATCTGCATAATTATCCTGAAAATCTAAATTTTGGGATTCGCCTTGGTGGATTACAAATTTCTTCCTCGATTTATGATTGCGATGCTGTGCTATTTTGATATGTTTGGAAACTGGCTCTACCATTTGCCACTCGGATTTTGCAGGATAGAAAATTAAATTCATTAAATTTTGGAAACTGCAGGAAAGAAATTACAAAATCTATTTTTAAAGAACTGAAAATTTTAGAATAATAAAAAAATGATGCTAGATAAAATCCCAAGTATATAATAATTACGAAAAAGATTAATTTACATTTTTACTTTCGGCAATTCTGGCAAGTTGTTCAACAGTGGGGCAAACACTTAATATCAACCCCACCTAACGGATAAAATTTCACCCATTACATCAATCAATATCTGGCTGAAGCTGTCAAGGAAAAGATTTTAAATTCTGAATATGAAAATTATAATTTTCTGGCGACGGCATTAGAATCTGGCTTTACTTCAAAAACAACTTTTTATAAAGCCTTTAAAAAAGTTGGCGGCAGACACCAAATATAAATATCAGCAAATAAGTACCAATTTATGCACTTTTAAGCTTTTGAAACCTCTTCTAATTTTTCTTATGTGAATTTTGCATTTAAATAATTCAAATTAAATTTTATGAAAAAGTTTTTATTACTAGCTGTTGTTATTTTTATCACCTCATGTAGCAATGACGATTTAAACCCCTCACCTGATAAAAAAGCGTTGGCACAGCAAAAACTTGATACAGCTTTGTCCAATTTCCCCGGCTTAAGTCTTAGTGTAAAGACAGCTTCCGAGAATTACACTCTGGTTGCAGGAGACGCGGTAATTAAGGAAAAGCCGATGACCGCTTCTGCACTTCACTATATGCAGAGTATTTCAAAAACCTTTACCGCAATTGCTGTTCTAAAGCTGAAAGAAGAGGGCAAAATTAATCTCGATGCCAAAGTAAGTGCCTATCTTCCTAATATTTGTAACAATCTGCCAAACGGAAATGTCATTACGGTAAGGCAACTGCTTAATATGACATCAGGCCTTCCTGATTATTTAGATAACAATCAGTTTTTAAATGATGTTTTTGCAGGGCCACTGCCTATGGCGAGCGAACAGGTATTGAGCTATGTATACGGTCAACCCGCAAAATTTGCACCCGGCGCCTCATTTGGTTATTGCAATATAAATTATCACTTGCTGGCTCTTATTATTGATAGTGTTACTCCAAACGGGCATCGAACGTATATTACGGACAAAATAATTAACGCCATTGGACTTTCCAACACATATTATATAGCGGGCTCGGCAAGCACTACGGCTCCCCAAGGGACGACGGCTAACTATCTAGAAGCAGACGGCATTTTTAACAATGTGAGCGAGTTGCAATTGGGTACAGTACTTACCTTCATTGGCGATGACGGTATTGTTGCTTCCGTTCAGGATATAGCTAGGTTTTATTACAAACTGCTCCATGACGAAACCGTACTGTCACCAGCATCGCTGAAAGAAATGAAGGTTGCGGTTAGTTATCAGAGTACTCCGATATATGGCTTAGGACTACAATTTTATAACACCAATGGTGGTCTGCAGGCAATCGGCCACGAGGGTAGTGGTGCCGGAGCCGGTGCCTATGCTTTTTATTTTCCTTCTAAAAATACCGGCGTCGTCCTGTGTACAAACGCAGGAACTCTTATCGATAGTATAAAAGAGGGACAGTTACTGGCTTTGTGGGAGGAAATTATAGGTATATTGCTTGAGTAAAAACTAATTTAAACCGTCGCATCACGTTCCTTACTTAAGAAGATATCAGCTAATCCCTCATAGTGGGGATAGGGGTTTTACAGTCGAACACTTAATTCCTATTTTATCATTTTCAAACAGATTCAGTATTTGAATGTCAAACATTGCAATGATTTCTCCCAATAACCTGTCAATTTTTTATGAGTAAATTAACCTCATGCCTATAAAATTAACTTTATAACCTTATTCCATCAATTAATGAAGATATTTAAAAGCCTGATAATACTATTATCTCTTATTAATACCAGCACTGCACTTGCCCAAACAGCTAAAAATCCAAAATTTGACAGCCTTGTTCATAAAAGGGTGTTCTATTACGATACCAAAGGTTTTAACGGAGAAGGATGGGACAGTTTAAGAGCGGAGATCAACAAGGCGCAGATTGTTTTAATAGGCGAACAACACGGGGAAGCCGAGATACCCGTGTTTACCATGAAGGTGGCCGATGTGTTCAAACCGGAAGCATTAGTGGTAGAGATTGACCCCTATACCGCAGGCAAATTAAAAGAGACAAGCTTAAACACCGTGGGCTATAGTAGCTACTTTAAGCAGAATCCTTATGATTTTGCCTTTTACAGTTATCAAACGGAAATGGAACTGGCGAGGCAGATGACACTGGCTCATACCGATATCTGGGGTTTGAATGAAATCAGCTTTTTGTCGTTAGGCACTTTTTTTAATACATTGGGCAGACTGGCAAAATCACCAATTAACAGGGATTTGGCTCTCAAAAAGGCGAAAGAATATGCTATACATGATCGCCCGATCTATAAGAATATTGATCGTTATAATGATTTCAGTGCTTATAAGCTGAAAGCCTCCATGGTAGATTCCCTATTGCTTTCCTTTAGAAATGAAAGTAACGAGTGTAAAAAAATGCTTCGTGACTTGAGGGCAAGTCTACCGATTTTTACCAACACCAGCTATGCCGCCAGGACCAACATGATGAAGAAGAACCTGCTCAATTATCTATCTCCTTATATTACAAAAGATGCCATCAATATTCCAAAGCTGCTATTTAAATTTGGTGCCAACCATGTAGGCAGGACGGATGACCTAAAAGGTTCTTTTGAGGTAGGAAACCTAGCCGATAACCTCGCTGATGCAAGTGGCAAACTGTCATTGCATATTCTGGTCTTTGGAAAGATTGGCACAATTAATCAAATGGCACCGGTAGATAATACCCAAGCTATAATTCCCTATGATGTTTCTACTGATAAAGAACTGGATATGTTCGCCCCATTTTATAGTCAGATTCAGGGAGATGAATGGGCACTTTTTGACCTAAGACCATTACGGGATGCGATAGGCCAAGGAAAACTGAAGGTCAGCCCCTATCTTGGTAAATTTATCAAGGCCTTTGACGTGTTGGTTATCTTCGGGCGTACAACAGGGAATAGATTCATAGAATAGTATTTAGATTAAGAAGGATTAGTAATAACTTTTACCTGATCTGCGGGCACTTGTTCCAACGTATTATTGGAAAACCAACTTATGATCAGATTTCAAAAGAATCCGAATATTCAGTCAGTACTCTTAAAAGGTATTTTAACATGATACTTGCAAAGGCTCCAAGGCTCCACTACAGCCAGAACCAGGAAGTTTATCTATTGATTGATGGGACTTATTTTTCGAATGAAATCTGTTTGTTGTTTTCAGAGACGATGCTTTTAAACAAACCCAACTTTACAGAATTACAGATGGAGAAACATTATGCGGAGATGAAAGAGGATTTGGAGAACATCCTGAAATATTAAATAATCTCCGAATATAAAAACATATAAATGAAAAAGATAACAACGGTTGTATTACTCAGTATTTTTGGAAACTTGGCATTTGGACAAAATGCGAATACTTACTCAAAAGAGATTCAGGATAAAATTAAACAAGTTGAAAATAATTTGGTTCCTTGGGCTATGGCTCAGGACAGTTTAAAATTTTCCTTAGAAGAAAGAATGGTTCAATACAAAATTCCCGGGCTTAGTATTGCCGTAATCAAGGATTATAAAATTGAATGGGTTAAATCGTACGGATGGGCTGATATAGCACAGCATCGTCCTGTAACAACTGAAACATTGTTTCAGGCAGCATCCCTAAGCAAATCATTGAACGGAGTGGGTGTTTTAAAATTGGTTCAGGATAAAAAAATAAATTTAAATGATGATATAAATAACTATTTAAAAACATGGAAATTTCCGTATGATTCTTTATCGAACAATAAAAAGATCACCACTGCAAATCTGTTAAGTCATACTGCGGGGTTGACAGTTCATGGTTTTAAGGGCTACCCCGAAGGAGATAGCATACCCACATTAAGCGAAATATTAGATGGCAAAAGCCCTGCTAATTCACTAGCGGTTCGTTCTATGTATGAACCTGGTAAAAAGGTTGAATATTCGGGTGGAGGTACAACAATTTCGCAATTAATTGTCACTGATATCACACAACAGAAATATGAAGATTATATGTGGCTGCAAGTATTGAAGCCGATGGGAATGAATAACAGTTTTTTTACCCAACCTCCGCCACCAGACAAGCAAAATCTATTAGCCACAGGATACAATCGTTATGGTGAGGAGATGAAAGAAGGCAAATACAATATTTATCCGGAAAAAGCGGCGGCAGGACTTTGGACAAACCCAACTGACCTGGCTAAGTATATCATTGAAACGCAACTTTCCTTTCAGGGAAAATCGGGAAAAGTGCTTTCTCCTGAGATGACAAGGTTAAGGTTAACACCTTACTTAGATAGTATAAATGCGTTTGGGGTTTATATAAATAAGAAAGGAAACGAAAAATATTTTCAGCACAGTGGCTCAAATGAAGGTTTTGTTTGTCAGTACAGGGGTAGTCTTGAATATGGTAACGGAGTGGTCGTAATGGTTAATTCTGACAATTTAGGTATATTAAATGAAATAATCAATAGTGTGGCAATCGTCTATAAATGGGCTGATTTTTATAATCCAGCAGTGAAAAAAACGATTACTTTGACTGATGATATTCTAAAAAATTATGTTGGTACTTATTTGCTTGATGGAGATACGGTATCTATAGTGAAAAAAGAAAACGGGCTATGGCTAAATAGTTCAATTCAAAGCAAAATGTATTTTACAACGGAGTTGGACTTTTATATTACAGAAAATAAAGCTGATTATAAATTTTCAAAGAATTTAAACGGCATTATCAATGGTTATACTGTCAATGGCAATAAAAAAGCAATACGAATAAAATAAACTGCCACCAACATGAGTTTGGTATTATAGAGGCTGAAGAATAAAGGATTAATTATTGTATTTCAATTTAACTTTATTACATGGATGCTGAAGCTCCTGATTTACCCTGTGACGCCAAGCCTAAACCGGTAACGATTACAAATACATTTTTTTTTCCGCTAAAAATTCGTTTAAATTTACTCAATGGTAAGTATGAATAAAAAATTATAACTATGAACTGAACTTGCAACTATTTTTTGGAACAAATTTATATACTCTTTATGCTCAATTTTTATATTGATGAGTCAGTAAATTTTGATACTATTATGATTCAAAATTATAATCAAATTTAAAAGGATAGTTCTGAGGTGATTTTGACCAAACTCCAACTTCTTATTTTGATCAGTATTTAAGCCTGAAATAAGAATAATTTCTATAGGAAAAACAAAGCCGGAAGCAATTTATGGCTTTTGTTTTTACCCAATATTAAATTATATTGGTTTTTTCTTCACCATGTTGATGATAGATACCAAAGTAAGCACACCGCCCAGACCCAGTAAAAAGAGTGCTATAGAATTGTCACCGACTTCGCTTTTGTTGTTGGCAGAAATCTGTTTAGCAGCCTCTTCCGCACTGGTTGCGGTTGTAGCAATTTCTATATTTTTTTGATTGACCGCATCAGTATCTACCTGAAAATACAGATAGCTGCCTATGACCAAAGCAATTATTCCAATGATCAGTAATACCTGAGATTTGTTTTTCATGATGTCATTATTAAGTGGATCTAAAATACTAAAAATTTTATAGGCATTTTCTAGCAGTAATTCTGTCGATTTCCTGAATGATGATTTTGAGACGTTTCCACTAATAGTTTTACTTCTTTTTGAAATTGCCAATCTTAAAAAAATATTTAATATTCCCAATATCAATCCTGTTCCAACTGCTGTTAGGAAAGATTTAAAGAAGAATTTTGTTAATGATTCGTTATTTGAAAAATCAATATCAAATAATCCATAAATTAGAATTCCTGCGAAGAGCCAGTCAGAATCAATAAAAAATGTCGCTTCAAAGTATTAAAATTATATGTTGTATAACTAATAGTTAATTAATTTACTCCTAAACCCTAACAGATAATCAGAACATTCAGCAATTTTATATACAAATAACTAGAATATTAATATTTGACTGAAAAAACTTTACAATACTATCTTTTGGGGCTTTAAGAAGGTGGGGATATCGAAGTATAAATGAAAAAGTCGGTCGATTGCGAAAATACAGTTACTGGCAGGGTCGTTAATAATAATCAAAGATATAAGTTGGAAAAAAATAATTTTCATTTTGGATTAATATAAAAATTATTTTAAACGGTCTTAATTAGCATTGCCTACAAAGTTTCGTAGCTTTCTATCGTAAAACACTGTTACCAGATGGCATTTTGTATGTTAGTTAATGCTGTACGAATAACCAATTTCCTCTAAGTCAGATTCAAGTTGTTCCCAATCTTCAAGTTCCTCAACGATTGTCAAAACCATTTCTCTTGTCAGTGTTTTTCCGTTATAAATTTCTGTCACCGTTTCCAATGGAATTCCGTTTTCTACAAAAATTTCGTCAAAATATTCTGTCGCCCAATCAATGTAAGTTTGTGGATTTCCGTCAAAAATATTCAAAAGTTCCTCAGAATTATCTTCGTAATTTTCAATTTGTCCAGTTTGCCAATTTTTTGCTTCGGTCTGCAAAATTTAGGGGCATTGACAACTTGATTTCAATTTTCAGGATCATGTAATTTCAGTTTGAATTGACCTTCTTTTTCTAAATGATACAGGCGTTTTTTATATGTCGATTGATATTCAGATCAGTGATCAATTCAATCCGAAACTTGATGATCAATGTTATTGAATTTTGCAATCAGGAGCAAATATTATAAATATTGAATTCAGAAAAATAAAATAGTTTTACGTTCGAACTGTAGGAATGATTTTCTTGGTGTCTCCTGAATAGTTTTGTATTTAAATCTTGAAAGAAGTTTTCCTAGATATTGTTACGTCATGAAATTGCTTTACCGCCGTTTGATGAAAAAAAATGTACTTCAATGCAATATTTATTTGAACCTACCTCTTTGAATTGCTTTTAAAATTGTATTTTTATTATACTTACCACCACATTATCTTTTATAAATTTAAGGTGTTGGGAATTGCTTTCAAAATCATAACCTATGGGCTTTCAAATCAAACTTCGATTCTACAGGAAAGAAGTACCGCCACATTATGAGAACCGTGCGTACTTTTTGCATCAGCTTTTTCTATATATTGACCCTATTGTCAATGTTGTAAGAATAAACCTGTATCAGCAGGGTTACATTTTACCAAAATAATATGACTAAAAACATTATCTTAATCTGTATGTCCTTTTTGCTACTGTATGGCACAGCCAGCAGTTGCAAAAAAATAAATGCTGAGGAAACAAATAAAATGCATATGAAAGCACAGAAAGAAGTAAAAGTTGCAGCTCGCAAGATCCTAACCTTATGGCTCGCCGAAGGCATTGAAGGCGTTCAATTCCTCAGTAACAGTGAATGGAAAGTCGACGACCAGGTTTTTCTGAACAGCAGTAATGATAAAGGATACTTGTTGCTCCTCAACCAGGATAAGGACCCACAGGCAGAAGTAGATTATGTTCAGGTCCTCTATGCAAGCAAAGAAGAAGGAAAATGGAATATTTATCTGGAATCATTGCCCAATTTGGTAATTCCAAGAAAAAAGAAAAACGGAAGTTTTGTTACTAATACGCTTGGTCAACTTGCAGATGTGGGCGAGAAAGAAATTGGACGGCAATATAAAAACGGCAATGGAGGAATCGATAATGAATTCATCAGCAAGGAATTCAATGAGAACCTGAAGAAAAACCATCAACGATTTTTAGCCAGAAAAATTAAGAAGTAAACAACTCAGCGCCTAAGATCAATGAAGAAAGAATTATCTTTACTATTGATTTTGACAAAAAAAAGAGTGATTAAGATTGAAACATGAGAAAACTAATTATATCAAGCTTATTATTGATGTTTAGCCTGGCTTCCTGTCAGCAGAAACAATCGTCCGCTACAACTATTAATAGTAAGGAAAAGACGGGCCAGAAGATGCTTGATATTTACAAGCAGGTAAGGACATATAATTACAACCCATTATATGAGGTAGAATTTACTTCGGATACCTGTGGTTATGAAATTTTGATCAATGGCGTGCCCCTGCACCGCTATTTGCTAGCGGGTAGTGCCAATGAACAGCGTATTCCAATCAATGATCACATACTGACAAGTGGAAAACAGGAGATTATCATACGCTTGTTTCCGCCTCAGCTTTCAGACCAGAGCTGGTCGCCGACACTTGTGGATGGTTCCAAATTTAAGATCAAAGTGATTCATCACGCCATAGACAGGTCTACAGATAACCCAAAACAGGTTTTTGAATTCACTAGCTCAAATAAGCCCGGAACAGAAAAATTCGTGGGCAGCGGGCAAAAGGTTTTTGAATTTAAAGGTTCCTTTGCTGCGATAGTTCCTTATCAGATAGAAGGATGGAAAAATTCTAAAGACTTGAGTAAGGAGAACCAGGATGAATTACTGAAAGAAGCGGTTGCAGCTTATAACGAATTCAGAAATGTGCTGATAAGAAAAGATGTGAATGCTTATGCATCACTGATGTACGATAAGGAAGTGGAACTGGCAAAAGCTTTTTACTGGAATACTTCAGCAGATTCCAAAGAACGCTGGGATGAAATGAGTGGTACAATTCGTGAAAAAAGGGATATTTTACCCATAAAAGAGTTTAAAATGGTTTTGTATGCAGGAGGAAAGGTGCTTGCCTTGCAGCCAACAAGCGAAATGTATAAAGATTACCTTTCTGCTATCCATGCCCAGACCGATGACGAAGATATTCAGGTTTCATTCCTGCTTCACAAAAAAGTGGGCAGTAATGAATTGACTCCTGTACGATAAGATTATGGGATTAAATATGTCAACGACTATTTTTGTGAAAAATTGTTTTTTAGTTATTTGCAGATAAATTTCATTTGTTGATTCAACACCAAATAGAATTTTAAAAACAAATGAATTAGTAACTCAAGCTAACGATAGAGAATCACTGAAAAATGAAGGTTTTTTAAACTCAATTTTCTGAAAATTATTTGGTGATAAAAACTAGATAAGCGAAAAACTCTCACAATTATTATTTGCTAACAGAATTTAAGAATAAAAATTACTTTAGCTTGCGGAGCAATAGTAGACAAGGATGCTATGAAAATAATAGTTTGAAGCCGCAAATCGTTTCCATTATCTGTAATCTGGTTCTCTTCAAAAAGTTCAAAAGAAATTGGATTATTTTGCTTCTGCTTATTTTTAATTTGGTCCAATAAGTCGTTACGGGCTACTATGAAAAGTCAATTTTCTTTATTATCAGGTATGCTTTTTTGTTTCCAAATTTTTAATGATTTCAAAAATGAGTTTTGAATTGCATCTTCAATTTCGGAAACGTAATGTGCTCCAAACTGACCTAATAGTCCAGAAAAAAGCGTTCCATACAAAGCCCTGTAATTTACTTCGTCTTTTTGAAATAATTTGTTACTCATAATCTTCCATTTCCATTATTGGCCGGATTTCTGTTGTTCCGCCAAAAAGGTGCGTAGGACATTCTTTTGCTAATTCGACAATAGTTTCCAAATCACCTGCTTGCAGCAAATAGTAACCGCCAATAATTTCTTTGGATTCTAGATAAGACCCGTCTTTAATAATACAGTCTTTTCCAGTAATCGTAACACCCTTCTCGTGCAGCCCATCTCCTGAAATCAAATGTCCTTCTTCGACTAGTTTGCCAGCCCAGACCATATGTGCATTAGCTATTTTCTTGCATTTCCTTCGGTGAGAGTTCGCTCATTTTTTGAATGTCCTCGTGGAGCAATAGTAAAAATTGTTTCATTGTAAAATTGTTTTAAACTTTAATTAAAGACATTTGATTAGTCCAATTTTGGACGTTTTCTCTTTTTTTAAGCCTGTTTTTTTATAAGTAAAACGCTGTTTTTTTATTGTCGTCAATACAAAGTAGATATTGTTTTTAACTTATATTTTACGGACCCTCTTTATTTTCAACGCGATTAAGTTGCCTTTAAAAGTTGCTATAACAAATAATCCAAAAAATAATTGAATCCAAAACATCCACTCATTTTTAGCCCAGCTGATAACAGGTACATCGGTTGATAATAAAACACTAAAACAGAGGATGCCATTGTGCAAAACGTCGGCAACAATTATAATAGCCGTCATCCAGATCCCGGCCTTGGGTCTTGATATCAATAAAACTGCGGCTATTGGGTCTAAAAACGTTAAGCTATCCCAAAAAAGCATTGATAAAACCCCCACGTGATATTTTGCCGAAAAAAAACCATGATTAATTATCCACAGCAAATGCGTAGTGGTGCCAATTAACATACCGATGCATTGGAGTATCAAGTTAATCTGAATTTTGGTTTTAAGTTTTGTAAAAATCATATATTTAGGGTTTACTTGCATCACTACGTACAAAAAGCACTGATATTTAACTGAATACTACAAGAAAATGGATTGTAGCTATACTGACAATTGTTCCAAAAACCAAAGAAAGCAATAATATTTTAATTTCAGCATACGGAATTTTTCCGGTTAATCCAGTTAATATATTGATTATGAATATTTTTTTGGACAAAACTAACTACAATTTGTGGAAGAAGCATGTGCTGTCAGATTTTATCTGGTTCTGTTTTCTTCCTCGGTCTTTTGAATTTCTTTTGCCTGATATTTTGAACTTCCGAAATTATAACTTAATGAGAAAAGTAGTTTTCGGCTGTCCCACCAATGCGTAAACTGATTGTCCATAATTTGTTTGTGCCTGAATTCCAGACGCTGATCGTAGGAATCAAAAATATTATTGTAACCTATTTTCGTATTCAATTTATTATCAAACCATAATTTTTGAACCGAAAGATCTATAGTATATCGTGGTTTTATAATGTATAAACTGTTACCGCTTTTGGATTCATAATTTGCAAAAACATTGATTGTATAGCCTTTGGGTAATGAGAAAACTTGATTCAACCGAACTTCGTAATTATAAATTTTCAGAGCAAAAACTTCATCCAGATAAGGCCGGAATTCATGATTGTAATATCCTGTAAATTGGCTGTTTACATTCCACCATTTAGCTATTTTTATAGGAAAACTCATTTCCAAAGCTGCAAAATTTCTATAAGGCAGATTGGTTCCTAAATATTCCAAAACATTGGTTTCGGGATCATAGAGTGGATAACGGGTCATTACATCTTTTTCACTTCCAACAGTGAAGCTTGTCACCCAATTTTTGAAACGATAGGTTGCTTTGATCTGGCTTGTAAAAGATGGCTGCAGATAAGGATTCCCGATCCAGTAATTCAGTGGGCTGAAATAAAATCTAAACGGATTGAGTTGTGAAAAAGCCGGCCTGGTAATTTTCTGGCTGTAAGACACGGACAGCTCATTCGATTTATTAAATGCATAATTTGCGCTAAAAGAGGGTAACCATTCTAGATAATTTCTTGATACGATTGAATCTGTGGTGATGGCATTAGAAATACTTTGGGTATTTTCAAACCTTAAACCGGCATTGATCTGAAGCTTATTAAATTTATGGTTATAAGCCAGATATCCCGCAAATATTTTCTCTTTGTAAGAAAACATATTACTTCGGGTGGGGTCAAATATAAATTGATTATTTACTGATAATGTATCATATCTTATATTATTATCCGTATTGGTATCACTAAATTTCACACCAATTTCGAAGGTAGAATTTCCAATTTTTTGTGATACATCAATTTGTCCGGTATAAATATTTATTTTGTTTACAAGATCTGATTTCCAATAAGATAAAAGTTCCGACGTCGGTTTGTCTCTATTGATAAAATCATCCTGTTGCTTATTTTCAACTGAAAGATAATTTCCCAAAAAATTAAGCTTGAAATTTTTATTCTGAAAAGAGTAATCTGCAGTTATACCATAATTATTTTGGAGGTAATGTGTAGGATTGTTACTTTCCGTATTAAAAACCAACTGCGTTTCATCTTCATTTGTTGTATATAATGAGCCAGATCGTACCCGGTAATTTTCTCTGAAACTTCCTCTCAAATTTAATCCGAACCTGCTTTTATCATTCAGTTTATAATCAATTCCGGTCTGAATATTATAGATTTCTGTTTCATCTTCCTGATAGGTTTTGGTTCTCATTACGTTTGTACTTGCCAAACGCTGAAGAGCATTATAACGATATGTCGACATTCCGTCATTATAACCTAATTGCAGATTATAGATTGCTTTATCGGTGTTATAAGACAAGTTCAGTGAGTTTTCTCTGTAGTTAAATTTGTTGGCGTAAACATTCCCGATGTAACTACTTCTCCAACCCAGATTGGTATTCTTTTTTAATTTAATATCAATTATTCCTTTGAATTCTGCATCATATTTTGAAGATGGGTTGGAGTTTACTTCAATCGACTCCACCATTTCCGGTGGCAGTGACCGCAAATAGGATTGCAGCTCCTGACTGCTCATTACAACGGGTTTTCCATTAATAAAAATAGCCGGATTAATTCTTCCGCCAAGAAAAATACCATCTTCCTGATCTACCGTTACACCAGGAGTTTTTCTTAAAACTTCAAGAATATTAGTTGATGTCTTAAAATTTTTATTTCCGGAAACACTCATTACAATGTTGCCGTCATTTAGTTTTAAATTTCTTTGTGAAGCCTGAATAATGACTTCGGAAATAGTTGTAATTGAATCTTTTTTATTATTTCTCTTTAAGGAGTCTTCTTTCACTACTTCCTGTGATTGTGCAAAAAATGAGAATAATAACAGAATAAAAATTCCTGATCTGGTTTTCATAAACGTTTAATTTTATGAGACCAAAAGTATCTGATACTTACGAAAATCAGGTTTTGAAGTTTAAATTCCGAAGTACAGAATTATAAATTTGAACTCTGAAACAGAGGTTCAGAAGCGGTTTGAGATTGCTTGTACAAAAGTGGAGTTGTATTCTTAATTTTCTTAAAAGTTGAAAAAAATGTAGATTTGGAATTGAATCCGACTTCATACCCAATCTCCTCTATCTTAAGATAGGAGCCATTTTCAATTTTATTGCACGCTTCATTGATTCTGTATTCATTAGTATATGTAGAAAAACTTTTACCCAGATTGTCATTCAGGAATTGTGAAAGCTGATGTGCAGACATATTCATTTTCAACGCAAGATCAATTAATTTTAAATTTGGATTTTTGTATAATTCTTCGGCATTCATAAGCCTTTCCAATTTTGAAACAAAATTATCTGCCTGCAGATCAGATATTTTTTTATTGAAATATTTATTCTCTTCTTTTGTGGCTGTTGATTGGTGTTTTTTATTAAATAAAACCAAAAAATTGGCATATAAAACGAACGAAAATACAAGGCTTCCACCAGCACAATACACCTGGATCCAGCCTGTAGAAATAAACTGATATGTCAGAAATATGATTATATTGCTTATTAAAACAGGAAGGATAAATTTATCCGGCTTGGTATTTTTCTCTGAAAAGATGTAATAATCATAAACCGATAGAAAAATAAAAATAGTCCATATCCCATAAATAAATGTTCCAAAATAATTGTCCCATAAAATAGGAAAAACAAGATATAAAAGCCCTGCTCCACATAAGACCAATGTCAGAATTCCGAAAGATTTTATAGCATTCTTAAGATCAAACTGCTCTTTCAAAAAAGATGATCGGATAAAATAATACAGTGCCGGTCCTGTAAAAAACAGTGCTGAAAATCCAAGATTCGGAATTATTCTTGGCCAATCCGGATAGAAATAAATACACACAGAGATTCCTACCCTAATACTCAATGTCAAAAGAATTAATCCCAGAAAAAAATCCGGAATATATCTGTTTTTTTTAATGAACAATAGATAAATGCCTAACAGAAGCCCATTAAAGGCACCTATTGCACTAAAAAAGAATAGCATCTGTTGTCCGAAACTCATTGTCTGTTATTTTATTGATGGTAAATTTATAAAATTAAAGTTTCTTTGGAGTTACGAAAGTTTTGTTTTTTTTGAATGTCTACAAATACACATTAATCATCAATGTAGCTGAGTTATAATCGTCTTCATATCAATGATTATTTCTTCGGTATTTACAGCTTCCTGATATTTTAAATTTTCCATATCGCTCTCTTTATTTATTAGAGCTACAATAAGCAGATCATATTCAATATTGCATTGGAGGCATATCTGATTTTATAGCAAATATATTCCGTTGTCACTGCCGAAAAAAATCTTTTTGGGTATCCGTAATCAGAGATTGCAAACTCTCCACAAAAATATTTCAAGTTTACATCAATCTGTTGTCTTATTGTTTTCAAGAAATTGATTGCAGTTTTCCTTGTGCCTTCCTGAATGTTTATCTGCATAAAAAAAATCAGAAACCTCACAAGGACGTGTCTCTTGTTTTGTCAGGCAGTTATAAATTCAACAATAGCTTGTGAATGGATTTTTGTAGTGTCAAACACAGGGATTTTAAAATCGTCTTGGCTTACTAACATCGGTATTTCTGTACAGCCCAGTACAATACATTCTGCTCCTCTGTCTACTAGATCCTGTACAATTTCTTTATACTTTTCCTTTGTTTCAGGATTAATCAATCCAACACCCAATTCTTCTCTTAATGTATATTGGATGTATTCCCGGGTTTCAGGTTTTTCAGGGATCAGGACTTCAAGACCAAATGATTCAAACTTGTTTCTGTAAAAGCCCATCTCCATGGTAAACTTTGTACCTAAGAGCCCAATCTTCTTAAACCCATTTTTGTTGATTGTTTTGGCTGTTTCTGTAACAATGTGGATTACCGGCAAATTGATCTCTTGCTGAAGTCTGTCCGCATACAGGTGAGCAGTATTTGCACACAACGCAATGCCGTCTGCTCTACTTTTCTTTAGGCTTTCGCAGGCATTAAGCAACAAATCATATGAATTGTCCCAACTTTGAGTATAGATGTCTCCAAAGTTCAGTGAGTAGATCATACACTCGGCAAAATTTAATCCACCTAATTTTGCATTGACGCCTTCGTTTATAAATTTGTAATAATCTAATGTTGATGTCCAGCTTATTCCTCCAACTAATCCGATTTTCTTCATTTTTTGTATTTGTAGTGGTTTGATATTTCAGTAAGATTGGAGATGACTTAATTTATGATTTATTTTTACCGCTGTATCAGCCACTAATTTTTTAGCATAAGTTTCATCATAATGTCGGTCTGCTCATCGTTGCCTAGTTTGAATATATGCTTGTCAAATGCTTTAAATCCATTTTTCTCGTAGAATCGGATTGCTCTTGGGTTTTTTTCCCAGACACCTAGCCAGACAAAATCTGCATTGATCTCTTTAGCCAGTTCAATGGCTTTTTCATAAAGTATTTGCCCGACTTTTTTTCCGTGAAACTCTCTCAATACATAAATTCTTTCAATTTCAAGTGCTTTTTCACTTTTGATCTCAGTTTGTGAATCTCCGTAGTTTACCTTTAAGTAGCCGACAATTTCATTTTCACACTCTGCAAAATAAAATTCAGAATTTTCATCTGATAGTTCTCCTTTGACTTTCTCTTTTGAAAATGCAGTTTCCAGATATGATTTCAAATTTTCTTCGCTGTTGCCAGAAGCGAATGTTTCGGAAAATGTGAGCTTTCCAATTTTTTGTAGGCTGATAAGATCTTTGTTTTCTGCTTTTCTTAATTGTATATCTTGCATTTTGTCTGTTCTTATTTTTTTCTGCAGACAAAACTCTCAATTTTATATCAGTAATAATTTAACAAATGATAAAAAAACAATACTATTTTATGTTAGCTCTGATGCGGCTTAAGCTCACTTGTGTGATCCCTAAATAAGAGGAAATATATCCTAGCTGAACTCTTTGTAATAAGTTGGGATAGTTTTTTAACAGAAGTTCATAACGATCGGCAGCATTTCCGAAATGCCTTGCCAGCAATCTGTCTTCTGCCCTTAAAAGCAGATTTTCCGCAAACTTAATACCCCAATTGGCGATCTCTATGTTTTCACTGTATAACTTTCGCAGGTTTTGTGTATTGAGTTTGTAAACTATACAATCTTCCAGCAGTTCTACACTCTCATATCCTTTCTCATTGGCAATATAACTTTTGAAAGAAATGATGGTATCTCCTTCTTTACCAAAGGAAAATGTAGTTTCATCGCCATCGTTTTGAATATATGTTCTGGCGATTCCATTTTTGATAAAGTAAAAACTTTTTTCATTTTTATCTTGTTGGATGATCACATGGTTTTTAGGAAAATTGAGTTCGATGATGTGGCTTTTGAGTATCTGCTTAGAAGATTCTGACAAGGGATAGATCCTGTCAAGTATTTGTTCAATGTCCATTACTATCATTATGTGGATGTAAGTTTACAACTATTCAAAGATACAAATTTCTTATGCCTTGCCATCTTCACACGATGAATCTACAATAAGCAGATCATATTTCAACTGCTATGATTGCATATGAGACTATCCGATTTTCTATAGCGAATATATTCCGTGGTCACTGCTGAAAAAAATCTTTTTGGGTATCCGTAATCGGAGATTACAAACCCTCCGCAAAAACATTTCAAGCTTCCATCAATGTTCTTTCTTATTGTTTTCAAGGAATTGATTACAGTTTTCCTTGTGCCTACCTGAATGGTAATCTGAATAGAAAAGTCAGAAACCTCACAAGATGCAAATGCAGTTCATTGAAATTTTGATTCTTATTAATTCTCTTGGTATAAATCATCTTATAAGATCTTATTATAGATCAGTTCATCAAATGATACGATTAAGTACAAGATAGAAAAAGTCAAAGTTTCCTTCAAGCTAGCCTCACTTTCTTCAAAACTTTCACAGTCAAACCAGACATAGTCTTTTCCTGCTTCGACAATTCCATATTATTTTAACATTTAGATTAAAGAAGGTGCCACTTTTGTATGGTACTCTGTTTGTGAATTGGAGTAAGTAAAAATTTATAAAGTAATTGGCATAAGGATTTTTAAAGTTTTATTCATTAAAATATTTTTTAATTGTTTTTCTGAACATTAAAAATTGTAATGTTGTAATGATTAAATAAATGATAGAAAAGCTTGCAAACGTTATCAAAATCGTATTAACCTGCAATAGAAATGATAAGTAAATCACGGCAAAAATCAAACACATAACAGGAATTCCTATAAAAGTCAACAGAGATAAAAAACTGTTATCTCTGATTTTTTTGATCAGATTCAGAAAGAATGTCAAAGAAAAAACCAGCAATCCACAAAGAAAAATTAGTGAATATCCAAGATTTATAAAGATTTCTAATATGAATAAAAAAGTATCCAGAAGACTTTCACTATCAGATTTCATTTCGGAAATTACGAGTCTGTACAGGATGAATAAAATTATGCTGATCAGAACATTAGTAATCCAGTATTTGAATATCAATTTTTTCATATTTTACAATTTCAAATGCTCATTTAGTTTGCTTTGACAGTATTATAAGTATCAAAACTTTTGTAAATTCTTGTCTCTTCGATTTTGCCTTTGTCGTAAATTTCAACTTTTTCTTTGTCGGATGATTTTTTATCGAAATATGTTATTTCTGTAAGTCTTTTTTTATTGTCGTAAAGTTCCACTTTATCATTTCGTCCGTCTTTCATGTAATGGATTGTTTTCAGATTTCCGTTCCTTTTGTAATAGTAACTTTTCTCGTTGTAGAAATTTCCAACTTTGCTGGTTTGCCCGTCATATGTGTATTCTTTGCTGTATTTTTCCTCAGATATCAACTGTTGTTTGTCGTTGTAAATGTAATAATAAGCCTGATCTATTGGTTTGAGAAGTTCATAATGTATTGTGAATTCCGGATTACTGCAAGGCCGATGGATCATCATTTCTTCTTTCTTAAAAACTGTTGAATCATTCTGCGAAATCCATAAAATATCACTTTCGGAAGCATTTTTTTTATGTTTGAATTTTGAAATGATGATGTTTTCCTTGTTACCATTCTCCTTTTCTGAAGTAATATTATAACTAAACAAACTCCAAATAAATAATAAAGCCATTGTTATTTTCATACTTCTCATTTTAGCGAACACTTGTTATTATTTACAAACTTACTGTTGGTACAGGGCAATCTCCTATTTTATATTGATAATCATTTTCATCTTTTATATAATTTACTTTTTGCGTTTTTGGTTTATAAACCAGTTTGAAATGGCGTATATCAAATTTTTCTTTTTTGTAAGGTGTGAAGGTCAGATTTCCTTTTTCAAGTGCAAATTCCCCATCTATATACTGCATAGTTTTCGACTGACCATAGATGTAACCGTCTTTTTCAACTTGTTGCTTTTTAATAGGATCAAAACTGTAGGTTGTAATTATCATTCTTGCATTACTCGCTACCCAACCATATTCCAAAAAATTTTCTGTCACATAAACCAAGGAATCTTTCTTTTCCTCAGTTCTGTAGATATAACATTTTGCAGAATCATTCCCATAAGGGTAATCGGGAACTTTTTCTGTTGCCGGAGGATTAATTTTTGGAGCTACGATAGGAGGTGGAGGAACTTTGTTGGACTTCTTTTTCTGTCCAAATGCAGAGCCGCATATCAATAATGTGGTAATAATAAACAAGTTTTTCATAGTTGTATCTATTTAATAATTGTACAGCAAAATCACCGCCAATATTTGTACAAAGTCATTACTGATTTGTTTTTATAAACTTTCTATGGTTTTACTAAAGTTCAATTGAAAAATTAATTTTGAGTTTTACAATCAGCCCGCCTTATGCAGTTCATGTTGTGTGCCTTTTTTATTCTTCAAGTTCAATTCCGAAAGATTTAGCGATGTTTAATATGTCATCAGTTGCTGTTGTTTCATCAATATTTAGGTTCATTTCTACTTTCATTTTATCACCCACATCTTCAATAATATCTCCGTCTTGTACTAAAAATATTCGATTTTTCCCGTCATTAAAATTTGAAAAACCATAAGTGGCAGAAGTCGATTCGATGGTAAAAGTAAAAATTTTTCATCTAACCTAATAAGTAAACACATTGTTTTCATTAATTTTAGTTGATTGATATTGGTGTTTATATGTTTGCATTTAGAGGTGTATTTATAATCATTCTTAACGAAACATTTCATAATTTTGATATGTGAAAAAATGGATTTCCATACTGTTACTTTCCTTCTATTTGGTTTCGACAACTGAACTGTATCAGTTATTAAAAATCCCGACACTGATAGAGCACTTTATTGAACACAATGGAGATAATTCTGAGATGACACTCATTTCTTTTCTGAAAATGCATTATGATGATCCTGTGAAAGATGCTGATTATCAAAAAGATCAGAAATTACCTTTCGTAGCTCACTCGTGTCCACTTGCACTTTTATTTACTTTAAATCCTGAATTTTCAATCGAAATTGAAAAGCAAATTATCTTAGATTATCATAAGGAGATCAATTCATTTTATGATCTTTTCTATGATAAAGATGCTTCAAATTCTATCTGGCAACCGCCGAAAAACTGTTAAAATCTTTCGTTTTTATTTTACGTTTTTATGACGTCAATCTTATTGTGAACAGTGATGTTGATGATATTCTTAGTTATATTCAAAACTAAGATTATCAACGGTATTTCACAATCTGCTCGTGCTGACTATTTTCTTGTCAGTTAAAAACGTATTCAATTTAAAAAAAATTTAACAGAATTATTTATGCTAACAAAAATCATTGAGTTTTCTGTGAAGAATAAACTCATTATAATACTATTGGTTTTTGGACTGATCGGTGTAGGAACCTATCAGGTGACCCAATTGCCAATAGATGCCGTTCCTGATATTACCAATAATCAAGTTCAGGTGATAACGACCGCTCCTTCATTCGGAGCTACTGATATTGAAAGACTCGTTACTTTCCCTATAGAACAGGCCAACAGTAATATTTCGGGAGTGAAAGAAATCCGTAGTTTTTCAAGATTCGGACTTTCACTGGTGACCATCGTTTTTGATGACGATACTGATATCTATTGGGCAAGACAACAGGTTGCAGAAAGACTGCAGCAGGTTCAGAATCAGATTCCACAGGATGTGGGAACGCCAGCTTTGGGACCTATTTCTACAGGATTGGGCGAAATCTATCAATACGTTGTCCGTCCGAAAAAAGGATACGAAAGCAAATACGATATTACAGAACTAAGAACACTTCAGGACTGGATTGTCAGAAGACAATTGCTTGGTGTAAAAGGTGTTGCAGAGGTCAGCAGTTTTGGCGGAAAACTGAAACAATATGAAATTTCCGTCAATCCGGATAAACTGAATGCTTACGGAATCACCATTACGGATGTTTTCGATGCGTTGAAAGCCAATAACCAGAATACAGGCGGTTCTTATATCGAAAAAGGACCTACCGTTTTATACATACGAAGTGAAGGATTGGTTGGAAATCTGGATGATATCAAGAATATTTCTATCGCCACCAAGAACAATGATGTTCCTCTGTTTATAAGAGATATTGCGGATGTTCGTTACGGTTATGCAACAAGATTCGGGGCAATGACCTATAATGATAACGGCGAAGTTTCAGGCGCAATTGTGATGATGCTGAAAGGTGAAAACAGCAGCGAGGTCATTAAAAATGTAAAAACCAAGATCGAGCAAATCCAGAAAACTTTGCCGGAAGGGGTCGTGATAGAGCCATTTTTAGACCGAACCAAAATGGTGAACAATGCTATTGGTACCGTTGAAAAAAACCTGATGGAAGGTGCATTGATTGTCGTTTTTGTGTTGGTTTTATTCCTCGGGAATTTCCGTGCAGGTTTGTTGGTCGCGTCAGTTATTCCTTTGGCAATGCTTTTTGCGGTTTGTATGATGAATCTCTTCGGCGTCAGCGGAAATTTGATGAGTCTTGGTGCGCTGGATTTCGGGCTGATTATAGACGGCGCCGTGATTATTGTAGAATCTGTAATGCATCAATTTACCCACAATTCCAAATTCCGGAAAGCACTATCTGTTTCCAAGCAGGAAATGGATACGATTGTCATAGATTCCGCAGGAAAGATGATGAACAGTGCGGTTTTCGGGCAGATCATAATCCTCATTGTATATCTGCCAATTTTAACATTGCAAGGGATTGAAGGTAAAATGTTCAAACCTATGGCACAAACCGTTGCCTTCGCTTTATTGGGAGCGTTTCTGCTTTCGCTGACTTATATTCCGATGATGAGCTCTATTATTTTAAGCAAAAGGATAAGTCACAAAATGAACTTCTCAGACCGGCTAATAGCGAAGGCTGAAAATCTTTACCGCAAAACCTTATTAAAAGTTTTAAGAATACCAAAAACTATTTTCAGTATTGTGATTGTTCTTTTTATCCTTTCTGTTGTGGTTCTAAGCAGAATGGGAAGCGAATTTATCCCATCACTGGAAGAAGGAGATTTTGCTGTCGATACCAGAGTTCTCCCCGGAAGCAACCTCAAAACCACTATTGAAAGCACACAGAAAGCAGCCCATATTCTAAAAACCCGCTTTCCGGAAGTTCAAAAAGTAGTTACCAAAATAGGAAGCGGAGAAGTTCCCACAGATCCGATGTCGATGGATGCTTCTGATATGATGGTGATTCTAAAAGATAAAAGCGAATGGACTTCCGCCAAAACCTTTCCGGAGCTTTCCGAGAAAATGAGCAAAGCTTTAGAGGACGTTCTGGGAATTACCGTTGGTTTTCAGTATCCCGTTCAGATGCGTTTTAATGAATTGATGACCGGTGCAAGACAGGATGTTGTCTTGAAAATATTCGGAGAAGATCTAGAAATATTGGCGAAAAATGCCAGTCAGCTCGGGAAAATAATCAATACGGTAAAAGGAACTCAAAACCTTTATATTGAGCCTGTTTCCGGTCTTCCACAGGTGATCATCCAATACAACAGACCAGTGATTGCGCAATATCATTTGTCGATTGGAGACATCAACAGAGTGATCAATACCGCTTTTGCAGGACAAAGTACAGGTCTGGTTTTCGAGGGTGAAAAACGTTTTGATATGGTGGTGAGATTAAACAGCAATGACCGTAAAAATCTGGATGATGTTAGGAATTTATTAGTTCCTACGCCGTCTGGTAATCAGATTCCGCTTTCTCAGCTTGCCAATGTTGAGATTAAAGATGGTCCGAACCAAATACAGCGTGAGAACGGACAACGGAGAATCGTTGTAGGTTTTAACATCAAAAATCGCGATGTTCAGGGGATTGTAGAAGAACTTAAGGCTAAAGTTGACCAACAATTGAAGTTTCCTACAGGATATTACGTCACATACGGAGGTTCTTTTGAAAACCTTAAAAATGCCAAAAACAGACTGATGATCGCAGTTCCGATTGCTTTGGTTTTAATTTTTGTGCTGTTGTTTCTGGCTTTTAATTCGGTGAAAGAAAGTCTTTTGATCTATACAGCGATTCCGCTTTCTATTATTGGAGGTGTGCTTTTACTGGCTGCAAGAGGAATGCCTTTCAGCATCAGTGCTGGTGTAGGATTTATAGCGCTTTTCGGAGTGGCTGTCCTTAATGGAATCGTTCTGATTTCAGAATTTAACAGACTGTACAAAGGTGGAATTAAAAATATTGTCAGAATTGTGGTAGATGGCGGAGAAGCCAGATTAAGACCTGTATTAATGACTGCTTTTGTGGCTTCATTAGGCTTTATCCCGATGGCTCTAAGTAACGGCGCTGGTGCAGAAGTCCAAAGACCATTGGCAACCGTTGTCATCGGCGGACTTTTAATTGCCACATTACTCACACTTTTTGTGCTTCCGCTGCTTTATGTCACTATTGAAAAAGGTTTTAAAATGAAAAGTAATCGCAAAAATATAATAACGCCTATTCTCATTATTTTCTTTGTTTTAACAGGAAATATGATGAATTCTCAAACCAAAGTCACTTTAAATGAAGCGGTTGCCATCGCTTTGAAAAATAACAGAGGTCTTAAGAATGAGAAATTGAAATCGGAATATGCAAAAGCTCTCATCAAAACTTCTTCAGACATTCCTCAGATAGGAATTTCTGCGGATTACGGACAGATTAACAGTGCTTACCGTGATATGAAATTCGGGGTTTCCCAGAGCATTGCATTTCCCACCGTTTACAAAAACAGAAAAATCTCTACACAGAAGAATGGAAAAAAAGTAAGCTCAATATTTCATTGAAAGAATATCAGCTGAAAAAAGGCGTGACACTGACATTCTACAACATTCTGTATTGGCAGGAAAAAGAAAAAATTCTGAATGAATCATTAGATTTTTATGCTCAATTTCTGGATAAGGCAACTTTAAGATTAAAAAGTGGCGAGAGCAATATTTTGGAAAAAGCGACTGCTGCCAATCAGAAATCAGCTATTGAAATCCAGATTAAGCAGGTAAAACAGGAACTCAGAACTTTACAGCTACAATTGCAATGGCTTTCGAATTCAGAAACAGAATTTATTCCCGATGGAGAGCGTATTTTTTCTCTTTCCAATCTTCAAAATGATGTTTCCGGTAATCCTTCGTTAAAAATATTGGAACAGCAAAAAAACATTGCAGCACAGCAAACTGCTTTGGAAAAATCCAAATTATTGCCGGGTTTGCAATTCGCCTATAATCTCAACAGTTTCCGTGGGATGGGTGCAGATGACAAAGTGTACAATGCTTCACCACAGTTTCATTCTGTTCAGGTTGGCGTTTCGGTTCCAATATTTTCTGGCGGACAGAAAGCGAGGATTGAAGCTTCAAAAATTGCAGAATCTGTGAGCGAAAATGATTTACAGAATGCGGAGTTTACATTAAAAAATCAATATGAAAAACTATCAGAAATTCAGCAGAAAAACCTGGAAATTGTTTCCCAGTACGAGAAATATGAACTGAAAAATGCCGATACAATTCTTGAAACTGCCCAAAAACAGTTCATCAACGGAGAAATCAATTATCTGGAATTCGTAATGCTTGCCAATCAGGCGATCAGCATCAAAAATAATTATACAGATGCCGTTTGGAATCTCAATGAAAGTATTGTTGAGCTGGAATATATTACTTTAAATCAATAAATTATGTCAAAATCAATTCAAAATAAATATTCGGTTTTATTAATGCTTGTCCTTTTTTTCGCGGTTCAGTGCAATAAGAAAGAAGAGGCTGTTATAATGCCAACCACTCCAAAAGATGAAAGTACCTTTGTACTTACTGATGCTCAACTCAAAAATACGCCAATAGAAACAATGCCATTGTCTGAGAAAAATATTTCTACGGTGCTCAAGATCAATGGAAAAATAGATGTGCCGCCTCAAAATCTGGTTTCCGTAAGCGTTCCGTTGGGCGGTTATCTGAAAAGCACCAATCTGCTTCCGGGAATGAAAGTAAGCAAAGGACAGGTGATTGCCGTAATAGACAACCCTCAGTTTATACAGCTTCAGCAGGATTATCTGATGGCAAAATCAAAACTTCATTTTGCAGAACTGGACTATAACAGGCAAAAAAAGCTGAACCAAAGCAAGGCAAGCAGTGATAAAGTAATGCAGATGGCGCAGTCTGAGATGAACAGCCAGAGAATTATGATGAATACTTTGGCAGAACAGCTTCAGCTCGTGAACATCAATGCGGGCAGTCTCACTTCCGGGAATATCATGAAAAGTGTTCCGGTTTACAGCACGATCAACGGTTTTGTGAGCAAAGTGAATGTGAATATCGGAAAGTTTGTAAATCCTTCTGATGTTTTGTTTGAACTCATCAACCCAAATGATATTCACCTGAACCTTAAAGTGTATGAAAAAGACCTTGAAATGCTGAAAATAGGGCAAAGATTTACAGCTTATACCAACACGCAGCCGGAGAAAAGATACGGTGGAGAAATTATCCTGATCAGCAAAGACATCAATACAGACAGAACGGCAGATGTGCATTGCCATTTTGAACAGTATGACCAAAACCTGACCCCCGGAATGTATATGAATGCTGAAATAGAGACCGAAACATCCTTTTCCAATGCGCTTCCAGAGGAAAGTATCGTCAATTTTGGAGGCAAAGATTATGTTTTTGTTCAGGTAAAAAAGCAAACCTATAAAATGATTCCTGTGACTTTGGGAGAATCTGAAAACGGTTTCATTCAAGTCAAAAATATTGAAGATTTTAAGAACAGAAAAATCGTAACGAAAAATGCCTACACGCTTTTGATGAAGCTAAAAAATACGGCAAGTGAAGAGGAATAATTTCGCCTAAATAATTAAAAATAAATTCAAAAACCTAAAATAATGAATAAGTCAATTTTTAATCTAAAAAATATTTTAACAGTATTGTTGTTGCTGTTTATCGGCATTCAGTTTATTGATGTTAAAAAGAATATCAGCCAGAATCAATCTGCCAATGCTATTGGAAATCATTATAATGTACCTCCAAAGGTGCAATCTATTTTGAAAACCAGTTGCTACGACTGTCATTCCAACAAGACTATTTATCCTTCATATAGCAAGATACAGCCTGTGAAATGGTGGTTGGCTGATCACGTCAATGCGGGTAAAAGACATTTGAACTTTGATCAATTCAATTCTTACAGCCGTGAAAAAAAGCTTGAAAAACTGGATGAGATCGTAGAAACCGTTAAAGAAGGCGAAATGCCGCTTGCTTCTTACACGGTTATTCATCAGGATGCAAAATTATCTGCTTCTGATCGGGCTGAAATAGAAAAATGGGTCTATGAAACAAAAAAGGAAATCAAGTAGATGATCAGATTTAGTTTCAAATCATTCTTAATCAATCATCACATCAGATCCTTGAAATCTTATATTATTTCTTTAAATTTAATGTTTAAATAACTGACCATGAAATTATTGACAATCATTGCTTTAACCTGTTCAAACATTTGTTTTGGACAGGTTAAATCTGATTCAGCCGAAGTGAAAAAACTCGATGTAGAGAATTACGGTGATTCAGTGTACAAAGCAAGCTACAAAAAACTCATTATTCCAACAGTGTTTATTGGCTTCGGAGTGGTCAGCCTAAGTTCTGATGCGCTCAAAAATCTAAACAGTTCCACAAAGTATGAGATCGGAGAACATCAACCCAAGCATATCACGCTTGATAACTACACCCAATATTTGCCTGCAGCAATGGTCTATGGTTATAATCTTGCAGGCATAAAAGGAAAGCATAATCTTAAGGAGCGAACTATTATCTACGGAACCTCTCAGTTGATTTCTGCTGCATTTGTTTTGCCTTTAAAGCATCTGGTAAAAGAGGAACGTCCGGATGGTACCAATCATCTTTCTTTTCCTTCCGGCCATACAGCCACTGCTTTTTCTTCCGCACATTTTCTCTTCAGAGAATATCAGGATGAGAATATTTGGATTGCCCTTTCAGGATATCCGATTGCCCTTTTTACAGGTATTTACAGGACATTAAATGATAAACATTGGGTAGGCGATGTGGTTGCAGGTGCTGGATTTGGTATCCTGAGCACCGAGATTGCCTATTGGATATTCCCCATTGTCAATAAGATCTTCAAAAATAACGAATCGAAAGGCGTCACTTTTATCTATCCGGTCATTCAATCGAAGTCTGTCGGGCTGGGTCTGGTTTTGAATCTGTAATGATGTAGTATCATTAGAATAAAACTCCAAATAGTAGCTAACAGCAATATCAATACAGATGATTAACTGATATGGTTCAGGCAGGGAGATTCAATTTCTACATAATAATTGCTTACTTTTAAATAACCTATTTAATTGATATGTCTTACAATATACCCGAAGGACTTACTGGTCTCACCAGCGATGAAGTGACAACTTCCAGACAACAATATTGATATAACCGGTTAGAGGCTATCCATAAGAACACTTCGTTTGATCTGCTTATTGGTATTTTAAAAGAACCTATGCTGATTTTACTGATCATTATCTCGGTCATTTATGTCATTGTGGGGGATTATGGAGATGCTGCGTTTATGTTTGTAGCAATTGTTGCGGTGACGGCGATTTCTTTTTATCAGGATAACCGCAGTAAAAAAGCTTTGGAAGAACTTGAAAAACTTAATGAGCCTTTAAGTACGGTCATCAGAAACTCGAAGGCAGTAGAAATTCCGACCCATGAAATTGTCGTAGGTGATCTATGCATCACTGAAGAAGGACGGATCATCAATGCTGATGGGGTCATTGTTCACAGCAATGATTTTTCCGTGAATGAATCTTCACTTACCGGTGAAAGTTTTTCCGTTTTCAAGGATAGCAGATCTGAGGATCATATGGTTTACGGCGGAACGGTAACGGTTTCGGGATTGGCCGTTTTAAAGTCAATAAAATAGGCAAAGAAATGCGTGTCGGTAAAATTGGAGAATCCATACTGAATATAAAAGAAGAAATTTCGCCACTACAGATCCAGATCCGGAAGTTTGTAAAATGGATGGCCGTTATTGGTATCGTTATTTTTCTAATGGTTTGCATCTTCAGCTATATCAAAACCGGAGATCTGGTAACGAGCCTTCTTAGTGGATTAACACTGGCAATGTCTGTACTTCCAGAAGAAATTCCTGTAGCCTTTACAACTTTTATGGCTTTGGGTGCCTGGAAACTGATGCGTCAGGGAATTATTATTAAGCGGAGCAGTATTGTAGAAACCCTGGGAAGCACCACGGTCATCTGTACCGATAAAACCGGCACTATTACTGAGAACTCAATGAAGCTTCAACATTTATACAATTACCTTTCCGATAAGATTTATGAAGAAAAGGAGTTTAAAAATGATGATTTAAGTGAACTGATTAATTATGCAATGTGGAGCAGTGAGCCTGTACCTTTTGACCCGATGGAAATAACTCTGCACAAAATGTATGAGCAGACTCAACAGAATGATTTACGAAAAGAATATCAATTGTTTCACGAATATCCGCTTGAAGGGAAACCTCCAATGATGACCCATCTTTTTGAAAATACAAATAAAGACAGGATTATTGCAGCAAAAGGCGCTCCCGAAGCTATTTTGAGTGTTTCCAAGCTATCAGAGCCTGAAAAAGAAAAGAAAAGATAAGAGATATTATAAAAATGTTTGGACAGCAGGGCTATCGTGTATTGGGAGTTGCCAAGTCTCATTTTGAAGGAAATAGCTTTCCAAAAAGCCAACAGGATTTTAATTTTGAATTTTTAGGGCTGACCGTTTTTTATGATCCTCCCAAAAAAGGAATAAAAGAGGTGTTTCAAAGTATTTACGATGCAGGGATTAAAGTGAAAGTCATTACCGGTGATAACGCAGATACAACGAATGCGATCGCATTCTAGGCAGGAATTAAAAATGATGCTCCCACAATCAATGGAAGTGATATTATAGGACGTTCTGAGGAAGAGATGATGCAGATCTCGGAGCGTACCGTTCTGTTTACCAGAATGTGCTTGCGATAGTGAATGCCCTTAAAAAGAAAGTTGAAGTGGTAGCGATGCTTGGAGATGGTGTAAATGATGGTCCGGCATTAAAAGCTGCCCATATTTGTGTCGCAATGGGAAATAAAGGGACTGAAATTGCCAAATCAGCTGCTGCGCTGGTGATTATGAATGATGATTTAGAAAAACTTATTGTCGGAATTGCGGCAGGAAGAAGAATTTACACCAATATTAAAAGGGCGATCCAGTATATTATTTCCATTCATGTTCCTATTATACTGACGGTTTCTTTGCCCCTGTTTTTAGGATGGATATTTCCGCACATATTTACCCCGGTTCACGTTATTTTCCTCGAGCTGGTTATGGGACCGACCTGTTCCATTGTTTATGAGAATGAGCCAATGGAGAAAAACACAATGAAACAGCCCCCAAGAGCTATGGGAGACACTTTTTTAAGTTTGAATGAACTGGGAATCAGTATTATTCAGGGCGTGGTGATCACTTTCGGAGTTTTGTTTGCCTATCAGTTTGCTGTTCAAAACGGAGGTGATGAAGAGAAGACCAGGGCAATGGTATTCAGTACATTGATCTTTGCCAATATATTGCTGAGTTTTGTCAATCGGTCATTCTTTTATAGTGTGGTGGAAAGTTTCAGAAACCGTAATCCCTTGCTTATTGGCATTTCTGCCTTAGTTCTGGGGTTGCTTTTTGCAATATTATACATAAAGCCGATTTCTCTATTCTTTAAAGTAACAGCACTTAATATAAGTGAATTGGGGATGACTGTTTTCATTGCAGCGGTTTCTGTTTTATGGTTTGAGATCTACAAGTATGTAAAAAGAATAGGAGGAGCAAAAGCACAAAAATAAAGAATCATGTAATATTAGCTTTGTACAGAAAGCTTATTTCTGGGCAGACCAATCTCATGTTCCTGCGGATAAGGTTTTCTTTGCGTCATACTGACATCTTCATGCAGTGTTCTGGCTGCTTCTAAAGATTTTTCTTTGTCCATGGAATATCTTGGATCAGGAATGAAGGGCATCTTGGCCATTTTATGGATGGTGATGGTTGGAAAATGAAAATCCACTTCAACCGTTCCCAATAATAAATAGCAGCCTCCGCCCTGAAACGGATAATCTGTAAGAGAATTCGGGAAATGAGCCGTGTCAAAATATTCTCCTTCTGCATCGATCCAAGTTCCGAAAAACATCGCTCCTCTTTTGGTAGGAACATGTTTTCTGGAAATAAGGTAAGCGAGCATTTTGATCTGCTTTTTATGGTGTATGACCAGATCTTTAGCCATTACACTGCCTCGATATTTTGTCTGCAATAGATCAAAAGGACTGTATGATACAGAAAATCCTAAGATCTCAATTTTATCAAAAGCATCTTCAAAAGGATTTCTGATAATGGTCGGAAGCTTATATTCTTTTTGTGGTTCATCCAGTAAGGTGGGATGTCTGAATGCTTATAAGTCTCCCCCAAAACTGGACAAATTACACCCCTAAAATTAACGATAAAAAACAATTAATTTTAGGATATGAGAACAAGCAAATTTACAGACAGCCAAATTTTGGCAATTTTAAAAGAGTATGAGTCGGGACAGACTGCAAAAGAATTGTCTCGAAAATATGGTTTCCTCTACCAAACCTTACATGATTGGAAAAAGAAATTTGGAGGAATATCTTCAACAAAAGAACTACAGAAAATCAAGGAATTGGAATCTGAGAACAATCGTTTGAAGAAGATGTTTGCCAATTTGAGCCTGGAACATGAAGCATTGAAAGATGTACTTTCAAAAAAGTGGTAAAGCCTGCTACCAAGCGAGAAGTTGTGAATTACCTTGTGTCAGAATATGCGATAAATATCCGGCAGGCGTGTAAATCTCTGAATTTGGAAAGAAGCAGTTACTATTATCATTCCCAAAGAAAGGAAGATACAGAACTAATTGGTTGTCTGAATGAACTTTCGGAGAAACATCCAAACTATGGATTTAAGAAAATGTTTCACAGTCTGAGGAATCAAGGTTTTCCCTGGAATCACAAGAAGGTGTATCGTGTTTACAAGAAGCTTGGATTGAACATTTTAAGAAAACGCAGAAGGAGATTAGCTTCAAGAGAGAGGCGAAATCTGGAAGTTCCGAGCAACTACAACGAAGTTTGGAGTATGGGTTTTATGAGTGATTCCCTATTCAATTCGAGAAGATTCCGAACAATTAATATCATTGATGATTACAACCGGGAAGCAATTTGGATAGAGATAGGACTTTCCATCGGAGCAATGCACATGACTGATTTATTGGAATGGATCGTGAAAGAAAGGGGGAAACCAAAAGCCATCAGAACAGATAATGGTCCTGAATTTACAAGTTCTGTATTTACCAATTGGTGTCACAAACACCGAATTGAAATTCGATATATCCAACCTGGAAAACCAACACAAAATGCTTTTATTGAGAGATTCAATCGTAGCTACCGTACCGAAGTTTTGGATGCAAGAATTTTCAATACCCTCATTGAAGTTCGAGAAATTACTGCAGAATGGATGGAACATTACAACAGCGACAGACCTCACGAAAGTTTACAAAACATTTCTCCAATGCAGTATTTGTTGAACTAAGCGAAGCGAATTATGAATACCATAAAAAATATGTAATAAATGAATAAAAAGAAAAACTCGCCAGCGCAGGATATCATAACCGAGTTTTCTCCTTTTCAACAAATCTTTCCAACAACGACAACACCGAAATGAAATATTTTATAATTTTACAAAAAGTGAGGGTATAATTCTGTCCAACGAATAGGGAGACTTACAGATCGAGCATCACCTGTTTCCTAAAGTCTGCCACATACATTATGGGGAGATTTCTGTCATTGTGAAGAAGACTGCGGTGGAGTTCAATTTGCCTTACATTGAAAATAAGAGCTTTTCCTCTGCGCTTCGTTCGCATATTCTAACGTTGAAAAAGTTTGGTAAAGAGACAAGCTAATAACCAAAGTATAACAAGTCACTGTGAACAAATGGCTTGTCAGTGTAAATAAACCGGAAATCTTATAATTGTTCGAAGTATAATTTAAAGGTTGTACGATGTTTAAAAATAATAAACCCCTGACAATTGTCAAGGTCTATTTAGTGCTTAACCAAAATCTATGTACAAGGTTCGTATCAGGATAGAATGGATATTTTTACTCTTTTTCACAGTGGCAACGGCATCATTAGCTTCTACTACTTACTGCAATAACAACTTCATCATAACGTCAATGTGTTCTTCATTAGCAAGCTTGAAGAGATATTTTTCAAAACCTATAAATCCATTTTCTTGTAGAAGAGTAGGGCTCTTAGATTTTGTTCTCAAACGCCCAACCAGACAAAATCTACATTTTTTTCTTTAGCTACTTCAATTGCTTTTCCAGATAGTATTTATCCTGCTTTTATTCCATGAAACTCTTTCAACACGTAAATTTATTCAATTTCTAACCCATTTTTATGTTTTATTTCAGCTTGTGAATCTTCGCAGTTTACTTTTAAGTAAGTGTATTGAAAATGAGATATGTAATAAGACAACCCCCGACAAATTTAGCCGAGGGTTGTCAGTTGTGTTTTAATCAATATATATTAACTAATAATAATCTTCTTTGAAATAGTTTTACCTTCTATTTTAATTTTTAGTATATATACGCCTCTCTGTAATTCGCTAACGTAAACCGTGACAGTTCCTTTTTCGAACTTTTGTGAAGGCTTTATAAGCTTTCCAGATAAATCATAAATTTCATAGCTACCATTACCTTGCAGATTAGATTCAATTGTAAACTGTCCGTTCGTAACAGGATTTGGATAAATTTTTATAAGATCTGAATCGGATTTTACAACATCACGTACAGATAATAAATTGGCACAGTTGCCTAATCCTACTGCACACCAAGCATTCTCAACCTGCTGTAATTCGTTTGATCCTGCTCCATACAAATCCGTTGCTGCCTGTTTAGATGCGGTATAGGCATTGGTGTATTGACTATTTGCTGTTAGATAAGTCGCTAAAGTTCTATATGCAATCTTTTCAGCTTTCTGAATGGTAATTCCTGTGACATTATAACTGGTTCCTGAATCGTTAGTGCCAGTTCCTCCTACAGATAACAAATAAAACCAAAAATTTCCCACTCCGCTGTTGGTGTGCACGCCGCCATTATCGGCAGATCCCAAAGCGGTATTTGCCCAATAGGTACCAAGATAGCTATCCGGTTGTTGTGATCCCAATGCTACGGGTCCCGAGTTTGGATTCGACATACTTCTTAAAAATGTAAAACCAAGAGCAGGGTTGGGAATTCCTTCACCTATATTCCAGTTGGGTGAAATTCCTGAATAAAATTCAATGGCAGCTCCGAACATATCTGCAAAAGCTTCATTTAAAGCTCCCGATTCTCCCTGATAAGCAAGGTTTGCCGTTCTGCTGACCATAAGGTGAGAATATTCGTGACCTGCAACATCTATTCCGACAAAAGGGCCAAAATATCCTGCCTGTCCCTGATACGCTCCGTTTCCATAAATCATTCCTACTACATTAAAGCCTTGTTGGGTTACATCAAATGCAGCAGCATTGGCGCCGTTAATGGGTTGCATTGGCGCTCCAGTAGTAGGATCGGCATTAAAATTTATATCGTAGTAATTTTTAATGATGGATCCGTTGCCATCATAGCTGTTCCTGTTGTGTCTCGCAATATAGTAGTCTTTTGATTTTTCCATAGCCCAATGTGCTTCTACCGGTGCTTTGGTTGTATTGGCAGTATAATTCGCTGTGGTGCTTGTTATTTCCGTGATTGTTCCTGTTAACTCATTGGTTGCAAGATTTGCGCTACCGTCCCATCCTGCACCATTTCTTGTGTGAATGTTTTTAGCATTATCCTTTAATCTGAATGCACCACCGTTAGAATCGACTGTGACTGTCTGATTTCCTTTATAATAGGTTGCACTTGTAGAAGGGGTATCAACAAATAACGGACTGTAGTCAAAACTGTTGACTAAATTTTTAGCGGGTAAATTCAGCTTGATTTGGAACTCCGGATTGTAATCATAAATTTTTGAAATCTTATTAACAATTTTTCCGGTAGTATTATCAATATAGTAGTCAAATGCTTTTAAAGATCCCAAAGCTGCAGCCTGTACTTTAGTGGCTGAGTATAGTTTAATTCCGTCTCTTGTGTTTACTTTAGCGATAACATTTTCGAAGTCTCCAAATGTCGTTTTATTATTTTTTATATCAGCGAATATGATGTTTTTCACCTCAGTCTGTGGTAATGGCTGAGAAATATTAATTTTAATCTCGTTGATGAGTTCTCCATTGACATACGTTACTTTGCCATCTTTTTCATGGAGATATACGACATCATCGTTTACTTTTATTCCTTTATATAAATGCTGATAAATACTTCTTTTAAAGCCGAGTTCATCAACAGAACTTGTTACAAATTGATAACTGTGATCTGAGTTTGTCTGAAACCATTTTCCTAAATGACTGACAAGGGCTTCCGTGGAAATATTTTGCCCTTCAAAACTTACCTGAAAATTTCCCATTGCAGATGTTGCCGTGATTGGTGGCAGATTTTGCGAAGAAACTTCCGTACGATGACTTTGTGCGTTTAAAGATTGGGAAGTAGCCCCCAAAGTCAACACAAAAGCCAAAGCTTTCACAATTGTAACTGTCTTTTTCATAATATTTATTTGATTAAATTCGACAGTTAGTATAAAAAAAGCAAAAATGTTACAATATCTGTTAATTATTTTTTTCTAGCAATACTATTAATGAAGATTATTAAGCGTTTGTCTCAAGGTCTCGAGATCGAAAAGATGCATTTTAATCCCTAGGAAAATGATGACCAAAATGATGATCAGGAAGGAAAAAATTATAAAAAAGTATCCTGAAATAAACCAAAGCACTGTATTGATAACATTCCCTTTCACACCTAATTTCTGCATCCAAAATCTTTGGCTTCTCTCAAACCATGATTTTCCTCTCCGGATTAATGGTTTTGTTTCTACATCATTGAGTTCGTCGATAATTCGTACAACATCTTCAATGTATTTCCCATACATGTAGTACATCCAGTATTTTAAGATAACTGAAATGACTAGAATGGTAATCACAAATGAAAAAATAAATATGGCAAGATTATATTTAAAATCGAACTGAAAATTGATATGGATCAGCGATAATAAAAATGCCATCGGAATATAAGAGATGTAATACGAAATATAAATCTGTTTTGAAATCAATAACTGCGTTTTTAGGCTGAAAAGATCATAGTTCGTATTGGTATTTTTGCGTTTCAGAAGTTGATAAAGCTTGAGAAACCTCGAGTAATAATATACAATGATCAATAAGGTCAGTACAGAGACCAGCATTGAGGTTATTCTGATATTATGATCGTCGCTAACGGACGGGAGCCCTGTGAAAAGAAAAGGCAGCGTAATGATCATCAGCCAGAATTCTGTCTGCATATTGATTCGGAGCATCTGAAGAGGCGAGTGAATCTCATTCTGTTTCTCAAGAGATGTATCAGGTAGAATCTGGCTGTTTTCTTTTTTCCAGAGTTCTTTAAAGTTATCTAAGTCCATGATGATGTATTAAACTTTTAAAAGTTTGTTTGTTTTTCAATAATATCTTTAAGCTTTGCTTTTGCACGGTTGAGTTTCACTCTTGCATTGACTTCCGTAATTCCCAATTGTGATGCAATCTCTTTGCCTGAAAAGTCTTCCAGAAAGAAAAAGATTAAAGCCTTATCAATGGGACTTAGTTCGTGAATGGCATCATACATGACTTTCATGTTCCGATCGTCCTCTTCATTGTAAATTTCATGATCTACCAGCAGATGCTCAATGCGCTGATTCTGTATAAAACTCCTTCTTTTTTCGCTTTTTAGAAATATGATTGCCGTATTGAGTGCGGTTCTGTATAGCCACGTCGAGAAACCGCTTTTTCCTTTGAACTCTTTGTAGGATTTCCACGCCTGATAGATGATCTCCTGATAGAGATCATTCTGATCGTCATAATTATCCATGTACATCTTTGAAATCTTGAAAATTACCCCTTTATGTTTTTCAATTTTTTCCAAAAACTCCTTTTCCTGTGACATTGTAGGTTCGGCTCTGCACAGTTAGTATCATTTTTTCAAAAATGTTACATATTATTAACAAATTAATTAAAAAGTTGATGTATTGAATTCGATTATTATAATAGTTTTAATTTGTTATACCATTTTTTGAAATTGTTTTCAGGATATATGTTGAAAAGTATCAGTTAAATCATTTTTTTTTGATTTGGAATAAAATCTTATCACTTTATTGACCAATAAACTAAAATTCTGATTTTGAAAGACAAAGAGGGATTTCTGGTCTTAAAATTCTTAAGATTGACTTCCAAACCATACCGGTTCCATAGATAATTAAAATATTTGAATGCATTTTTTTTACAAAACTAAAGAGTCGCTATTCAGCTTAACAAGATATTTGTCTAAAAAGACACTTCTTTCCGAATTCGGTTTTGGGAAATTTAACCATAAGAGAGTATCAAAATTTAATGTCTAATCAATCTAAAAATGTAGCATAAAGAGTATATAAATTTTGTTTAAAAATAGTTACAAGTTCAACTTGTATGTGTTAAAATTAGTAAGAAGCAGAAAACTAATTATCAATAATGATAAGTAATCTTAAAAAGAATTATTGAAGTCTTTGTATTTTTGTTGTTACATTAAGTATTTATAGTATTTTTGAATTATGGTAATATTTTTTATAACCGATCACTTTGTCCTCTAATATTAGTAGTGAAGTTATTTATTTCTGAGAGATTTATACAATTAAAACTTATTTAATCTGCTATTAGCGAAATTTATTTAATAAAATGAAGCTTTTTCTTGCGTATGTTTTCGGATTACTCTTTCAGCAACTGTCGGCACAGCATGCATCAGATAAGAATCAGATATTTCACAAAATAGATTCGCAAATGATTGTGAATCCCGCGAAAGCAAGAGATTTAATCAGTTTTGTTAAAATAAATTATAAAAATAAGGAGGTTCTAAATAAGTGTAACAGGCTTTTTGCCCAGGCTTATTATTATGAAAACAATTATAATGAAGCACTTCAGGAAATAATTCAAACAAAAGATCAACAAAATGTTGGCGGAGTTGTTTCTTATCGGAATATTTTATATTCAGCGGGTATCAAGAAAATAGATTTTGGCACAGATTATAATCAGAATTCTGAGTTTAAGCTTAACGAAGAAATTTTAAATGCAAATGAATTAATCTTACAGGGACGAAAAGAAAAAGCACTTAAAATAATTTTAAATATTCTCCCAAAAATCACTAATGAAAGTTTACATAATTATAGGGATAGTTTTAGTTTTGTCTTAATCAATTTGGGTGAAGATGATTGGATAAGTAAATCTCCTGAATTCCGTATTCCCGTTTTAAAAATTCTATCCTATTACCCTGATGATATGGGATTTGATATTTTAAAAAAGAAATTATATCCTGCAAATATTTCTGATGTCTGGTTAAAAAAAATCAAGAAAGAGATAAATAATACTACTAATTTCCAACTGAGAGCTATTTACTACAATTTTTTACTAGATTATTATCTTAGTAAAAAAGATGTTTCAAATTATATTTTAATCTCAAATCAAAGGGATGAACAAATCAGGATAAAGAATAAAGCAATAACGCAGGCTCGCTCTCAATGGATTTATTTGACTGAAACTAAGCACGCCGATGAATATATTTTTGCAAAGAAAAGAGGAATTATTATATTGATAAGTATAATTCTTTTATCATGCATTGTATTAATTCTATTGGTTGTCAAAATACGACAGGAAAAACTAAAGGGTAAAACATATCTGTTACTTTCAGATAAGTTAAAAAATTTGGTTAAAAAAAAGACACCTCAGGTCATTTCAGAAAACGTAAAACTTATTCTTTTAGAGAGGCTAGAGAAATTGGAATCGACGAATTTCTATTTGGATCCAAACATTTCTATCCAATCATTGGCTAATAAACTTGATTCCAATTCAAAATATGTTTCTGAAATCATCAATACTTACAAAAAGAAAAATTTTACAGCTTACATTAATGAGATGAGAATCGAGTATATCAAGCAGAAACTCAATAATGAATTGGTTTATCGAAGTTATAAAATAAAATATCTAGCAGAAGAGAGCGGATTTTCATCTCACAGTGTTTTTTCCTCTGTGTTCAAAAGTATCGAAGGTGTTTCTCCGGCGCAGTACATTCAACTTTTAAAATAATTAGTCCTGAGATTTATATATATACTTATTTTACTGTTATGTTCTGATGATATTTATTGTCAGAAATATGATTCTATAAATGTAAAAGAGATGGAGGAATATCTTATTTCAAATCCTGAAAAATCATATAATTTAGGTGTTAAAATATATAATGATAGCGATTTGGATGACAATTTCAGGACACGTTTATTATTTTCATTGCTCAATGTCTGTAATCAAACACGAAGGTTTAATGAGGCTATACGCTATGGAACAGAAGGGCTGAGTTTAGCAGAACAGGCAAATAACAACGTTTCTCAAGTAAAGTTTTTAGGAATCCTAGGAAACATTTATCAGTCACTTCAAGTCAATGATAAGGCTAAATATTATCTTAACAAAGCAGAGGGTATTCTTGAAAAAACTAAACTACCAAGTTCAATGCAGAATATTAAAGGCAATATACTCTATTTAAAAGGGATGAATTATGCCTATACGCTTGATTGTGATATAGCATTGAAATACTTCGACCAAGCAATTTCAGCTTATCGTTCATCAAATAATCCTTTATCTAAAATGAATGTCAAGTTGGCTTATCTTAATAAAGCAAATTGTTTAATAGAGATGAATAATCTGAAAGACGCAGAAATTTATCTGAACCTTTCAAAAGTAAATTATTCAGAAAGTGATTGGTCATCAGGTATTCATCAGATTTATTCTAATATATTAAATCAATCTGCTGACTTAAGTTTTGCTAAAATTTTAGCCTTGAGAAATGATTTTATTCAATCGAACAAAGTGTTGCTTTCTATTTTAAAACTCCAAGATAAACAAAATATTTCTGAGACCGATACTGATACTTATTTTCAGTTATCTCAGAATTTTTTGAAACTGAGAGATATTGAAAAGAGTAAATATTACGATGCTCTCTATCAACAGAAGATGGCAGAAAAAAATAAAATTCAGGTTGAGGTACTTAATAATCTACTCTTGCAAGATCAGAAAAACGCTGATCAAAAAATACAGGAACAAAACAATAAAATTTTAAAATGGTCCATTATTGTAATCTTGTTTTCTTCTGTTTTACTCCTTATTCTTACCATTACATTTCGGAAAATTAAGAGGGCTAATATTTTAATTGAGAAAGGTTTGTATAGTTCTGATAATTAATATTTTGTTGTTTTTTTTCTACTATAGAATTCATAGAATATTCATTAAAACTGATACCCTTCTTAATTTTCATGATGCTTTTGTTAGCTATTATTGCATTAAGATTTTAAGGTTATTGAAATGTAAAAATTGAAGATTAAAACTTCTTTTGTAAATCATAATTTTTTCATTCATGGATTCTTTTCTAAACATTCTGTAAATAAGTTTTCTTAATTACAGAAGTTTTTGGAGATGATAACCCATTACTTAACACAAAATTAATTACTTCCATATTTAGACTTTATAAGAGCTATTGGTTAAAATTCTCAAGTAATGTTTATGGTTAAAAAGCAAATAAGCTATATAAATTTTTAGAAAAATATGAAAACAATCTATTCTTTAGCATTAAGTCTGCTGGCTTATATTGGTGTACTTGGGCAAACAACAGTTTATTCACAAGATTTTGCGACGTTTCCCCCGCAAAATTGGTATTTAGGGTATTCATATGATGCCAATTTAGGAAATGGTCCAGAATATGAGGACTTGTACACAGTCTACTGGACACAAAGATCTTTTCTCAGCAATCAAACAATTAATAATCCTTCAATGTCAGTAGAAATATACAGCGGAGAACTTTCTTCTTGGGCAATTAGCCCAGCCAGTGATTTATCGGCTGGAGGATACAGTGTATCTTTTGATTTTGCATCTGGTGACGTATTTTATTCCAATAATCCTACAGGGCCTGCTTCTCAGACTGTAACAGATGATGTTTTCAAATTTTTGATTTCTCAGGATAATGGGGCAACCTGGCAAGAGTTGGAAAGCATTGCTTCTCCCAATATTGGAATACCCAATACCAGAACAACAAAAACATATTCTCTAAACAACTATACCAGTGCAACGACTAAGTTTGCATTCTATACATCAAACGGAACAGATCCTAATTTTGGAGTAGACTATATGCTTTATTTCGATGATTTTAAAGTGACCAACAACAATCTTTCCACTGCGGATATAAAACTTAAAAATAAGACGTTTCAGTTGTATCCTAATCCCACAAAAGGTTACGCTTACATAAAATCGGACAAGAAAATACATGTTGCCGAGGTTTACGACTTAACAGGAAAACTTATTTCTAAAGGAAAGGAGATTGATTTATCTTCAGTTTTGGCGGGAACTTACTTGGTGAAAGTCATTTTTGTTGATGGAACAATAGCCACAGAAAAGATTATTAGAAAGTAATTATAGTCTGGAAGGTAGTGTCTATAGCATAATTGGTTTGTTTTTAAATTTAAACTAAGTATTGTCACCTATGATTAAGCATGTGGTGTGGATATAAAGTTCATTCATATATAAAACGTGAGTATGTTTAATGAGCAAATAAAAGATATACATATCGGTAATTTTATAAAGCAGGCTGTATTTGAAAAAAATATAGAACTGACTAGGATCTGTAATTTTATGGAGTGCAATGAGGATGAAGTGCAAAAAATGTACACAGCTGAAGATCTTTCCACAAAAGTTTTACTAAAATTGAGCAAACTTCTCGAATATGATTTTTTTCGACTGTACACGTACCATCTTTTACTATACACATCTAATCCTATAGCAAAAAAAAATAGTAAAGCTATTAGATCCGAACTTCCTCAGTTTCGTAAAAGCATGTACAGTACTGAAATAATAATGTTTATACTTGAAATAATTGACAATAAAGAGATGACGTTGGATCAAATCGTTGCAAAATATAACATAGGTAGAACAACGATTTACAGATGGATGGCAAAGTATAAACGAACTGAAAAATAAGAGTATGGATTTTGAGGGTGTAAACTATAAAGTACTGTACACAGATCTGATTAATAAGAAATTTCCTGAGAAAATGAGGATATGCCAAAATATTCTTAAAAAAAAAGTATCTGTACTTGATGCTATTAAGATGAATGACTTATTATTCCCACAAAAATTGCTAGAAGATGAGCAGTTTAATCAAAAACATAAGTCTTATATGGAAGATGATATCATGAAAATACTGGAATATCAAAGAATAAATAATTTAACAAACACACAAGTAGCATTAAAATATAAGTTAAGTAGAAATACAGTTGCTAAATGGAAAAGATTGTTTTTATAGTTGCAATATCCTTAAATTAAATTCATGCATTACATGAAAAATTGACTCCTGATTAAAAAAACACCGTACGAAATGTTAGTAACCAATAAACACAGGGTAGTTAGAAAAACATATTTTCTTTTAATTATTCTGGCATTAATTCTTTGCTCAACAGTTATAGGTTTTGCTCTTAAATCTACAATCAACTATAATTTAAGGATACCATTATTGATACTGATGATAATAGTGACTGTTGCAATTTTTAATTCGATTAAAAACTTAAGGGTATTCCAGTTTGAAAATATAGGTTCTACGTTCAGTATCAAGTACTATCACCCATTTAAAGGAGGTATTATATCTCCTTACCTCGAATTTCCCATTTCTAATATTACAAGGTTTAAAATAGAAGAATATTTTTTTAAATCTGACCTTCTAAAAATTGATATTTTGATTAAAGAGAAAAAAAAAACTATAAAAATTAAGCTGAAAATTTCACACCTTAACAATAGTGACTATCGAAAAATGGAAAACTCATTAGAACAGAACTGTTAAATTACAAAATCGCTATTAAGGAAATGAATGAATTAGTTAAGTTAATTTTGAATCATCTTTTGCTGAATCAAAAGAACATTCAGCTATTATCATAACCTTGCTAATGCCGTTCTTAATGTAGGATACGAAAATAATGCAGATGTTTCTTTACAAAGAGGATAAATTAGAGCCTAGCCTTTTTCGTTAACTATATTGATTGTTTTGGAAAGGTATTATGAATAATCGATCTATCGATGGTAAAGCAATCCATTTAAATCTACTGAATATAACTAATGTGCTTATAAATAAAAATTGATGGCGAAACTGAGAAAGATTTTCTAAACCATTAGTTTTTAACAGGAGTTATGTAATAAAACAGTTTGATATCAAAGTTATGATAGTGGTGGCTGAAGATATTATTGATATGTCAGTAAATCTTTTTGCATAGGATTTACGAAACTTAGATAATTAAATTATTTTATAATAAAATCAAAATTTCACTTTTTAATTTTCATGAGCGTTCTTTCGCTCTTTAGATTGCAGACACCGGAATTGCTATATTATAAATTTGAAGGTACAGCATCAAGTATTCCTAATCTTGCCAGCAACCCTCCCGCAGGTACTCAAACCGGTGAGATTGTGGGAGTCTAAATTTGGAAACGAATACAAAGTATCAGGCAACCAGTTCCTTAGGGACTTTAAATTATTTTGACACAAAGTAGAATCTTAGTCTAAGAGGCTCGTGGAAAATGCATATGAAGTTACATAATTATGTACGCACAGATAATTCGGTATATTATCTTTTAGGGGATACGCTCAGCCCGGGAAGTTCTTTCAGAGTGTTTACAATTGGAATCCTATCGTCTGGGAATATCAATGCTATCAGGATTTTCGCTACCGGAATGAGGAGTGTGCTGATTACAAATGTTTTTCCTTCAAACAATCCCATAGATTTGATCGTTATTTATGACAGTGCTTTACAGCAGATGAAAGCTTATGTGAATGGCATCCTTAATTACCACTACTCAATCACTTCCGCTTGTTTTCAATTGCTGGCTTTTCCGTTTAGGTGGATTCGGTGGAAGTAGGACCGGAATGAAGACCGGAATGGTAATGGACGAATTCGGACTTTTCAACCGGGTTATAACAGATGCCGAAATAGTTTCTTTAAATAGTTTCTGTTCTGTCTTAAGCACTGGCGAAATGATAAAAAGTTCGGAAAAAAAATTACAGTGCACAAAGACACTTCAATCCTGGAAAAAGGAAATTTTGAAAAATACCAAATTTTTTATTATTCCGGCAGAGTGGTTCTTTCAGGTAATGAATCTTCAAATTCTATTAATATTGGCTATTTGCAGAAATGAAATTATATTGTTGGGTTTGACTCATCATCATCAGATATTTCTTCATTTTGAGTATCATCATGCTCATCGTCAGAGCTTCCATCAACAACAAAATCCATTAAAAAGTGATTAGTTCTAAATTACAATTATATATTTTGACAAAGTGTAAAATTAAAGAACATTAATTTCCCGAAAAAATTAATTTTTTTTAAGCTGAATATTTATAAATTTTAAGGGACGAATTCGAGACCGAAAATACATTAATCTGCTGAAACCTTTAGAATATGAGGTTTTTAAAATTGCTCGAATTCCCGTCCGTACTTATCATGATAAATTAAATAATCTAGATTTTAAACGACTATTCATACATCAAATTTTATTGGGCCTAAAAAATTAAAGTCTGCTAGGTCTTAAATCTCATATTTATATCACAATATTATTTTATGTGTCATTATATTGAAAATAATTATTTATGAATAAGATTTTGTATTTTTACAAATGAATTAGCTGCTTTAAATCTTGTTATTTTTGCAAATAATATGTTATTTTTTAATAGCTAAATTTGTAGCATGATCGTGGCAATGATGACTTTACAGTTAAAAAAAATAGATTTAATAGTGTTTTTTTACTATAGGTTCAAGTTCTTCTCTCTCCGCTGGTGGAGAGACTAAAATAAGCTGAAATGCTGTAAATATCATTGTTTACAGCGTTTTTTGTTTTTACGCAGTGATGAAAAATTGAAAAAGGTCACGATTTGTATGACCTTTTTAGTAATCCATCTTAAAAATTGGAAAATAGGTCACGAAAAATTCAAGGAAACCCCGACCAATAGACAGTTTAACGATTGTGCATCTTGCAGGAAATAGCTTTTTATCAAATTCAACCAAAATAAAAGGTCAATTTGATTTTTTAAGTTCAATGTAATAAAAACACATCAATAACTTCCTACATAAAAAATCATATAGTGTGGAAATAAAAAAATAAGCGGATGAATTAATAATAATTATTTATCTTTGCCTAAAATTGATAAGAAATCTATTATTGCATAAAATAATGTATTAATAAGCCTTTTGTAGTATGGAGAATGTATTTAGAATCAAGGAGTTAAGGTATGTGCCTAGGTGGCTGGTTTTTTTTATCGACGTTTCAATTGTTTCTTTTTCAATCTTAGTCTCAAATTTGTTTTTAGAAAATCTGGGCGTAGCGATAAATTTTAATGAATATCAGAGCCAAAAGATATTTCTAACTATTGCTGTAAACATTTTATTTATGCTGGTGTTTAAAACATATGCGGGCATTATAAGATATTCTACTTTCTTTGACTTTTTTAAGATTGTATGGTCGTCAAGCTGTACTATGATTGTAATGCTGGCGATAGATTTTACATCAAAATTGATATTTGGTATTTTTTTAGATTTGTACCACGAACTTTTTTTATTCTTTTTTATATCTGTTTTTCTAATGTTTTTCTTTAGAATGATGGTCAAGCGAGTGTTTAAGATATTCATGGCTCCTAAAGAGGCTTCGTCCAAAATAAGGATTGTGGTCGTAGGTATAGAGGGTGAATCTGTATCTTTAGGAAATGCTATTATTCATAATCCTACGCATCCTTATCAATTAAAAGGATTTGTTAATACAGAATCTACTTCTAAAAAAGCGATCTTACTGGGGTGTAAGATTTATAATAAAAGGGAGTTTCTTAAAATCAATAATTTAAGCAAACAGTTTGATGCAGTGCTCTTAAAAGGGTGTATGTTAAATTTTGAAATGGAAGAATGGACGAATTTTGCATTAAGTAAAGGGCTAAAGGTGTTAAAGGCACCTGTAATTAATAATACTCATGAAGGTAGTATAATAGGAGATATTCGTCCCATTCAGATTGAAGATTTACTTGAGCGTACACCTATAATAATTGAAAAAGAAAATGTCGGAAACTATCATTTTGATAAAAGTGTTTTAGTAACGGGCGGGGCTGGATCGATAGGAAGTGAAATTGTAAGACAAGTTGCTTTGTTAAACGCATCAATTATTGTTGTAGTTGATCAGGCTGAGTCTCCTTTGCATGAACTGAAGCTTGAGTTGTTAGAGAAATTCCCAAATCAAAGATTCAAATTTATATTGGCTGATATTTCAAATGTTTACAGACTTGAAAAACTATTCGAAGAGTATGACTTTTCAATAGTTTATCATGCTGCTGCATATAAACATGTACCTTTAATAGAAGATAATCCACATGAAGCTATTTTTGTAAATGTTGCAGGAACAAGAAATTTAGCACTATTATCAAAAAAATATATCGTTAACCGTTTTGTAATGGTTTCTACGGATAAAGCTGTGAATCCTACCAATGTAATGGGGGCTTCGAAAAGAACGGCGGAACTTTTTGTACAGTCTTTACAGAATTCATACGGGAATCAAACAAAATTTATTACAACTCGTTTTGGAAATGTTTTAGGGTCGAATGGTTCGGTGATACCACATTTCAGGAAGCAGATTGCGAAAGGAGGCCCTGTTACAATTACTCATCCTGATATCATCCGTTATTTTATGACTATACCAGAAGCTTGTGAGTTGGTTCTTCAGGCCGGAACAATGGGAGAGGGAGGTGAGATCTATGTTTTTGATATGGGTAAACCAATTAAAATTTTGGATTTAGCGAAAAAAATGATAAAATTATCAGGGTATACTCCGGATGTTGATATAAAAATTGATTTCATCGGCTTAAGACCTGGCGAAAAGCTTTACGAGGAACTATTAACCAATCATTCGACAACTGTCCCAACACATCATGAAAAAATCATGATATCAAAAGATCCGTTAATGGAATTTGACGATATAGAATTCTTATGCAAACAAATTATAAGATCAACTATAAAAAAAGATGGATTTCAGGTCGTTAAATTATTAAAGGTTATAGTACCTGAATTTATAAGTAATAATTCAGAATTTGAAATTTTAGATAAGATCCCTGAACATGAAGTCTAGCATAAAGGCTAGCCAGTTTAAATATACCAATCACCAAAATATAGAAGAAATTAGCATTAATGCCCTCAATTGGAATGAAAATTGCTTAGAAAAACGATTGCTTTAAAATTTGAGCGTTTAAATTTGCTAGAATAATTATCATATGAAAAGAACTATTATTACGTATATAGTACTGTTATTTACTTTATTATCCTGTAAACCAAAACAGAATATGGTTTACATGTCATCACAACATAATATGGAACAGGAAGTTGTGCAGGCAAAATTTCTGGGTCTCCAAATACAACAAGGGGATGTACTTTTGATTCTTGTTTCAGCACTAGATGAAAATGCTGTTAAGCCTTTTAATCTTAATACTGCCAATAAAGTAGGAAGTGAATCTCAAACGGGAATTAATCAATATGTACAGCCCAGTGAATATATGGTCAATGATGATGGATATATTAATTTTCCTGTTTTAGGAAACATCCATGCGAAAGGGATGACCCAAATACAGCTCAAAGATGATATTGAGATGCGTCTCAAAAGATATCTATTAGATCCTTTGGTGACCGTAACCTTGAAAAACTTCAATGTCAGCATTATCGGAGAAGTTAAAATACCAGGACAGAAACAGAGTGTATCGCAGAAGCTCAATGTATTTCAGGCATTAAGTCTTGCAGGCGATATGACGGATTTTGGAGACCGAAAAAATGTAAAAATTATCCGCACGGGTGATGACGGATCCGAACTGGTAATCAATCTAGATATGTCAAGGGAAGATATAGTAAGTTCACCCTATTACTATATGAAGCAGAACGATGTGCTTTATATACAACCAGACAAAAATAAACAAGTACAAGCAAATTCAAATCCTAACAGAGCGTTGACATTCCAGATCATTGGTGCATTATTGACCGCAGGTACTCTTATCATTGCTTTAACAAGATAATATAAATATGCAGCAGATACAATTTAATGATCAAGGGGAAGAGCCTTTAAATTTAAAAAAAATTAGTGGTAAATATCTTCGAAAATGGCCTTGGTTCAGCTTTTCAGTTCTATGTTTTATAATAGCCGCTTATCTTTATATTAGATACACAGTTCCTCAATATCAGTCTACTACGACTCTTAAATTCGACAAGAAACAGTCAGATATTACTTCTGCATTATCAGATCTTGATAATTTGGGAATAGGTCTTGGTACTGCAGATGAACTCAAAAGCGAAGTGGCTGTAATCACCTCAAGGCCCATTCTGAAGGAGGTTGTTAAAAATTTGAACCTGAATGTCCAGTATTTTAGCGGTGGTGAAATCAAAGATTCAGAATTGTTTACCAATTTACCTGTCACTGCTAAAATTATTGCTTACCATGAAAAACCGGCTAAAAAATTTGTTTCTTCAGAATATCTGATTAAAAAGAGTGACAATACAACATTTGTTCTTTGGAATGAAAAATATGGAACTATCACAGGAACGTATAACATACCAGTAAAACTTGATTTCGGAACCGTTATTTTCAATAAAAATAATGCAATCCCTTTTAAATCGAAATATATTATCGTGTTTTGGAATGAGATCGAAAGGGTTAAAAAATTAGAACAGAAAATCAATGTTGATCTTCCTGATCCAAAAGCAATGCTGATAAATATAAGTCTTGTAGGAGCGGTTCCTGAAAAGTCAGAAGCGATTCTTAATGAGGTTACCAAACAGTATAATCTGGATGGTCTGCGTGATAAAAATATGCAGTCAAAGAACACTCAGGATTTTATTGATAAAAGGCTGGAGGTTATTACCCGCGACCTTTCCGGTGTTGAAAATCAGAAGGAGAATTTTCAGAACAGCAACCGAATTTTTGATCTTCAGGCACAGGCACAGTTAGCGCTCCAAAATACCAGTGAAAATACGAAAGCGCTATTACAGCAGCAAACTCAGCTGGATCTGCTCAATTCACTTACAGCAGAAGCGTCCGGAAATAAGAACAATCAGCTGATGCCATCCAATTTAGGGCTCAGTCCTTCATTGGAAGGTGCTATTTCAAAGTATAACGAACTTTTGATCATCAGGAATAAAACACTTAAGCAGGCAACGAATGAAAACCCTGCTGTAGTGGAAATGAATAGAGAAATTGCTTCCTTGAAAGAAATTGTACAAGATAATATTCGTGAGCAGAAACAGTCCGTGCAGACATCTATTGCAAAGCTAAATGGTGAAATTTCTTCGAGCAATGGGTTGATGAACAAAGTTCCCGGTCAAACCAAAATATACAGAGGGATAGAACGTCAGCAAAATCTGAAAGAGCAGCTTTTTCTTTTTCTTTTGCAGAAACGAGAAGAAAACGCAATTAATTTATCAATCAATGTTCCCATAGCAAAGATTGTAAATCCAGCCTTTACTCAAGACACTGAGGTTGCACCAAAAAGAAAAGCAATTTTCTTAGCAGCAATAATCTTAGGTTTACTTTCCCCTATTGTGGTAATATACTTACTATCTATGTGGGATGATAAGATTTATAACCGAGATGATATCAAAGCTAAATCATCACTAGGTATACTAGCAGATATACCATCATTGAAATCGAAAGATATTCATTTGGTACAGCAGAATGATTTTTCAGAATTGGCCGAGTCCTTCAGGATTCTCGTGTCTAATCTTAAATTTGTACTTCCTACAAAAGATTCTGCAAAAGTTATCATGGTCACATCTTCTGTAAAAGGTGAGGGTAAAACACTCGTTTCAGTAAATCTAGCTTTGACCCTGGGAAACAAAAACGGAAGAAGTTTATTGATTGGTTCTGACGTTAGAAATCCACAGATTCAACGATATGACAGCGAGCCTGTCAAGAGAAAAGGATTAACAGAATATCTGTATGATGATACAGTAGATGTGGATAATCTTATTCATACATCAGACACCAATTCATATTGTGATGTTATTTATGCAGGTACAATTCCTCCTAATCCACAAGAGCTTCTTTCTAATGGTCGATATCAGAATCTGATTGAGAAATTATCCTCTAAATATGAATATATAATCATTGATTCTGCACCTTTAATGCTGGTTTCAGATACCCTCAGTATTGCTGATGTTGCAGATGCTACATTGTATGTTGTTAGATCTGGTATTTCCAGAAATGTGCTTGTAGATTTTGCCAATAATTTGGTGAAAGAAGCAAAAATTAAAAATGTGTCATTTGTAATCAATGATGTTTCTAAAAATGCAGGAGGTTACGGTTATGGATACAATTATGGTTACGGCTATGGCTACAGTACAGATCAAGGAAAAAGATGGTGGATCAAAATTTTCAAAAAATAATTAATGTAAGGCTTATAATTTATGTAATTGCATAATGAGCAATATTGTATACCAAAATGGATAAAGAAATTAAAATCAGCATCATTGGGTTAGGGTACGTAGGTTTACCTTTGGCTCGTTTGTTCGCTACAAAATATTCTGTTGTAGGGTTTGATATCAACCAACGTCGAATTGAAGAGGTTAATGCAGGAAAGGATTCTACATTTGAAGTGGAAGATGACATACTCCAAGCTGTTTTGATAAAAGAAAATCCGTTCGGTTATTCTGAAAATCTGGAAAGGTCATCAAATGTTTCTACAGATACTCTTGGAAATATGAAAGGATTGTTTTGTTCTTCCAATCCTGAAGACATTAAAGAAGCAAATGTTTATATCGTTACCGTTCCTACACCTGTTGATAAGCATAATCGCCCTGACCTAACGCCTTTATACAGAGCGTCAGAAACCGTTGGAAAGGTACTTAAAAATGGGGATGTAGTGATCTATGAGTCTACAGTTTATCCCGGAGTGACTGAAGAAGAATGTATCCCTGTTCTGGAAAAAGTTTCCGGCCTGAAATTTAATGTCGACTTTTTCGCAGGATACTCTCCTGAGAGAATCAATCCAGGCGATAAAACACGTACGGTAGATAAGATCTTAAAAGTAACGTCAGGTTCTACTCCTGAAATCGGTACGTATGTCGATGAATTATACAAGTCAATTATTACAGCGGGGACGCATTTAGCTCCAACGATCAAGGTAGCAGAAGCATCCAAAGTGATTGAAAATTCCCAACGTGATATCAATATAGCATTTGTCAACGAGTTAGCAAAAATATTTAATCTTTTGGATATTGATACCCATGCAGTTCTTGAAGCTGCCGGTACTAAGTGGAATTTTTTACCATTCAAACCCGGATTAGTCGGCGGGCATTGTATTGGGGTAGATCCATTTTATTTAGCACAGAAAGCTCAGGATGTTGGTTATTATTCCGAACTAATTTTGACGGCAAGAAGGCTGAACGATTCTATGGGATCTTTTGTAGCGTCTCAGGTCGTAAGAACAATGATCAAAAAAGGAGTCAATATTTATGGAGCAAAAATTCTTAATCTCGGCATCACTTTCAAAGAGAATTGTCCTGATGTAAGGAATACAAAAGCTGCTGACGTCATTAAAAGCTTAGAAGATTTTGATTTTGAAGTGACCACATTTGATCCCTGGGCAAATCCTGATGAAGTAAAGCATGAATATGGATTTCGGTCAATCAATTCTCTAGATGAGATCAAAGATAAATTTGACGCAATCGTTCTTACTGTAGCTCATCAAGAGTTTTTAGATTTAGATTTAAAGCTATTATTGAAAGATGGGGGGTTGTGTATGATGTAAAAGGAATTTTGGAAGAATGTGATAACCGCCTGTAGAAGCATGAATAGACAAATGAAAATTGCCGTCGTAGGCACAGGTTATGTAGGCTTATCGAATGCTGTTCTATTAGCACAAAACAACGAAGTTGTGGCAGTAGATATAGTTGCAGAAAAGATTGATATGCTTAATGCAAAAATATCACCTATTGAGGATAGTGAAATAATAGATTTTTTGACAAACAAAGATCTTAATTTCAGAGCAACTTTGGATGTTAAAGATGCTTTTGAAAATGCAGATTTTGTGATCGTTGCAACACCAACTGATTATGATACTAAAACTAACTATTTTAATACAAATAGTGTAGAGTCTGTTGTAAAAGATGTTAAGCAACATAATCCTAGTGCTATAATCATCATTAAGTCTACAGTGCCTGTTGGTTTCACGGAAGACTTAAAAAAGAGATTAGAATTTGATAATATTATTTTCTCTCCTGAATTTTTAAGAGAAGGTAAAGCGTTGTATGACAATTTATATCCTTCTCGAATTATTATTGGTGAGCAAAGTGAAAGAGCTAAAGTGTTTGTTGATTTGTTGAAAGAAGGAGCAATAAAAGATGATATTTTGATCTTATTTACCAATCCTACAGAAGCAGAAGCAATTAAGTTATTTTCAAATACTTATTTAGCTTTACGTGTTGCTTATTTTAATGAGTTGGACAGTTATGCACAGATTCATCATTTAGACAGCAAACAAATTATCGAAGGCGTAGGTCTGGATCCTCGTATCGGATCTCATTATAATAATCCTTCTTTTGGATATGGCGGGTATTGTTTACCTAAAGACACAAAACAATTATTGGCTAATTATGATGCCGTCCCCAATAATATAATTCAGGCCATTGTAGATGCAAACCGCACACGTAAAGATTTTATAGCGGAGTCTATTTTAGAAAAAAACCTAAAAAGGTGGGTGTTTATCGATTGATTATGAAATCAGGTTCTGATAATTTTAGGGCTTCAGCGATACAAGGAGTCATGAAACGAATCAAGGCAAAAGGTATTGAAGTTGAAGTGTATGAACCTGTTTTGGAAGAGGAAACTTTTTATGGGTCAAAAGTTGTCAGAGATTTGGAAAAGTTTAAATTAGAATGTGATGTAATCATCTCTAATCGTAATGCTCCCGAATTATCAGATGTACAAGATAAAGTGTATACAAGGGATTTATTTGGTAATGATTAGAAAGGTTTTTAAAAGTTTTATTCTAAGTTTTAAATCCTATGTATTGAATGAAATTTATGGATTTGAGAGAGAAATGCACATATTTAGAGTAAATGATTTAAAAGTAGTATAAATGATAGAATATAGTATGTTCAAAAATAAAATTTCATTAAATACAGGAGGTATAGCATCTTTTGAAAATATATTGTTAAAAAAGGTTTTCTTAATTAAGATATGAAGAAAAAAAATTTGATCATATTTGGAACAAGACCAGAAGCTATTAAAATGGCTCCATTGGTAAAGGAATTTTTAAAGTATGAACACTTTGAAACAAAAGTCTGTGTAACAGCGCAACATAGAGAAATGCTGGATCAAGTGCTCGATTTTTTTGATATAGAGCCAGATTATGATTTAAACTTAATGAAACCTAATCAGAATCTGTATTCATTAACAGCTGATATTATCATGAGATTAAAACCAATTTTAGAAGAATTTCAGCCTGATTATGTTTACGTTCACGGAGACACTACAACTACAATGGCTGCAAGCATCGCCTCCTTCTATTCTGGAGCAAAAGTATGTCATGTAGAAGCAGGTTTAAGAACTCATGATAAAAGATCTCCGTTCCCTGAAGAAATTAACCGTCAAGTAGCAGGTCGAATCGCAGACTATCATTTTGCACCGACTTCCCAATCCAAAGAAAATTTGCTGTCGGAAAATGTAAAAGAGGAAGACATTTTAGTAACTGGAAATACTGTAATTGATGCTCTATTAGATAGTTCTGATCGTGTAAATATAATTTCAAATCAGGAAATAGATCATTTGAAAACAATTGTAGATACTTCTAAAAAACTGATTTTGGTAACTGGGCATCGTCGTGAAAACCACGGTCAAGGTTTTATCAATATCTGTGAAGCATTGAAAGAAATTGCTATTTCAAATTCTGATGTAATGATTATCTATCCTGTACATCTGAACCCTAATGTAAAAAAACCTGTTTATGAAATTTTATCAGGAATTGATAATGTAAAACTAATTAATCCTTTAGCTTATCCTGCTTTTGTATGGTTAATGAGCCAGTCTTATATGATTATCACCGACTCAGGTGGTGTACAGGAAGAAGCTCCAAGCTTAGGAAAACCTGTTTTAGTGATGAGAGATACTACCGAACGTCCCGAAGCTGTAGAAGCAGGAACCGTAATTTTAGTTGGAACAGATAAAGATAAAATTGTATCCGAAACACAGAGCTTATTAAATGATACAAAACGCTATCAATCGATGAGTGAGCTTCATAATCCATACGGAGACGGACATGCCTGTCAGCGGATCGCAGAGTTTATATTACTAAGAAGTACTACAAATTGAATATAAAAGCTTTATATAAGAAGGTTTTAGGATCAGGAAACCAACAGAAAATAATAAAAGGGGTTTTTTGGTCTTTTTTAGGAACATTGATTTCTAAAGGTTTTGTTTTCATATCTCTTTTTCTTGTTGCAAGAATTTTAACTGTCGATGATTATGGTAGATTAGGATTACTTCAATCTTATATTAATACATTTACAACAATAAGTTTGGCAAGTTTTGGAATTACGGCAACAAAATATCTTGCTTTATATGCTGATACAGATAAAAAGAAAGCTAGTGAAATTTATTCTTTAACTAGGATATCCGTGTTCTTGTTGGCCGTTTTAATACTTATTTTATCACTGATTTTCAATAAACAGGTAAGTGGGTATATTGTTGGAAATCAAAAAATGTCAAAAGAAGTTTTTCTTTGTGCGTTTGCTATTTTCTTTTCTTCATTAAATGGACTTCAGACTGGAGCTTTAGCAGGTCTTGAGAATTTTAAAAGTATATCATATGTTAATATGGTGAATGGCATACTTTCTTTACCATTAATCTTATTTGCAGCCTATAAATTTGGTGTCTATGGAGTTATAATTGCTCTGGTGATCATTAATTTTTCCATTTGGCTTTGTTCTGCAGTTTTGCTACAAAAAGAATTAGATAAAAAACAGATAAAATTTACGGTAAAAGATTTACAAAAACATCTAGAAACCGTATATAACTTTACCTTACCTTCTTTCATTAGTAGTATGATGCTGAGCCCTGTAGTACTTATATGTAATTCTATGCTGATTAAAAACCATATAAATGGTTATTATCAGTTGGGAATCTATAATGCCACTTTTAATTTTTCACAGGTTGCTACTTTGCTATTGGGAGTCATTGGTCAGGTGACCTATCCTCTTGCTATGAAAAATTTCGGAAAAGATAATAAGAAATTTGATTTTTTTAATATAAATCAATCTTATGTTATAGGAATTTTACTTTTTTTACCTATTCTCATTTTACCTGATATATTTTCTAGTTTGTATGGTGGGAAATATCAGAATGGTGAAATGTACTTTACTTTGATCTTAGTCTCAATTTCCACTATAATTATTGCTCAGAGACAAGGTATTGCCAGAAACTTTGCTGCAGGCAATTTTATGTGGTTCAGTGTATTTTCAAATATGACATGGGCAGTAATTACAATTATTGCTTGCTATCTACTGATTGATTACGGAGCTATTGGAAGAGCATTAGGCTTTTTGATAGGATATTTTTTAAATACAATTATATTTATTCCTTTTTACCTTAAAAAAGGACTTATTAGTAAAAAACTGATCATATCCAAAGAACATTTTTTTCTGGTTATTATTGTCATACTATCCTGTTTAACGTTTAGATATATTGATAATATATTACTTAGGATTTTAATAATATTTAGTTTTTTAAGTATGAGTTTATTAACTTTTTACAAATGGTATAAATCTTATATAAAATGATAGGAGAAATTTTATTTAAACTGAGAAATTTTGTAGATAAAAAAATACATATTTATAAAATACATAGGTTGAAAGGTAAAAATAATATCAGTGGAAAATCTAAAATTTCCAAAGGATTTAAGTTTACGGATATAAATAATATAAATATTGAAGACTATGTATATGTAGGGCCTGATGCTTTTTTTTCAAGCTTTGGTAAAATTGTGATTAAAAGAGGTAGTATTATAGGCCCCAGATTAATTATTCATACAGCTAGTCATAATTATATCAATAATATTCAGGCAATACCTTATGATAAAGAATTACTTATCAAAAATGTTTTGATTGAAGAAAATGTATGGATTGGGGACAGTGTAATTATACTGCCAGGAGTAACAATCGGGGAAGGTTCGGTTATTGCTGCAGGAAGTGTTGTAGTAAAAGATATTCCTAAATTTTCCATAGCAGGCGGAAATCCGGCAAAAGTAATCAAAGAAAGACCAAACATTGACGATTACCTCAAGAATAAAGAAAAGGATAATATATATTTAAAATTAAAAAATGGAAATTAATATAGTTATCAGAGGTGGTTATGGATTTGGCAATTTTGGAGATGATGCCTTAATGTACACTATAACTACAGAATTTCAGGAAGTTTCTCAAGAAATAATATTGCTGTGCCAGTCAGCTTCCTATATCAATAAGATTTTACCTGGAATTAAGGTGGTTGACTACCACAAGCTCAAAGAACCAATTTATTCAAAATTATTAGTATATGGTGGCGGAACACAATTTTACCATTTTAAAAAAAATAAAATTAATAAAGGATTAATTAATAAGATATTAAATCCGAAGTATATTAAAAGCTATATTAATAAAAGGATTCTTAAAAAAAACTTTATTGAGAATAAATTTCAGATAAGCAATTATGCTCAAAACATCGCATTGGTAGGTGTAGGTGTAGGGCCTTTTGATGTTGAAAATTCATCAGTAGAAAAACAGACGGCGGATCTTTTCTCCAAATCTAAATTCATTGGTGTGAGAGATGCTTTTGCGATGAATAAAGCAAAAGAATGGGGAGTTAAAAATCCTATTTTATCTCCTGATATCTGTTACTCATTTAAAAGTAAATTTTTAGAAACCTACACTAATAATTCGGATGGAATAAAAAAAATAGGTATTATAGTTCGTGATTGGAATTACGCCAATGGTGGCGGAGAATATTACGAAAAACTTCTGAAAGCATCAGAAAAACTAAAGAATGAAGGCTATTTGGTTACTTATATTTTGTTTGATACACAATCTGACCCTTATTGGTATGGTAAAAAAGATGATCTAGATATGATCGTATGGAATCCTGAAAAAGACACATTTGATTCTTTTTTAGAAAAAATTTCAGAATTTGATATCTTTATTACAGCACGTTTTCATGGAGCTATTTTTGCCTCATTGCTACAGACTCCCTTTATTACCATTGAAGTAGAGCAAAAATTAAAATTTATTGCTGAAACTTACAATCAGAGTTCTTATTGTTGGGAAAAACCATTTGATCTGGAAGATCTTTATTCAAAGATTAATCTTATTAGTGAAAATTATAATGAAAGGAAAAAATCTGTTACTGAAAAGATGATAGAATTCAAAGATTTATCAGATCAAATGTTTATAGAATTAAAGAAATATTATAATCAGTTATAATAGAAATTAGAGACGATGAGAATACATATTTTTTATTTGGCAGTAATGGATCGTTTGGGTGATCATATTACTGTGGGCGGAATTCAAAATTATCTAATTGGGCTAGGAACAGCTTTAAAAAATGCAGGTTATGAAGTGAGAATCTATCAGGGGGCTGATCAGAACTTTGCATCCAGCTATAATAATATTGAAATTATAGGAAAAAAAAATGATCTTAAAAAATCTTTAAAAGAACAAACAAAGCAAGTCTTTGAACAGGTTAAAAATGAAATTTCTTATAATGATATAGTAATTTTCGGAACCGATAAAATTGCATTTAAATTAAAAGGTTATTCTAAAACTATATCAATACAACATGGGATTTCCTTTGATTACATCTCCTATAATGCATTCCCGTCATTTTTAAAAAATAATCTTATCGGAACTTTTTACAAATGGATGCAATGTTATAAAAATGCCCGAGACTTTTTGGTATGTAAAAACGTAGTATGTGTTGATTATAATTTTGTCAATTGGATCAGAACAATATTACCACGCAATTATTCTGAAAATACAGTTGTTATTCCGAACTACGCTAATCCTTCTAAAGAATTAAGTATTAATCATAAATCGAATGATAAAATTAGAATTCTGTTTGCGAGAAGATTTGAAATGATGAGAGGAGTATTTATCCTGATAGATATCGTAAAAGAGATCAGTTCCAGATACCAAAATGTAGAATTTACAATATGTGGAGACGGACCATTAAAAAATAAACTAAATGACGAGTTAGGAAGCTTTTCAAATGTAACAATAACAAAATATGGAATAGGAGAAGCAGAAAAATTCAATCTCGAGCATCATATCACTTTGGTTCCTACTTATGGAAGCGAGGGTACTTCTTTTTCATTGTTAGAAGGTATGGCTGCCGGAGCAGTTCCTGTAGTATCGAACGTAGGTGGAATGACTAATATTATCATTGATGATTATAACGGATATATCATGAATCCTGATAGTAAAAGTTTTATTAATAGAATAAGCGATCTCATTGACAATCCTGAAACATTAAGAAGAATATCTGGAAAAGCAAAAGAAACGGTTAGTGTTTCTTTTAATGAAAGAAAATGGGAAAAAGAATGGATTAAAGTAATAAATAAAGTCAGTAATGGAAGTTGAAAAAAAGTTTTATAATTTCTATGTAATCTTTTCTTTAGTTGGGTTTTTAATATCAAGCTTTATTCCTTCTATACTCAAAATTGAAGGTGGGGGTATTAATATCTTATATCGTATCATAATGTTATTATTAAGTGTTGTAATACTTATTACCACTCTCTTTTCTAAGAAATTTGATTATAGAGTATTAAAAGAATATCAACTTTTTATAGCTTTTTGGGTTATTTACTCTCTATTCCTCTTGAAAGATATTTATATAGATTCGGTAAAATTAGCTCCTAATAAATCGTTTTCAGAATATACCCAATTTGCTTTCGGCGTCGTTCTTATACCTTGTTTGGCATTAATCGTAATTGATTATAAAAAATTAAATTTCAAAAATATCCTAAATACTATATACTATATTGTATTTGTACTATTGCTTATTTCTTTAGTCTTGAGAAGTAACAGTAATGTTATTGGTCGTAATGTAGGAGATGCTGAAATTGGAGTTTTAGTTTATGGACAGTATGGTACTTTGTTGGCGTTGCTTTCAATTTACAAGCTATCAGTAGAAAAGAAAGGATTATTTTCTTTATTATATATTTTCGGAATTATTCTGGGTACGCTAATTATCTTTGTTTCAGCAAGTAGAAGTCCTTTCATTGCTTTAATATTATCTACTATTTATTTCTTTGTTATGAGAAAAGGAACTAAAGGATTGTTTTATTTAAGTATACCTGCAATTTTTATTACAGTATTTTTCTTTCAGATAATGGAATTTTTTGGAAGTATTTTTAAAAGTAATTTTCTTTCCAGATTATCATCAACTTTTGAGAGTGATAATGAAAGAGAAAAATTATTCAATGTAGCTTTCAATGAATTTATGGACTACCCATTTTTTGGAAAAAGTTTTGTCATACAAACAAAACCATATATGGGATCCTATCCTCATAATTTATTTATCGAAGGCTTTATGGCAACCGGCTTCCTTGTTGGATCGATACTAGTAGCATTATTTTTGTCAACAATTTTTAAGACTGGAAAATTTGTCATTCAGAAAAATCATTACACAGGATGGATTCCTATGATTTTATGCCAGTTTTTTATATTTAGTATGTTTTCTAACAATATATATTCTAATAATTTATTATGGTATCTTCTAATTCTAACAATAATTTCTTTTAAATATGAAAAATTTTATAATTCTATTAGTCCTGCTATTCGCATGTAACATAGAAGCTCAGGATTTTACAATTTTCACACAAAGTAAAAGATATAAAATACAATGTAAAAACTGTGTGCGAAATTATTATTTTTTTGGACAGTTTTATATTGATAAGAATAAGAAGAATATAATTGACTTAAAATCTTTAGAGGCAGGTATTAATACTATCATTCCCGATAAAAAAAGCTCCGATCTTATTGTTTTAGATATTGAAAATAAGGTTTATCAAGATGTCAAAACAAAAGAAAGTTCTGATCAAGGTTACCAATCAAATATTACTAAACTTGTGGAAATGATTTTGCTCGCTAAAAAGCTTAGGCCCAATGCTAAAGTAGTATTATATGGCGTGCCGTTTAATTTTAATTATAATTTCCAAAAAAATTATAATGACTTTGACAAATTAAAACCATTATTAGATGTAGTTGATTACTTAACACCGTCTTTGTATTTAATGTATTCAGGATTTGAAAAAGGAGATGATTATTTTAAAAATTATGTTAATTCTAATTTGGAACTTACTTTTCAATTGGCTGCAAGAGTAAATAAACCAGTTTTGCCGTTTATCTGGTATAAAATACATCCATATAATAAAATTTCAGGTGGAGGTGTTCTAAATGATAATCTTTATACAACTTATTTAAAACTAATAAAAGATTACAGATATGGAAATAAAAAAGTTAGCGGAATAATTTATTGGGAACCGGCTAAAGAAACTGTAAATATTAGTCAGAAATTAGATAGTACATTAAAAATTTTGAAATAGATGATTCTCCATATTGCAAACGATTTTAATTTAACTAAAGTACATAAAGAGCTATACTCTAATTTAGATAGATTAGGAATCAAACAAAAAATATTTACACCATTAAGAATTGAAAGCCAAATTGGAAACAACCACTTTTCTTTTACTCAAGCTGATTCTGAATATATTTATTCTGACAGACTAAAAAAATATCATAAAATTTTTTTCAATGAAAAAATAAATTTTTTATATAAAAGCTTAATTAGTAAAATTGATTGTAAACAAATTACTCTGACACATGCCACAACGCTATTTAGCGACGGGGCAATAGCATATCGATTGTTTAAGGATTATGGAATTCCTTATATAGTTGCAGTGAGAAATACAGATCTGAATTTATATTTTAAGTATAGAAAAAATTTAATAGGTTTAGGAAAAAAATACTGCTAAACGCTCAAAAAATTATTTTTATAAGTGATTCTAACAGGACTTTTTTTAATAATCTCTCAACATTAAAAAATATTAAGAAAGTCATTGAAAATAAAAGTACGGTTATTAATAATGGTATCGATGACTTTTGGCTTGATAATGTACAGAAATTAAAAAAAGAAATGAAGATTCTTTTAATTTTCTATTTATCGGAAGATTTGATAGTAATAAAAATGTAGAATTATTAATTAACGCTCTCAAAAGATTTAAGATCTCAAGTAAAAAACCGATAAGGCTTAATCTTATTGGAGGCACAGGCAACAGACATGACTCTGTTCTCAAGAAAATAGCTAACCAAGATTGGATACAATATCATGGACAGATTTTCAATAAAGAAGAGTTGAAGAACCATTATTCGGCAAATGATTTTTTTACAATGATATCTCATACTGAAACTTTTGGTTTGGTTTATATGGAGGCTTTATCTCAGGGTTTACCATTGTTATATACAAAGAACCAAGGTGTGGATCAAGCATTTGCATTTAACTTTGGTCAGGCTGTCGATTCAAAAAAATAAATAATATAGTTCTTCAATTAGAAGAGCTTTGTAAGAACGAATACCCTTTGATAAATAATATTGATTTTGAAGAATATAGATGGTCTAATATTGCAATTAAGTACTTAAAGATTTACAATGAAAAGAATTAAGAAATACTATTTTTTGTTATTATATCTGGTAAGACTGCCACTCAACATCATTAAAAAAAATGAGATTCACCGTACTACGAGGATTTCTGATAATAATAAAATTTCGGGAAGTCACATCGGTAAATATTGTTACATAGCCTGTAATACTGTAATGAATAATGTAGATATTGGAAACTATTGTTCAATTGCTTCTGCTGTACAGATTGGAGGAATGGAACATTCATATTGGTGGAATTCTACTTCAACTTTCTTAAGTGAGCAATGCATCTCTGATAAACGAACAAAGATTGGATATGATGTATGGATTGCAGCAGGTGCTATTATAAAACAAGGAGTAACAATCGGAGACGGTTCAGTAATTGGAGCTATGTCATTTGTAAATAAAGATGTTCCTCCCAATTCAATAGTTTTTGGTAATCCTGCGAAAGTTTATAAAGAAAGATTAAACCCTGAAACCTTTAAAAAATTAGTAGAATCAAAATTTTGGTTAGAAGAGCCATCAGCAGCAAAAAAAATATTAGACAGCATACAATGAATATCCTATACATTCATCAATATTTTCTTACTCCTCAGGAACCAGGTGGAACCAGGTCGTATTGGCTTGCCCAAGAGCTGATAAAAAACGGACATAAAGTCACGATGCTTACTTCATCAGCTAAATTTGCAGAAGAAATCAAAGAAATCAGTGTAGATGGAATTGAAGTAATTTATCTTAAAGAAGAATATGACCAGAATATGAGCATTACGAGAAGGCTGAAAGCTTTCGTGAAATTCATGTATAAGTCTTCGAAAATCGGCCTGATGCAAAAGAATATTGATTTAGTGATTGCAACTTCTACACCGCTAACCATTGGTGTTCCTGCACTTGTCTTAAAATGGTTAAAGAAAAAACCTTTTGTTTTTGAAGTAAGAGATCTCTGGCCGGAAGTTCCTATTCAGATGGGTGCCATTAAGAATAAGTGGATGATTAAAGCGACCCGTTCGCTCGAAAAGCTAATCTATAAAAATGCATCCCATGTCATTGCTTTGTCACCGGGAATGCAAGATGGAGTTCTTCAATATCTTCCTATCGATAAGACGTCCATGATTCCCAATATGGCAAAGATGGATGAATTTTGGCCCAGAGAGAAAAATAATCTTCTCATGGAGAAACTGGGTCTTCAAAAAGATTCTTTTAAAGTAGTACATTTTGGCTCGTTGGGCTTAGCTAACGGTGCTTACACTATTATTGAATCAGCACAGTTATTACGAGAAAGTAAAGATATAGAGTTTTTATTTGTTGGTGGAGGTTCTACGGAACAAGAATTAATAGAGGAAGTACAAAAACATAATTTAGAGAACGTTAAATTTTTAGGAAAGTTCCCCATGAAAGATGTCTCAGAAATTGTCAATTTTTCTGATGTTTCTCTGATCTCTTTCTTAGATCTTCCGATCCTTTATACCAATTCACCAAATAAACTTTTTGATTCTCTTTCGGCAGGTAAGCCTATTATCGTTAATTCAGCAGGATGGACGAAAGCAATTGCTGAAGACTATCGTTGTGGATATTATGTGAATCCGAAAAATCCACAGGAACTTGCAGACAAGATCTTGTTTTTACAGAGTAATCCAGATATTTCAGCGGAAATGAGTATCAATTCAAGAATGTTGGCAGAGACAGTATATGATAAATCTATTTTATGCAAACAATTTGTACAAGTGATTGAAAGTGTTTCAGATAATCTTAATAAAGGCTAATTATATAGAATATGCTATACAGAAAATACTTGAAGAGAGCTTTTGATTTTTTTGTTGCGTTCTTGGGATTAGTCATATTATCGCCTGTATTTATCATCGTAGTGATTGGGTTATATTTTGCGAACGATGGTAAACCTTTTTTCTTCCAAAAACGACCCGGCTTAAATGAGAAGATATTCAATATCATCAAGTTTAAGACAATGAATGATAGAAAAGATAATCAAGGCAATTATCTGCCTGATTCGGAACGCTTAACACCAATTGGAAGTTTTATACGTCAGACTTCTCTGGATGAGCTTCCACAATTGATCAATGTGTTGAAAGGAGACATGTCGCTTATAGGTCCGAGACCTTTGTTGCCACAATACCTTTCTTTATATAATGAATCTCAAAAACGAAGACACAATATACGCCCCGGAATTACAGGCTGGGCACAGGTGAATGGTAGAAATGCTATTTCCTGGACGATGAAATTTGAATTAGATATATGGTACATAGATAATGTATCGTTTACAACAGATTGTAAGGTAATGTTTCTTACTTTAAAAAAAGTAATAAAAAAAGAAGGCATCAACCAAGCACAACAGGCTACGGTAGAGGCTTTCAAAGGAAATAATTAATTCAGATAGAATATGTATATAGCACATTATGGGATTCAAGTTGATGAATGTTGGCTACAATTTTTGCGATATATGTCAGTTGAGGCTAATTATAGAATCAAATCATTAACAAAACGATAACATGTTAGCAGAATTGCTAATGATTCAATAATCAAAGATAAAGCATTATTAATAATTAATTCGGATTTATAATTTATTTATTGTAAATTATTAATATTAATAATGTAATTTTGATTAGAAATAAACAAAATTTATTTACAAAAAAGCGAAAATGGTAAGATTTTTGATGCAACAGATGTGGAGATTATAATAAGCGAGATGGCTAACATTATAAATTTCCATATAAATTATAAAGTATAAGAAGCTTTCTTGTAAGATTTGAAAACTAAAATATGATAGATGTGTAATCAATAATTAGTTTCAATAATTATGATTTATGAATTAAGGTAGGAATTACTACTACAAAACACACACAAAGAAAGAACGGAAAATTATTGATCTCTTTGAGATTATTGAAACAGCATTGATTTCAGAACCAAATTCTATACGAATTTGGTGAGATTTTGAAACTGCTTGGTAACATCTGATGTAATATCTTAAAAATTCCCAAAATTAGGAATTATAGATGCTGTTATTTGATACATGATGCTTTGTCATCAAAAAATAAAAAAATACACAAAAGATATAAAGGAAATTTATTAATCGATTTCAAATATAATAGAAAAGATAAATAAAATACTTACAGAGTTTGAAAGCTAAATTAATACGTATTACAACGCTATCTCTTTCTTTATATAATGAATCTCAAAAACAAAGACACAATATACGCTCCGGAATTACAGGCTGGGCGCAGTTGAATGGTAGAAATGCCATTTCCTGGACGATGAAATTTAAATTAGATATTATGGTACATCGATAATGTATTGTTTGCAACAGATTGCAAAGTGATGTTCCTTACTTAAAAAAGTAATAAAAAAGAAGGCGTAAACCAATCGCAATAAGCTAAGGTAGAGGTTTTTAAGGGAAATAGTTAATTTAAATTAAATAGTAAATAATGTTTTTATACGGAGCAGGCGGACACGGGAAAGTAATTGCAGAGATTGCAGAGGACGTCAATGTAAAGATCGATGCTTTTATTGATATTGATATATCTAAGCGACAAATTTTAGATTATAATATTCTACATGAAATTCCAAACAAAAATGTTGAATTAATCATTTCTATTGGCAACAATGGGATAAGAAAAAAATCGCAGCCCATTACAAGAATCTCAATTTTAAAAAATTAATTCATTCCAAAGCAGTAATTTCTAAAAGAGTTAAGATTGAAGAAGGGACTGTAGTAATGGCTGGGGCGACAATAAACTCTGAGGTAAAAATTGGTAAGCATTGTATTGTCAATACCAATGCATCAATCGACCATGATTGTATTTTGGAAGATTTCACCCACATTTCGCCGAATGCAGCTTTAGCAGGGGGTGTTTTTGTGGGATTGGGTACAAATATCGGTATGGGAGCTTCTATAATTGAAGGAATTACCATTGGAAAATGGTGTACGGTAGGTGCGGGTTCAGTAGTTATAAGAGATGTTCCTGATGGTGCTACAGTTGTCGGAAATCCTGGAAAAATAATAAAAATCACATCATTTAGTAATATAGTAGTATGAATTCAAAAATATGGCTCTCTTCGCCACACATGGGAGGAAACGAAACAAAATACGTAAAAGAAGCTTTTGATGCAAATTGGATAGCTCCATTAGGTCCCAATGTGAACGGGTTTGAAAAAGACTTAGAGAACTTCTTGAGCGGTGGGGTAAATGTGGCTGCTCTCTCTTCTGGTACTGGGGCTTTGCATTTAGCATTAATTGCATGTGGAGTAGAATCTGGTACAGAAGTGATTTGTCAGTCCATGACATTTTCAGCTTCTGCCAATCCAATTGCATATTGTGGGGCTTCACCTATTTTTATAGATTCTGAAAAAGATACTTGGAATATGTGCCCGATTGCTTTGGAAATAGCAATTGAAGACAGAATATCTAAAGGCAAAAAACCAAAAGCAATCATTGTTGTTCATTTGTATGGCATGCCTGCAAAAATGGACGAAATCATCGCAATTGCAAAAAAATATAGTATTTGCGTAATTGAAGATGCTGCTGAAGCATTGGGATCAACATATAAGGGTAAAGCGTGCGGAACGTTCGGACGGTTTGGTATCCTGTCTTTCAACGGAAATAAAATTATCACCACCTCTGGAGGAGGTGCGTTGGTTTGCCATACTCAGGAAGATAAAGATCAAGCAATTTTCTTATCTACCCAGGCAAGAGATGACGCTCCTCATTATCAGCATTCCCAAATCGGTTACAATTACAGAATGAGTAATATTATTGCTGGGATCGGTCGGGGACAGATGGAAGTGTTAAAAGACAGGGTAGAAGCACGCAGAAAAATGAATGATTTCTACATAGATATTTTCAAAGGTATTGAAGGTGTTGAAGTTTTTTCTGAACCGAGCGACGATTATTATTCCAATCACTGGTTATCAGCAATCATTATTGATGAAAGAATTGTGGGAAAAAACCGTGAAGATTTAAGGCTTGCCTTTTTAAACGAAAATATTGAGTCGAGACCTTTGTGGAAACCTATGCATCTACAGCCTGTGTTTGTTGATGCGCCGTACTACGGAACGAATGTTGCAGAAAAATTATTTGATGATGGTCTGTGCTTGCCATCTGGATCTAATCTTTCTGATTACGATAGGCTTCGTATCGAAAAAATTATTAAGGAATTCTTTGTCAATGAAACAAAGTTACCATATTCGTTGGTGAGTGAATAGTGGAAAGCTCATTCTGATGAATATTTTTAATTTTTGTAAAAAAGAGATTAAAATCAAAAAAGGAGACAACTATCAATTTAGTGTCTCTTTTTGATTTTTATTCTCGTATTAATCTGAAAGTTTAATAGGGTGTTTAAAGAAAAAAACAAGGACCACATTCTGAAAAAATAACTGCAGGCAACAATTAGGTCTGCTGAAGCGAAAGTCCAATAACAGTTTATCGTAGTGTTTTTTCTTTGGTCAATAAATAAGTTTAAGTTTTCTTTGATAAAAGGGGTGCTTGCTAAGTCGTAAATTCACGTATTTCAGAGGGTTTTTTACCTGTATGTTTTTTAACAAAGTTGCTGAAGTTTCCTTCATCACTGAAACCAAGGTCATAAGCAATTTCAGATATGGTAAAGCTTGATAATTTTATTGCCTTTTCGCATTCTGTTTTTACCTTGTCAATGATAAGTTGTTTAGCAGATTTTCCGTAAGCACGTTCTGTAATTTCGGTAAGTCTTCTAACAGAAATATTAAGTTCATGGGCGTAATGTAAAACTTTTTTATTAGAACGGAAGTCGCGTTGCAGTAAAACTCTAAACCTGTTTGCGAAAGAAACATAATCTAAGCGGTCGTCTTTTTCTGACTCTTGATTATCTAAATGTAAATAGGCATCTAATATTAATCCTTCAATAGCGTTGTGAGCTGCTGAAATGTAAAGGCTTTCATTCTTTGACTGAAACTTCATCAATCTTTCGATCAAAATTACCTGATTGTATTTATTAGTGCCAAAATAAGGGGCAATGAAAATTTCAGAATGACTGTTAAAAAATATCTGGGAATTTAAAAAAATACTGTCTTTGGATGTCTTGTCATAAAAAGCAGCAGAAAAAGCAATTACATAAATATGTTTTCCGTACGCATTAAAAATTTCAATATCTTTCTGTGGACCAATATAGATTGAATTGCCTCCTTTCACATTGTGCAGTACTCCTGAAACATATAAATCAAAATCGTTTTCTGCAATCAAAATGCAGAAATATTCGAAGGTGCTGAATTGATTTTTATAATTGTTGCGTCTGATAATATCACCAATTAAATTAATGCTGAATCCTATTTTCTTAAGTTGATCTGTGATTTTATACATCGAAATGGGAGATGTTATTTTAATTTTCAAAAATAATATTTAATTTCACAAATTGCTAATATAATATTAATTATTTGATGAATTTAATAATTTGGTCATAAAGCCGCGATAAATCCTTTACTGTAAGTGTTTTCATTGTAAATCAGATCTGGATTCTCAATATGATATCATTACTTGAATGATTTGTTTGGTAAATTGAAAGTAGTTTTTATTTAGCATGATAGATGTGATATTCTCTTGATATAGGTTATTGTAAAGCTTTTCTTATTCAGCGAATAGAAGCTGATAAATTATCGCCCGTGAAATTAAATCTAAGCAAATTATAATCTATATCATTTTTTTAAATTTATTATTTTAGCAATAATAAACAATTATTATTTGAATATGTTATAAGTGGGTAAATGTTGTCGGATTTTTTTAGTGGCTAAAATAAAAGCGAGGTTATTGATCTACGCTATTCATTTTCTAGAAAGATATAATTTTACGGCTCTTACGAAAATCGTATGTATTACGTGAGTTGCGTGAAGACATTAATTAGATGAATTTTATATTTTTGTTTCATTTAATTTCCAAATTTCTTCGAATGTATTTTTTCTCTTTTACTTTTATTACAAACTCAGGAAGCGTGTGAAGTTCACCTGCTTTCACTGAAAAATGAGTGCGCTCAGTTTCGCAGTAAGTATTCTGAGGAAGCGAGTTTGCATTGAGTGAAATGGTGTAATTTCCGATAGGTAAGAAAGAGATAAATTCACCATTGTCATCTGTACTTACGGTTTCAATTAAAATATCATCACGGAAAACATTAAGTGTAATTCCGTTGGCTCTTGGGTTAAAATCCACAGCCGTTTTATGGTCAAATTCATAATTGATGTGTCCTGCGACAGTTCCGTTCTGATGAAGTGGAATAGCGATTTCAAGCTTGTATTGACTGATATCCAACATTTGATCGTCATAATACCATCCTTCCTGAATGGATTGCTTTAAACGGTATTTTCCAAAAGGGACATTTTTATATAATATTTTTCCTTCAGGATCAGTTTTAAAGGCGATATTATTGATATTAATCAGATAATTTGAAGCAGTTTCTTCATCTGTATCAAATATATTATTGTTGTTTTTGTCATAGAAAGCAAAAGCATAAATGTCTGATTTTTTCTTTGTACTTAAAGTGGCTTTCTGTAAGTTTAAGGTAACTCCCGCTTCAATGGTGAAAATATTATTTCTCACATTTGCCGAAGAATAATTGTACAAAGATGAGTTCACAAAAAAATCATATACTCTTGCATGCCATTTCAGATTACAAAAAGCTGAAGGCGATTTTCCGTAGATATTATCGTCTGTATAAGAAAGTCCGGATGTGATGCCTAGTTTTTCTTTAAATGCATTGCTGCTATAATAAACAGAGGTGTTGAGTTTTTTATATTTTTCGTTTTTATCTGTGAGCTGTGAGAAAGCGTATTCAGATAAATAATAGCTTCCGATTTGATATTGAGAAGTGAAATTTATTCTCCTGTAATTGTAATTGAAATTTATTTTCCCCTGAAACTCTTGGTCTTCTTCATTGGGATATTGTGCAAAACCAAGATCCAAAGCCAAAATGGCAGAGTGTTTTTTATTTACACTCATCCAATTGGTGCTTTCTACAATTCTATGCGCTTGAATTGATAAATCATTTTTTGAAATTGCGGCAGAAAATTGTTGTAGGAATTTGACTTTTCAAATTGATACTGATACGCAAAAGAATACCCGATTGATCCTGTTTTAGCAAAATTCAATCCTGCCTCCATTTTTACATTGTCTGACGAAAGCTGAGTCTGGTAAAAATAATACTTAGGAGAATAATTAGAATAAAAAACATTTGCAAAAGCATAATGCTTTTTGAATACCATCAAATTAACGTTTTGCTGTATCTGTAAACTTCCTCTTCTGTTTCCAGGGTAATAATCTGAACTGTAGAAAATATTTCCGTTGAGATTTAATTTTTTAATAATTCCCGAATATTGAGATTCGAACGCTAGAGAAGGTTTTGTAATTCCATTTTGGTCATAAATGCTTATTCCTCCATACAATTTTGATGAGGTCTGCCAAAGATTGTTGAAGTTGTGAGTGAATTCCGTACCTAATAAATGATGTTTTGCTTTCTCGTATGGATCATTTTTAAATATATAAATTGATGACAGATTATGAGAAAAATTGTAAGGATTAAGAATTCCTTTCACATAAAAGCCGTATCCGTTTTGCAAAAAAGAATTTCTTTCCAATAAGCTGAAGCTCTGCTCGATAAAGCCAACTTCAATTTTTTTGTCTTTTGCGGAATTCAGAAAACTGTATTCTATTCCTCTTCCGAAAAGCGAAAGTTCCAGAAGTTTACTGATGTTTCCGAGTGTAAATTCGCTTTTTTCCCGACGGTAAGAAATATATGTATTGTTGATGATAGGATCAGTCTGCGAATTCATCATAAACATATTTCCGTTGATAAAAATATATCCTGAAGCAACATTAAAACCGCCACTTCCTAAAATCTGATACATATCGAGATCATTTCCGACTCTTCTGTAACTTGTTGTGATTGAATTTCTTGTTGTACTCGCAAAGCCATTTTGCTGCTCGTCCTGAAACTTTTGTGTGTGCGAAACACTTTGTACAGAAATTCTTGTGTTGCCAAATAATTCCTTATCGGGATCTTTAAATCCTGTAACGTTAATCGTGAAATTACTTTGTTTTAGAAGTTCTTTTGAAGGCAGAAAACTGAAAGTAAACGTAGAATCCTGTTGTGGGCGTAGCGTTCCGTGTTGTTCGATAAAATGATTGCTGTCACTGTAATCAGGAATTTTAAAAACCAATGTCGTTTGCTGCATTCTGTTTCCTTTATTGGAAACTTTTATTCTGATCTTTAAAGAATCAAGGTTGTTGTCTCTGAAGATTTGTTGATTTTCGGCAGTCATCTGTAAAATGCTGCTTTCCTGCACTTGGTGGATGACTGTTTTTTCGCCAATTTTCTGATCAAACTCGTTGGTTAAAATAAGATTGATCTGGGCGTCTCCTGCATCTGCATTGTTTCCAACAAAGAATTTAAGTGAAATAAATCTTTTTTCATTTTTTTGTAGATCAACAAAAATTTCCTGTCCTAAAATGGATCTGAATCCTGTCGGAGTAGATACTTTTAATTTTCCTTTAAAATTTTCATCCTTGTTGTTATCTATAATAATCACCAGGTCAAGAATTTTAGATTCTGCATTGTATGATTTTTCATGAATGTCAAACAGGATGTTTTCCGTTTTGTTTTGAGCCGACAAAAAGAGCGAACAGATCAATAACAGACAATTCGCAAAGTTTTTTATTAAATTTTGACTACGAACCGATAACATTATTGGGGAGTTATCTCATATTGTAAGGTCGCAGAATATTCATCAGGTTTTGCATTGATGAAATATTCATCATTGGGTTTCGTGAAATATTTGATTGTATAATCAAGATTTGCTCCCTGTGTTGAAGAGCCTTTTGCAATAATCTGTGAAGCTGTATTAAGAAAAACTGTATTGAAAGATGAACCTGCATTTTGCGTTGTCGGCAATAAATTCATCTGAACATTGCTGACTGGAATTGTTTTTCCGCTCGCTGATGTGAAATTATTTTGGATGGCTTTTACCGTTATCTGAAAATTTGTATTCGCTTTTACTGTAAGTGCATTCGGATAAGTAACGCTTTTGCCGTCTTTATAATCCTGCATACTGCTAAATTCCAAAAGACCGTTACTCGCGTTTCCATTAACTTTTAAGGAAAGTTCTGTGCTTGTAGGTGGTGTTCCTGTAAGTGCGCCGATCTGAAATTGAAACTGATGATCCATTTTTCCGATGATCATATTGTTTTGGTCATAAGCGGTAAATTCGATTGGAGCTGTAAAAGTTATCCATGCGGGATAATTTCCAAGATAGGCTCCACCGGCAACAATTATGCTGAATTTTATCTGCAAATTATAATATCCGTTGGGTTGACTTGGCTGGTTATATAATGGGGCATTTGATTGAGGAATTAATAAGAAATTTGCACCTTCCGTTACAATAGTGTTGGGAGGAATTCCTATTTCAGCTATCGTAGGAATAGGATTGGGATAAGCCTGACCTGTTGAAGAAACAGGTTGAAAAGATATTTTATTGGCAGGGAAAATATACGATCCGCTATTTGCTGTGATGGTGCTTTTCAGACGTGCTGACAATCTCCAATGGGGAATGTTGAAATTTCCGTTTCCGGCAATAGTCATGGTATATGCATCAGGATTTGTGTTTCCCTGATAAGAATTGATTTGAAGATAACTATTTGTCCAGGATGAATATGATACTTGAGAATATGATTGACCGCCAAGAAAAAACAGCATCATTAAAAAGATGAACTTTCTATTCATAACTAAAATTTAATTCACCCATTTCTAAATTTTCTGCATCTCCATAATCTATAAGTACGGACGCTGTGTATTTGCCTTTCTCCAGAGGAGTTGGAAGCGATATTTCCATTTCTCTTTTATTTCCGGGCATTGTGTAAAATATTACAGGATCTAAAGTTATTTTCTTACCATTACCAGTATTCAAAATGTCGGTGGTTACTTTACCATCGACCCATATTTCTGCCTGATTTTCAAAATTTAAGGTCAGTGTTTTTTTTGCTGCATCAAATTTTAAATCTGTTATTTCAATTTTTTTCTTTTTTGCTTCCGGTTTTTTATGGAAAATTTTAATTCCTGAACGGATGCTTACTTTTATATTTGCTCCTTTATTGTCAATATCATCAACGGGATTCATTTGACTTACATACAATAGAGCAGTATGAGCTGATAAATTTTCTTTTGGAAGGGTAGGTGAGGTGATAGTCATTTCAATATCACGTCTTTCTCCGGGTGCTAATGAAAAATAAGTATCTTCTTTTTTAATGGTAATCCATCCCGCACAAGAAGTCGGAAGTGAGTTGGCTGGATGCATTTGGTTTTCTCCCTTCAAGTCATATTCCCAGTCGCCGAGACTTACTGCAAGATCAAGACTGTTTTTTGCACTTACGTTAGTCACGGTTATTTTTTCGGTATTACTGATGCCGGTTCCTGATTCAAAATAAAGTCTGGGTGGGGAGACTGATATTCCGGTTTGTGCTTTTGCATTGAAGATGAATACAAAAAGAAAAGGCAGAATAGCTGAAATATATTTTTCATGAAGAAGTATGTAATGAAAGAGAAGTGCTGCAAAAAACTGCAACACTTCTTTTATTGATCAAGATTTCCCGGAATCTTATTGAGATACGATAGTGTAAGTCAGTTCAGTAGTGTATACTGTAGGGTCTTGTCCTGCAATATAGTTATCCAGATAAGTATTTGCACCTGCACCTTTATATTCAATGCTGATTTTCTTATCAACCCCTCCGTTTGAAGAAGATACTAAAGTTGTTTCATTAGCAGATAGTTGTACGTTTTGAGAGTATTGTGCACCGTTTACGGCATCAGAACCAGCTGTTGCTTTGATCTGAATTGTATTTGCCTGAATGTTTTTTCCACCGTTTTGCAAAGCAGAATTAGCACTTTTCACTTTTACCTGAAAACCACCGGTACTGAAGATGTTTAGGTGATCTACATTCATAGAGCTTACTCCGTTTGCATAATCATCTTTGGTAACGTAATTAAGGTCTACATTTTTTTGTGCGTTGTTCACGACTAATGTCTGGATCGGTTTCAATCTTACGTTAAGTGTAACGTTTTGTGCACTGAGGGTTCCTACACCTAATATTGCTATTGATGTAATAATGAATTTTTTCATTAAAGTTATTGTTATATTGTTTCTAAGTTTCGAGTGCAAAAGTATGATGACTTAGAGAAATACAGATTGTGAAAAATGACTTATTTTTTGTGAAAATTGACAAATAAATAATGAAACTTGTTTTTCTTTGCGTTTTTATAAATTTAAACATAATATTATATGATTAAATATAATTGGTTTTTTGATTTGGTTAAATATTAAATAAATTAATGTTTTTAATATTATGTAATTAAATTAATAATTTTAAAATTAAATTATTGTTACTTATTACATAGCGGAAATTAATATATTTTTAATTTGCTATTGTGTAATGATCAGATAAACAAGCATTCTATTGGTTTCAGATGTAAAGCATTTGTTAAGGACTTCCCTTTGAGTATGAGAAAGATGTGATGTGGGGATTTTCTGATTTATTGTAGAAGAGGTTTTTGAATAGACAAGCTTTGAATTAAATGAACAATCTTCTTTATTTTCAGTATGTTTAATGTCAGCGATGTCAGTTTGTGATGTCAGTTTTGCGTTAATCAATTTGATTTGATACCCGTATAGGTTAGATGCAGTCAATTCATTTCCGTAATTTACACTGTTGGACGTTTGGGAGTAATCGTTGCTTTTTGAATCTTCTGCAGTTGTAATCGACAGAACCTGAGACGGAAAAATTCTGATATTGATTCGAATTTGCTCTGCCGTCTGGGCCGATAAAAGTGCTGAAAGTCCCAAAAGACATAAAAAAAAGATACATTTAAAGTACATATTAATAAAATGAACTGGTTTGGTAACATAAATATAGTGATTTATGTTAAAGCTTGTTTAATTTTGTTCAATAATATTTTATAGCTGTTAATTTGATCATATTTTCAGAGTTTTCCATTAGCAATTCATAATTTCAACAAAGTATTCTGTCATTATCAAACCAATACAAAAGTTCTTTCAATAATCCATCTTTTATGTACGGTTTAATCACTTTAGCCGGAATCAAAAGATACCGTAATGTTTTCATTAGCAATAAAACAGCTTTACTATCGTGAAAATTGGCAACACAATAGAGCAGATTTAATACAAAATATTATCATTAAAAATTGCCTGTGTGCAACATCTTCATTAATATTGTGTTAATATGTTACCAATAAAATTTTTGAAATTTTTCAGTTTTCTTAAAGCCTACAGGATGTTATTCCTTCTGTTTTTCCTTGTTTTTTTTCTTGTAAAAAAACGCATAAAAATTCAGACAAAATTACTATCGGATTTTCTCAGGGCTTGGGAAATCATCCGTGGAGGCTGGCAATGAACCATTCTATGGAGATACAGGCATCACTTCATTCTGAAGTAGAGCTCAATATCCAGAAAGCAGAAAGTTCTGTTAATAAGCAGGTTCAGGATATACAAAAAATGATTGATCGTAATGTGGATGTGATTATCATCTCACCCATTGATCCCGAATCCTTGGTTCCTGTAGTGGAAAAAGCGGCTGCCAAAAATATTCCGGTTATTTTGCTCGACAGGAAGATCAATTCAGAAAAATATACGACCTATATCGGCGCAGATAATGTGGAGATTGGTAAAGAAGCGGCCAATTATATTCTTTCAGATTCCAAAAACTATAAAAAAGTAATCGAAATAAGAGGCGATGACCAATCTTCTCCAACCATAGAAAGAAGTCTTGGCTTTCAGGGAATCATCAGAAGTAATCCCAACACAGATCTGATAAAAACCTTTAAAGGCCTTCCTGCAGATGCTTTCAGGAAAACGCTGGATTCTTTGGGAAATCAAAGTTTGTATGTTTTTGCTTTTAATGATGAGCTTGCCACCACTGCATGGCAGGTTGCACGGAATACAGGTTTGGAAAATCAAATTAAATTTATCGGTGTTGACGGATTGAATACAAAAGACGGCGGAATACAAATGGTTCTGGATGGAAAGCTGAATGCCACTTTATTGTATCCGACAGGTGGAGCAGAAGCCATCGAGACTGCGATTAAGATTTATAACGGTGTTGCCGTTCCGAAACGCATCAAGCTCAGTACAACGATCATTGACCGAATGAATGCGGAAATTATGCGCAATCAGTTTGATAAAATCATTGAACAGCAAGGTGTTATAGAAAATCAGGTACAGGCGGTTAAAAAACAGATCGAGCTTTATTCTTCGCAAAAAGAATTGTTCCGATGGTCTGTAATATTGTTGATATTGATGTTTTGCCTGGTTGCTTATTCTATTTACCTTATTTATGCGATCAAGATAAAAAATAAGCAACTTACGCTTACCAATGAGAGAATTACTATTCAAAGAAACCAGATAGAAACCATTGCCAATGAGTTGAAAGACAGTAATGAAGCGAGGGTTAATTTTTTCACGGGATTGTCTCACGAATTTAAAACACCCATTACGCTTATTCTCAGTTCATTAGAATCTTTGAATGATTTCGGCAAAACCAAAGGGACGAAACCATCATATGAGTTGGAGCTGATCAATAAAAACTCCAACAGATTATTACGATTGGTAGATAATCTGCTGGATTTTAGAAAAATAGAAAATCAAACTTTTAATCTAAGAGTTTCAAAGACAAATATTTACGATTTTACTTATGCAATTTTTCGTGATTTTGAAAATGAAGCTAAGAAAAGAAATATCAAATTTGAAATTCATTCACAAAATAAAAACATTGAGCTCTACATCGACAGAAACCTGATGGATAAAGTCTATTTCAACCTTTTGTCCAATGCTTTCAAATTTACGCCGGACAATGGAAAGATTGAAATCACTATTCAGGAAAAAGGAAATCAGGCGGTCATCAGCTTCAAAGATAATGGAATCGGAATACCAGAAAAAGAGATCACTAATGTCTTTGAGGCTTATTTCAAGGGTTCCAACAACAGAAAAAACAGTTCAGGAATTGGGTTGCATCTTAGCAGACAATTTATAGAGCTTCATCTTGGGAAGATAGAAGTGAACTCTTTTCAAGGAACGGAGTTTGTGATCAGTCTTTATAAGGGAAACAAGCATTTCAACGAAGACCAAATGATAAAAGAACCCAGTCTCGAAGATGCTGAAAGTTTGGCAAAAGATGCTGTTTTTACAGGATTGGAAGATGAGACGATTATCCAAAATCAGGAATCTCAGGGCGAACGTTATTCGCTGCTTTTGGTGGAGGATAATTCGGATTTGTCTTTCTTTTTAAGCAAAAAACTTCAGAATGAGTTTGAGGTGATGGTTTCTGACGGTACGGATGCGATTGATAAGGCTTTGAACGAAATTCCTGATATCATCGTCTGTGACGTCAATCTTCCGGACAAAAATGGTTTTGAAATCTGTGAAATCCTAAAAAACGACCTTCGTACATCACATATTCCGGTCATTCTTCTGACAGCTCTGGACAATAAAGAATCTTACCTGCAAGGGCTGAAATCCGGTGTTGATCTTTATCTTACAAAACCTTTCAGTTACCCGATTCTGATACAGTCGTTGCGTTCGCTGCTTTACAACCGTGAGAAACTACGTTATTATTATACAAACAATATCGGCAGAATTGTGGACAGCAAGTCGTTCGGAAGCATAGAACAGACGTTTGTGAACAATCTGAATAATTTGATCAAAACCAATATAGACAATCCCGATTTTTCAGTAGAAAATCTTGCAGACCTGCTCAATATTTCCAGAATTCAGCTTTATAGAAAGGTAAAAGCTATGTTTGATGTGAATGTGAGCGATTATATCAACAATTTCCGTCTTGAACAAGCCAAATCAATGCTGCAAAATCCCGAACTGACAATTTCTGAGATTGCATACAAAACCGGTTTTTCTTCCCCGAATTATTTCTCCACCGTTTTTAAAAATAAGTTTGGTTTATCCCCGAATGCTTTTAGAAAGTCTGCAGGGAAGGAGTGATAAAGAAGTAAGAAATCAAATGAGCATATATTTGAATACAATAGTATAGTGACAAAATCTGAAGCTCTAATTTATATATAAAATCAATTTTTACATCTAATATTTTTACAATATTTAGCAGCAGCAAGTCAAACTGCTGCTTTTTTATTACACTTTCTCAACAATGCACCTTCATCCGGACGAATAAACATCTTTCGGAACGATTTATAATTCATAAAAGTTCCTGACCCAAAAACTATATACCTTGACCGGTTTTTCGGTTAAAATTTTCATAACATTAATTATTCTTAAATCTTAAAACACCAAAATACACGTAACATTTTTATAAAACAATGTTACATTTTTGAAACCTGATGAAAATTTAATAAAATTATTTTTAAATAAATTATTGATTTTCAGTTAATTGTAATTAATTAACAAATAATTAACCTTGCCGAAATATTTAGTTACATAATTAAACCCTCGGATTGCTACCTCGGGATATATTAGCCACAAACAAATAAATATTTTTAACAGATGAATAAAATTCTTATGTGGTCTATTACGGCAGCTTTGGCAGGATTTCTTTTCGGGTTTGATGTTGTAGTTATTTCCGGCGCAGACAAAAAATTACAGACACTCTGGAACAGCTCAGATGCATTTCACGGAGCGGTCGTGATGGGAATGGCATTATGGGGTACAGTGATAGGCGCCATTTTCGGCGGAATACCAACTAATAAATTAGGACGTAAAAAAACACTCTTGATTATTGGTGTTTTATATGCATTTTCTGCAATAGGGACTGCGCTTTCCAATGATCCTTATCTGTTTGCATTTTTCAGGTTTATGGGTGGTTTGGGTGTTGGTGCTTCTACGATTGCTGCACCGGCTTATATTTCAGAGATTGCGCCTGCAAAAGACCGTGGAAGAATGGTTTCACTATATCAGTTTAATATTGTTCTGGGGATTTTGATTGCATTTTTATCAAATTATTTACTAAGCGGTATCGGCGATAATGACTGGCGTTGGATGCTTGGTGTGCAGGCAATTCCCGCAGCTATTTATACATTATGTGTATTCACCATTCCAGAAAGTCCGAGATGGCTGGTTTCCCAATCCAGAATAGATGAAGCGAAAAAAGTGATGAAAATCCTGAGCCCAGATCAGGACTCTGAAACTTTGATCACGCAGATGGAAGATGACCACGCAGAATCGCCAAAGGAAAATATTTTTATGAAAAAATATCGTTTTCCGCTGATGCTGGCTTTTCTAGTAGCCTTTTTTAATCAGATGTCGGGGATTAACGCATTCCTATATTATGCACCGAGGATTTTTGGCGAAGCAGGTTTGGGCGAGAAAACAGCACTTCTCAGTAGTATCGGAATTGGTGTTGTGAATATGGTTTTCACTTTGGTTGGGGTCAATCTCATTGATAAAGTTGGGAGAAGAACATTGATGTATTGGGGTTCTGTAGGGTATATCATTTCTTTAGGACTGGTTTCTATGGCGTTTTATTTCCATTGGTCGGGATTGGCGATTCCAATTTTCCTTTTTCTTTTCATTGCTTCTCATGCTATTGGTCAGGGAACGGTGATTTGGGTCTTTATTTCGGAGATTTTCCCGAACCATCTTAGAGCATCGGGACAAGCTTTCGGTAGTTCCACACACTGGCTTCTGGCAGCGATCATTCCATCACTGATTCCTACATTGTTTTCTACCATCGGAGCAGGGACTGTGTTTTTGGTATTTACCATTGCAATGGTATTCCAATTATTATTCGTGATGTTTATGATGCCGGAAACCAAAGGTATATCACTGGAAAAATTAAGCAAAACACTGACGAAATAGATGTACAAATCAATATAATCATCGGGAAGAACACCTATTTAAATTGAATAAAGTGTTTTTTAAATAATTCAAAATTTCCTACTTAAATAATCATAATGAAGAAAATCATATCAACTTTAATCATCGCTGCAACGTTTTATTCCGGGCTCAACGCACAATCGGGCTCGAAAACGTCTGAAGAACAGCTTTACAGGCCCAACTATCACTTCACTCCTCAAAAAGGCTGGATGAATGACCCGAACGGTCTGTTTTATCTCAACGGAACTTATCACTTATTTTTTCAGTATACACCGTTTCAGAGTGTGCCGGATTTTGGTAAGATGCATTGGGGACACGCCGTCAGCAAAGATCTTATCAAATGGGAAGAACTGGCTCCTGCAATTGCCTATGATGAAAAGGGTGCAATATTCTCAGGAAGTGCAGTTGTGGATAAGGATAATACATCAGGTTTTGGCGATGGAAAAAATGTTCCGTTGGTAGCAATTTTTACCTACCACGATATGAAGAAAGAGAAAGCCGGAGAAATTGACGCACAGTCTCAGGCAATCGCTTATTCTTTGGATAATGGAAAAACCTGGACTAAATACAGCAACAATCCTGTGTTGAAAAATCCAGGAATAAAAGATTTTCGAGATCCGAAAGTTTTCTGGGATGCCAAAAGAAAACAATGGGTAATGGGATTGGCGGTACAGGACAGACAGCATTTTTATGCCTCAAAAAACCTGAAAGACTGGACCTTCCTTTCGGAATTTGGTAAAGATTTCGGGGGACATGGTGGGGTTTGGGAATGTCCGGATCTTTTCCCGATAAAGGTAGAAGGAACCAGTGAAGAAAAATGGGTGCTTATCGTTAACATTAATCCAGGTGGGCCGAACGGTGGTTCTGCCGCACAGTATTTTGTAGGAGATTTTGACGGAAAAACCTTCAAAATGGATGATGTTTTTACAAAGCAGCTGGAAAAAGAAAAAGTAGTCTGGCTGGATTGGGGACGCGATAATTATGCGAGTGTTTCTTTTGATAATGTTCCCGATAATAAAAGAGTAATTATCGGATGGATGTCAAATTGGGATTATTCACCGAATGTGCCTACAGAAAAATGGAGAGGAAGTTCTACTATTCCTCGTGAAGTGATTTTGAAAAGATCAAAAGAAGGTTACACTCTGAAAAATATTCCTGTTTCCCAGCTTAAAAATTACGAAGGAAAGGCCGTTAAAAAAGAAATTAACCTTGTTTCTGATAAAAAGCTCATCAGTAAAGGAGAAATAGATCTTTCTAAAGCAGTTATAGATGTTGACCTTAAGAAAATGACCAAAGGAGTTTACACTTTTGCTTTGAAAAATTCATTGGGAGAACAGGTGATTTTCGGAATTGATAATAACAAGCAGGAACTGTTTATTGACCGTACCAAATCCGGGAAAACCGATTTTAAGAACAATTTTGCAGACAGGATTTCCAAAGCGCCATTATCAAAAAGCTACCAAAATGCAATGCTCAAAATTGTATTGGATAAAACTTCTATCGAAATTTTCTTCAATAACGGCGAAAAGGTAATGACCGAAATCTTCTTCCCTAATGAAAGCTTTTCGGAACTAAGCTTATCCACAGATACCAAAGGAAGTACACTCAACATCAATGCCCATCATATTAATATAAAATAAAACACTATAGTATGAAGAAATACAAAATAGCCATCGCCTTTTGTCTTCTGCCTTTTTCGTATGTATTTGCGCAGGAAGTAATTAAAGGTAAGGTAGTTTCCTCAAATCAGAAACCGTTGAGCGGGGTTATCGTAACCGTTTCGGAAACAGGAGCCAATACCACAACAGACAGTAGCGGTGCATTTCAGATCAATGACCTGCAAAAAGGAAACACTTTAATTTTCACTTATCCGGATTATTCTACCCGTGAAGTAGTAGTGGATGAAAAGACAATTCTTAACATCGTTTTAGCTGCGGAGAAAATAAAAAGTATAGATGAGGTCATCGTAACCGGATATACCAAGCAGAAAAAAGCAGACATTACGGGTGCGGTTTCCGTGGTGGATATGAAAGATCTGAATAAGCAGGCTGAACCCAATCCGATCAAATCTTTGCAGGGAAGAGTAGCAGGTGTTAATATCACAGCCGACGGATCTCCTTCCGGCAGTAATACAAAAGTGCTGATTCGTGGGGTTGGAACATTGAACAATACAGATCCGTTATACGTAATAGATGGTGTTCCTACAAAAGCAGGAATGCACGAGCTTAATCCAAGTGATATTGAATCAATGCAGGTGCTGAAAGATGCATCTTCAGCAAGTATCTACGGTTCCAGAGCTGCCAATGGTGTTATCATTATAACCACCAAAAAAGGAAAAAAAGGGAAGATGAGAATCGACCTTAATTATTATACTGCATATTCACAATATACAAAGAAAACAGAGGTTCTTAACGCAAAACAATTCGGACAGATACTTTGGCAGGCCAATATCAATGACGGGCTGAACCCGAATAGTAACAATCTGAGCTACAGTTTTGACTGGGGTGTTCAGAATGGCATTCCTACATTGTACAATAGTTTCGTGCCTGAATATCTGGATGCCGGAAAAACGATTAAGTCAGCCAACACCAACTGGTACGATGAGGTTTCGCAGACTGGTGTTGCCAATTCACTGGATGTTTCTGCTTCGAGTTCTTCAGACAAGGGTTCTTACTACTTCTCTCTGGGATATTATGACAATGATGGAATCGTGAAACTTACCAATTTCAAAAGATTGTCTGCCCGTGTTAATACCTCTTACAACTTTTTTGAAGGAAAGCTGAAAATTGGTGAAAATTTCACCTTCAATAAAACCAATGAGCTGATGGATCCAGGCGTTTTGGATCCTGCTTTACGTGCTTTGCCTATCATTCCGGTTCATACTGTAGACGGAATCGGCTGGGGTGGACCAGTTGGCGGAATGAATGACAGACAAAACCCTGTCCGGCTTTTGGAATACAATAAAGACAACGGCTACCAATACCAAAGATTCTTCGGAAATGTCTATGCTGAATTGCAGCCTGTGAAAAATTTAACCTTAAAATCCAGCTTCGGAATCGATCTTTCCAATTATTACAAAAGAATGCTGCAAAGAAGCTATGTTTCGGGTTACCTGCAAAACAAAACCAATGCAGTAAACATTGACCAGTCAGACACCGAGAAATGGACTTGGTCAAATACCGCACAATACACCGCAAAAGCAGGGAAACACCATTTTGATGTTTTGGGCGGAATGGAAATGTATAAGGATACATTTAAAAATACTTGGTTGAGAAAAGAAGGATTCCTGATAGAAACACCGGATTATATGTATCCCGATGCGGGAACCGGAGATGCTTTCAACGGCGGAAGTTCCACGTATTACAGCCTATTGTCCTACTTCGGAAAATTCTCTTACGACTATGACAACCGCTACCTTTTCTCTGCAACAATGCGTTATGATGGCTCTTCAAGGTTCGGTAAAAATAACCGTTTCGGAACATTCCCTGCATTTTCAGCTGGATGGAGAATCAATAAAGAACATTTTGCAGAAAATCTTATTCCGTTTTTCTCAGATTTGAGGTTAAGAGCAGGTTGGGGGCAGACCGGGAACCAGGAAATCAGCAATTCGGCGGTGTATTCATTATATATAGCGAATTATGCGGGAGGAAACCCAACGTGGGCAACATCTTACGGTACGGCTTACGATATTTCCGGTGTCGGAAGCGGCTTACTGCCATCTGGATTTATTGCAACGCAGACAAAAAATGACGACCTGAGATGGGAAACGACCACGCAGACGAATCTTGGTTTAGATTTCGGATTCTTCAATCAAAAACTGACAGGGAGTGTCGATGTTTATAAAAAAGCAACAAAAGACATTCTTGTATTGCCACCTTATCTGGGGGTGATCGGAGAAGGAGGAGATCGATGGATTAATGGTGCATCTATGGAGAATAAAGGGATTGAAATTGCATTGTCTTATCAGAATGAAACCGCAGGTGGCTTCCGTTACGAAGTTTCAGGGAACATCTCGATGAACCGTAACAAAATTACTGCACTTCCACAATCTGTTATCAACAATTACGGTGGAAACGGAACCACGGATAATATCCTGGGACGCCCGGTTAACTCAATGTACGGTTATGTTGCCGACGGACTTTTCAGAACTCAGGCAGAGGTGGATAATTCTGCAAGTCAGTCAGGTAAAGGCTTGGGAAGAATCCGCTATGCAGATTTAAATGGTGATGGAATGATTGACGACAAAGATAGAACGTGGATTGGTAATCCGAATCCGGGATTTATGTATGGTGTCAATCTCAATTTTTCATATAAAAACTTTGATCTTTCAACATTCTGGCAGGGCATCGGCGATGTAGATGTCATTAATTCAAAAAAATATCAGACTGACTTCTGGAGCGTGGATGATGTAGGTTCCAATAAAGGAACAAGACTTCTGAATGCGTGGTCGCCACAGAATCCCAATTCAGATATTCCTGCACTTACTACAGTGGACAGCAATGCAGAATCCAGATTCTCATCGTATTATGTAGAAAGTGGAAGTTATCTGAAGCTGAGGGTTTTACAGTTGGGCTACACGTTCCCGAAATCTTTAATGGAGCAATATCACATCACCAATTTCAGGATGTATGCAAGTGTTCAGAATCTTTGGACTATAAAATCGAAAAGCTTTACAGGAATAGATCCTGAAACACCGGCATTCGGTTACCCGTTACCGCTGACGTTCAATTTTGGAGTTAATTTTTCCCTATAATTTTTAAATAATAAAAAAATGAAAAAGAATATACTTTTAACAATAGCTTTTGCCTTTTTGCTGGGAACAACTTCCTGCAACGATTTTCTGGACAATGAGCCGAGAGGTGTCCTGTCGGAAGCCGATGTGGTAACGCCTCAGAATGTGGATGGTTTTGTGGTTGCAGCCTATGCATCTCTCGGAAACGATCATTATGATACCCCTTTCAGTCTTTGGCCGTATGGAAACGTCCGTTCTGATGATGCGTACAAAGGAGGAAGCGGAACTAATGATATCCAGACTTTTCACTTTTTTGAAATTTCAAATAATATCCGTTCAGATTTTGGTGAATTAGACAGATTATGGTATCTCAATTATGTTGGAATTTCCAGATGTAACAAAGCGATTGCCGCGCTGAAGCAGCTTTCAGATTCTGAATATCCGAACAAGCAAAGAAGAATTGCTGAGATGAATTTCGTAAGAGGGCATTACTACTTTTTGCTAAAAACGTTATTTAAATATGTGCCTTATGTGGATGAAAATACACCGATTGATGACTATCCTAAAATCTCAAACAAGGCAAAGAACGACCAGCAACTTTGGGAAGCTATTGCTTCTAATTTTGAATTTGCAGCCGCTAATCTGCCTGCAACACAGTCGGAAGTGGGAAGACCAAAGAAAAGTGCTGCTTATGCTTATCTGGCTAAAGTAAGGCTGTATCAAGCGTATGAGCAGGATGATAACTATACGGTAACACAGGTAAATCCAGTTACGCTTCAGAAATCTATTGATGCTGCCAATCAGGTTATCGGAAATTATACATTGGAGCCTGACTTCGGGTATAATTTCCTTCCGGGAACACACGAGAACGGACCGGAGGCAGTTTTTTCCATTCAATATTCTGACAATGACGGAACGCTTTTCGGAAGGCTCAATTATGGTGATGTGCTTTCTCTGCCACAAGGTTTGGGATGCTGCGATTTTCATAAGCCAAGCCAAAATCTGGTGAATGCATTTAAAACTACACCTCTGGGGCTGCCGATGTTTGATACTTTTAACGATACGGATCTTAATTACAATCAACTAAACAGTTACAAAGTGGATCCGAGATTGTATCACACCGTTGCTTTGCCCGGACTGCCGTGGAAATATGAAGAAAACAAAATCTTTAAGGAAAGCTGGAGCAGAAGTCCCGGAACTTATGGATATTATTCTTCATTAAAGGAAAATGTACCTGTAGGATGCGGCTGTACCGTGAATGTAGACCCTTTCTATGGAAATTCCAAGAACAGAATCATCATAAGATATTCCGATGTTCTGCTGATGAAAGCGGAAGCCTTAATTGAACTCGGACAAATCAACGAAGCGTTGCCATTAATCAACCAGGTGAGACAGAGAGCAGCCAATAGTACAGTTCTTACAGGAAGTTATACTACCAACAATCTGATCAGCAAGTATGAGCCGGGCGTAAATTGCACGTGGAACCAGGATTTTGCAAGAAAAGCGTTGCGATGGGAGAGAAGAATGGAGTTTGCAATGGAAGGAAGCCGATTCTTCGACCTTGTGAGATGGGGAACTACGGCAGGAACGATGAACACCTATTATTCTGTCGAGAAAACTAAAAGATCTTTCTATTCTCAGGCAGGATTTGACCACGGAATTGAGGAATACTGTCCGATTCCATTGGCACAGATCAATTTCAGTCAGGGACTGTATAAACAAAATAACGGATACTAAAACAAGATACGAATGAAAACGATATTCAAAAAAACTCATATTATCATCATTCTGCTGATATCTGCGGCTTTTATCTGGTCTTGCGACAGTCAGGTGGAAGATGGGCTTGTTACGGATGTTTCAGTCAATATTTCCTCTTTTAAAGTGAACAATGTTTCAGGGGAAATTGACCATAAGAATGATAAAATCACAGTTATACTTCCTTATGGAACAAGTGTTAAGACATTGGTTCCGGTTATTGGAATTTCTCAGGGAGCAGTCGTTTCGCCGGCATCAGGAGCAACGATTGATTTTTCACAGCCGGTTAAATTCAAAGTAAAAAATGGCAACATCTACAAAGATTATCTGGTAACTGTAAAAGCTCAGGATCCGATCATCAGCTTTAAAATTAACGGATTATCGGCTACCATCAATAATTCGGGTAAAACCATTTCTCTTACAATGCCGGAAGGAACAAATCTTACCGCATTGCAGCCGGTAATAGAAACCGGAAATGGTGTCAGTATCAATCCTGCATCGGGAACAACCATTAATTTTACCAGTCCGGTTTCGTTTACTGTTTCTAATGGCAGTATAACGGAAGTGTATACGGCTAAATTAACAACGCCTGTTTCAGGACCGTCTATTGCATTCCTTGGAACGGCTGCTACAAGAACAGGATTGACAAATCCGGATGAGATTGCGGCTTCTGACTGGCTTTTCGGAAAATATTCAGGTGCGGTGTATGTTTCGATTGCTGATGTCGCAAGTAGTGCAGCAAATCTTACGGGAATTAATGTGATCTGGTGGCATTTTGACTCGGCTACCGCTCTACCGGGCGATGCGCTGAATACGAATGTAACTTCCAAAATCAAAACCTATTTGAATGGCGGAGGAAATATTTTACTTACAAGTTTTGCTGCACAATATGTTGATGCATTAGAAATAGTTCCTGCAGGAAAAGGACCGAATAATGTTTTCGGAGATTTTCTTCCGAACGGATTTATAGATACAGGAAGTGATTGGGGAATCTCTTTCAAAGGAAATGAGAATCATCCTGTTTTCGATGGTCTTCAGACGTACGAATCAGGGAAAGCTAATCTGCTTGAGAAAGGGACATTCCGTCTGAATCATACGGCTTGGTGGTTCCTTCCGGATTGGGGTGGATACGTAAATGGTGCCGGATGGAGAAGCCAGACAGGTGGTAATAATCTTGCCAGCGAGGCTTGGGACAATACTTTGGACGGACGTGTTGCCATTGCTGAATTTCCTGGCGGAACTGCCAACAAAAAATGTATGGTTATTTGTATGGGTGCCTACGATTGGTACAATGAAACAGTGAATGGAAACCCGAGCCAACCCAACTCGTTTCAGGATAACATCAAAAAGATGACGGAGAACAGTCTCAATTATCTTGTAACCCATTAATATCAGAACCCATGTCAATTAAAAAAATATATGCAGCAGCCGTACTTGCAATGGCAATATTCTCCTGTCAGAATCACGATTCTGACACAGAAGTTAATCCGGAAGATATTTACAGCAAAACCAATATCTTTCCGCAGCCGCCCAATCAATGGATGGGAGAGAGCAATCCTTATTATACAGAAGGTTATGCAGGCGATGTAATGCCTTATTATGAAAATGGGAAGTTTCATCTTTTCTTTCTTCACGATGCAAAAACAAAACCTGCGGGAGAAGGATTTCACGATATTCATAGCTTCGAGACCGGCAATTTTACAGATTTTACTTATCAGGGAAGACAGATTTCTTACGGAACGTCATCAGAAGCCGATTTTGGAGTGGGAACTGGAAGCCTTGTAAAGGTAGGAAATACCTATTATTACTATTATACCGGTCATAACGCCGTTGCTTCGTTCCTTTCAGGCAATCCACGGGAGAGCGTTCTGTTGGCAACAAGTACGGATATGAAAAACTGGACGAAAATCAAGAATTTTAAAATCACTGCTCCGGTAGGATATTATGATTATGAATTCCGTGACCCGCACGTTTTCTTTAATTCTGAAGACGGAAAATACTGGATGCTGGTCTCTGCTCAGACCTCTGATAAAAAAGCGGTCGTGCTGAAATTTACCACCATCAATCCGGCAAACGGAAATTGGACTGTAGAAAATCCGATTTATACGACTAGTTCTTCCGAAAATTATATTATGCTGGAATGTCCGGATCTTTTCAAAATGGGCAATTATTGGTATCTTGTTTTTTCTGAAAACTGGAGCAGCAATACAGGAACGCATTACCGTATTTCGACTTCACCAAACGGACCTTGGACAACTCCTCAAAATGACCGTCTTGACGGCTCTTATCTGTATGCTGCCAAAACGGTTTCGGATAATACAAACCGTTATCTGGTAGGGTGGACCGCAAGAAAAACTCCTGAAAATAATACCGGTGGAAAAGACTGGGCAGGAAATATTGTTGCTCACAGACTGATTCAGAATTCGGACGGAACACTGGCTGTGAAACCGGTTTCAGGATTACAATCTGTTTTTGGTCAGAATGCTGTGTTATCAGTTGATAAAATCACTGGAAACGCTTCTCAGAATGGGAGTAGTTTTAATTTATCTGCCAATTCCCAGGTCACTTTTTCAAAACTTCAAAAAGCCAATCAGATTACCTTTACCTTGAATGCATCTGAAGGAAAAGCAGGAATTATTCTGGCACAGGATACCGATGCAGGAAGCGGAGTTAAGATTGCATTTGAACCTGGAAATAACAGAATCGCAGCTTATGTAATGAATTCCGGGTCGGAGGATCTTATGAATTCTTATTCGTTAAGTTCGGTTTCAGGAACATCATATACTGTAACGGCTTCTATAAGCAACGACGTTTGTGTGATTTATATCAATGATAAAATAGCATTCACCAACAGAATTTATAATATTGTTAATAAAAAATGGAGTATTTTTAGTTCTTCAGAGAGTTCATTCAGTAATATCAATATCAAAAATCCCAATTAATGTTTATCAATAAGAAAATTAATGTAATAAGTTTTGGAGAAGTACTTTTCGATGTTTTTGGAGAAGAGAAAAAAATTGGCGGAGCTCCTCTCAATCTGGCTCTCAGAACAGCTTCGTACGGCTTTCCCGTGGCAATGATTAGTGCCGTAGGAAATGATGAAGATGGAAAGGTAATTCTGGATTACACCAAAGAAAATGCTCTTGAAACCGCTGGAATCATTGTTTCTCCGGAATATGAGACAGGAATTGTTCAGGTTTCTTTAAATGAACGTGGTTCTGCAACGTACGAGATCAAATTTCCTTCTGCGTGGGATTTTATCAGTGTTGATGAAAAAATAAAGGATACCGTAAAAGAGGCCGATGTGTTTTTTTATGGAAGTCTCGCTTGCAGAAATGAGGTTTCCCAAAAGACACTTTTCTCCTTATTAGATTCCAATGATACAATGTTTAAAGTTTTTGATGTGAATCTAAGAAAGCCATTTTACAATATTCAGATTCTGGAAAAGCTTATGAACAGGGCAGACTTTATCAAATTTAATGATGAGGAAATATTGGAAATTTCTGCCGGAATGGGATTTGAGTCCGATAATCTGGAATCAAATATCAAGTTTATATCAGAAAAAACAAACACTAAGGCAATCTGTGTAACTTTAGGAAAACACGGTTCTATCCTGCTATGGAATGATCAATTGTATAGACACGAAGGCTATCCCGTGAAAGTGGCAGATACAGTAGGGGCAGGAGATTCTTTCTTGGCCAGCCTGATTGCAAAATTGCTTTCAGATCAAAATCCGGATGATGCCTTAAACTTTGCAAGTGCCGTCGGTGCTTTGGTAGCGAGTTACTCTGGTGCAAATCCTAAAATAGAAAGTTCAGAGATTGAGACGTTTTTGAAGCGGAATGCTTATTAATCTGATCATTATATTCGTTAAAAAGACAGTACAAATAATTATTGTGCTGTCTTTTTTATTTAAATAACCGGTCTTATTCCATTACATGATAGTTGAAAAATTATGCCTATCCAATAGAAAAGATGGTAAACTTAATGATGCCGAAACTTCAAAAAGGTTGAAAATGAGTAAAAGTAGGTCTTTCTTTTTTAGGGGCAATTTAAAATTGATCTCAAAAAACTTCCAAAATTCAATAGAGATTACAATCTGTATTTTTCATTTAGCTGGGTTCAGTATCCAGTCATTTCGTGAGAATAGAGGGAAGAGCTTTCCTTCTATATTACATGATTTATAAGTGATTTTACAATGAATTAAGAACATATTCAACGTTATTATATTTGATCCGTGATTTTGTCAAAAATTGTAAAATGAGTCAAAATTTCATGATTAATGACATGTTTTGGTTAAAGTTGACTGCCATATTTTAGGTTTTATCCACGGAAATTTTCAATTTATTAACTTTTTGACAATAAATCTTACTTAGTTTTATTGCTAATGTTATCATATTCCTGAAATTAACGAAAATTAACTTAATAAGTGTGTAATTAACATTTAATACCTTTGGTATTAGATAATTGAGTATTTGTTATCATGTATATAATGATAAGCTTATCATCAAATTAATACAATTCTTATCATCAAAAGTAGCTATGTAACCGTTTGATATTTAATATATAATGTAATTTTATTTTTTTTTATCGATTGAATTTTTATATTTGTCATGTTACGTAAATGTTAACATTAGCTATGGCTCCAGAATTTATACATACATATGTTTCAGTTGACTGTGTTGTTTTCGGGTTTGACTCCGATAACAAATTGAATATATTATTGGTTCAGCGTCGATCTGATGACTCACCTGCCGAAATGCACAAAAAACTACCCGGTAGTTTGATATTCAGTAATGAGGATGTTGATGATGCGGCAAGTCGGGTACTTCATGAGCTGACTGGTATTAAAAAAATGATTTTGAAACAATTTAAATGTTATGCAGACCCTATGCGTGCGAGCAGTCAGAATGATATCAAATGGATGGATAAAGAGTACCAGCATAATATAGACAGAATTATTACTGTTGCCTATCTGTCTCTTTGCAAGATCGATCATAAAATAAACAGTTCAAAGTATAGCAATGTTGATTGGCATCCTATTGATAAAATACCGGCTTTACCTTTCGATCACAATGTTATTATACAAGAATCGCTCGGAGAGATCAGAAGATGGATCGATATTGATTTTACAATTATTTTCGAGCTTCTTCCAAAAAAATTCACAATCAGGCAGTTATATCAGCTCTACTGCGCATTAAGCGAAAAGAAAATTGATATCAAAAATTTCCACAAAAAAGTTTCTTCGTTTAGCTTTATTATACCATTAGATGAAATTGAAGAGAATGTTTCGCACCGTGCAGCGAGATTTTACAAGTTTGATGGGAAAGCTTACAAGAAAAATAATTCAAAATTAATTAAATAAATCAATTTTAATACGATGTATTTATTAGGATACGATATAGGTAGTTCTTCTGTGAAAGTTTGTCTTGTAGAGGCATCCAGTGGTAAAGTAGTAGCTTCTGATTTTTCACCTAAAAAAGAAATGAAGATCATCGCTCTGCAACCCGGATGGGCTGAACAAAACCCTGCTGATTGGTGGACCAATTTGAAGCTTGCGCATGAGTCTGTTATGCATCAGGCAGGAATAAATGCTGAAGATATCAAAGGCATTGGGATTACATGGCAGATGCATGGTTTGATATTGGTTGATAAAGATCAAAATCTTTTGAGACCATCAATTATCTGGTGTGATAGTCGTGCAGTTGAGTATGGTGAAAAAGCATTCACACAAATTGGAGCTGAAAAATGCTTGTCACATCTACTAAACTCCCCAGGGAATTTTACTGCATCTAAGCTTGCGTGGGTAAAGGAAAACGAGCCTGAGATATTTGATAAAATCGATAAAATAATGCTGCCGGGAGACTACATTGCGATGAAACTGTCGGGTGAGATCGGGATAACAATTGAAGGGCTTTCTGAAGGTATATTTTGGGATTTTAAAAATAACTGCATTTCTAAGGATGTTATTGAGCATTTTGGTATTCCTGAAAGTTTTTTCCCTGAAATTGTCCCAACTTTCGGTATTCAGTCAACCGTCTCAGCTATCGCTGCCGCTGAATTGGGATTAAAAAAAGGAACTCCGATATCTTACAGAGCGGGAGATCAGCCTAATAATGCTTTGTCTTTAAATGTTTTTAATCCTGGAGAAATTGCTTCTACAGCAGGAACTTCAGGGGTTGTTTATGGAGTTTTAGATCACTTAGATTACGATAAGCTTTCAAGGGTAAATACATTTGCACACGTTAATCATTCGGAGGAGCAAATGAGATTAGGAGTGTTGTTATGTATTAATGGAACAGGAATTTTAAACTCCTGGCTGAAACATAATTTTGCCACTTCACTTTCATCTTATGGAGATATGAATGAACTGGCCTCGCTTTCACCGATTGGATCAAAAGGGTTAAGTATTATCCCGTTCGGTAACGGTGCAGAAAGAGTTTTGGAAAATAAAGATACAAGATGTTCAATTCATGGTATCAATTTCAATATACATTCCAAAGGGGATGTTCTGAGAGCAGCACAGGAAGCTATCGTTTTTTCTTATGAATATGGGATGAATATTATGAGAGGGATTGGGATGAACATCAACGTAATTCGAGCAGGTAACGCTAATATGTTTTTAAGCTCAATTTTCAGGCAGTCGCTTGCCAGTGTGAGTAATGCTGTAATCGAGCTTTATGATACCGATGGTGCTGTAGGTGCTGCCAGAGCTGCCGGGATGGGAATAGGTTTTTATGCAGATTCGTCAGAAGCGTTTGCATCACTTGAAAAAATAGCAATCATAGAACCTGAACATGAAAAAAGAGATCAGTATTTAGAGGCTTACTCCGGATGGCAAGACCATCTTCAGGCGATTATCTAATCAAAAAAATATATAAAAATACACATACTTGCTGCATAGAAATTATCAGTGAGCAGGGAATTCCCACATCTTAAACGAAATTTTCAATTAATAAAATCAAACATATATGAACGTTTTAAAGTCAACAAAAGAATTTTTTTCAGGAATAGATCAAATCAAATTTGAAGGTAAGGAAAGTAGGAATCCTATGGCGTTTCGTCACTATGATGCTGAGAAGATGATTATGGGTAAGCCGATGAAGGAATGGATGAGATTTGCAATGGCATGGTGGCATACTCTATGCGCAGACGGCAGCGATCCATTTGGAGGTCCTACCATCCATCATCCATGGTCAACAGGTACAGATGCTATTTCTAGAGCAAAATATAAAATGGATGCAGGATTCGAATTTATGAACAAAATGGGCTTTGGTTACTATTGTTTTCATGATATAGACTTGGTAGATCCTGCAGATAATTGGAGAGATTACGAAAAGAATTTACAGGCCGTGGTAGACTATGCTAAAGAAAAGCAGAATGAAACTGGTATTAAGCTTTTGTGGGGAACGGCAAATGTATTTACCCATGAGCGATATATGAATGGAGCTTCTACAAACCCGAATTTTGATGTAGTAGCATGTGCAGGAACTCAGGTGAAGAATTCAATTGATGCTACTATCGCCTTAGGAGGAGAAAATTATGTTTTTTGGGGAGGAAGAGAAGGATACATGAGCTTGCTGAACACGGATATGAAACGAGAGAAGGAGCATCTTGCCCGTTTCCTTACAATGTCTCGTGATTATGCAAGACAACAAGGTTTCAATGGTACTTTCTTAATAGAACCAAAACCGATGGAGCCAACAAAGCATCAATATGATTATGATGCCGAAACTGTGATAGGTTTTCTTAAGAATTACGGATTAGAAAAAGATTTTAAATTGAATCTTGAAGTAAATCATGCTACACTTGCGGGTCACACTTTTGAACACGAATTACAGGTAGCGGTTGATGCTGGAATGCTTGGAAGCATCGATGCAAACAGAGGCGATAATCAAAACGGGTGGGATACTGATCAGTTTCCTGTAGATTATTTTGATCTTGCACAGGCATGGCTGGTTATTCTTGAAGGAGGTGGTTTAGGTTCTGGAGGGGTAAATTTCGATGCGAAAATACGTCGCAATTCAATAGATGCAGACGATTTGTTTATAGCGCATGTATCAGGAATGGATGCTTTCGCTAAGGGACTATCTGTAGCTGCTGATATTCTTGAGAACTCTGATTACAAAAAATTAAGGACTGAAAGATATTCTTCTTTTGATAACGGGAATGGTAAATCTTTTGAAAATGGTCAGCTGACTCTTGAAGATTTAAGAAAAATTGCACATGAGACTGGCGAACCTCAGCCGAAAAGTGGTAAACAGGAATTGTTTGAAGCTTTGGTAAATATGTATATCTAAAAGCAAAAATTTTAATTTATTATTTAATTTTTTGTTACCCCTAATATTAAAAACAATATAATAATTATGAACCTATTTTATTTAAATAAAAGCAATAAGGCAGCGATGTTTTTTGCAATGACTCTCCTTCCTTGCGGTATGGCATATTCTCAGGTTAAAAAGATACTGCAACAAAAGAAAAAAAAATTGAGGAAGTTGTAGTTATCGGATATGGTACTCAGAGAAAGGAATCTGTAACAGGTTCTGTTGCTACTGTTAAAGGAGATGCATTAAGAGAAGTTCCATCTGCAAATATTACACAGGCATTACAAGGTAGAACTGCTGGAGTAGATATTAGTCAGACCTCTACAAAACCAGGTGCTCCAATGCAAATTCGTATAAGGGGAGTACGTTCTTTAACAGGAGATAATAATCCCCTGATTGTTTTGGATGGAATCCCTTTTGTTGGATCACTTGGTGACATTAGTTCCAGCGATATAAAAAGTCTTGATATCTTAAAAGATGCTTCTGCAACGGCTATTTACGGTTCCAGAGGTGCGAATGGAGTAATACTTGTTACAACTAATAGAGGTGTGAAAGGACAGAAACCAAGATTTAGCTATAATTCTTTTACAGGTGTTCAGACATTGTTTTCAAGATATCCTATGATGGATGGTCCTAAATATGCAAAATTAAGAACAGATGCAGGTAATTTATACGGATTGGGAACGGATGAAACTTTAGGTACAAACACAGATTGGCAAGATCTATATTATAAACCAGCAATGATCACCAGCCAAGATGTTGGAGTTTCAGGTGGAACAGATGGGGGTAATTATAATGTGGGATTATCTTATTTTAAACAGAATGCTTTAGTTCCGATTCAGAATTATGAAAGATTTTCATTTAGAATTGGTTTGGATCAGCAAGTAGGTAAAAATTTCAAGTTTGGTTTTACAACCAATACCAACTATACTGTATCAGAAGGTAACGGTATTGCAGCTGCGCCTACTTTAGGTAATTCTCCTTTAGCAAATATATACAATCCGGATGGTAGTATTAAAAGAACGATTAGTACTGCTTCAAATGTTGACCAGGGTTGGGTATACATAAGAAAAACTGTTGAAAATTTGGGGGACAAATATGTAGATGAAAGTAAAGATTTTTCATCGTATAATAATATGTACGGGGAAGTTACTTTACCTCTCACTGGTTTAAAGTATAGATTAAATGTAGGATTAGATTATCGTACTTCAAACAGCGGAAACTACACTGGTGTGGGTGTGTTCAATGTTAATCCATTAGCACCATCTGGAGCGGGAAAAGGAAATAATCAAACGTATCACTGGGTTTTAGAAAATTTATTAACCTATGACAGAACTTTTGGTAAACATAAGGTTAATGCTGTAGCTTTATATTCTGCTGAGCAGAACAGATTCATTAGCTCTTATATGAGTGCCAGAAATGTTCCCGGCGACTTTTTCCAGTATTATAATTTAGGTCAGTCACCTCAGGCGGATATTTCTGTGAGACCGGAAGACCAAAACTACCAGCAATGGGGTTTGATGTCTTATATGGGTAGAGCAATGTACACATTTGATAATAAATATATGTTGACTGCGACATTTCGTGGGGATGGTTCATCCAGATTAGCTGAAGGAAACAAATGGCATACTTATCCGGCGCTTTCTTTAGGATGGAATGTTGCTAATGAATCATTTATGAAGAATTTCAGCTTTATAAATCAATTCAAGCTAAGAGCGGGATGGGGACAAACATCAAATCAGGCAGTTGCTCCGTATTCTACATTAGGTCAATTAACGGTTGTACCTTATAACTTTGGAACTGCAAATGGCACAGGTGTTTATGTAAGTCTCGCTCCTAATGCAAACTTAGGCTGGGAATATTCTAAAACACAAAATTATGGTGTTGATTTCGCATTTCTGAACAATAGACTGACAGGTACTGTAGAATATTATAGAACTAAAACAGAGGGTCTGCTACAATCTGTTGCATTACCACCTTCAGGAGGTCTTCCAACACAAACGGCAAATGTTGGTTCAACTGAAAATAAAGGTTGGGAATTTTCATTAAACGGCAGTATTTTCAATAATCCCGATGGCTTCTCTTGGGATGCAGGAGTCAATCTATACACCAATAGAAATCAAATTTTATCTTTAGCTTCTGGAAGGGATAGGGATGAAGGAAATCTCTGGTTTGTAGGGCATAACATCAATGCATTGTTTGATTATCAGAACATCGGACTTTGGCAAAACGGAGATCCTTATTTAAATATTCTAGAACCACAGGCGGGAGCAGCACCGGGAATGATTAAGGTATTATATACTGGTGGGTATAACCCAGATGGAACTCCAGTGCGAGCTATCGGACCCGCAGACAGGCAAATTATTGACACAGCTCCAGACTTTCAAGGTGGATTTAATATGCGTTTTGCATACAAAAACTTCGAACTAAGCACAGTTGGTGCATTCCAGCACGGTGGTGTTTTGATTAGTACATTGTATGGCTCCACAAGTTATCTTAACAGATTGACGGGTAGAGGAGGTAACGTAGATGTAGATTACTGGTCAGAAGATAATCCTAATGTAAGATATCCAAAACCAGGTGGTTTGAGGGAAGGTGATAATCCAAAATACTCTTCTACATTAGCAATGTTCGATGCCTCTTATCTAAAATTAAGAACAATAACATTAGGTTATAACTTAAAAAATGAATATTTAAAAGATCTAAATATCAGCAGTTTAAGAATTTATTTTACAGTAACTAATCCTGTTGTTCTTTTTTCACCATATCATAAAGAATCTGGTATGGATCCAGAACCGAATTCATTAGGAGATCAAAATCAGGCAGTGAACTCTGGTTATAGACAGAGACAATTGGTTATTGGTACAAATAATCCATCAACAAGAAACTATTTAATGGGACTTAATTTAACGTTTTAAAAAAAATAAGGTTATGAAAAATTTAAATAAAAGATTAGTTATAGCTTCCGTATTCTTATCATTAACTTTTACTGGATGTAATGAGATTTTAGATGAGCAGCCCAGAGCAAATTATACGGTAGATTTCTTCAATACTGAGGATGGCATAAGACAGGGGGTAACTGCACTTTATAGACATATGCGCTCACTTTATGGCAACGGTTATTTTATGAGCAATTGTCAAAACGGAACAGATGAAAGTACTTGGGGCCAGAGTGCAGACGGTAACTTCAAAGATCTTGATATGACAGGAAATACAGGAAGCCTTAATCCAAATTCATTTCCTCCAAGCATGATTTGGGGTTCGGTTTTTCCTTATATAAATACGGCAAACGGTATTATTGAAAAAGGACCAAGTTTCGGAATTGCAGAATCTCTTGTATCAGAGGCAAGATTTTTCAGAGCATTTGATTATTTCTTATTGGTTCAGACGTATGGTGGTGTTCCTCTAGATCTTGGATCGGGACAACTTGCATTCAATACTTCTGCCGTCACTACTTCCACAAGGAATACTGTTTCTGAAGTTTACACCAAAGCTATTTTTCCCGATCTTTTAAAAGCAATAGATAATCTTCCTGCGCAACCAAGAGTTACAGGAGGAGTTACAAAAAATGTTGCGAGATTGTTTTTGGCTAAAGCTTATTTAACATACGGTTGGTGGTTGCAAAATCCAAATTCCATCCCAACGTATCCGGAAACACCAAGAACCGATCCTGCTGGACATAATGCCCAATGGTACTTCCAGCAGGCTTATGACGTTGCTTTGGCAGGTATCAACAATCCTGGTCCGTACTCTTTGCAGCCTACTTTCTATGATGTTAATGTAGGATCTAATGATCGTAACAGCGAATGTATGCTTTACGCAGATCATACATCTGCAAGTACTTATTACAATGAGAGTGATCCTACAGGGTTTGGATCAGGTTGGTCGCCAGATAACTTTGCAGCATGGATACATACATGGAACTATACCAATTTGAAAAGTAGTAAAACGGCAGCTTGGGGTTCTTCGGATATTGTAAGTTCTGTTCAGAGAGCGGCTACGCAATCACTTGGTAGACCTTGGGTACGTATGGCTCCAACGATTGGTGTCATCAAGAACACTTTTGCTGACAAAACTTTGGATTCTCGTTATGACGGGACATTTGTAAGCACTTACAGAGGAAACTGGGAAAAAGCTGGTGTAGGTAATATTACTTTATATAATGCTAATAGTTTACCAGTACAACCTGGAGGTGCTATCCTTTCATTTTTAAATGATGACACCCAAACCCCAACCTATCCTGCTGGAGCAGGACAAAATGGTGTTGGTGCAGGAACGTTACCGGGAAGAGCTGATTGGGTAGTAGCGCCAAATGGTATAAGCAGAATGGTATATCCGGGTTTGTGGAAGATCGGAACGTACACCACACTCGATCCAAATGGATTGGGATATCCGAACGCTGGTTTGACAAGACCTTTCAACGTTGCTAAATTTTCTGAATTTTATTTTATTGCTGCTGAAGCGGTAGTAAAAGGGGCATCGGGTACAATGACGGCAAGAGATCTGATTAATGTGATAAGAGCTAGAGCAGGTAAATGGAAATTTAACAATGCACAAAATGCTCCTATGATTGCAGATAACAGTGCAGCAATGATTGCGGCAACTCCAACAACAATAACAGTTGATTATATCTTGGCAGAACGTTCCAGAGAATATTATGGAGAATTTTACAGATGGTATGATTTGATTCGTACTCAGAAATGGGAACAATATGCTGCAAGTTATCAGATAGGAGGGGTAAATTATGGAGATCATACTCCGACTACCTTCAACCGTAATATACAGAAATTCCATTATCTGAGACCGATTCCCCAAGGTCAGTTAGATAATATGAGTTTGAGTGCTGCAGAAAAGGCAAAATATCAGAATCCAGGTTATTAAATCAACAAAATACATTCTTATTAACAGCAGCAAAGTAGGTGTATCCATTGCACCTGCTTTGTTTTAATGAAAAAATAAAGATTATGGAAAAAACATGGCGTTGGTTTGGGAAGAAAGATAAAATCAAATTGGATATGCTCCGCCAGATTGGGGTGGAAGGTATCGTTTCAGCACTCCACGATATTCCAAATGGAGAGGTTTGGTCATTGGAGGCTATCAATGATTATAAAAATTATATAGAGAGTTTCGGACTTCGTTGGTCTGTAGTTGAAAGCCTTGCCGTGAGCGAGTCTATCAAATATGGAGGTGAAGATAGAGACCGATTAATAGAAAACTATATTCTGAGTCTTGAAAATCTGGGTAAAGCTGGCGTAACAACTGTTTGTTACAATTTTATGCCGGTCTTGGATTGGGCTCGTACAGATTTGTTTCATCAGTGGGAAGACGGTTCGTCGTCACTGTACTTTGATAAAGCCAAATTCGCTTATTTTGAAATTCATATTCTGCAAAGAAAAGGTGCAGAAAACGATTATAATTCAGACATTCTTCAAAAAGTAGAACAATTAAAAAATACCTTAACTGATGAAGATAATAATGATCTGATTGATTCTATCATTGTGAAAACGCAAGGTTTCGTTAATGGAAATATTAAAGAAGGCGACAAAAACCCAATACAATTATTCAAAAATCTATTAGCATTGTATGACGGGATTGATAAAGAACAGCTTCGCCAGAATATGAAATATTTCCTTGAAAAGATAATGCCTGTCTGCGAAAAGTGGAATATCCAGATGTGTGTACATCCAGATGACCCACCGTTTTCATTGTTAGGTTTACCAAGAATCGTGACCAATGAAGAAGATATCGACTGGCTCTTAAACTCTGTCAATAATCCTCACAACGGACTCACATTTTGTACAGGTTCTTTAAGTGCAGGTCTTCAAAATGATGTTCCGAAACTTGCCCAAAAATATGCTCACCGAACAAAATTTGTTCACTTAAGAAGTACAAATGTCTTTGACAATGGAGACTTTATCGAAGCTCATCATTTAGGTGGAAGAGGAAAATTAATTGAAGTAATCAAAATTTTTGAAAAAGAAAACCCTGATTTACCAATGCGTGTGGATCACGGTAGACTTTTGACAGATGATATTGATAAAGGCTACAACCCAGGCTATTCATTCTTAGGAAGAATGCTTGCTTTAGGGCAAATCGAAGGGGTGATGGCAGCTGTTAATTCTTATTCAAAATAAAATCAAAACAGAACCCAAAGAGTTCAATATTATCATTTTTCAAATATCAATCATCATTTATATTACAATGAACGAAATATTCAGCATAAAAGATAAAGTAGCAGTCATTACAGGAGCTTCAGGTGTTTTGGGCGGAAGCTTGGCGAAAAGCTTTATTGAAGCCGGAGCCAAAGTTGTTGCTCTTGGCAGAAATCAGGAGACTCTGGATTCTCGTGTAAAAGAACTGGCAGATTTAGGTGGCGATGCATTTGCGGTAGAAGCCAATGTAATGAATATCGAAAGTCTTGAAGCTGCTTCAAAAAAGTCCTAGAAAAATACGGTAAAATCGATATTCTGCTCAACATTGCAGGCGGAAATATTCCTGCTGCAACATTAGCTCCTGACCAATCTTTTTTCGACCTGAAAATGCAAGCCTGGAACGAAGTAACAGATTTAAATATCAACGGAACCGTTTACCCAAGCTATGTTTTCGGAAAAGTAATGGCAGAGCAGGGAAATGGAAGTATCGTGAATATTTCCTCAATGGCAGCATATTCTGCAATCACAAGAGTCGCAGGATATTCCGCAGCTAAATCTGCAATTACCAATTTTACCCAATGGCTCGCTTCAGATGTAGCTTTAAAATTTGGCGATAAAATTCGTGTCAACGCAATTGCTCCCGGTTTTTTCATCGGAGATCAGAACCGCGCAATTTTATTGAATCCGGATGGCTCTTTAACCGACCGAAGCAAAAAAGTCATCGCCAAAACCCCAATGGGACGCTTCGGAAATGCAGATGAACTCAACGGAGCTGTTCAGTTCCTTTGTTCAGATGCAGCAAGTTTTATCACTGGTGCTTTATTGCCTATTGATGGTGGTTTCAGTGCATTCAGTGGTGTTTAAGATTGATATTATTTTCTTCATATAGTTGCAAGGCCTTAGATGATATTATAGATTTCAATAAGGTCTTGTTTTTAAAGATTTTTACAAAATCAAATCATTTTTAAATTGAATAATGACTCATTCCATTAAAAATAAAGAAGTTTTCGGAGAATCATTTTTGCTGGAATCGGCAAAGGCAGAAAATCTATATTTCGGCTTTGCGAAAGATATGCCGATTATTGATTACCATAATCATCTTGAGCCCGATGTAATTTCAAATAATCAGAACTTCCATTCTCCAACAGCGATTTGGCTGGATGGTGATCATTACAAATGGCGGGCAATGAGAAATTTCGGAATTGATGAGCAATTCATTTCAGGCAATGCTTTAGACCTTGAAAAATTCAAAAAATGGTCAGAAGTTGTACCGTATACACTTCGTAATCCATTATTTCACTGGAGTCATCTGGAACTCAAAAATCCTTTCGGAATCAAAGAATATCTTTCACCTAAAAATGCAGATTCTGTTTATCATCAGATGAACGATAGTCTACAAACACAAGATTTCTTACCGCAATCTATTATTCAGAATTTCAAAGTGGAAGCACTTTGCACAACAGACGATCCTTCCGATGATTTGAATTATCATAAAAAATTAAAAAACAGCGATTTCAAAACTAAGGTTTTACCTGCTTTCCGTCCCGATTCTTACATCAACATAATCAATTTCGAACAATATTTGTCAGGCATTAAAAAGCTTGAGAATGTTTGCGGAATTTCAATTCAGTCAGTTTCTGATTTGTTGAATGCGCTTCAATCCAGAATCAATTATTTTGAAGAAATCGGGGCTAAAGTTGCCGACCACGGTTTTGAATATTTTCCAGATACTACAAAATGGAATATTGAATTAGAAATCGAATTTTCTGAATTTTTAAAAGGAAATAATCCAACATTCTCCAATCCGGAAGCGTTGTGTGGTTATCTGTTGAGAGAGCTTTGCAAAATGTACGCTGAAAAATGCTGGGTTCAGCAATTTCACGTCGGAGCAACTAGAAATAATAATTCCGAAATGCTCAGAAAAATCGGAATTAATACAGGTTACGATGCCATCAGCGAACAATATTTTGCCCAAAGATTGAGCGTTTTGCTGGACGAACTGAATTCTGCCGAACAACTTACCAAAACCATTATTTATAATCTTAATCCCACTTTCAATGAAGTTCTAGCGACACTTGCCGGGAATTTCAATGAAGGCGGAATTAAATCTAAAGTACAGTTTGGTGCAGCCTGGTGGTTTATCGACCAATTAGACGGAATGAAAAAACAGATAAACACGCTTTCCAACATCGGTCTTATCAGCACATTCGTAGGGATGCTGACCGATTCCCGAAGTCTCCTGTCATTTTCAAGACACGATTATTTCAGAAGACTTTTGTGTAATATGTTCGGCAGCGAGATGGAAAGAGGATTGCTTCCCAATGATGAAGAATGGGTAGGAAAAATCATTCAGGATATTTGTTATTACAACACGAAAAATTATTTTGAAATTTAATACAATGCAAGATTCATTTCTCAATAAAATATTATGTTTCGGGGAATTGCTTTTGCATTTCGCTCCAGATTTTGAAGGAAATTGGCTGAATAATCAGTCTGTGAAAATCTTCGTTGGTGGTGCAGAATACAACGTGGCTTCTGCGCTTGCACAATGGAATAATCAGGTAAAACTCCTTTCAGCTTTGCCTGATAATTTTTTGGGAAATCAATTGGAATCTCAATTAAAAAATAAAGGAATCGAAATTCTTGCAGGGAAAAACAACGGCAGAATCGGAACTTTTTATCTGTCTTCGGAAGGAGATATGCAGAACGCATCTGTTGTTTACGACCGTTTTCCGTCGGTTTTCACACAGTCGGATTTTGAAGCATTTAGTTTTGATGAAATCTTTTCAGAAGTAAAATGGCTTCATGTAAGCACTATTACGCCGGCTTTGAGTGAAAATGCGTATCAAAAATGTTTGGATTTAATGAAAGAGGCTAGGTCAAGAAACATTACCGTTTCTCTAGATTTGAATTACCGTGCTGCACTTTGGCAGGGTAGAAATCCTTCAGATAAAATTAAAAATCTGATGCCTTTTGTGAATGTTCTGATGGGAAATATCTGGTCGATTCAACAATTTTTGGACATTCCAATAGAGTATCAATTAAATGGAAATTTTAATGATAAAAACCTCTTAAAACAGGCGGGAAAATCTGCTTTGGAAATTCAGAAAATATATCCAAATGTCGAAATGATTGCCAATACATTCCGGTTTACGAGCGGTGAACAAGTCAATTATTTTGCGACTTTATTCGCAGATGATAAGCTTTTGGTTTCGCAGCAATATCAATCAGAAAGAATTGAGGAAAGAGTAGGCAGCGGCGATTCTTTTATGGCAGCTTTGATTCACGGAACTTTAAAAGGAAATTCTTCACAACAGATTCTAGAAGATGCTACAAAAGTCGCTTTCAAAAAGCTTTTTGTAAAAGGCGATACGATTAATAACAGCATTAATATTGAAAAATTATGAGTGTAATATTACAAAAAATAAAAGACCAAAAAATCGTTCCGTTGTTTTACAATGAATCGTTTGAGGTTTCAAAAAATACCGTAAAAGCTTTGTACGAAGCAGGAATTCGTGTGATAGAATATACCAACCGTGGCATTCAGGCATTAGAAAATTTCACAAAGTTGAAAGAATTCTCCGCCACAGAATTTCCCGGACTTTTATTAGGAATCGGAACCGTGAAAAATATAAAGGAAATGGATGATTATGCCAATGCAGAAGCAGATTTCATCATTACACCAGTTATCAACGAAGAGCTTGTAAAGCATTCTGTCGCAAAAAACATTAATTTGATTCCCGGTTGTTTTACGCCTTCTGATGTTAATCTGGCTTATCAGAACGGACTTCGATTGGTAAAGATTTTTCCGGCAGATGCTTTGGGTAAAAATTATATCAAATCTATTCAGCCCGTTTTTCCTGGAATGAATTTTATGCCGACCGGCGGAATCAATGCTGATGTTGAAGATATTACAGAATGGCTGAAAGGTGGCGCAATCGCTGTCGGATTGGGAAGTTCGCTTGTCAAAACAGAGTTTACTACAGAACAGCTGACTGAGAAAGTTCAGAACTTATTGCAACAACTTAATCAAAACTAAATGCAGGCTCCTAAAAATCATAACATCAGATGGTTTATGCTGTCTTTGGTCTTTCTCGCTACCACGATCAACTATCTCGACCGTCAGGTGATGGGTTTGCTGAAACCTGTTCTTGAAAAAGAGTTCAGCTGGGACGAAAAAGATTATAGCTACATCGTAATGGCGTTTACAACAACTTACGCCATCGGATATCTTGCGATGGGTAGGTTTATCGACAGAGTAGGCACAAAAATAGGTTACGCCGTTTCCCTGATTGTTTGGAGTCTCGCTTCTATTGGACACGGTTTTGTAAAAAGCACCGTTGGGTTTTTGATTGCAAGAAGCACACTCGGAATCAGTGAAGCAGGAAATTTTCCCGCAGCAATAAAATCAGTAGCAGAATGGTTTCCTAAAAAAGAAAGAGCTTTGGCAACAGGGATTTTCAATTCGGGAGCTACAGTTGGAGCTATTTTGGCACCGCTTCTCGTTCCGATTATTTTAGCGCAATATGGTTGGCGGGAAACATTCGTCTGGATTGGAGCGCTCGGTTTAATATGGATTGTCCTTTGGTGGAGATTCTATTCAATTCCGGAAAAGACTAAAAAATTAAGTCAGGAAGAATTAGAATACATCAAAAGTGATCAGGGTGGGAAAACGCAGGAACAATCTAAAGTGCCGTTGTCCGAAATATTAAAATACAAAGTCACCTGGTCTTTTGCTATTGGAAAAATTCTGACCGACCCGATCTGGTATTTCTTTATGTTCTGGCTGCCTGCGTATTTTTCAGACGTATTTAAAATGGATATGACAAAACCTTCCATTCCGTTGATCATAATTTACAGCGGAACCACGATTGGAAGCATCGGCGGCGGTTATCTCTCTTCATTTTTAATTAAAAAAGGCTGGGCAATCGGAAGAGCCAGAAGTTTTACAATGTTGCTATTTGCTTTGATGGTCGTTCCGGTAATGTTCTCAAAATATGTCGATAATATGTGGTTAATCACCATCATTATTGCTTTCGCCACCGCAGCTCATCAAGGATGGGGAGCCAATCTGATGACAACTGTTGGCGACAAATTACCCAACAATTATGTAAGTTCTGTCATCGGATTTGGTGGAATGTTGGGTTCAGCAGCAGGAATTGTTTTTCCTTTGTTTATCGGAATCGTATTAGATACTTTCAAGAAATCAGGAAATATAAACGGTGGATACAACATCATATTTTTCATTGCCGGCGTTTCTTACGTTGCGGCTTGGGGAATTATCTGGTTGATTAACAGAAAAAAAACAGAAATAATAATTAAATAACTATCACATAAAAAGAAAAAATATGGAACAGAACATCATGAATTGGGCATTTTTTAGGAATAAAACCAATGTACTTGCAGCGGCGGCTTTGCTTTCCGTGAGCAGCATTTCAGCACAGACTTTCTCAGACTTTTCCTACCGTGGAAATGATAAAATATACACAAACAATCCTTTGAAAGAGAATGAATTTTATTCGCCGATTCTTCAGGGCTGTTATCCAGACCCGAGTATTACCAGAAAAGGAGACAATTATTATCTCGTAAACTCTTCTTTTTCAATGTTTCCAGGCGTTCCTATTTTCACTTCGAAAGATTTGGTCAACTGGAAGCAGGTTGGTCACGTTCTCGACAGACCTTCTCAGCTTAAAGTTGAAAAAGGCGGTGTTTCCGCAGGAATTTACGCTCCTGATATCAAGTATAATAAAAACAACGACACCTTTTATATGATTACTACCCAGATTGCTGGCGGAATAGGAAATATGGTCGTGAAAACCAAAGACCCTGCAAAAGGTTGGAGCGAAGTCCAGAAACTGAATTTCGACGGAATCGACCCTGCCATTTTCTTCGATGATGATGGTAAAGCTTACATTGTTCATAACGATGCACCGCCTAAAGGAACTGAGCAATACAATGGTCACCGTGTCATCAAAATCTGGGATTATGATTTGGAAAAAGACCAAGTTGTTGCTGGTTCAGATAAAATCATCGTGAATGGAGGCGTTGACCTTTCCCAAAAACCGATTTGGATAGAAGGTCCACATATTTATAAAAAGAACGGAAAATATTTTCTGATGTGTGCAGAAGGCGGTACTGGAGGTAATCACAGCGAAGTTATTTTTATGTCAGATTCTCCAAAAGGTCCATTTGTTCCTGCACAGAACAATCCGATTTTGACACAAAGATATTTCCCGAAAGACCGAAAAGATAAAGTAGATTGGGCAGGTCACGCCGATTTGGTGGAAACTCCTGACGGAAAATATTTCGGAGTGTTTTTGGCGATTCGTCCCAACGAAAAAGGACGTGTGAACCACGGAAGAGAAACTTTCATTCTTCCCGTAGACTGGAGCGGAAAGTATCCTGTTTTTGAAAACGGTTTAGTTCCGATGAAACCAAAATTAAAACTGCCGGAAGGTGTGAAAAATCAGACCGGACAAAACGGGTTTTTCCCGAACGGAAACTTTACTTATAACGATAAACTGACCGATAAAAATCTGGATTATCGATGGATTGCAATGCGCGGTCCTCGCGAAAATTTTATTACAACGGTTAAAAACGGCGTAAAAGTCACTCCTTTTGAAGCCAATATCAAAGCTTTAGCTCCGATTTCGGCATTATTCCACAGATTACAGCACGAAGATTTTAAAACTTCTGTAATGCTTGATTTCAAACCGAAATCTGAAAAAGAATTAGCCGGAATTACTTGTTACCAAAGCGAAAGATTCAATTATGTTTTCGGGATTACAAAAAAGGATAAAGACTTTTACATCGTTTTGGAAAGAACAGAAAAAGGAGAATCTAAACTGATTGCCAGCGAAAAAATTTCACTTTCAAAAACTGTCAAATTTCAAGTTGTTGGTGAAAAAGATGACCTTAATTTCAATTACTCTTTAGATGGTAAAAACTTCAAAAATCTTGGAGGCCCGGTTTCCGGAGATATTCTTTCAACCGATGTTGCAGGTGGATTCACAGGAAGTTTGATTGGTTTGTACAGCACGTCGTCTAATGATATTATGCCAAATTAAAGAAATTATAAATAGGGATGGGCTTTAACCCATTCAATAAAAGGAAAACCAAATTGGCTTTAGCCAAAACTTAATATACAAATGTAGGTTTTGCCAGGTGAGCTTGAGAAGCTTAAAGCAAAACGGTTAGTATTAGCAATGTCACACTGAACTTGTCGAAGTGTTTCTTTTAAAATTGGATTAAAGAATTAAATCAACAATCAAAATACCAAAGTTTTGAAAATTAATAAACCATTTTATATAGTTTCTTTATACGGATTTATCGGGCTGAATCTCCTTTCAGCTCAGGTAAATCCTGCTCAGAAACAGCAGTCGACGACATTTACCAACCCTATCATTTGGGCAGATGCACCGGATTTGTCAGTCACCAGAAATGGCGATGATTTTTATTTGATAAGCACTACAATGCACCTGATGCCGGGAGCTCCGGTAATGCACTCCAAAGATTTGGTTCATTGGGAAATGTCAAGCTATGTTTTCAATACTCTGAATGACAATTCCAAATATGATTTGCTTGACGGAACGGTCTATGGTCGTGGTCAATGGGCATCTTCCATCCGTTATCACAAAGGGAAATATTACGTTTTGTTTTCCCCGAATGACGAGCCTTTCAAATCTTATTTCTATGTAACAGACAATCCGGAAACCGGCAATTGGAAACTGATTACCAGAACCCGACATTTTCACGATGCTTCTTTGCTTTTTGACGACGACGACAGGGGTTATGTTTTCACTTCCAATAAAGTTTTTGAATTAAGTCCTGATTTTAAAGAAGTTATCGGAAATCCTGAAGGAACGGTGGTTTTTGAAAAAGATTCTTCAGAAACCGGACTTCTGGAAGGCAATCAGATCATTAAAAAAGATGGAAAATATTATATGATGATGATTTCCTGGCCAAGAGGTGGAAAACGTCGTCAGGAAGTTTACAGAGCCGATAAAGCAACCGGACCTTACGAGAAAAAAGTGATTTTGGAAGACAACTTTTTAGGATTTTCTTATGCCGGGCAAGGTGCTTTGATTGATGATAAAAACGGCAATTGGTATTCACTGATTTTCCAGGATAGAGGCGGAGTAGGACGCGTCCCGATTTTGATTCCTGTAAAATGGGAAAATGATTGGCCTGTTTTGGGCGACAATGGGAAAGTTCCTTTAAAAGGTGAAGTTCCGCTTCCGCCGTTTAAACCGAAAAATAACATCGTGGAAAGTGATGAATTTTCAGATAAAAAACTAAAAATCCAATGGCAATGGAATCATAATCCAGTGAATAAAGCTTGGTCTTTATCCGAAAGAAAAGGATTTATTAGACTGAAAACCAATAGAATTGTTGATAATATTTATGCCGCCCCGAATACTTTAACGCAAAGAATGGAAGGAACAGAATCCAGTGCGATAGTTGCTTTGGATTTAAAAGGAATGAAAGACGGCGATGTTGCGGGATTCAGCTCATTCAACGGAGATTCAGGGATTTTATCGATTTCAAAAGAAGGTAATCAGAAGTTTCTCACTTTTTCAACGAATCAAGTCAGTTTAGATAATAAAACGAAAGCGATTACCGGAGTGAAAAAAGAAGAAAAAAAACGAGTTGAAATTAAATCTGATAAGATTTATCTCCGTATTGAAGCTGACTTTAACCTTGGAAAAGATTTGGCGGATTTCTCTTACAGCACCGACCAGAAAAACTGGACAGAAATGGCAAAAGACTACAAAATGATTTTCGATTACAGAAGATTTTTTATGGGATCAAAATTTGCGATTTTCAATTACGCAACGAAAAGTATTGGAGGTTTTGTGGATGTTGATTTTTTTAGAATTAAAGATTTTTCAACCATAAAATAAATATTTTAAAATATAATTAAAGAAAAAATAAATCTACCAGATATTATTTTTTATCTAAATTAATAAGTGTAAAAAATACAAATAAAAAATTATGAGTAAGTCAATCATATTTGTTTTAGGTTTTGTCTTGTCAGGAATCTTCATTTCTGCACAAACGCTTGATAAACAAGCACCGCAAGGTTTTGACGTTGAAAAGAAAGAAATTCCACACGGAAAAATTGATACGATTAACTACGAATCAAAAACGGTAGGAACTCAAAGGAAAGCGTTAGTCTACACACCGCCAGTCTTCAAAAAAGGGAATAAATATCCGGTTTTGTACCTGCTTCACGGTATTGGTGGCGACGAAAAGGAGTGGTTCAAAAACGGAACACCTCAAATTATTCTGGACAATCTCTATGCACAAGGAAAACTTACGCCGATGATTGTGGTTTTGCCGAATGGCAGAGCGATGAAAGACGATAGAGCGACGGGAAATATTATGGCAAAAGATAAAGTGAAAGCTTTTGCTACTTTCGAAAAAGATTTGTTAAACGACCTGATTCCATTTATCGAAAAAAAATATCCTGTTAAAAAAGACCGAGAAAACCGTGCGATTGCCGGACTGTCAATGGGAGGCGGACAAACCCTGAATTTTGGATTGGGAAATATCGACAAATTCGCCTGGGTTGGCGGTTTTTCATCTGCTCCAAATACGAAAGAACCTCAAAAATTACTCCCGAATCCTGCAAAAGCTAAGGAATTAAAACTGCTTTGGATTTCCTGCGGTGATCAGGATGGATTGATGCCTTTCAGCAAAAGAACAAGTGATTATTTGACGGAAAATAAAATCCCACATATTTTTTACATAGAACCGGGCGGTCACGATTTTAAAGTATGGAAAAATGATCTTTTTCTGTTTTCGCAATTGCTTTTTAAACCTATTGATCAGGAGGAAATCAGCAATCTATTAAAATCAGAGTAGCGATTACAATTGATAAAAATATAAATACCATAAAAATGAATTTCAGAAAAATAAACATAAATGCTTTCATTATCACGATGATCATTATATCGGGAATAGAGCAAAATGTGAGCGCACAATCTTATAAAAAAACAGATTCAGGCTTGAGTTTTTCTGCGGATAAAATGAATGTGGAAGTGAAGTTTTACGGACCAAACACGGTGAGAATTATCAAATATCCTTCTGGAAAATCATTTGTAAAAAACAGCCTGTCTGTTATTAAGCAAGAACAAAAAACGAAATTCTCTATTACAGAAAATAAAGATATTTTATTGATAAAAACAAATAATTTACAACTTTCAATCAACACAAGAAACGGAGAAATAGTCTACAATACTTTATCAGGAAATGAACTTCTGAAAGAAAAAAGTAGTGATTTTAAACCTTTTAATGATGCCGGAAATCCAACTTATTCTGTAACCCAATCTTTTCAGTTGGAAAAAGAAGAGCCGATTTACGGTTTGGGAATCCTTCAAAACGGAAAATTATCTCAGCGGAATCAGGACATCAGAATGGTTCAGAACAATACCTGGGATTTTGCGCCTTTTTTCCAATCTGTAAAAGGTTACGGCGTTTTTTGGGACAATTATTCTCCGACTCAATTTACCGATAATACTCAGAAAACGTCATTCGCCTCCGAAGTTGGAGAAGGCGTGGATTACTATTTTATGTATGGTGGAAATGCTGATGGAGTAGTTGCTGCAATGCGTGACCTTACCGGAAATGTTCCGATGTTTCCTTTATGGACTTACGGTTTCTGGCAAAGCAAAGAACGGTATAAAAGTCAGAATGAAATTGTAGATGTGGTCAAAAAATACCGTGATTTGAAAGTTCCTTTGGACGGAATCATTCAGGATTGGCAATATTGGGGAAATAATTACCAATGGAATGCAATGGATTTTATCAGTCCGGATTTTCCTGATGCAAAAAAAATGATTAATGATATCCACGGAATGAATGCGCATTTGTCTGTTTCCATCTGGTCGTCATTCGGACCGATGACCAAGCAATATCGCGAAATGGACACAAAAGGAATGCTTTTCAATTTCAAAACGTGGCCGGAATCTGGTCGGGAAGTTTGGCCTCCCGATATGAATTATCCTTCCGGTGTGCGTGTTTACGATGCCTACAATCCCGAAGCAAGGGATATTTACTGGAAATATCTGAACAAAGGCGTTTTCAGTCTTGGCGTAGATACTTGGTGGATGGATTCTACAGAACCTGACCATCTTAGCCAAAAACCAGAAGATTTAGATACAAAAACCTATCTCGGTTCATTCAGAAAAGTAAGAAATGCGTATCCTTTGATGGCTGTTGGTGGTGTCTACGACCATCAGCGTGCTGTGACAAGTGACAAAAGAGTTTTTATTTTAACAAGATCTGCTTTCGCTGGTCAGCAACGATATGGTGCGAATACTTGGTCTGGAGATGTTAATTCTTCCTGGGAATCCTTGCGCAATCAGGTTCCGGCTGGTCTTAATTTTACCCTGACCGGAAATCCAAATTTTAACTCAGACATCGGAGGATTCTTTGCCGGAACTTATAAAAAAGGCTGGAATGAAAGTTCGGGTTCAAAAAATCCAATGTTTCAAGAATTGTATGTTCGTTGGTTGCAATACGGAACCTTCACGCCCATGATGCGTTCGCACGGAGCCGATGTACCGAGAGAGATTTACCAGTTTGGAAAAAAAGGAGATATGGTGTACGATGCCGTAGAGAAATTCATCAGATTGCGTTACAGTATATTGCCTTACATCTATTCTGTTTCGTGGGATGTTTCCAAAAATCAGTCAAGCTTTATGCGACCGCTTGCAATGGATTTTGCAGAAGATAAAAAAGTCTGGGACATCAATAACGAATATATGTTTGGGAAATCTTTTCTCGTCGCTCCTGTACTGAATGCCCAATATACCCTTGAAAAAATAGTAAAAACCAATGAAAATGAAGGTTGGAATAAAAAAGAGGAGAGCAAAAAAGAGGGTTTAGTTTCCAATGTAGATTTTACACAAAATAAAACCGTCAAAGTCTATCTTCCGTCCGGTTCTGTTTGGTATGACTACTGGAACAATGCAAAATATAAAGGCGGACAGGAAATCGAAAAAAAAGTCAATATCCAAAGTATTCCATTGTATGTAAAAGGTGGAAGCATCATCCCTTTTGGTCCCGATGTCCAATATGCGACAGAGAAAAAATGGGACAATTTAATTTTAAAAATTTATCCGGGTTCAGATGCAGATTTTGTATTGTATGAAGATGAATTTGACAATTATAACTACGAAAAAGGCGACTATACCGAAATACCAATGCATTGGGATGACAAATCAAATACACTTACGATAGATGCCCGCAAAGGAAAATATACCGGAATGATTGAGCAAAGAAATTTTACTGTTGTTCTTCCGGATGGTAAGCAGAAAACGGTAGCTTATTCAGGTGAAAATGTTAAAGTGATTCTTAAATAGGATAGTCAAATTCTTGAAATACCAGGACGGAAGAATTAAATTCAAAAAAATTAATTATGATTAAGAAAACAGTTTTAAAATATACTTTAAATATTGGGTTGATGCTTACAGGATTTTCATTGTCTGCCCAAAATCCCATCATTCAGACCAAATTCACGGCCGATCCTGCGCCAATGGTTTACAAAGACACGGTTTTTCTGTACACCAGTCACGACGAAGATGATGCATTCGGATTCAAAATGAAAGATTGGCTGTTGTACACTTCAACCGATATGGTCAATTGGACAGACCACGGTGTTGTTGCTTCTTTGAAAGATTTCAAATGGACAGACCCGGAAAACGGAGCTTGGGCACCTCAGGTCATAGAAAGAAACGGCAGGTTTTATATGTATTGCCCGATGCCCGGACAAAGAGGAATCGGTGTTTTGGTGGCAGACAGTCCTTATGGTCCGTTCAAAGATCCTATCGGCAAACCACTTGTGAAAAATTCGAGTGACGATATTGATCCGACCGTTCTTATTGATGATGACGGACAGGCTTATCTGTACTGGGGAAATCCCAATTTATGGTACGTAAAACTGAATAAAGATATGATTTCTGCGGATGGACCAGTCGTAAAAGATCCTTCGATTGCCAAAGTCAAAGGTTCGCCAGATCCGTTTCATTATCAGGAAGGTCCGTGGGCTTGGAAACGCAACGGGAATTATTATATGGCATATGCCTCAACGTGTTGTCCGGAAGGAATCGGTTATGCAATGGGCAAATCGGCAACCGGTCCGTGGGAATACAAAGGAATGATTATGGACAGTGACAAGCGTTCCAACGGAAATCATCCCGGAATCATTGACTACAAAGGAAAATCTTACGTATTCGGTTTCAATTACAATCTCGGAAAACAAACCATAAGCAAGCATTATGAGCGCCGTTCTATCTGTGTGAGCGAACTGACTTACAATGCCGATGGCACGATTCAAAAGTTACCTTTTTGGAATCCAGAAGGGGTAAAAAGAATTGCGACTTTGAATCCGTATGAAAAAGTTGAAGCAGAAACTATTGCTTATAGTGAAGGCTTGAAAACAGAAAAAATGACCGAATGGGAAAGAAATAATCCTTACGACACTGGCAAGAAAATTACCGACCGAATGGTGGTTTCGTCTATCAACAATGGCGATTACCTCAAAATTCAGGGTGTTGATTTTTCCAAAGGAACAAAATTCCTGGAAGTATCGGTGGCCTCAATGAACGGCGGGAGTATAGAAATCCATACCGATGCGGTGGACGGACCAATATTAGGAACTGTACAAGTGACAGGAAAAGCAGAAGGCGACCTGTTTAAAACTATAAAATCTCAGGTAAAAAATATAAAAGGCGTGCACGATTTATACTTCGTATTCAAAGGAAGCAAAGACCTTTTCTACTTTGATTGGTGGAAATTCAGTTCAAATTAAAGTCAATTTTTAAAGCCAAATTGCTATGAAAATGAAAAAAAATATCATAAAAACAATACTAAATGGTCTGCTGATTTGCTATGGTGGAATTTTGTCTGCACAAAATCCCATCATTCAAACCGCTTACACCGCAGACCCTGCACCGATGGTGTTCAATGACCGTTTGTATGTTTATACCAGCCACGATGAGGATGATTCTACTTGGTTTACGATGAACAACTGGAAACTGTTTTCCACCAATGATATGGTCAACTGGACAGACCACGGCGTGATACTTTCCTATACCGATTTCGATTGGGCAAAGCGTGATGCGTGGGCAGCACAATGTATTGAACGAAACGGAAAGTTTTTTATGTACGTCCCAATGATTTCCAAAACCAACAATAAGGGTGCAATTGGAGTTGCAGTTGCCGACAGTCCGTTCGGTCCATTTCACGATCCGCTGGGAAAACCTTTAGTTCAGAGTGAATGGGGCGATATTGACCCGACGGTTTTCATTGATGATGACGGTCAGGCACATTTGTATTGGGGAAATCCTAAACTAAAATATGTAAAACTCAATGAAGATATGATTTCCTATTCGGGCGACATTGTTGAAGTTCCGATGACCGAAGAATCTTTCGGAAAACGAGAAGGCAATCCGGAAAGACCCACAAAATACGAAGAAGGTCCCTGGTTGTACAAGAGAAAAAATCTCTACTATCTCTTCTGGCCGGGCGGTGCGTTGCCTGAATTTATCGGCTATTCCACCAGCGAAAGTCCACAAGGTCCGTGGAAATATGGAGGAATCATAATGCCTGCGGAAGGAAAATCTTTTACCAATCATCCCGGCGTGATTGATTTCAGAGGGAAAACCTACTTTTTCTATCACAATGGTGCGTTGCCGGGCGGAAGTGGATTCACACGTTCGGTCAGTGTGCAGGAATTAGAATTTAATAAAGATGGTTCTATTTCACCTTTCAAAATGACCAATGGGATTACGAAAGCTATTGCAACCGTTAATCCTTACGCATTCAATCAGGCGGAGATGATTTCGTGGTCAGAAAATGTAAAATCTTATCAAAATAAAGTTGCGGGAGTTTTCATCAAAGCAAAGAAAAATGGAGCTTATTCGAGTGTGAAAAATATTGATTTTGGAAAAGATGGCGCAATAACTTTTTCTGCAAGAGTAGGAACCACGCATAACGGCGGAGTTACGATGGATGTTCATTTAGACAGTTTGGACGGACCGCTTGCAGGAACAATAAAAGTTCCGATGACTGGCGGAGATGACCGCTTTGAAACGGTTAAAATTAATTTAACCAACAAAATTACAGGTATTCATAATCTTTATTTCGTATTCAATGGCAAAGCTGAAAAAGATATTATGTTTTTTGACTATTGGATGTTTTCAAAATAAATTAGAATGAAAAAAATTACACTTTTATTTATATTATTCATAAGCTTTTGTTTTTTATCGAAGGTCAAAGCACAGGTTGCGGAAATTTCAAGTCCGGACGGAAAACTGAAACTGAATGTATTTTCAGAACAGGGAAAAGCATTGTATTCCGTTACTTTTCAAGGAAAAACAATGCTCGAAAAATCTCCTTTGGGATTGATAACCAATGAATCGGATTTTTCTAAAAATTTAAAATTCATCAACAGCAAAAAAGATAACGTTTCTAAAAAATACAGCAACGAGAAAATCAAAAAATCTGAAGTTGAGTATAAAGCCAATACATTGACCGTCAATTTTACCAATCAAGACCAATTCAATATTGGAATTGAGTTTCAGGTAAGTGATAATAATATTGCGTTTCGATATGACATTCCGCCAATGAAAGACCGATTCAGTGTTGTTGTGCAATCGGAAGTGACAGGATACAGATTTCCACAACAGACAACAACATTTCTTTCACCAATGATGAAACCGATGACCGGTTTTGCACGAACAGCACCAAGCTACGAAAGTGGCTACAAAGCCGATGCAGAATTAGGAACAAAAGCGGATTATGGTTACGTTTTCCCGGGACTTTTTCATATCGTAAACGAAGGCTGGATTTTACTTTCAGAAACTGGAGTTAGTAGTTTGTATTGTGCTTCTCATCTTGATACCGCTTCAGAAAAAAATCTATACCAAGTTGCCTATCCGAATATGGCAGAAAATAATGGTTTCGGAAGTTCGGGCGCAGCGATTTCTCTTCCGGGGAAAACACCTTGGAGAACCATTACCATTGGAGATTCGTTGAAACCAATTGTGGAAACTACAATTCCTTTTAATGTGGTAGAACCGCTTTACGAACCTTCGCAAAAATATCAGTTCGGAAAATCTACCTGGAGTTGGATTCTATGGCAGGATAACAGTATGAATTATGACGACCAAACCAAATTTATTGATTTGTCATCAAAAATCGGTTATGAATACATTTTGATGGATGCGCTTTGGGATAAAAATATTGGCAAAGACAGAATGAAAGAACTCGTTCAATACGCAAAATCCAAAAATGTGGATGTGATGCTTTGGTATAATTCCAACGGAGTCGCCAATGATGCGCCGATGGGACCAAGAAATAAAATGAATTCTTCCATCGAAAGAAAAAAAGAAATGAAATGGCTGAAAGAATTGGGAGTAAAAGGATTAAAAGTCGATTTCTTTGGCGGAGACAAACAGGAAACAATGCGTCTGTACGAAGATATTTTGTCGGATGCCAATGATTTTGGTCTGATGATTATTTTTCACGGAGCCACTTTGCCGAGAGGTTGGGAAGTGATGTATCCGAATTATGCAGGAAGCGAAGCTGTTTTAGCCTCAGAAATGCTTTATTTTTCAGAGGATGTCCGCAAGCAGGAAGCGTTTTTTGCCACTTTGCATCCGTTCATCAGAAATACGGTCGGAAGTATGGAATTTGGCGGAACTTTTTTGAATAAATTTTTGACTAAATCCAACAAAGAAAAAAATAAAAGACATACCACCGACGGTTTCCAATTGGCAACAGCTGTTCTTTTTCAGAATCCGGTTCAGATGTTTGGGGTAATGCCCAATAACCTGACCGATGCTCCAAAATTCCAATTGGATTTTATGAAAGAAGTGCCCACACTTTGGGACGAGACGGTTTTCATTGACGGTTATCCTGGGAAATATTCTGTGATAGCGAGAAGATATCAGGACAAATGGTATGTTGCGGGTATTAATGCAGAAAAAGCGGTTAAGAAACTGAAAATTGTTTTACCAATGTTTGCCGGAAAAACGGTGAAATTCATCAATGATGATACGCAGGGAAATTCATCAGAAAAACAGGTGAAAATAAATACCAAAGGAGAGTTCAATGTAGAAATTTGGACTAACGGAGGATTTGTGTTAAGAAATTAATCGTATTCAAACCTTCAAGGTTTTTAAAACCTTGAAGGTTACAAATAAATAAAAATATAAGATTATGAATCAGATAAAAATATTATTTCTCGTCGCATTCTTCGGTTTTTGTTTGCAAATCAGTGCGACAGAACCATTCATTATTACTGAAAAAAATCCGGAAAATATTGTCTTAAAAGAAAAATCGGTCAATCTTTCCATTTACACCAATTCCGGAATTGATAACGGAATTCTGAGGGCTGTCAAAAATCTCCAAACAGATTTCCAGAAAGTCACAGGCGAGCAACCTAACATTCTGAATCAGATTTCAGGAATGAATGCTCCTTTAATCATCATCGGAACTGTCGGAACACAATCTATCATTGATGATTTAATCAGACAAAAAAAAATTGATGGAAAAGCATTAACCGGAAAACGTGAAAAATACATCATCCAAAATATCAGCAATCCATTTCCCGGAGTTTCCGAAGCGATTGTGATTGCAGGCAGCGACAAACGGGGAACTATTTATGGGATTTACGAAGTTTCGCAGCAGATTGGCGTCTCACCTTGGCATTATTGGGCAGATGTTCCGGTAGAAAAGAAAGAAAATTTATATTTCAAAAAAGGAATTTATACCGATGGAGAACCTGCCGTAGAATACCGCGGAATTTTCCTGAATGATGAAGAACCTTCCCTTGGTGGTTGGGCAAGAGCAACTTTCGGTGGCATCAATTCTAAATTTTACGAAAAGGTTTTTGAATTGCTTCTTCGCTCCAAAGCCAATTATCTATGGCCTGCGATGTGGGGAAAAGCATTTTACGACGATGATGCTTTGAGTGGACCATTAGCCAACGAAATGGGAATTATAATGGGAACTTCGCACCACGAACCAATGGCACAGGCACAAGCCGACTGGCACAGATACATCAAAAAAAATAATCTTCCGAACGTTTGGGATTACTCAAAAAATGCTAAAGTGTTGCAGGAATTCTGGAAAGCTGGAATCGTTAGAAGCAAAAACTGGGAAAAATTAGTCACTGTCGGAATGCGTGGTGATGGCGATGAAGCAATGGGAGAGGGAATTAATATTTCCTTATTGGAGAACATCGTAAAAGACCAGCGTAAAATCATACAAAATGTGACAGGTAAAAATCCTAATAAAACGCCTCAGGTTTGGGCGTTGTATAAAGAAGTTCAGGATTATTATGATAAAGGAATGAGAGTTCCGGATGATGTGATTCTGCTGTTTTGTGATGACAACTGGGGCAACGTGAGAAAGCTTCCAGACCTTTCGAAACCCTTACACAAAGGCGGTTACGGGATGTATTACCATTTCGACTATGTAGGCGGGCCGAGAAATTCAAAATGGATTAATATTAGTCCGATACAACGGGTTTGGGAGCAGATGAATCTTTCCTATGAACACGGTGTAGATAAAGTTTGGGTTGTAAATGTTGGTGATTTAAAACCGATGGAATTTCCAATCAGTTTTTTCTTAGAAATGGCGTGGAATCCGAAACAATTTAATTCTAAAAATCTTTTAGAATATACCGAGAAATGGTCTGCTCAGCAATTTGGCGAAAAACATTCAAAGGAAATTGCCAGAATGATTAATCTTTATGCTAAATACAACCGCAGAGTAACACCTGAAACACTTGACAGCAAAACATTCAGTCTTCAAAATTATAATGAATTTGAAACGGTTTGAATGATTACAGAGCTTTGGCAGTAGATGCATTACGTTTGAAAGAGCAGATTCCTGCAGAATATCAGGATGCGTATTATCAGTTGGTTCTTTATCCGATTGATGCGTGTAGTAATTTGTACGAAATGTATTATGCAGTGGCAAAAAATAAAGAATTGGCTTCGAAAAATGACCTTAAAGCTAATTTCTATGCTGATAAAGTGAAAGAATGTTTCGAGCGAAATACTTATCTCGATAATAAATACAACAATGTAATTGCCAGCGGAAAATGGACGCATATGATGGATCAGATGAAGATAGGATACAAGGCGTGGTTCGACGGTAAAGAAAATATAATGCCTGAAATCACTTACGTTTCTGAAGCAAATGTGTCGAAGGAGAAAGTGTTCCAAGAGAAAAATGGTTATGTTTCTATCGAAGCCGAAAATTTTGCAAGAATGAATAATTCTGACCAAATTCATTGGGAAGTTATTCCTGATTTCGGTAAGACAAAATCCGGTATCACAACATTTCCACAAAATGCTTATCCGAAAGCTAATGAAAATACCTATCTGGAATACGATATTAATTTTGAATCCAAAGGCGAATTTGAGGTACAACTTTTATTAGCTCCAACTTTAAACTATAATCATAATAAAGGACTGCGTTATGAGATTTCATTTGATGATGGAACTCCGCAAGTCATCAATTTCAATGGTCACTATAAAGGTGAATTAGGAAAATGGCAGTCGGAACACATCATTAAATCAATCACAAAACATCAGATTTCGCAACCGGGAAAACATACTCTTCGTTTTAGAGTGCTGGAACCGGGAATTGTTTTAGAAAAGATTTTAATCAACACAGGCGGACTTAAGCCAAGTTATTTGGGAGCGCCGGAAAGTGAAATTTCAGAAAATAAATAAGCAATTTTCCACACATTTTATTTCAAAAAAACAATAATAACATATTGAGTTAAATTAAAATTTATGTCACATTTAAAATCAAATTATTACTATGAGAAAAATCGTCAATTTAGTACTTGCTGCCATGGCAGGTATCTTATTCACAGGGCATCTTAATGCACAGAGTACACAGACCGCAAAAGTAAAAATTGATAAGAATATTACTTATCAGAACATTACAGGATTCGGAGGATTCGTCTGCAGTCCGCAATTTGCCTACAATCACATGACAACCGCAGAAATTCAGAAACTCTGGGGAACCGGTGCTACTGATGGCGGATACAATATGCTGAGGCTGTATATTCCGGAAGACAGTTCCAACTGGCCACAGGTTTTGGCCACAGCACAATTGGCAAAATCAATGGGACTGATTGTATTTGCAAGCCCTTGGACAATGCCTGCAGCATGGAAAACCAATAATCACGTTAACGCAGTGTACACAGATACGAACGGAGTACAGCAGATTGGTTATCTGAAACCTGCAAATTACCAAGATTATGCTCTTCATCTCAACAGTTTCGTGACTTATCTGGCTACCAACGGAGTAACACTTGATTATATTTCTATACAGAACGAGCCTGATGAGATGGCACAATATCAGGGATGTATCTGGACTCCAACGCAGATTGCTACTTTCGTTAAAGACTATGGACATTTGATCAACTGTAACGTTATTGCTCCGGAAAGTGTCGGTTTTACAGATAATTTTGCAAATGCTTTTCTAAGTCCTGCAGTGATGGCAAATTTTGAAGTGTATGGAGGTCATCAGTATGGCTCTATGCAGTCGGTATACAAGCAATTTCAGAATTATAATAAACAAATCTGGCAAACAGAATATCTCATCAACTGGAATTCCAATACCACTGTACCTGCAAGAGACTTTAACTGGTCGATTGATGGTTTCACTTTTGCAAGGAGTGTAAACAATGCGATGCTTGGTAATATCAATGCATGGGTTCACTACGCATCAAAAAGATACTACGGAATGATGGGTGATGGAACAAATGGTACCGTAGCAGGTGAGATGACAAAAAGAGGATATATTTTATCACAGTTCGCAAAGACGACAACGGGTAAAAGGAGAATCGATGCTAAATGGGAAGTAGCCAATGGCACATTGGAAGGTTCATCATACATTTCACAGGATGGAAACCAGATTACACTGGTGGTCATCAATTCATCTTCAAACTCGTATAACCTGAAAGCAGATCTGCCGTTCTTTACCAATTCAGGAACCAGTACAACGACATCACAAACTTCGAACATGGTTTCTGCTCCATTCACATTTTCTGCCGATACTTTCAGACCGCAGATTACGGTGAGTCCTTCAAGCGTAATGACTTTTGTTTTTAATAAAAGTGGTGACAGACCTATTTCCTTAATGACAGGAACAGAGATGCATTATAATAAAATTGAAACTCAGACGACTACAAATCCGGCTTTCGGTACAGGGCATCAATTGTCTGGTCAGACAGTTACGTTTTACAATTCTACACCGCTTATCAGTTCAAATACTACCGCAGCGAACGGATATGTAGCATTAAATGACAGATATAATAAACTAATTTTTAATGTCCTAAGTTATATGACAAGCAATTTGCCAACTTCTTCTAATACAACATTATATTATGTAGACAGTAACGGAACACTGAGAAATCACAATTACGGAAGTGTAGCTTTTCCAACGCCGGGATCAGGCAGTTTTAATTTGGTATTTGATATATCCAGATCGGTACTGCCTTTTGGATGCAAAGGAATTATTGGGCTGAGAAGTGGAAATTTCAGTTCTATTCTTACATTAACGCTTGGTGATGTATATTTCAATGTAGGAAACGAAAGAGCATCTAAGTTTGAAGCTGCATATGCATCGACTGACAGTAATCTTATGGATGCATTAGAAAATGAATATTACACTTCATTGGATTTTAGAAATACAACCGGAATTAATGCAACATCAAGCTGGATTAGTACCTCTCAAAACCTGAACAGTTTATTTTACGTTAACAGTTCTGTGAACAATAACAACACAAACGTGGTATCCGGAACTGTCTGCAATACACTTACTCTTTCAGATCAAGGGAAGGACTTTCAGGTGCCATTTAATTTTAGTGCAACGGCAGCATCATATACAAGAAATTTCAGTGATTATGGTGTTGTATTACTGCCTTTTGAGGCAAGTATTCCGTTAGGAGTTACAGCATATACCATGATTCCTTCTGCAACGGGGGTAGCATCTACACAGATTACCAGTGGTATCATTCCTGCAAATACACCTGTACTCGTTAATGCTACGGGAAACATTAGTTTTGTTGGTTCAGGTAATGTATCAACTCCAAAAGCAATAACTGTAAATCAGGTGAATGGAGTTTATCATACGATAAAAGTTCCTGCCGGAGCGTACGTGCTTAAGACAGAAAACGGAGTTACTGGATTCTATAAAGTAGTTGCCGGGAACGAACCTTTTATTAATCCTTTCCAGGGATATATTACAGAAGAAAATACTTACACAAGCGCTTTTCTTCCATTGAATTTTGCTACACTTGCCGTTTCTCAGAATGAAATGATAAAAGATGAGGTGAGCGTTTATCCAAATCCTGCGCAAAATGAATTTTTTGTTGAACTTAAATCAAACACGGCAAACTATTCAATATTTGACGCAAAAGGAAGCTTGATTGCTGGAAAGCAGAAACTTTCTTCAGGTAAAAATAAAATTAATATTGCGAACCTTCCTTCTGGAGTTTATTTCGTTGAAATATCTGATTCCGGTCAAACGGTAACTCGTAAGTTGATTAAAAAATAATCTATTAAAAATTTAATTTCAAAGCCATCAGTTTTTCTGGTGGCTTTTCTTATGAGATTATGCGGAAGATTGATAATTATTTCGTGAATTAAGTATCCAAAATACTAAAGATAAAAAAAACAAGTGTATTTTATACATTTATTAAAAATAGAATCTTATATTTGCCTTTATCACATTCTAAAGCCACATCCATTGATTTTATTTAACCAAATGAATAAAATAATGGATTTAAAATCAACAATATGAATAAAATTCTGTTCACCTTATTTTTTGTAATGAGTAGCGTAAGTTATGCACAGAACTACAAACATCCCTTCCAAAACCCCAAACTTCCCGTTGAACAAAGAATTGACAACCTTCTCGGATTACTAACCGTAGAAGAAAAAATAGGGATGATGATGGACAATTCCAAAGCTGTTCCAAGACTCGAAATTCCCGCTTACGGATGGTGGAATGAGGCACTTCACGGTGTTGCAAGAGCTGGTACAGCGACTGTTTTTCCTCAGGCTATTGGATTGGCGGCCACCTGGGACGTTCCGGAACATCTCAAAACATTTGAAATGATTTCCGACGAAGCCAGAGCAAAATACAACAAATCATTCGATGAAACCAATAAAACCGGACGTTACGAAGGTCTCACATTCTGGACTCCGAATATCAATATTTTCCGCGATCCAAGATGGGGAAGAGGTCAGGAAACATACGGAGAAGACCCTTACCTGACTTCTGTTTTGGGCGTTGCTGCCGTAAAAGGTTTACAGGGAAATGACCCGAAATATTTTAAAACACACGCTTGCGCCAAACATTTCGCTGTTCACAGCGGTCCCGAATGGAACCGACATTCTTACAACGCAGAAGTTTCCAAAAGGGATTTGTATGAAACTTATCTTCCTGCTTTTAAATCTTTGGTTTTGGAAGGAAATGTAAGAGAGGTGATGTGCGCCTATAACGCTTTCGATGGGCAGCCGTGTTGCGCCAACAATACTTTGCTTACCGAAATTCTTAGAGGAAAATGGAAGTACGACGGAATGGTCGTTTCAGACTGTTGGGCTTTGGCAGATTTCTATCAGGAGAAATACCACGGAACCCATCCCGATGAAAAAAGTACTGCTGCAGATGCCTTAAAACATTCAACTGATTTGGAATGTGGAGATACGTATAACAATCTTAATAAATCTCTTGCAAGCGGACTGATTACCGAAAAAGACCTTGATATATCAATGCGAAGAATCCTGAAAGGTTGGTTTGAATTGGGAATGCTTGATCCCAAATCTTCCGTTCATTGGAACAACATTCCATATTCGGTGGTAGATTCAGATGAACACAAGAAACAGGCTTTGAAAATGGCTCAAAAATCAATTGTGCTGATGAAAAACGAAAAGAATATTCTTCCTTTAAATAAAAATATTAAAAAAATCGCAGTAGTTGGTCCCAATGCACACGATGGAATTATGCAATTGGGAAATTACAACGGAACACCTTCTTCTACCGTCACTATTTTAGACGGAATTAAAACTAAATTTCCAAACGCTGAAATAATTTATGAAAAGGGAAGTGAAGTAGCAGATCCTACCGCAAGAAATTCACTCTATCAAAATTTTGTCAGTCAGAAAAACGGACAAAAAGGAATGAAGGTAGAATTTTTTAACAATAATGAATTTAAAGGTCAGCCTGTAAATACATCAGTTAACAATACCGCAATTACGTATAACAGTTTTGGTGGAACACAACTCGCTGCAGGAGTTGCGAGAGAAAATACATCGGCAAAAATTTCGGGTGTTTTTAAAAGCAGTTATAATGGCGAAGTGATATTCTCTGCCGCAACATCAGATATTTACATGCTTTTTGTTGACGGAAAAGAAATTGCTACCAGAAAAGGTCCCGACGCAAGACATCCTTCGGAATTTCCTGTGAAAATGGAGAAAGGGAAAGAATATTTGGTAGAACTTCGACACAGCCAGAAAGGAAAATACGTAAGCATTGCCTTTGAAGTGTATAGAAAAGATCCAGTGAATTTTGCATCACTCAAACAAAAAGTAAAAGATGCTGACGTTATCATTTTTGCTGGCGGATTGTCGCCAAGTTTAGAAGGTGAAGAAATGTTGGTAAGCGCAGAAGGTTTCAAAGGAGGCGATAAAACCTCGATAGAACTTCCAAAAGTTCAGCGTGAATTACTAGCGGAATTAAGAAAAACCGGAAAACCTGTCGTTTTTGTATTATGTACAGGAAGTTCGCTTGGTCTGGAACAAGACGAAAAAAACTACGATGTATTGCTGAATGCCTGGTACGGCGGACAAGCCAGCGGAACCGCGGTTGCAGATGTTTTGGCAGGCGATTACAATCCGTCTGGAAAGTTGCCGATTACTTTTTACAAAAATCTGGAGCAACTAGATAATGCACTTTCTAAAACCAGCAAACATCAGGGTTTTGAAAACTACGATATGCAGGGAAGAACCTATCGTTATATGACCGAAAAACCTTTGTACGCATTCGGCCACGGTTTGAGCTATTCAAAATTTAATTATGGAGATGCAAAATTGAATAAAAACACCATCAGTTCTAATGAAAATATTATGATAACGATTCCGGTTACCAACATTTCAGAAAGAGACGGTGAAGAAGTTGTTCAGGTTTATGTGAAAAGAAATAATGATGCTTTGGCTCCTGTAAAGACTTTAAGGGCTTTTGAAAGAGTTTTGATTAAATCTAAAGAAACAAGAAATATCCAACTCATAATTTCCAATGAATCATTCAAATTTTATGACGAAAAATCCGATGATTTGATTTCAAAGTCTGGAGATTATACCATTTTTTATGGAGGAACTTCCGATGAGTCTGGATTGAAAAACCTTCAGTTGAAAGTAAATTAAACTCTTACAATTAAATTTAAATATAAATCAGTTTAAAAATATAGTTGTAGAGATGTCACACTGAGCGTAGTCGAAGTGTCTCTAAGATAAAAACGAATCAATGAAAACAAAATCCAAAATATTCACAATCGCTATTTCACTAAGTGTTGCATTTTTTTCAGCGCAAAATGGAAATGTCCAAAAGCACTTCCTCGATTTGGACGGAAAATCTACCAACATCAAAATCAAGCCAACGATGTATGGTATTTTCTTCGAGGATATCAACTTTGCAACAGATGGCGGAATTTATGCCGAACTCATCAAAAATCGAAGCTTTGAATTTGACGAACCGTTGACGGGCTGGAAACAACAAAACACGAAAACCCTTTCTCCGAGTTTAGATTCCGGCTTTTTGACTATTTATTCTGATAATTCTAAAACCAATAAAAACTACGCAAGAATAACCATTTACAATGATAAAAATTATATTTTGGAGAATGAAGGTTTCAGAGGAATCGGACTTCATCAGAATTCCAGATATGATTTTAGTTTCGACTTGGAAAATGTATCCGGAAATATTTCTGCACTCAACGCAAGTCTGATTGACGAAAACGGAAAGATAATTTCGACAGTTCCCATTCTCATCAAAGGAAAAGGCTGGCAAAAATATACTGCTGTTTTTTCTCCATCAAGAACGGTTGAAAAAGCAAAACTACAAATCACTTTTACCGGAAACGGCGTGGTAAATATGGATATGATTTCCCTATTTCCACAAGATACTTGGAAGGGAAGAAAAGGTGGTTTGAGAAATGATTTAGTTCAAAAATTATACGACCTGCAACCAGGATTTTTGCGTTTCCCCGGAGGCTGTATTGTCGAAGGCAGAACACTTGCCGAAAGGTATCAATGGAAAAAAACTTTAGGAAATGTCGCCGACAGAGAATATCTCATCAACAAATGGAGTTCAGGTTTTGCACATCGCCTCACTCCCGATTATTATCAGTCGTTCGGATTAGGTTTTTATGAATATTTCCAGCTTTCCGAAGATTTGGGAGCAGAACCGTTACCAATTCTAAGTTGCGGAATGGCGTGCCAGTTCAACACTGCCGAATTGATTCATTTGGAAGAATTAAATCCTTACGTTCAGGATGCTTTGGATTTAATCGAATTTGCAAACGGAAATGCTAATACTAGATGGGGAAAAATCCGTGCTGAAATGGGACATTCGAAACCATTCAATATGAAATATATTGGTGTTGGGAACGAGCAATGGGGAGAAGATTACATTGAGCGTTATAAAATTTTTGAAAAAGCTATTCACGCCAAATATCCGGATATTAAAATTATTTCAGGAAGCGGACCGTCGCCCGACGGAGAATTCTTTGAATATGGCTGGAAAGAACTCAAAAAACTCAATGCACAGATTGTGGATGAGCATTATTACAATTCACCGGAGTGGTTTACGAAAAATGCTGGAAGATATGATGCTTATGACCGTTCCGGACCAAAAGTGTTTGCCGGAGAGTATGCTGCACAATCAGTTGGTGTCGTTAAACCCGATAACAAAAATAACTGGCAGACCGCATTGTCGGAAGCTGCTTTTATGACAGGATTGGAAAGAAATGCAGATGTTGTTACGATGACTTCCTATGCACCGCTTTTTGCACACGCAGACGGTTGGCAATGGACACCGGATTTAATTTGGTTTAATAATTTACATTCTTACGCAACACCGAATTATTACGTTCAGAAATTATTTTCCAACAATAAAGGAACTGATTTAATTATAATTTCTGAAAACGGAAATGCCGTAAAAGGACAAAGCCAACTTTTTGCATCTGCAGTTCTAGACAGCAAAAAAGGTGAAACAATCATCAAAATTGTTAATACGGATTCTAAGGAAAAATCAGTTGAAATCAATCCAAAAAACATCAAATTAGGAAGCAAATTAACCAAAACAACCTTGACAGCTTTTCAACTTTCTGCCGAAAATAATTTCCAAACAGAAAATATAAAACCTCTTGAGGAGAATTCTTTAATTAAAAAAGGGAAATTTCCTGTTCAAATTCCACCCAATTCTTTTGTCGTTTTAAAGATAAAATAATCTCAAAGTACCATAAATAAAGGGAAAATTAAAATTAAGTGTAATATTTACATTTATTTAAAATAAAAATATATATTTGTTTTAATCTCTTAAACATATATATAAGGATTTTTTAAAGCTTATACATTTAGTATTAGAGTTGTCACCCTGAGCTTGTCGAAGGGTCTATCAAAACAAAACAATTATTAAAATTTAATTCATCGTTAAAAATGAAAAAATACGTTATCGGATTAGATTATGGAACAGATTCCGTTCGTGCAGTCCTGATTGATACAGAAAACGGAGCCGAGCTCGCAACATCCGTAAGCTACTACCAAAGATGGAAAGATGGAAAATTCTGTCAGCCGGAGCAAAATCAATTCCGTCAGCATCCGCTTGACCATATCGAAGGCTTGGAAAAAACCATTTCCGATGTTGTCAAAGAAAGTGGAGTAGCTCCTGAAAGTATTGTCAGCATTTGTATCGATACCACGGGTTCATCACCGCTTCCGGTAAATAAAAATGGAATTGCATTAGCTTTAACACCTGGTTTCGAACAAAATCCCAATGCGATGATGGTGTTGTGGAAAGACCATACATCAATTGATGAAGCAGAACAAATCAACCGACTTGCAAGAAATTGGGGCGGCGAGGATTACACCAAATTTGAAGGAGGAATCTATTCTTCCGAATGGTTTTGGGCAAAAATTCTTCACATCAATAGAGTTGATGACAATGTAAAAAATGCGTCTTACAGTTGGATGGAGCATTGCGATTATATTACTTTTCTCCTTTCCGACACTCAGGATTTGGCAACTTTCAAAAGAAGCCGTTGTGCAGCGGGTCACAAAGCAATGTGGCACGAATCGTGGGGCGGACTTCCTTCAAAGGATTTCCTTGGTCAGTTAGACCCGTCTTTAGCCGAACTTCGTGATAGACTTTACGATAAAACCTACACCTCAGACGAGGTTGCAGGAAATTTAAATCAAGAATGGGCAACAAAACTCGGACTGACAACCAATACGGTAATTGCAGTCGGAACTTTCGACGCACATTCCGGAGCAGTCGGCGCAAAAGTCGATGAGAACACACTCATCCGAATCATGGGAACTTCAACCTGCGATATTATGGTCGCACCCAATGAAATTATCGGAGATAAAACCGTGAAAGGAATTTGTGGACAGGTTGATGGTTCGGTTATTCCCGGATTGATTGGTTTGGAAGCGGGTCAGTCTGCGTTTGGTGATTTGTTGGCCTGGTACAAAGACATTCTGATGTGGCCAACGCAAAGCATATTGATGAATTCTAATATCATCGATGAAAATCAAAAACAACTTTTAAAAGAAGAAATAGAGAACAATCTCATCCGAAATCTCACTTTGGAAGCCGAAAAAATTCCTCTTTCCGAAACCGTTCCTATCGCCTTGGATTGGGTGAATGGACGAAGAACGCCCGATGCCAATCAGGAACTGAAAGCTGCTATCAGCAACCTTTCTTTAGGTACAAAAGCACCGCATATTTTCAAAGCATTGGTGAATGCGATTTGTTTCGGTTCCAAAAAAATCGTTGACCGTTTCGAAGACGAAGGCGTGAAAATAGAAAAAGTCATCGGAATCGGCGGTGTTGCCAGAAAATCACCATTCATTATGCAGACTTTGGCAAACGTCCTGAATATGCCGATTGTAGTGGCAGCGTCAGACCAGGCTCCGGCTTTAGGAGCAGCGGTTTATGCCGCAGTTTCAGCCGGAATTTACCCAAATGTACAGGAAGGAAGCCAGAAAATGGGTTCCGATTTCGAAGCCGAATATTTCCCGCAAGCAGAACACGTAGAAAAATATGCAGAATTAATGAGTCAATATCAAATTCTAGCCGACTTCACGGAAAACAATATCAAATCGAAAAAGAAGTTGAAAGTTGACAGTTTATAGTTGATAGAAATTTTAACTAGGATTTGATAGCTTCGTAGGAGCGCACTGTTAATAGCCAAATATAATTGTCCATACACATCAAGCCTCGTAGAGGCGACCTGTTAAATAGATTATAGTACAAAAACTAACGATTAAAATTTTTATGGCAGCTTTATCCGTCTTCCGCTCCCAATCTTTTTTGCCAACGCTTTTGCCAATACAAAAAAGGATTTCCGCTCAAGCCGTGCTGCAGACTCAGCATAAAACAAGAGAAGAATATAACCAACGGAATGACAAAAGAAACTTTAAAAAATAAATAAAAAACTTTGCGCTCCTTTTGCGTTAAAAAATATAATAAAATGAGCATCTATAAAGAACTCCAGAGAGAATGTTACGAAGCCAATATGCAGTTGGATGCCTTGAAGCTTGTCGTTTACACATTCGGAAACGTAAGTGCTGTCGACCGTGAAAAAGGCATTTTTGCCATCAAACCAAGCGGCGTTCCTTACGAACTTTTAAAACCTGAAGACATTGTGATTTTAGATTATGATGCCAATGTGGTAGAAGGAAACTTAAGACCGTCATCCGACACCAAAACCCACGCTTACCTTTACAAAAACTGGGAAAACATTGGCGGAATTTCCCATACCCACGCCATTTATTCCGTAGCTTGGGCTCAGGCACAAATGGACATTCCTATTTTCGGAACTACTCACGCCGACCATTTAACGACAGATATTCCGTGTGCACCGCCAATGCGTGATGATTTAATCGAAGGAAATTACGAATACAATACCGGAATTCAGATTTTGGATTGCTTCAAAGAAAAAGAACTGTCTTACGAAGAAGTCGAAATGGTTCTCATCGGAAATCACGGACCGTTTACTTGGGGAAAAAATGCGGACAAAGCTGTTTACAACAGCAAAGTTCTCGAAACGATTGCAGAAATTGCATATCGCACAAGACAAATCAACCCAAATGCGCCACGTTTGAAAGATTCGCTTATCAAAAAACATTACGAACGAAAACACGGCAAAAATGCCTATTACGGACAGTAAAGACTTTTCGCGGTAAACAAACCTTCAAGGTTTTTAAAACCTTGAAGGTTTAATTATAAAATAAAAAACATTAATTATCAATTATCATTTATCATTTATCATTTATCATTTCAATATATGTTAACACCTCTCAATACAAAAGAAATCTGGTTCATTACCGGAAGCCAGCATTTATACGGACCTGAAACCTTAGCTCAGGTTGCGGAACATTCAAGAAAAATCGTAGAAGCACTTAATATTTCTTCATCAATTCCGGTAAAAGTTGTTTTAAGACCAACCGTAAAAACTACGGAAGAAATTTTTCAAACGCTTACAGCCGCTAATTTTGCAAAAGACTGTATCGGTATTGTAACCTGGATGCACACGTTTTCTCCTGCAAAAATGTGGATTCGTGGATTGACTGCTTTGCAAAAACCAATGTTGCATCTTCATACACAGTTCAATCAGGATATTCCGTGGGCTACTATGGATATGGATTTTATGAACCTGAATCAGGCAGCTCACGGCGACCGTGAATTCGGGTTTATGGTAAGCCGTCTCCGAAAAAACAGAAAAGTGGTTGTAGGACATTGGGCAGATGAAAGAGTTCAGAAACAAATCGGAGATTGGTCTCGTGTTGCAGCGGGCTGGGATGATTGGCAGGGTGCAAAATTTGCCCGTTTTGGCGATAATATGAGATATGTTGCCGTAACCGATGGTGACAAAGTAGAAGCAGAAACCAAATTTGGATTTTCAGTAAATACTTGGGGAATCGGGGATTTGGTAAGTGTTGTCAATTCTATTGGTGATGGCGAAATCAAAACTTTGATGGAAGAATACGAAGCGTCTTACAAAATGGCGGAATCTCTTCTTTCAGGCGGAAGCAACAGAAAATCTCTGGAAGCAGCGGCCAGAATAGAATTAGGTTTAGAAAAATTTCTGAAAGAAGGTAATTTCAAAGGCTTCTCAGATACTTTTGAAGACCTTCACGGTTTGGAACAACTTCCCGGAATTGCCGTTCAAAGATTAATGGAAAAAGGATATGGATTTGCCGGAGAAGGTGATTGGAAAACAGCAGCTTTGGTTCGTGCAATGAAAACAATGGGACAAGGTCTGGAAGGCGGAAATGCATTTATGGAAGATTACACCTATCATTTAAATCCTTCAAATCCTTCGGTTTTGGGTTCTCATATGTTGGAAGTCGACCCTGTTTTGGCGGTTGATAAACCATCTTGCGAAATCCATCCGTTGGGAATTGGTGGAAAAGCCGACCCTGTTCGTTTGGTTTTCAATTCAAGAGGAAATATTGACTCTCTAAACGCCGCTTTGATGGATTTCGGAAATCATTTCAGGCTTTTAATTAATAAAACAAAAGCGTTGGAAATTACCGAAGAATTACCAAAACTTCCTGTTGCGAGAGTCCTTTGGAAGCCGCTTCCGGATTTGTACACAGCGGCAGAAGCTTGGATTTTGGCTGGTGGAGCGCATCACACGTGCTACAGTGAAAACATCAGTGCGGAGCAGCTGGAAGATTTTGCGGAAATTGCAGGAATTGAATCTCTTATTATCGATGAAAACACGAAAATCCGTGATTTTAAGAATACCCTTCGCTGGAATGAAATTTATTATCGTTAATCTTGCAAAATCATTCAGACTATGAAAAAATAAGTTATAACCTGATTATTATTGCACTTTTATGTATTTTCGGATGCAATAAAAAAGAAACTCATCAAAAAACGGATTCAGAACAAATGGAAAACATACAGGTTTCAGATTACGGAGTGACGGCAAAGGGCGATTCCATTAAAAAATATACCTTAACCAACAAGAACGGAATGAAGATGGAAGTCATCAATTTTGGCGGAATTATCACCTCACTCACAGCTCCCGACAAAAACGGAAAATATGAAGATGTCGTTTTAGGCTTTACAAAACCTGAAGATTATTTCAACGGAAATCCATACTATTTCGGAGCTTTGATTGGACGTTACGGAAACAGGATCGCCAATGCAAAATTCACTTTGGAAGGCAAAACCTACGACATCAACAAAAATGACGGACCCAATAGTCTTCACGGTGGAAAGGAAGGTTTTCATACCAAATTCTGGAATATTGAACCTGTAAAAGATGCTAAATTTCCAACGTTGAAACTGACGTACACAAGTGAAGACGGCGAAGAAGGTTATCCCGGAAAACTTACAACAACTGTTTTATATGCTTTGACAGACGAAGATGCCTTGGAAATTTCTTACGAAGCTACGACGGATAAAGCAACGGTTGTGAATCTTACACAACACTCATATTTCAATCTTTCAGGAGATTTCAAGAAAACCATTACAGATCACGAATTGCAAATCAATGCAGATCAATTCTTACCTGTAAATGAAACATTGATTCCGACTGGCGAACAGAAATCGGTAAAAGGAAGTCCGTTTGATTTTAGTATTTCAAAACCAATTGGAAAAGACATCAATGCTGATGACGACCAATTGAAAAAAGGGAAAGGCTACGACCACAACTGGATTCTGAACGGAAGCGGACTGAGAAGTATTGCCAAAGTATATCATCCTGCATCAGGAAGAGTGATGGAAGTTTTGACAGACGAACCGGGCGTTCAGTTCTATTCTGGAAATTTCTTGGACGGAAAATTCGAAACAAAAAGTGGTGGAAAAAATGAATTCAGAACAGGTTTCTGTCTTGAAACCCAGCATTTCCCGGATTCTCCAAATCAAGCTTCTTTCCCTTCAACTGAATTGAAGCCGGGACAAAAATATCAATCAAAAACGATTTATAAATTCTCAGTTAAAAAATAAAGTATGGGAAACTTAGCAACTATTGATATCATCATATTTCTTGTTTATTTTGTGGTGGTAGCCGGATATGGAATTTGGATTTATAATAGAAAAAAATCCGCATCTACAGGCAGTAAAGATTATTTTCTTGCCGAAGGTTCACTTACTTGGTGGGCGATTGGTGCCAGTTTGATTGCGTCCAATATTTCTGCCGAACAGTTCATCGGGATGAGTGGTGAAGGATTTTTCGTAGGAATTGCCGTTGCAGCTTACGAATGGATTGCAGCAATTGCATTGATTATCATTGCAGTTTGGTTCATTCCGATTTATCTTAAAAACAAGATTTATACGATGCCTCAGTTTCTTGAAAGGCGTTACAACAAATCGGTTTCACTGATTATGGCAGTTTTCTGGTTGTTCCTTTATGTCATAGTGAATTTAACTTCAATTCTTTACCTCGGAGCTTTGGCTATCGATACTTTATTGGGCGGAGACAACCTTCACATCATTATGATCGGATTGCTTTTAATGGCCTTATTGATTGGTTTGGGCGGAATGAAAGTAATCGGATATACCGATGTGATTCAAGTAGCTGTTTTGATTATCGGAGGTTTTGCCACGGTTTATATGGCACTTCAGATTGTTGACCAGAGAATCAACGGTGCGGCTGTAGGAAATGCTTTTGCAGGTTTCCAGACATTGATGAAAGAGGCACCACAACATTTTAAATTAATGCTTGATAAGCCGACAGTTACAACCACAACTTTAGCAATGCCGGAAAATCTGAGTGTTCAGAAATATGTAGTTTTGCCAGGATTGGCAATGTATTTTGCAGGTCAGTGGATTGTAAACCTGAATTATTGGGGATGCAACCAGTACATCACACAACGTGCTTTGGGAGCAGATTTGAAAACAGCAAGAACAGGAATTTTATTCGCAGGATTTTTGAAATTATTTATGCCGATTATCGTCATGCTTCCGGGAATTGCTGCTTATGTTTTATATACAAAAGGACATTTGCCAGGTTTCAATGGGGTAAAAGACGGTGCATATTCAGCTATTTTAGGGTTTTTGCCTTCTGGTCTTAAAGGTCTTGCAGTAGCAGCTTTGACGGCAGCAATTGTGGCTTCGTTGGCTGGAAAAGTAAACAGTATTTCGACGATTTTCACTTTGGATATTTATAAAAAATACCTGAAAGCAGATGCAACCGAAATTGAAATGGTAAGAACCGGAAGATGGGCAATTATTATTGCAATGGCCGTTGCTTTAGCGTTTACGTGGACAGATGTTTTGGGAATTGGAGGAGAAGGAGGTTTCACATTTATTCAGAAATATACAGGATTTATCAGTCCTGGTGTTTTTGCGATGTTTCTTTTGGGGATGTTCTGGAAGAGAACTACGGGAACTGCAGCTTTAGTCGGCGTTCTTCTTGGGTTTTTACTTGCGATTTTCTTCAACAGTTTTGCAGTAGATATTTTCGGGAAAGAAACTTGGTTATACACCGCTTTCACGTATGAAAAATTAGAAAATGGAGTAGTTCATACGATTACAGAAATTCCGTTCCTCATTAATATGGGTTGGTCATTCTTTATCACTGTTGCCGTAATGGTGCTGATAAGTTTGGCGGGCCCGAAAGTAAATCCGAAAGCTTTCGCAATAGATGCAACAATGTTCAAAGTAGATAACAGAACTTTGGTTATGATTGTAGTGACGGTTCTTTTACTGACCGCACTTTATGTGAGATTCTGGTAATTTTAAAATAAATTAAAAATAGGATGTCATTATTGGCATCCTATTTTTGTTTAAAACAAATAGCTAAGTGTTATAATCGGACAAATTTCTCTAAATTAGTTGTGGGAGATAATAAATGATACGATGGAAGATTTCAATAAATTGATGCAAGAAAATTTTGGACAGCTTACTCATCAGGAATTGGCTTTAATTTATTCATATTTTCACGAAGAAAAACTCAATAAAAATGATTTCTTTACAAAATCTGACGAGATTTGCGATAGATTAAGCATTGTAAAATCAGGAATCTTACGGGTGTATGCTTTGTCTGAGGGAGGAAAGGAAATTACCCAATGGCTTTCTACCGAAAATTTTTTGATGACAGAAATCAGGGGTTTCTTTTTTAATCAGCTTAATCGCTGGACAATACAGGCTTTTACGGATGTCGAATTATTAACGATTACCAAAAAGGACTATCATCAACTTTGTAAAGAATTTCCTAAATGGAATGAAATTGAGAAAAAGTTTATTATCAAATGTTTTGCAATGATTGAGGACAGAATTTTTTCTCATCTATCAATGACGGCGGAGGAAAGATATGCTTTGTATTTTGGGCAGAACAAAGCATTGTTTAATCAGGTTCCTTTGCAATATATTGCTTCGGTGTTAGGAATGACGCCTGAAACATTCAGCAGAATAAGAAGACGACAAACTGAAAATTCTTGATTTTTGTCAAGAGATATTGATTTTAAGTTTTAGACTTTTGTATGGTAATAAAAATCAACGAATATGATAAAGTCAATGAAAAATATTTTAACTCTTGAGGAACTTGGACAATTTCTTCTCTCAATATTTCTTTTCAGTCGGTTAGAATATGCGTGGTGGGTTTTCCCTGCCTGTCTTCTGCTGCCTGATTTATCAATGATTGGTTATCTGGTAAATCCTAAGATTGGTGCAGGACTCTATAATTTTTTCCATCATAAGTTGGTTGCAGTTTTCATTTTTGTGTTGGGTTTCTGGTTAAATAATCATCTATTCTCATTGATGGGTATCATTCTATTTGCTCATTCATCAATGGATAGGATTTTTGGTTACGGACTGAAATTCAATGATGATTTTAAGCATACTCATTTGGGTTGGATTGGAAAAAAAGATTAATTCATTCTTGAATGATTTTAAAAATTATTAAACAAAACCTTTGAAAAAACATCTCATTTTTATCGACACCGAAACCACAGGCATCCCAAAACGCTGGGATTTACCTTATTCTGAAACCGAAAATTGGTCTTCAGCAGTTCAGGTTTCATGGATTGTTTATGATGAAAACGGGGTCGAGATTAAAAGAGAAAATTGCTACATTGATGTTGACGATTTAAAAATTAGCGTCAAATCATTCAAAATACACGGAATTACCAAAGAATTTTTAAGCAAAAACGGACAAAACCGAAAATTAATTTTAGAAAAACTTTCGAAAGATATTCAAAAATATCAACCGCTCATTATCGGACATTTTATTGAGTTTGATATTGGTACGCTGAGCTGTGATTTTTACAGGTCGGCTTTAAGAAATCCTTTTCAGCAAAGTCATTTTTACTGTACAATGCTTAAAAGCAATGACTATAATTTGAATCCAAACGTCATTTGTCTTCGTTTGAACCAGCTTTTTGAATTTCTTTTCAATGAAAAAATGGAACGCTCTCACAATGCTATGATTGATGCGGAAATGACGGCAAAATGTTTCTTTGAAATCCGTTCCCGTGGAGAAATATCGGAAGATGAATTTCAGAAAATACATCATGAAATCCAATCTAAATTGAAATTTTTAACAAATAAAATGAAATAATGATTATGCAGGAAAAAGTTATTTCGTTATTAAAAATAACAGAGCCTTTTCATCTTTTACCTGAAACGGTTCTTGCCGAAATCTCAGAAACCCTTACCAAAACAGAGTTTTCCAAAGATACCCTTATTTATCGTCAGGATGTGACCGAGATGACCGGCGTAAGTATTATAGAATCCGGCGAGTATGAAACTTTCTTTTTCGACGCTTCAGAAAACAAAAGAGCAATTACCAAACATCATAAACCTTATTGTTTTGGCGGAATTTCCATTATTCTGAATAGGGTTCGCGCATTGAAATCTGCCATAGCCAAAAAAGGAACTGTGGTTTACACCTTACCCAGAAAGGAATTTTACGAATTATGCAATGCTTACGAAGATTTTTTCCACTATTTCACTTCAGATTTTGGTAAAAAAATGCTGGATGAAGAGTTTTCTCATTTTGTAAAAACACCTGCCACTTTCGAGGAAAGTTATTTCGCAGCCGACCAGTTGTATTCCAGGAAAATTGAAGGAATTGCATACAAAAGCATCGTTTCGTGCGAGGAAAATACGCCTGTTTTTGAAGCTGCTAAAATGATGGCAGCCAATAAAGTGAGCTGTATTTTTATCAAAAATCGGGGAGTGACGAGATTATTGGCTATGCAACAGATATTACTTTAAGGGATAATGTCATCGCCCGTTGTCTGGATTCAAGAATAGCCATTTCAGAAGTAATGGATAATCCGATTGTCAGTATCTCCAGCAATGCCTATTTGTATGAAGCGGTTCTGATGATGTTCAAAACCAAATCAAGGTATCTTTTGGTGAAAAATAAAGAAGAATATGTTGGTTTTCTGAACAGAAACCGTTTGCTGAGCGAGCAGGCGCAAAGTCCGCTCGTGTTTATCCAGTCGGTAAAGCAGGCAGAAAACACCGAAGAGCTCCGCAAAAAATGGAAACAGGTTCCGGATATTATCAATCAACTTTTAGGAAGGGGAGTGCACGGCGAAATTGCCAGTCAGGTCATCACCACGATTGCCGATACGATAACCGGAAAAGTAATAGAAAAAGTCATTAAGGAAATAGGAAAACCGCCTGCGAAATTTGCCTTCATTGTCACTGGAAGTGAGGGAAGAAAAGAGCAGACGCTGAGTACCGACCAGGATAACGGAATCATTTACGAAGACAAAGCCAATGAGCATCGGGAAATGGTGCGGGAATATTTTCTGGATTTTGCCAAAAAAGTTTCAGACGATCTCAATATGATTGGTTTTGAATACTGTAAAGGCGGTTTTATGGCAAGCAATCCAAAATGGACGCATTCCCTTTCACACTGGAAACGAAATTATACCCAATGGATTGAAGAATCTGTGCCGGAAAACGCAATGAAATTTTCCACATTTTTTGATTTCCGTTTTATTTATGGTGATGAAAATATTGTGAGTGAACTGAAAACTTTTATCAAAGAAAAACTCTTTTCGCCCAATCAAATTTTCTTTGCACATATTGCAAAAAATGCACTTCAATATGAACCGCCTTTGACTTTTTTTAAAAGAATAAAAACACAAACCATTGGAAAATCAGAAGTTTTTGATATCAAAACGGCGATGTCGCCAATTGTGGATTTGGTTCGTGTCTACGCATTGAAAAATCATCTGGAAATGGAAAATACAGGCGAAAGAATGAAAAAACTGACGGAAATTGGGATTTTCACGCAGCAGCAGTATAATGAAATGCATCAGTCTTATTATTATCTGATGGCGCTCCGCTTAAAAAATCAGGCAAATCAAATTAATATTGATAAAAAGAATCCTGATAATTATATAGAAATCAGCAAGCTCACCAAAATAGAACAAGTAACTTTAATCGAAATTTTCAAGACTATTGCTAATTTTCAGCTTGGAATTAAAGTGAAATTTACCGGAAGTTTCTAATCTTAAATTTTAAACATAAAACCTTCAGCGATTTTTTTGTTGTATTTTTCCTCATCGAAAGTATAGAGAAAAGAACCTTTTTTGGAAGAACTCATATCTTTCTCGTTCGTATTTACCAAGACATCCAGTGCATTGATTTTGCTTGTGAAATTCCGTTTGTCATATTTTTCATCAAAAATAGCTTCGTAAAGATTCTGCAGATCTTTCATCGTAAACTTCTCGGGAAGTAGCTCAAAACCGATTGGTCGTGTGGTTGCTCTTCTTCTAAGTCTCAGGACAGCGTCTTTTACCATTGCATTGTGATCAAAAATCAAATCCGGGTGACCTTTTAAATCAAACCATTTGGCACTATACTTCTCATTGATTTGAATAGAATCCTGAATGTTAATCAATGCATAATGTGATATCGACATAATTCTAGCACTGGGATCCCGATCAACTGCGGTGTAGGTATTCAATTGTTCGAGATAGATGTTTTCCAGACCTGTTAGCGCATTTAGAATACGATTGGCCGCCTGATCAGAACTTTCCTGTTCATTAATAAATCCACCCATCAATGACCAATCTCCTCTATTGGGTTCAAAATTTCTTTTAATCAAGAGAATTTTAAGATTTTCTCCATCAAAACCGAAAATAATACAGTCTACTGCGACAAAATGTTTAGGATAATTCTCTTTCATCAAAAATGATTTTGTGCAAAGTTAAGATTTTTGTTGCAACATTAAATGATTACCATTCATTAAATGTAATTACAACACTTTATATTCTCGTTTAAAATTCAACAATCTAAAAAATCGTGTCAGACGAAGCTTTTTCGGTAAAGATTTTCTCAAATATTTTGCTAAATTTTCTGTAAATGCTGTGAATCTAATGTAAATGGAATGTTAAAATAATGTTAAAATTCATTAATTCAATTAAATTTTTGGCTAAAGTTAAATAATCACCAATTACGATAAGGCATCGAATTAAAAAATAAAACCCTTTTTCAAACGAATCGTAATTATTTTGGTCACAGCGTTTTGAATATAGAAGCTTGATAACCTATAATTTGGATTATCTTTTTTTTTATGATAAGGTAGGCTTTTTACCTTATATTTTTGAAACTCCAAATCAGATTTAATCCCGAGCAATTCTAAAATTCTTTTATATATGAATACTTTCCGCTATTTTAGAAATGTAGAAATAACATTTATTAATGAACAAAAAATCACTGATATTATTTTTAGGCTTTACTTCGCTTGCTTTTGGGCAGGTAAAGAAAAATGTTAGCTACTTTCCGCTCAATAAGGTTCATTTGTCCGAAAGTGTTTTCAGTAAGGCAATGCAGACCGATGAGAAATATATCCTCTCTATGGATGTCGATCGTCTTCTTGCACCTTATTTAAAAGAGGCAGGACTGAAACCTAAAAAAGAAAACTATCCCAATTGGGAAAATACAGGATTGGATGGTCATATCGGCGGTCATTACGTTTCGGCTTTGGCATTGATGTACGCTTCAACAGGCGATGCAAAAATCAAGCAACGTCTGGATTATATGATTGATGAATTGGAGCGTTGTCAGAATCTTTCAGGAAACGGCTACCTTTCAGGAGTTCCGAACGGTAAAAAAATCTGGAAAGAAATTGCTGATGGAAATATCCGTGCTGCAACTTTCGGTTTGAATGACCGCTGGGTTCCTTTATATAATATTCACAAAATATATTCAGGTTTACGCGATGCTTATTGGTATGCCGACAGCGAAAAAGCGAAGAAAATGCTGATAAAACTTACGGATTGGATGGCTGATGAAGTTTCCGGACTTTCCGATACGCAGATTCAGGATATGTTGCGCAGCGAACACGGCGGTCTGAATGAAGTTTTTGCCGATGTTTACGACATCACAAAAAATCCGAAATATCTAAAGCTTGCCCGTCGTTTTTCTCATCTTGCCATTTTAAATCCGTTATTGATTCAGGAAGATAAACTCACAGGAATCCACGCCAATACACAGATCCCGAAAGTGATTGGTTTCAAAAGAATTGCAGATTTAGAAAATAATACAGAATGGAGCAATGCTGCCGATTTTTTCTGGACGAATGTCACTCAAAAAAGATCAGCGATTATCGGAGGAAACAGTGTGAGCGAGCATTTTAATCCCATTAATGATTTCAGCGGAATGATTAAAAGTATCGAAGGTCCCGAAACCTGCAATACGTATAATATGCTGAAACTTTCCAAAGAATTGTATGCGACGAATCCAAAATCGTCGTATGTAGATTATTACGAAAAAGCTTTGTACAATCATATTCTTTCAACACAAAATCCCGAAAAAGGCGGTTTTGTCTATTTCACACCAATGCGTCCCGGTCATTACAGAGTTTATTCTCAGCCAGAAACCAGCTTTTGGTGTTGTGTAGGTTCGGGAATGGAAAATCACGCCAAGTATGGTGAAATGATTTACGCCTATTCTGATGAAGATTTGTATGTAAATCTATTTATTCCTTCCATTTTAAAATGGTCTGAAAAGAAACTAGTTCTGAGACAGGAAAACAATTTCCCCGAAAATCCATCGACAAAACTAATTTTTGATGTCGCTCCAAAATCAAATATATATTTAAAATTAAGAGCACCGGAATGGGCAACTGCTTCTGAAATTACTATTTCAGTGAATGATAAAAATATGAATGTTCCGGTTGATACTGAAGGTTATTTTACCATCAAAAGAAAATGGAAAAAAGGAGATGTTATCGAAATGAAAATGCCGATGCATCTTTCCGCAAAGCAGCTTCCTGACCATTCGGATTATTTTGCTTTCAAATATGGACCTATCGTTTTAGCTGCCAAATATGGAAAAGAAAATCAGGACGGACTTTTCGCCAATGACAGCAGAGGCGGACATATCGCGCACGGTCCGCAGATTCCTTTGAATGAAATTCCTATCATTTTGGGAAGTTCAGATTCGGTTTTAAACCATTTGGAGACGGTGAATGGTAAGGATTTGACTTTCCGATTGAAAGGTTTGTATCCTCAGAATAAGTTCAGTAACGGATTAGAATTGGTTCCGTTTTACAAAATTCAGGAAGAGCGCTACATTATTTATTTTCCACAGGCGAATCAGGATAAAATTGAAATGATTCAAAAACAGAAAACCAAAGAAGAGGAGGAAATCAGAAGACTAAACAACATCACTACAGACAAAATTCAGTTGGGTGAGCAGCAGCCGGAATCCGACCATTTCATCGACAGCAAAGATTCCAACACTGGATATATGGAAGACCGCCATTTCCGTGAGGCTAAAGGCTGGTTCAGCTATCAGATGAGAAACAAAGATAAAAATGCAAAATACCTTTATCTTATTTATTTTGATGCCAACAATAACCGAGCTTTGAATGTGGAAATCAATGGAATAAAGGCAATTTCTAAAAATTTCGATGGAAAAATGGGCGGTTCTCCACAATCGTTATTAATCCCGATTCCGGAATCTGAAAATAGGAAACAGATTCTTAATGTGAAATTTAACACAAATGAAAAATCGCTTACACCGAAAATCATCGAGGTAAGATTGCTGACCCAAATGCCAGATAAAAACTAAAAATAAACTGCAGAATTCAAATTTGCTATGAAAAACAGAATCTTTTTTAAAATATTAATTTTATTCGTAGGCTCATTATGCATTTCTTTTATTAATGCAAAAATCAAACTTCCGGCACTGGTTTCAGACGGAATGGTTTTGCAGAGAAATCAAAAGCTGAATGTCTGGGGAAAGGCTGATGCCGGAGAAAAAGTGGAAGTGAAATTCCTCAACAAAAATTATAAAACTACCGCCGACCCAACCGGAAACTGGAAAATCACACTTCCCGAGCAGAAAGCCGGAGGTCCTTACACGATGACCATTAATGAAATCACATTGAAGGATATTCTCATTGGTGACGTCTGGCTCGCTTCCGGACAATCGAATATGGAACTGCCGATGCGTAGACTGACACCGCTTTATGCTAACGAAATTAAAAATGCGAACAACCAAAACATCAGATTTTTTACAGTACCTCAAAAATATAATTTTAAGTCACCTCAGACTGAGCTTGATGGAGGAAAATGGGAAGCGACAAATCCACAAACGATTCTTAATTTTTCGGGAGTTGCTTACTTTTTCGCAAAAGAATTAAGTCAGAAAAATAAAGTGGCGATTGGAATTATCCACGCAAGTTTAGGCGGTTCTCCGATTCAGGCGTGGATGGATGAAAATTCTCTAAAAAAATATCCCGAATATCTGGACGAAGCCAAAAAATGGCAGAACGATGATTTGATAAAATCTACAGAATCTGGCGAACAGGCGTTAAGTAAAGCTTGGTACACAGAACTCGACCAAAGCGATATAGGATTAAATCAACATTGGGAAAATTTCGACCTAAACGATTTTGACTGGAAAACAATGAATATTCCCGGTTCTTGGGAAGATAAAGAAGGTTCTTTTGAAGGTTCGGTTTGGTTCAGAAAAGAAATTAATTTAACTAAAAATCAGGCAGGAAAAGCTGCATTTTTAAATTTAGGAAGAATAAAAGATGCCGATGTGACGTACATCAACGGAACAAAAGTAGGCAATGTAACTTATGAATATCCGCCGCGTTGGTACGATATTCCGGCAGGCATTTTAAAAGAAGGGAAAAATGTGATTGCGGTAAGAATTTCCAACGGAAGCGGAAAAGGGCAGTTCATCGCCGACAAACCTTATTATTTGGAGATTGGCGGAAATAAAATCGATTTAAAAACCGAATGGAAATATAAAATCGGTGCCAAAATGGAAAAAATGGCTCCCGGACAAACCTTCATCCGTTGGAAACCAACCGGATTGTACAATGCAATGATTAATCCGCTTATCAATTATAATATCAAAGGGGCAATTTGGTATCAGGGTGAAAGCAATACCGGAAAACCAAAAGAATATGGCGATTTGCTGACCACAATGATTCTGGATTGGCGAAGTAAATGGAATCAGAAAGATATGCCTTTTTTCACAGTACAATTAGCCAATTTTATGGAACCAAAAACCCAACCTATCGAAAGTAATTGGGCAGAACTCAGAGAACAGCAACGCCAGGTTTCGTTGAAAGTTCCGAACACCGGACTTGCCGTAATTATCGATATAGGAGAGTGGAACGATATTCATCCTTTAAACAAAAAAACAGTGGGTGATAGATTAGCTTTACAGGCATTAAAAGTTGCCGACAAGAAAAATATCATCGCAGATGGACCGGTTTATCAGTTAATGAAAATTGAAGGAAATAAAATTATTCTTTCCTTTAAAAATGGAACTGATGATTTTGCATCTGTTTCAGAGCTGAAAGGTTTCGCTATCAAAGGCAAAGACGGAAAATACGAATGGGCAAAAGCCAAAATCAAAGGCAATAAAATCATTGTCTGGAACGACACCATTTCAAATCCCGTTTCAGTAAGATACGACTGGGCAGACAATCCCGACGGAAATTTGAAAAACAAAACAGGACTTCCTGCATCGCCTTTCACTACAGAATAATCAATAAACTAAACATAATAAAAATTAAGACAAAAGATTTTAGTCTATCATCTATTTGTCTGTCATCTAATATCTAATTTATATGAACAACTCATCTCAAAAAATATCTGTCGTTGAAAAAATCGGCTACAGTTTAGGAGATTTAGCCGCCAATCTGGTTTTCCAGACTTTGGTGACGTATTTAGCTTATTTTTACACCGATATTTACGGATTAAAACCGGAAGATGCATCCATCATTACGCTTACGGTTGGTTTATTGGCTGGTTTTGTCTTCAACCCGTTGATTGGAGCTTTAGCAGACAGAACCCGTACAAAATGGGGGAAATTCCGTCCGTGGATTTTATTAACGGCAATTCCGTTGGGTGCCGCGGCACTTTTTGCGTTCAGCACACCCGATTTTTCTTACAAAGGAAAAATGATTTATGCGGCAATTACTTACTCTGTTTTACTATTACTTTACGCAGCCAATAATTTACCTTATGCGGCTTTAAGTGGCGTTATCACAGGTGATATGAGCGAAAGAAACAGTATTTCTTCTTATCGTTTTGTAGCTGTGATGTTTGCCCAATTCTTTGTTCAGGTATTTATGCTGCCGATTATTTTATCTGCAGGTCACGGCGACAAAGCAGCAGGAATCGAGGTGGTGATGACCTGGCTGGCAATTATCGGAACGGTGATGTTGTTAATCACTTTTCTCACAACCAAAGAAAGAGTCATTCCAAAGCCGGAACAGGAATCTACTTTAAGCGCTGATTTAAAAGATTTAAAGAAAAACAAGCCGTGGATTATTATGTTGATAGTTACTGCGTTGATTTTCATTACATTGGCAATGAAAGGCGGTTCGTATGTTTATTATTTCAACAACTATGTAGACGAAGCTTCACTTCAGCAATTTATTTCGCCGATTACCAATTTCTTCAATTCCATCGGGATGAATTTCTTTGGAGAAGACCCCCGTTCAGCAGGTTTCGGATTGTTCAATGCAGGCGGAATCATTATGATGATTGTCGGGATTACTTTCTCCAAAAAGTTCGCTGATAAATATGGTAAAAGAGATGCATTCATCGCTTCATTGTTTATTTCAACATTATTTGTCTTAGCATTTATATTTTATCCGCCAAAATCGGTTGGGTTAATGTTCTTGTCGCAGATTCTACACGGTTTCTTCTACGGAATCGGAACACCATTACTGTGGGCGATGATTGCGGATGTTGCAGATTATTCAGAATGGAAAAACAACAGACGTGCAACAGCAATTATTTTTTCAGCAATGATGGTCGGTTTAAAGGTTGGCTTAAGCATCGGAAGTTCATTAGTTGCATTAATTATCGGAAAATACGGTTATATTTCCTCAGAAGGCGCAGTCAATGTGATACAGCCGGAAACTGTTTCCGCAGGAGCCAAAATGTTGGTCAGCGTATTTCCGTCCATCCCGTTCTTTTTAGCTTGCGGATTACTGATGTTCTACGAAATCAACAAGAAAAAGGAAATCGAAATCGAGCACGACCTTAAAGAAAGAAGAAAAGCGAAAGATTAATAATAAATGTTTTTAGGGCAGCTTTATCCGTCTTCCACTCCCGCTTTTTTGTTCCACTTCGCTCCACAAAAAGAGCTCCGTTCAAGCCGGGCTGCGAGTGATACGGTGTTAAAATCTGTGTCGAGGCTTGAAACCGTGAAAAAGCTTGAAAAAAGAACGTTATGTGAATTTTTTGTATTTCTTCGCTGAGTTTACGCCTTTGCGAACTTAAAAAAGCATAGTAGTCAAAAAAATCTTTGCGCGCTTTGCGTTTAAATTTAAAAAAAATAATTATGAAAAAAATAGTAGCATTATTAGGAATTTTAACCTTGACCGTCTCCTGCAAGACAGCCAACTCAGCAACTTCCAACGATTCCCTTAAAAAGGCATTCAAAAATAAATTCTACATAGGAACAGCGATGAGTCTTCCGCAGATTAATGAAACAGATGTAAAGTCTGTAGAAATTATTAAAAATCAATTCAATTCTATTGTTGCAGAAAACTGTATGAAATCGATGTTCCTTCAACCTGAAGAAGGCAAATTCTTTTTTGATGATGCCGATAAATTTGTGGCTTTCGGAGAGAAAAACAAAATGTTCATCATCGGTCACACGTTGATTTGGCATTCGCAATTACCAAAATGGTTTTTCGTAGACAAAGACGGAAAAGATGTTTCTCCGGAAGTTTTAAAACAAAGAATGAAAAGTCACATTACCACCGTTGTCACCAGATATAAAGGTCGCGTGAAAGGTTGGGATGTGGTGAATGAGGCTATTATGGAAGATGGCTCTTACCGTAAAAGTAAATTTTATGAGATTCTTGGAGAAGAATTTATTCCTTTAGCATTTCAGTATACGCAGGAAGCAGACCCAAATGCAGAACTCTATTACAACGATTACAACGAATGGCATCCCGGAAAAGTGAAAACGGTGAGCAAAATGGTTCAGACTCTAAAATCTAAAGGAATCCGAATCGATGGAGTAGGAATGCAGACCCACGTTGGACTTGATACACCAACCCTTGACGAATACGAAAAAGCAATTCTTGACTACGCAGCAAACGGCGTAAAAGTAAATGTTACTGAAATGGAAATCAGCGCACTTTCGTCACCGTGGGGAACTTCTGCAAACGTTTCGGATAAAGTAGAATATGAAGCAAAAATGAATCCTTACACAGCGGGACTTCCAGAAAATGTAAAAACAGAATGGGAAAACCGTTATCTGGATTTTTTCAGATTATTCCTGAAACATCAGGATAAAATCAGAAGAGTAACATTGTGGGGAACTACCGATGCCCAATCCTGGAAAAACGATTTCCCGGTAAAAGGCAGAACCGATTACCCGTTACTTTTCGACCGCAATAATCAGGCGAAACCTGTAGTAGAAAAAATCATTCAATTAACAAAAGAAAAATAAGTCTAATATCTAGTTTCTAAAATCTAACTTCTAATTAAACAATGAAAAAAGCAAAATATCTATTCCCGAAAGATTATATGGCAGACCCATCTGTTCACGTTTTTGAAGGCAAAATCTACATTTATCCATCACACGACCGTGAAAGTGGCATAGAAGAAAACGACAACGGTGACCATTTTGATATGAATGATTACCACGTTTTTTCACTTGATGATGTGGAAAACGGCGAAATTACAGACCATGGTGTTGTGCTTTCGGTAAAAGATATTCCTTGGTCGGGAAGACAGTTGTGGGATTGTGATGTGGCGTTCAAAAACGGCAAATATTATATGTATTTTCCTTTAAAAGATAAAAATGACATCTTCAGAATTGGCGTTGCGGTAAGCGACAAACCTTATGGACCTTTTATTCCGGAGAAACATCCGATGATGGGAAGCTACAGCATTGATCCTTGTATTTTCGATGAAGATGGAAAACATTATATGTATTTCGGTGGAATATGGGGCGGACAATTGCAACGTTACAGAAACAACAAAGCTTTAGAATCTGCAGTAATTCCAAATGATGATGAACCTGCAATCCCTTCAAAAGTGGCTTTGTTGAGCGATGATATGTTGGAATTCGGAGAAGAACCAAAAGATGTTCTGATTCTTGACGAAAACGGGAATCCTTTGCTTCACGGCGACAAGCACCGCTTTTTCGAAGCTTCGTGGATGCACAAATACAATGGCAAATATTATTTCTCATATTCTACCGGCGACACACATTTGATTTGCTATGCAACCGGCGACAATCCATATGGTCCATTTACTTTTCAGGGAGAAATTCTGACGCCTGTCGTTGGATGGACAACCCATCACAGCATAGTTGAATATCAAGATAAATGGTATTTATTCTTCCACGATTCTGTTCCAAGCGAAGGAAAAACCTGGCTTAGAAGTATGAAAGTAGTAGAATTAGAATACGATGAAGATGGTAAAATTAAAACCATTCAGGGCTTACAAGAATAATCAATAAAAAGTCCCGAAGGGACGATTTAACGAAGAATAGGATGAAATCCTATTATCAATAGGAATGGGTAATGTCATCCTGAGCTGAGTCGAAGGAAGCCCATTCAAAAAGACAACCTACAAATTTGGCTTTAGCCAAAACTTATAAAATTTGAAATCGAAAAACTCTCCAATGCAAAATTTCCGACTGTACATCCTAATATTTCTAATGCTTCCGTTGACGATTTTCGCAGAAGACGGCAGCCAGCTTTGGCTTAGGTTTCCGGCAAAAAATGGAATTTCATCAGATAAAATCATTTCCAAAGGAAACAATCCGACTCTGAATATCGCCAAAAAAGAATTGATGAATCATTGGCAAGGTCAGGAAGTCGAACTTCGGACAGACAAATCATTAAAAAATCTGAAAGGAGGTTATACGATAAAATCGGTTCAGAACAAATTGGTTATTTCTGCCGAAAAAGAAATCGGATTGTTGTACGGAGTCTACCATGTTTTGCGTTTACAACAAACTAATTCAGCTAAAACAAATCTGAATATTACCGAAAAACCATCGTACGATATCAGAATTCTCAACCATTGGGATAATCTTGACGGAACTATTGAACGTGGTTATGCAGGACATTCACTTTGGAAATGGGAAGATTTGCCAAATACCATTTCGCCGAGATATAAAGAATATGCAAGAGCGAATGCATCCATCGGAATTAACGCAACCGTTCTCAACAATGTGAATGCTTCACCAAATATGCTCCGTAAAGACTATCTGGAGAAAGTAAAAGCACTTGCAGATATTTTCAGACCTTATGGAATCAAAGTTTATTTGTCAGTCAATTTCTCATCACCGAAAGTTTTAGGTGGACTGGAAAACTCTGACCCGTTGAACAAAGATGTTCAGAAGTGGTGGAAAGACAAAGCTTCCGAAATTTATAAATTAATTCCTGATTTCGGAGGATTTTTGGTAAAAGCCAACTCGGAAGGACAGCCGGGACCGCAGGATTACGGAAGAACTCACGCAGACGGCGCCAATATGATGGCAGATGTTTTGAAACCTTATGGCGGAATCGTGATGTGGAGAGCATTTGTTTACAGTCCAAGCAAAGAAGACCGTGCAAAACAGGCTTATCTGGAATTTGTACCTCTTGATGGAAAATTCAGGGATAATGTGATTGTTCAGATTAAAAACGGACCAGTTGATTTTCAGCCTCGTGAAGCATTCAATCCGCTATTTGGAGCATTGAAAAAAACGCCGGAAATGGTTGAATTTCAAATTACTCAGGAATATTTAGGTTTCTCAAACCATTTGGTTTTTCTCGCACCTTTGTTTAAAGAGACTTTAGATAGCGATACGTATTCTGACGGAAAAGGTTCTACGATTGCCAAAATTACGGACGGAACTTTAAGACCAGCAAAATTGACCGCAATTTCTGCTGTCGCAAACATTGGAGAAGATAAAAACTGGACAGGTCATCATTTTGCGCAAGCCAATTGGTATGCTTTCGGACGTTTGGCGTGGAACCACGAGTTGACTTCAGAACAGATTGCAGATGAATGGATTAAAATGACATTTACCGATAATGAAAAATTCCTCAAACCGGTAAAAGAAATGATGCTCACTTCAAGAGAAACTGCCGTAGATTATATGATGCCGCTTGGTCTTCATCATATTTTCGCAGGTGGACATCATTATGGGCCGGAACCTTGGGGTGATTACAAAGGCGGAAGACCTGATTGGTCACCGGTCTATTATCATCAGGCAAATGCGCAAGGTTTAGGATTTGACAGAACGAAATCCGGAAGCAACGCAGTTTCAGATTATTTTTCTCCATTAAATGAAATCTATAGAAATATCAAAAGCTGCCCGGAAAACCTGATTCTCTGGTTCCATCACGTGCCTTGGGATTATAAAATGAAAGACGGTAAAACTTTGTGGGAAGAATTATCTTACAAATATGATACAGGTGTAAAAAATGTCAGAGATTATCAAAAGGTTTGGGATAAAATGCAGCCTTATGTTGATGAAGAAAGATTCCAACAAATTCAATCAAAATTAAAGATTCAGGCTAAAGATGCCGTTTGGTGGAAAGATGCGTGTCTGTTGTATTTCCAGACGTTTTCAAAAATGCCGATTCCTTATGATATCGAACGACCGATTCACGAATTGGAAGATCTGAAGAAGATTAAACTCAATATGGGACATCATAACTAAAAAAAAGCAGCTCTTCCGAAAAGGTAGAGCTGTTTTTAATAAATATGAATTTTATATTATTTAAGAGCAATAATTTTACTGAATATATTACCATTTTTCTCAACTGCAATGATGTAGTTTGGAGAGGTCTTGGGGTCAAGTTTGAAAGTTAAACTAAGCTTGCCGTCTTTTGAAAATTTAGTTTCACTGTAATACACATTATCAAAAAAATCCTGAACGGAAACGTTTACAGAGCCTTCCATATCTTCCATATTCAGTTTTACAATATTATTATTGATTGTAAATTCCGGTTTGGTGATTTCACTTACCGGAGTTTTTTCAACCATCAGATTTTTATTTTGGATACTGATTTTATATTTTTCAATTTTATAATCAGATTCTGCAACCAGATAATAGGTTCCGTCGGCTAAAGTTTCAAGATTATATGATTTCGAAATGAAATTTTGATCTCCTATTTTCTCAGAATAGATTTCCCCCTCATTATCATTGTATACAAACAAAGAAATATTTTGTGCATTGTTTACTTCAAAACTAAGGGTTTTAGAATTTACATTTCCGAATGATACAGAAAAGTCTCTGTCTTTACTCATTACATCTGCTGAAGTTAAAAGAAACACAACAAATAGACTGATTTTTAATAAATTATTCATAATAAAAGTGTTTTATGGTTACTGATATTGATACTGCAAATGTATAGCGTTTCCTTGTTGAATTTTATAATGCAATTTTCATATTTATGTTCTATATTAACCTAAATTGTATATTAATTAAATATTAATAGTTAATTTTGTAAATGTTATTTTGTAACTTTGATTGATCATTAAATTATGAAACATCACAGTCCTGCATTTGAAGCTATCAATCCTAATATAGGAAGCAGTTTTACGAGTCTTAAGTTTCAGAGAAACGAGAATATAAAATCCCACGTTTGGCATTATCATCCTGAGATTGAATTGATTTTGGTAAAAGGAGGTTCTGGCAAAAGGCAGATAGGAAGTAATATTTCTTACTTTACGGAAGGCGATTTGGTGCTGATTGGCAGTAATTTGCCGCATTGTGGTTTAACCAACGAAAATACTAATAACGATTATGAAATAGTGATTCAGTTTAAACCTGATTTTCTGGGTGAAAAGATTTGGGAAAATCCTGAAATGAAAAAAATTCACGCAATGTTAGAAAAATCAAAAAGCGGAATGGTCTTTGGCGACGATGTGAAAAAAGTAATGAGAAAAAAGATTTCCCAGATGCATCAGTTAGAATCCTTAGAAAAGCTATTGAAGTTTTTTGAAATTCTGCACGAGCTTTCTGTCACAGATGATTATAGAATTCTCAACGCTGGAAAATATTATCTGCAAACTCAGGTCGAGGATAACGAGAGAATCAATCATATCTTTAATTATGTAAAAGATCATTTTAAAGAGCAGATTACGTTGGACGAAATTGCCGGTTTGGCGAATATGAAAGTGCCTTCTTTCTGCCGTTATTTCAAGAAAATCACCAACAAAACCTTCACTCAATTTGTCAATGAATACCGTATTACACATTCTCTCAAACTGCTTGCCGAAAAACCTTTAAGCATTACAGACGTGTGTTTTGAAAGCGGGTTTAATAATTTCAGCTATTTTAACAAAACTTTTAAGGAATATATCAAGAAAAGTCCTTCCCAGTACCGTAAAGAGTTTAATTATGTAATGGAATGATACTTTTTCTTCAAAATAAATTAAACTAAAATTGTTTATTTCATTAGTTAAGTGTATTTTTAACACTTAAAAGAATTAAACAATATTTTATGAAATTTTTTATAGACACAGCCAACTTAGAGCAGATAAAAGAAGCTAACGACCTCGGAATTCTGGATGGCGTTACAACCAATCCATCCTTGATGGCAAAAGAAGGGATCAGCGGAACAGAAGCTATTTTGAAGCATTACAAAGACATTTGTGATATTGTTGATGGTGCTATCTCAGCGGAAGTCCTTTCTGCAACTTACGAAGAAATGATTGCAGAAGGCGAAATTCTTGCCGCGATTCATCCAAATATCGTTGTGAAGATCCCAATGATTAAAGACGGCGTGAAAGCTTTAAAATATTTTTCCAATAAAGGCATCAAAACCAATTGCACCTTAATTTTTTCGGCCGGACAAGCTCTTTTGGCAGCAAAAGCGGGTGCGAGTTACGTTTCTCCGTTTTTGGGAAGATTGGATGATATTTCGACAGACAGTTTGAATCTTATTGAAGAAATCCGTCTTATTTTCGATAATTATGGCTTCGAAACTGAGATTTTAGCAGCTTCTGTAAGACACAGTATGCACATCATTAATTGCGCAAAAATTGGTGCCCATGTTGTGACTTGCCCGATTCAGCCGATTCTTTCCTTGCTAAAACATCCTTTGACAGATTCAGGCTTGGAGCAGTTCATCAAAGATTCACAAAAAATGCAATAATTTATGGAACACGATATTTCAAAACTTAATCATATCGCTTCGCAGGTGAGAAGGGATATTGTAAGAATGGTTCATGCCTGTCAATCCGGTCATCCCGGCGGTTCGTTGGGTTGCACAGACTTTTTGGTCGCACTTTATTTTGATGCGATGAAAAGAAAAGAAGGATTTGATATGAAGGGTAAAGATGAAGATGTTTTTTATCTTTCCAATGGTCATATTTCTCCTGTTTTTTATAGCGTTTTGGCACACGCAGGTTATTTTAATAAGTCAGAATTGGCAACTTTCAGAAAACTGAATTCAAGATTACAGGGACATCCCACGACACACGAGCATCTTCCGGGAGTTCGCATTGCTTCCGGTTCTCTGGGACAGGGAATGTCCGTGGCAATTGGTCACGCAGTTGGTAAAAAACTGAACAAAGATGAAAATATCGTGTTCACACTTCACGGCGATGGCGAGTTGCAGGAAGGACAAAACTGGGAAGCCATAATGTACGCCTCTCACAACAAGGTTGATAATCTCATCGCAACCGTAGATTACAACGGTCAGCAGATTGACGGTCCTACTTCCAAAGTGCTTTCTTTAGGTAATCTTAAAACAAAATTCGAAGCCTTCGACTGGAAAGTTCTCGAAGTAGAAAACGGAAACGATATGGAAGAAATTCTTAAAGTTCTGGACGAAGCAAAATTATTGACCGGACAAGGACAACCTATTTGCATTCTCCTGAAAACAGGAATGGGTCACGGTGTCGATTATATGATGGGAAGCCACGCCTGGCACGGAAAAGCACCTAATGATGAGCAATTGGCAAAAGCTTTAGGGCAACTCGAAGAAACTTTAGGAGATTATTAGACTTTAAATTTGGGCAGCTTAATCCGCCTTCCGTTCCCGCTTTTTTGCAAATTCCCAAGGCTTTTTCCATTGCTGAATTTGCAAAAAGAGCTCCACTCAAGTCGGGCTGCGAGAGATTCGCTGTTCAAAAAAACATCTAAAATCTAATGATTAAATTCCTTTGCTGAGCGAAATCGAAGATTCGACGAAGTCAAACGCCTTTGCGAACGAAAAATATTCTCAATACAAAAAAAATCTTTGCGCTCTTTGCGTTTAAACAACCATCAACAGATAAAAAAAATGAAAAAATATACCTACACAGAAAAAAAAGATACCCGAAGCGGTTTCGGAGCCGGTCTTGCAGAATTGGCAGACAAAAATCCTGATGTCGTAGCACTTTGCGCCGATCTTATCGGTTCTTTAAAAATGGAAAAATTCATAGAAAAAGCACCGGAACGTTTCTTCCAGATTGGAATTGCAGAAGCCAATATGATTGGGATCGCAGCAGGATTAGCCATTGAAGGAAAAATTCCATTCACAGGAACTTTTGCCAATTTTTCTACAGGAAGAGTGTACGACCAGATTCGTCAGTCGGTGGCGTATTCTGATAAAAATGTAAAAATCTGTGCATCTCACGCCGGATTGACTTTAGGTGAAGATGGTGCAACACACCAGATTCTGGAGGATATTGGCTTGATGAAAATGCTTCCCGGAATGACAGTTATTAATACTTGCGATTACAATCAGACCAAAGCAGCAACGATTGCCATCGCAGATCATGAAGGACCGGTTTATCTCCGTTTCGGAAGACCTGTAATTCCTGTTTTTACCGATGAAAATCAAACTTTTGAAATCGGAAAAGCCTGGATGGTGAATGAAGGAAAAGATGTAACGATTATTGCAACCGGACATTTGGTTTGGGAAGCGATAAAAGCAGGCGAAATCCTGGAAGAGCAGGGAATTGATGCTGAAATTATCAATATTCACACGATCAAACCTTTGGATGCTGAAGCGATTTTAAAATCTGTAAAGAAAACGGGTTGCGTTGTGACTGCAGAAGAACACAACAGATTTGGCGGTTTAGGAGACAGCGTTGCTCAACTTTTGATTACAGAATATCTTGCACCTCAGGAATATGTTGCCGTAAACGATAGTTTCGGAGAAAGCGGAACACCAGATCAATTGATGGAAAAATACAGTTTAACTGCAAACGACATTGTTGAAGCCGCAAAAAAAGTAATGAAAAGAAAGTAATTGCTTGATTTAAAATATGCCACGAATGCAGGAATAAATTTTATATTTTTTCCAAAAAAACATTCGTGTATTCGTGGCAAAAAAGATTTAAAATCATAAATTGCAGTCACCTATGCAGGAGAAATTAATCAAACATACCAAAGAGGCATTTCAATCAGCCTTTCAATCTGAACCTGAAAGTTTTTTCTGGCTCCCGGAAGAATTAATATTATCGGTGAACACGTTGATTACAGCGATGGTTTCGTTCTTCCAGCCGCCATCGACAAGCATATTTGTTTTGCCGTAAAAAAGGTGGATGACTCAGAAAACTGCACTTTTTTTGCGAAGGATTTTAATGAATCTTTTAGTTTTAATATTCATCAAAAGCAAACTCCGGTTTCGCAGACCTGGGTTAATTATTTGTTGGGTGTTTTCAATGCCATTCAGGAAAGCGGGAAAGAGATTGGCGGTTTGCAGATTGCCTTCAGCAGTACGATTCCGATGGGTTCCGGTTTGTCTTCGTCGGCAGCTTTGGAATGTGGATTTGCCTATATTCTCAACCAGATTTTTGATTTAAATTTATCTAAAAAAGAATTGGCACTTATTGGTCAAAAATCCGAACATACCTTTGTTGGTGTAAAGTGCGGAATTATGGACCAGTTCGCATCCGTTTTCGGAAAAGAACATCAAGTAATAATGCTCGACTGCAATTCTTTGGAGCATCAGTATTTTGAAGCCAATATCGACGGGTACAGTCTGCTGCTTTTCGATAGTTGTGTAAAACATACGCATCTGACTTCCGGCTATAACGACAGGAGAAATGATGTCGATAACGGTAAAAAAGTTTTGTGGGAAAAGTTTCCAGAAATAGAAAAATTCAGAGATTTTAGCTTTTCAATGCTGGATGAAGTGAGAACTGAAATAGGGGAGACATCTTATAAAAGATGTCTGTATCTTCTCAAGGAAATTAAAAGAGTTGAAAAAGCAGCCAAAGCATTATCTGAAGGCGATGTGAAATATTTGGGAGAACTTCTTAACGAAACTCATTCCGGACTTTCAACAGAATTTGAAGTAAGTTGCGGAGAATTGGATTTTATGGTGGAAGAAACTTTAAAAGAAAACGGCGTTTTGGGTGCAAGAATAATGGGTGGTGGCTTTGGCGGATGCAGTATCAATCTTATAAAAGATGAAAATGTAGATGAAGTGATTAAAAACATCAGTGCAAAATACAGAGCAGATTTTGATATCGAAATGAAAGTGTACCGTGTAAAAATATCAGATGGAATTAGAGAATACAAAAGGAATGAATTCGTCATTTAATCAAAAGCAGCACCCTCACAGAAGATACAATCCGCTTTTGGATGAATGGATTCTAGTGTCTCCGCAACGAGCCAACCGACCTTGGCAGGGACAAACTGAAAAAGTAACCGAAGAAAAACTTCCTGCTCACGACCCGAATTGCTACTTATGTTCGGGAAATGTACGTGTGAATGGTGATAAAAATCCTGATTATAAAGGTGTTTTTGTTTTCGAAAACGATTTTGGTTCTTTGATGAAAGATGATGTTGAATTTTCTGATGAACGGTCAGATTTTTTTTCATTAAAACCGGAGCGAGGAATTAATAGAGTCATTTGTTTTTCGGAAAATCACAGCCTGACTTTGCCAGAAATGGAAGTCGACGACATCAAAAAAGTGGTAGATGTTTGGCAACAGCAGTACGAAAATTTGGGAGCTGAAGATTACATCAATCATGTTCAGATTTTTGAGAACAAAGGAAGTGTGATGGGTTGCAGTAATCCACATCCTCACGGACAAATCTGGGCGCAGTCTTCAATTCCGTCAACGGTTTTGAGAACTCAGGAAAATCTTAAAAAATACTTTGATAAAAACGGAAGGTCACTTCTGGAAGACTATGTTAAAAAAGAATTAGAAGCCGAAGAAAGAATCATTCTTGAAAATGAAGATTTTGTTGCATTAGTTCCGTTTTGGGCAGTCTGGCCTTACGAAACAATGATTATCAGCAAAAGAAGAGCGGAAAATATCCTGCAGTTTTCTGATTCAGAAAAGCTGTCTTTAGCTTCAATAATAAAAGATTTAACCACAAAATACGACAATCTTTTTGAGATTTCGTTTCCATATTCAGCAGGAATCCACCAATCTCCAACAGATGGGAAACTACACCCAGAATGGCATTTTCATATGCATTTTTACCCGCCATTGCTACGAAACGCCGAAGTGAAAAAATTTATGGTCGGCTACGAAATGCTGGCAGAACCACAACGTGATATTACCCCAGAGCAAAGTGCAGAGATTCTTAAAAAATTATCACTGATACACTATCGAAAGAAAGACAGTTTGTAAAATTTATTTAAGAAATTTTAAGGCTTTCTAAAGTAAACAGTATTTCTATTATTTAACCTCCATCAATATGGAAGTCCCTGCACGGCCAGAGAATTGAAAGCAAAGGGAATAAGTACCTCACGCCCTTTTTTTGCAACCTGAGAAGTATTGTGAAGAAAAAATTTAAAAAAACCACCAATTAGCTACGCCGAACCACTTCGTTAGGTTTCTTCTCACCGATACCCTGTTGTAGAGAATTATATGAATTAGAATTTTTAGGTTAAAAACAGCAAATAGGTCTGGGTGTCAGATATTATCTATATCCATACAGGTCTGGTTTGGTTGTACCTTATTACGGTCATTGATCTGTTTGACAGAAAGGTTATTTTCGTCAATAACTGGAAAAAACATTACCCGAACTATGAGCGGAATTGCGAAGCATATCACGAATAACAAAATAAAAACTAATGAGTAAAAGGAAATTGTTATGACAATGCTTTATTCCAATAACAATAATTTATATTTTTGAAGTTCAGCAGCAATAGTCTCAGCTTGTGGTCTGAAAAATGATAAATTTTTAAACATCTCATCATAATAAGCAATCCCATTCAGTATATTTTGTTTAAAATAATTCCATTTTTTTTGTTCCGTTAAATTTGTTTCAGATAGTTTTGAAATATGCTTTTTAAAGTAATCTACGTACATTTTTAATTCGTTAACAAACATATTTGGACGATAAGAGGATGAAAGGATATTACCATTTCCATAAATATGCTGTATCATTTGTGAAAGAGTCACTTCACTGTCGAAATAAGCAAGATTAGGCCCCGGGCAAATAACTACTCCTTGTTTTTCACCTTTTATTTCGATTCCGTGTTCTAAGTAAGCCGCATTTGCGAGACCTACACATAAGCATGATTTCTCTATAATTTCCTCTTTTTCTTTTGAAAATTCTTGTGAATTCTTAATATCTTTAGTTTTCAACAGCTCATCAAGCTTTAAATTCTGAAACTTTTTAGATGCTGTACAAATGCCTTTAGGTGAATATTCTTTATTTAAAGCCAATAATTTTTTAGGACAAGAGCTGCCATAATTCTTTTTTGATTTCCTGAGAATTTCATTGGATGAACCTCTTACTGTGTTAAATGGAACTCCTAATGGCGATATATTACTAAGGTAAAAATCATTCTCTTTTGACATTGCTAATAGTTTTCGGGTTTCAAAATCTACAGACGTTGCTTCCGGAACCAGTAAAAACGGTGAACCCCAGCCTACACTATCAATATTATAATTTTCTAAAAGAAATAGATGTTCTTCAGCAGTTCCCACTCCTCCTTGTACCGTAATTTTCATTAAAGGCGGTTTGCTGGGAATATGTTTGTTTTTATTTTGAAGTGACGACACCATTAAAGTGAAAGCAGACTCAATCAGCTCATGTTTTCTTTGCTTGAATTCTTCTAAAATAGGTCCCAGTAAAAAACCATCTGAAGCAAATGCATGTCCGCCACAGTTTAATCCTGATTCGATTCTGTACTCACTGACCCACAAACCTTTTTTCGCCAAAAAGTTACCTTGAATCATGGCAGATCTGAAATCGCTGACCTTGATAATGATTTGCTTCTTAAGATAATCGTTATTATCCGGATAAAAATCCTCAAATTGTTCTATATAACTATATAATTTAGGATTAAAACCGGCAGAAAGTACCATTGAAGAAGATAATTTACTTTTTGCAAAACCACGCAGAGATGAGTGAGCATCATTGTAGATATTAGGCAGCTGTTCATTTTTGAGAAAGTTTTCCTTGTCGACTTTAGTCATAATGTTAACGTCAATGCTGCCAGGAGAAAGGTGGTCGTTTACATAGTTTTTTAAATCTGCCATTTGATCTCCTTTGCTCGAAATAAATTGCTGCAATTGTGCTTTTATTAATGAGGTATTGGGAAGTATGGCAACAAAGTTTTTCAGGGTAACTATATTGCTTATAAGATCTTTTTTGAAAGCTTGAAATTTATTATTGACAATATCATCTACCATGTTAAGATATGCTGTTATTCTTTCACAGCGGTAATCATAGGTTTTTGTTGAAATTGCTTTGTATTTTATATTAAACTTCTCACTGTAAAAGCTTCTCATTTTTTCGATAATCTCATCATCAATAATAGAAATCACAGATGATATTCCTAAATGAGCCAGACGAATAGGGGTATCGATAGTGTAAGCTAATCCCATCACAGGAATATGGAAGTTGTGTATAGGTTTGATATTCATTTTAAAGTGAAGTTGTTTGTAGAGTTTTAAAAAATGCCCTTGTCAAAGCAAACTCATTGAGATGGAAAAAGTGAATAGTTTAGAAATTTTGTAAACTAAGACAAAGGCAATATTTTAATTATTGATTTATGATTTTGATGAAATATACTACTCCCAATTGGCTGCTTTACCTTGAGGTGCCGCACCACCCAAAGCCTCAGTAATTGGTGATTTCTCCTGATTGATGTGATAAATGTAAGCTGCAACTTTCTCTGCATCTCGTCCTGTAATAGTACCATCTTTGATGAATGGTCGCATGGTTGGATTATTTGGCGAGCCATTTTCAAGCATCCAGAATACATTTTTGAAAAGACTTTTTTCTTTAATATTGATCCAGTAGGTATCGGTTAGATTGGGACCAATTCCGCCTTTCCCTGAATCTGAATGACACGATACGCAATTGGTTTTGAAAATCTGTTCACCTTCTGCAATATTATCTGCATTGTATTTTGCAGTTTCTATATCAATTTGCGGGGCAGTTTTTTCATACTCTGCGATTGATGCAAGCATGGTTTTGGTTTCTTTGTCATATTCGGCATCAGGATGAGCATAATCTGTGAATGCAAATGCAATGATGTAGACAACACAGAAGACAATTCCGAAATAGAAAAGACCAATCCACCATTTGGGTAAGGAATTATCAAGTTCTGTGATTCCGTCGAAACCATGGTCGATAAGAAGATCTTTTTCCTCAGTCTGAGATTGTTTTTTAAAGGCAGAGTTCCAAAGTTTCTGAAAATAAGGTGTTGATTTTTCTGTTAAATATTCCTTTTTCTCATCATCTGATAGCCTGTTGAAATTTTCGTTTTCTACTAAATCTCCGATAGAGTGCATGATGAAAAGCAGAATGACAACAATCACAAGCAATGCCCAAAAAAATGGTGAAGTAAAGTAACCAGAATCTGATACGAACATCTCGAATGCCATAAAGGTAAATCCTAATGTTACTGCGATGTATATTGATATTGGGGTTCTCGTTTTCATTTTAATTAAAATTTTTACGATTCATTATTTTACGCTTGCCGTTTTGATGTCGGTTGTTTTGATGTCTGTTCCTAATCTTTGCAAATACGCAATCATAGCGATAATTTCTCTTTGCTCAAGGGGAACAAATGTATTTCCTTTGGCGGTTTTTTCTTCTTCCATCTGATTTTTCACATCAGCCGCTTCAGAATAAATTCGCTTGACAATCGCTGCAGATTGATTATTTGCCCATTGGTCTGCAGAATCGATTTGAGCTTTTGTATAAGGTATATCGAAAGTGTTTTTCATTAACTTTATTTTGTCAACCATTTGTGAACGATCCAGCTTATTGGTAATCAGCCAAGGGAAACGTGGCATGATAGAGCCTGCTGATGTAATTCTTGGGTTGTACATGTGCTTGAAGTGCCATGAATCAGGATTTCTGTCGCCTTCACGATGCAAATCCGGACCTGTTCTTTTTGATCCCCATAAAAATGGTCTGTCATAAACGAATTCTCCTGCTTTGGAATACTGTCCGTTTTTACCGTCAAATCTCATTACCTCATCTCGGAAGGGTCTTATCATTTGAGAGTGGCAAGAATTACAGCCTTCTCTTATGTATAAATCTCTGCCTTCCAATTCAAGTGGAGTATAGGGTTTTACTGCTGATATTTGGGGTAAATTACTCTTTACCGTGAGTGTAGGAACGATTTCTACCAAACCACCGATTGCAATGGCAACAAATGCTAATATGGATAGGAGGTGAGGAGTTCTTTCGAGCCAAAGATGTACGCCTTCGCCTTCTTTTCTTGCACTTCCTACATTGGCCAAAGCTGGTGCTTCTGCTGGAACTTCTTTTTGAAATGAACCTGCTTTGATGGTTTTAAAAACATTGATAACCATTAGAATAGCTCCACTCAAATAAAATAATCCGCCTAAAAATCTTAATTTAAAATAAGGAATAATTGCAGTCACCGTATCTAGCCAGTTTTTCCATAATAAGGTTCCGTCCGGATTAAATTGTTTCCACATCAAACCTTGTGTAAATCCTGCGATATACATTGGTACGGCATAGAAAATAATTCCTAATGTTCCCAACCAGAAGTGCCAGTTGGCGAGTTTTTTAGACCAAATTTCGGTTCTCCACATGATCGGTACCAAGTAGTAAACCACACCAAATGCCATAAAACCATTCCATCCTAAAGCTCCTAAATGTACGTGACCGATAACCCAGTCTGTATAGTGACCAATTTTATTCAAAGACTTAGTTGCTAAAAGTGGTCCTTCGAAAGTAGCCATTCCATAACACGTAATTGCCACTACAAAAATTTAAGAATAGGATTTTCTCTTACTTTATCCCAAGCACCTCTTAAAGTTAATAATCCGTTCAGCATTCCACCCCAAGATGGTGCAATCAACATGATTGAAAAACCAGTTCCCACCGCCTGAGCCCAAGCCGGTAAAGCAGTGTACTGAAGATGGTGAGGCCCTGCCCAAAGGTAAACGAAGATCAATGACCAAAAGTGAATGATTGATAATTTGTAAGAAAATACAGGTCTGTTTGCTGCTTTTGGCATAAAGTAATACATTAAACCTAAAACCGGTGTTGTTAATACGAATGCCACTGCATTATGACCGTACCACCACTGTACCAAAGCATCTTTTACTCCTGCGTAGGCAGAATAAGACTTCCAGCTTGTGAATGATAATGGAACTTCAAGATTATTGAAGATATGCAGCATGGCAACAGCAATCCACGTGGCAATATAGAACCAAATCGCTACATATAAATGACGCACTCTTCTTTTGGCAATCGTTCCAAACATATTGATTCCGAAAATAACCCAAGAGAATGTGATCAAAATATCAATCGGCCATTCGTGCTCAGCATACTCTTTTGAAGTGTTGATTCCCATTAAAAATGTAATCACAACGGCAATAATCATAATTTGCCAAGACCAGAAATGAATCCAGGAAAGTGTATCGCTGTACATTCTGGTTTTCAGAAGTCTTTGCATACTGTAATATGCACCGCAAAAGAAAGAATTACACACAAAAGCAAAAATAACAGCACTCGTATGAAGCATTCTGATTCTTCCAAAACCTAAAGCTCCCTGCGAATTAATAAGCCCCTGAATGTTTCCGCTTCTTAAACTTTGGATAGTTGTATCATCAGTTCCGAATAAAAATTCTGGCAATTCCGGATAAAACAGCATTAAAGCGGCCGTCAATCCTAAAATAAAACCAATAATTCCGAATACGATAGTGGCATAGAGGAATGCCCTGACAATATTATTGTCATAGTGAAATTTTTGCGTCTCCATAATTCCTGTTTGTTGTAAAGAATGATTTTATTTCCTAGAAAACACTTTAAATAAAGGCTTTGCCGAAGTAAAAATAAATATCATGTTACGTGTCTAATGTTTTTTCAAAGGTAATGAGTAACTTTGGTAGAGACTATTAGCTTAGCTTCTAAAATATACCAAAAACTACTAAAGATAAACGGGATGAAAGTGTGTGGACAGAATATCAGAAAAATCAGAAGAGATCGGGATTTAACGCAGGAGTACATGGCATTTGAGATGGGAATTTCTCAAAAGCATATTCTGATATTGAAAACTCAAAAGTGAAAATCAATCTTGAAATACTTACCAAAATTTCAAAAATTTTAGATATAAAACCTTCAGATATTTGTAGCATTTCTGATCAATGTAGTGGCGGGGATTATGAAGAAAAGTATAAAGATTTACTTGAATTTATGAAAAAAAATAATCTTCCATTGCCAGAAAAGCACTTATAATGCTGTTGATTTCAGAAAAGAAACAATAGAAATGGTTTTTAATAATTATGATGTTCTTAGAAAAATGAAGTCATTTATATTATTGAAAAATAATTTTATAATGTCCTTTTTCGTCTTTTACATCAATACCCACACCTTTAAAGGTTAGTTTATTAATTTGGTAACCATCACAACCACCTTTGAATTCTGACGACTCTATTGAAAAATTAAACATCTTAAGTGAAGAATAAAAAGTATAGTTTTTTGTACCATTGTAAGCACCCACATTTTCTAAGATAACTTTTCCGTCATCTGTTTTTGTAAGCTTTACCCCAACTTGATTTTCGTCACTGATTGAAAAGGGGTCAAGAGTTCCATTGGTAATCAGGTTTTTGTCATCGGCATCAACGAATTCAAAAACGATCGGCATAGGTGCATTATAGCATTCTTCGCCGCAAGCTGTGAAAACAAAGGTCATTAAAAGAAAAAGTACTATTTTTTTCATAGGATAAAGATTAACTCGGTGAAATGTAAAGTTAATCATTAAACTTTTGTCTCCAAAATAAAAAACGTTGCAGTAGGAGAGTATGAAAGGAGTTATTTGGCTTGCAAATAATTATAAAGATTTGAGTAGGGGAAAACTGTGTAAAAATTTACTTCGGCAGCATAATCATTCTGGCGTTTCCACCTTCACGAATGACGATCAGTTTTCTGTTCACCATGTTTTGCAGGAATGCATTTCTCTCAGCAATTGGGAGGTTCAGGATATGATCAAAGTCTCCGAAAAAGTTCCCATTATTTCCACCGGTTTCTTCGTGTTTTTTTCTTACTAATAGAAGTATCTGGTTTTCCATTTCTACTGAGTCCATAGCTTTTTTATTGATTAAAAAAATGTAGTTGATTACAAATATAGGTTTATAAAATTGTGAAAGAATGCCAATGGAATTTTAAGTTTTAAAAAATAAAACATGAAAATAGCTGTTGGAACTTTGCTCTAAAAAGATGTTGAAAATTGATCTAAATTATTCTATGAAACTCTTATTTTGTTTTATTAAAAGAAAGACAAATCATTTCTCTAACTAAGAATCCGTATTTTTTTTAACGACTTCAATCATATCATCAATTCCAAATGGTTTGCCAATAAAGTCATCAGCCAGACATTCTGCCGCCTCGGAAGCAATATTATTAGATGTCGACGTAAGAACAGCAGGTATTTCTTCAGTATCAGGATCAGATTTTAATTCTTTGATAACCTGCGAACCTTTTACAGAACCTTTTATGTGATCATCTACAATTACAATATCCGGATCTATTTTATCAATATTCTTTATGGGATCTGTAGTCAAAGATCCGGTCACATCAAATCCTTCTTCCTCCAGCACCTGATCCATTATTTGAAGGATATCTTTATTATCTTGTACAAGTACAACTTTCTTCTTCATTTTAAATGGTAAATAATACTGCGAATATAATCAATATTTGTATATTATTGAGCGTACTTTTGAGGGTGAAATTATTTTATTTAAGGTTTTTAAAATCTAATAGAAATACCAATCATCATCTGTGGTTTTGTAACGAATTGACGTTTTTTGTTTTACAAATCAGATTGTAAGACCTTTAGCAATTCAGTTTGCTGCATCACTTCATTTTTACTGCTGATCAGATTGTAATTTGCCTGAAGCCAGTTATTTCTTACCACAAAAAAGGTATATGCATCCATCAATCCTTCTTTGTATTTTTCTTCAGACTTTTGGAAAGATAATCTTTGGTTTTCAAAATTCGATTTCAGCAGGGTGTATTTCTCTTCAGAATTCTTAAACTGTGCTTTTATGGAATTAATGCTTTTTGTGAAATTATTGATGACAATTTCCTTTTCGTAGTTATAATTGATGATATTCAATTTTGCAATTTCAACATTATTTTTAACCTGTAATTTATTAAATACAGGAATAGAAAGCCCGAAAGCAACCTGTTGACTCTTATTTCTTTTAAATTGATCAGAAAACAAATCTGCAGGCTCGCCTAAGGTTTTACTATAAAAACTTGACCAGTTGTATAACCCGTTGATTGTTGGTAAATAGGCAGATCTGGCAATACTTATATTTTTTTCTGCTGCTTTCGTATCTGCAATTACCGTTTTATAAGCCGGATTTTTCTCCAAAAGAGTTCTTACAAATTCGGGATCATCAAAATTAAAGGAAGCCAGATTTTCCTCATCCATTTGAAATTCGATAGAGTCATCGCTTATTGCCAAAGCATTCAATAAATTTATTTTAGAAAGATCCCGTGAGTTTTTGGCAGAAACCCACTGTTCCTGCAGCGTTCCGAGGTTGGCTTTGATGTCATAAACATCGCTTTTCGGGCGGTTTCCGATCTCAACTTCTTTTTCGGTACGTTTGATCTGATCCTCGATTCCTGAGATTTGAGTTTCCAGAACTTCGAGCCAGCTTTTGCTGTTTTGATAACTGAAAAACATTTGAATGACATTCAGTTTTACTTCATTCTGAGCCTGTTTCATTTTATAGATTGAGCTCTCTTTATTGATTTTAGACAATGAAATATTGAGGTAATTTCGCCAGTTCAACAATTCCCAGTTGGCTTGTACGTACACATTGTCATATTGGGTGTTAATCGCTTCTCTTTGGTTATTATTTTGATTAATACCTAATCCGAAATTATAATTATGATTAAGTCCCGCTTCTATTGACGGCAGCAGCATTCCTTTTGCGGCAGAAATCTGACGTTCATTTTTTGAATATTTACAGTAGCCTGCTTAATCAGTGGATGATTTTTAGCCGCATAATCCAAGCTTTCTTGAAGCGTCCAACTTTGCTGAGCGGGAAAGAGATTGATTATTAGTATGAAGAATAGTTTTTTCATTTTTTTTTGAATTATTTGATAACCGTGTAAACCACCCCGTCAAAAATTCTTTCGAATTTTCGCCACCCTTCCAAATGAGGGGAATATGATTCGTGGTTATTCGTATTTCAAATGTTTTACAAGATTTATTTTTGTGGCTCGATAAGCTTTAAAACTAACGACAATAAACGTCAACAGGAGAAGTGAAATCATGCTTAAGACATAAGGCCAAACCGGCATATCAATTCGGTAAGAGAAATCTTTCAGCCATTCATTCATTGCATAATATCCAAACGGAATGCTTATTAAAACAGCAATTACACAAATCAGTAAAAATCTTTTCGTTAAATCCCAGATAATTGTTTTTTCGTCTGCACCTAAGGTTTTTTTGATGGCCACGTCTTTTAATTTTTGTTCAATTAATAATGATGAAAGTGCGAATAATCCTAACAATGCGATAACAAGCACAACAACATTTAGTATTGTAAAAAGAGTCTGTTGTTTTTGAAATTTTTCGAAAGTTTTGGCAAATTGTTTATCTACAAATTCATAATTGATAGGGTAGCCCGGTTCAGCTTTTGTGAGCCAGAATTCTTTGATCTGCTCTAACGTTCCGTTAATATCATCTCCCGAAAGTTTGATCTGAAGATTTCCCATATTATTTTTTGCCCAATTTCTATCATAATTAAAAAACAGCATGGGTTCTACAAGTTTATCAACACCGTTGATATGAAAGTCTTTCAAAACACCGATAATCTTATATTTCTTTTTCTGTTCCCAACCCGGAAAAACTTCTTTTCCGAGAGCCTGATCTTTATTCCAACCCATTTTTTTGATAAATGATTCGTTGGCAACGGTTCCGGAAATCGTATCAGAAGCATAGCGAAGATCTATATCTCTTCCTGAAGCAAATTTCATCTTATAGAATTTAAAATAATTGTGATCAATAGCTCCTACAAGAACATTCTCCACTGTTTTTGTAGTATCTAAAGCATTTTTCACAAGTGATGCATTTGCCATTCCTAATCCGATAGAGTTTACCGAACCAGTAACGTCTTCTACACCCGGAATTTTTAATACTTCGTTTTTCAGACGTACATACTTTTTAAAATTATAATCATTCTCCCAATCTGTTTTATTAAACTGAATGTTCACAACCTGATTTCCTTTAAAACCTAGGTCTTTATTCATCATATATTTTACCTGAGAATGAATGATCAAAGAGCAAATAATAAAAAATGAAGAGATTATGAGTTGCAAAGTCAGAATAGAATTACGCAGCCAAACACGGTTTCTACTTCTCGAAAAATTTCCTTTCAGCGTATTAATCGGTTTAAAATTTGAAAGATATAATGCCGGAATTAATCCTGAAATTAATGAAAAGACGATTAAAAGTAAGCCGCTGTAGATGAATAGATTGGTGTCATTCAGCTTTATTTCTTTCCCTAAAAACTTGTTGTATGAAGGAAGCAAAAGCTCTACCATTGCAAAAGCCAAAATGTACGCTGTAAAACAGATGATAAAAGTTTCCAGCAAAAACTGAAGAATCAACTTTGATTTAGTACTTCCAACAACTTTTCTCACACCCACTTCTTTTGCCCTTTGCGATGCCTGTGCTGTTTTAAGATTAATTAAATTGATGCCTGACAAAAGCAATATCAATGCAGATAATCCCAAAAGAATTATGATTGATTTTTTGTCGCCTTTATCAATTCCTTCACTTTTGGCATCCAGTTTCATTTTGCTTATTGGGGTGAGATAAACTTTTGGGCTGTTCTTTTTATCATATTTTTCGCCCCATTTTTCGGAACTTATTTTTTCCTGTTGAGATTGCTGATCAGAAAGTTTCTTTTCTAAAGCGGCAATATCTGTTCCCGGTTTTATTTTAAAATATCCTACATAGCTGTAATTTGTCCATTCTAAATTCTGTTTATCAATATTGGGATGTCTCATTATAAACCCAGGACGAAATACTGTATTTCCTGTTGGGATTTTATAAACAGCAGTCACAACGTAAGATTTGTTTTCAGAATCATCAAGCTTCAATGTTTTACCGATACAGTCTTTATATTCATCTCCGAATAAAACCTTTGCTGTTTCTTCAGAAATTGCTATTTTGCTGTCGTCACTTATTGCATTTTTAAAACTGCCGGCAACTCTTTCCATCGGAAAAAAATCAAAATAAGAATCTGTTGCTCTCGCATTGGTTGTATAAGCCGACTTATTTCCATACATCAATCGTACTTTATACCCATTCCATGAATTTGCAATAGCGAAATCTTCAATCTCAGAAAATTTTTCTTTTGAAACAGTTAATTCCGGATAACTGGAAACTACCATTGTACCAAAAGATGAGTTTCCATTTTCAACTAAATAAATATTGTCCTTATTCGGAATCCAGTCTTCATAAGATTTTTCGTCCTGCCAATGAATAAAAATCAATAGAAAAACACACAAACCAACACTTAACCCCAAAATATTGATGATTGTGGAAAGCCAGTTTTTTCTATAGTTGATTAATGCTATCTTAAGCCAGTTTTTTAACATAGTTGTTGGTTTTTGGTTGTCAGTTGATGGTTTTTGAGAATAACCTCCATTAACTATCAACCGACAACTATTAACAAATTTTACTCGTACTTCAGATATTTTATCAGATTCACTTTAGTAGCTTGGTAGGCTTTGATGCTTACAACAGTAAACGTTAGCAGAAGTAAAACCAAAAGGCTGAGAATGAATGGTAAGATGGGCATATCGATTCGGTAAGCGAAGTCCTTCAGCCATTCGTTCATCAGATAATAACTGATCGGAATACTAATGATCACAGCGATTAACGTAATCCAAAGAAACTGTTTCGTCAAACCAAAAATCAGGGTTTTGTCGGATGCGCCTAGCGTTTTTCTGATGGCAACATCTTTCAACTTCTGTTCAATCATTAATGACGACAAAGCGAATAATCCAAGTAAAGCCACCATCAAAACCATTGCATTTAAGATTGTAAAAAGTGTTTGTTGTTTCTGATATTTTACAAAACTCTCGGCAAATTTTTTATCAATAAAATAAGAATCGAAAGGATAGCCTGGCTCTACATTTTTCTGCCAGTAAGATTTGAGTCTTTTTATCGTTCCATCGATGTCATCAGGCTTTAATTTTAATTGAATGTTATACACCCCAAATCTTTTCCAAGTAGTTTCTTTATAATGGAAAAATGTGATTGGTTCCACCGTACTTTTCGGATTCCAAATATTAAAATCGTTCACAATTCCTACAATATGATACGGTTTGTTATCAAAACCCGGACGAATTTCATTTGTCAAAGCTTCATCATCTGTCCATCCAAATTTCTTAACAAAAGCTTCGTTTACCATAACATTTGCAATTGTATCGGAAGCTAAATTAGGATTCAGCCAGCGTCCTTTTTTCAGTTTTACATTCATAAATTGGAGATAATCAAAATCCATAGAACCGTGTTGAGCATTGATACTTTTATCTCTAAAATCTACGTTTGAGCTGCTGAATCTGCCACTTCCGGGAACTGCTTCTCCGAAAGAAATACTTTCAACACCTTCAATTTTACTTAACTCATTTTTCAAACGTTCATATTTCAGCCAAGGTTTTTCTACGTTCTCGCTAAAATTAACATACAATATTTGCTTCCCACTAAAACCAAGGTCTTTATCCATCATATATTTTACTTGTGAGTTTACAACTAAACCTCCTATAATGAAAAATGAAGAAATAATTAATTGCAAGGTCAGGATTCCATTTCTCAACCAAACGCCGTGTTTGCTTCTGGCGAAATTTCCTTTCAAAGTTTCAATAGCTTTGAAATTTGATAAATAGATTGCTGGAATTAATCCGGAAATCAAGGTAACCGCTAAAACCATCGAGAAAGAATAAAAGTAAATATGCCAATCATTCATCACGATTTCTTTGGCATAAAACTTATTGAAGCTTGGTAAAAGAAGCTCTGTCAAAGCCAAAGAAAGAAGATATGAAGCGAAACAAATGATAAATGTTTCCAATAAAAATTGAAGAACCAAACTTGATTTTGTACTTCCGATGGCTTTTCTTATACCGATTTCTTTGGCACGCTGAGAGGCCTGAGCTGTTTTTAGATTAATAAAATTTATGGCCGAAAGAATGACAATCAAAATAGAAAGTGTCAGCAAAATCATCATTATTTGGAGATCGCCATTTCCGAACCAATAAGCTTTTGCGTGCAGTTTTAATTTATCTAATGGTATCAGTTCACAAGTATTCGGACCATATAGTTCCATATATTTCTCAACAGTAACACCAGGAGCTCCTTCCTCATTGAGTTTTGCTCTATGTTCGAAAACTTCTTTTACCAATTTATTTTGCACAGCAACTATATCAGCATCATTTTTCAACATAAAAAAACATCCGTAATTAAAACTTCCCCAAGCTTCTTTATCATTTTTTATCTGTTCATAAGCCAGAATTATAAATTCAGGTTTTATGATAGTATTTTCCTTTGGCAATTCATAAACTGCAGTTACAGCATAATTTTTACCATTAAATTTCACGCTTTCTCCTGCAACATTGGTTTTCCCGAAAATATTTTTGGCTGAAGTTGTAGAAAGAGCAACCGCATTTCCGCTTTTTAGAGCGTCTTTAAAACTTCCTGAAATCAATTTAAATGGAAAAAAATTGAAGAAATTTTCGGAAGTCGCTATTCCGTCTTGTTGATAAACCGTTTTGTTTTTGGTTGTCATCTTGAAACCCATTCCTGACGAACTAAAAAGAACAAAATCTTTCACTTCTGGAATTAGCTTCGCAGCGCGTTCCGCCATAGGGATAGAGATATTGCTTCCGTAAGTATTATCTTTTTTATAATAACTCTGAATCCCATAGATTTGATCCTTCTTCGGATTCCATTTTTCAAAGGATTCTTCGTCATTCCAATGCATTAGGATGAGCATAAATCCTGTCAAACCGATGGTCAATCCAAATAAATTGATGATGGTGGAAAGCCAATTCTTTTTATAATTAATAAAGGCAATTTTGAGCCAATTGTTTAACATAAGTGATAGTTTATGATTGATAAACGATTTTATAAACCTCAGAGAAACAGAATGGTTCCGAATCTCTGAGATCAGTTATAAAATGGATGAATGAATGTAATTTTTAAAGAATCGATTACTCGAAAATCTTTGCATCTGCTTTTTCAAAAACATCTTTTCTTTGGGAAGAATGTTCTTCTGAGAAAATCTCACCGTCTTTCATATTTACAATTTTAGAAGCATAGCCTGCGTCGTAAGAAGAGTGCGTTACCATTGCAATTGTAGAACCCTCTCTGTGAAGTTCTGCGAGAAGATTCATCACTTCGTTTCCGTTGGAACTGTCTAGATTTCCGGTGGGCTCATCGGCAAGAATCAGTTTAGGTTTTGTAACCAAAGCCCTGGCAACAGCCGCTCTTTGCTGCTGTCCACCGGAAAGCTGCTGAGGATAATGTTTTGCGCGGTGCGAGATATTGATCTTTTCCATTATCTCTTCAACACGTTTTTTTCTTTCGGAAGAAGAAACGACGTTGTAGATTAAAGGCAGTTCTATATTTTCAAAAACAGTCAGTTCATCAATCAGATTAAAATTCTGGAAAATGAAGCCGATGTTTTTCTTTCTGATATCAGATTTTTTCTTTTCAGAAGTTCCGATTGTTTCAATCGATTCAAACTGATAAGAACCGGAAGAAGCGCTGTCCAAAAGCCCAAGAATATTGAGGAAAGTAGATTTTCCGCAACCTGAAGGTCCCATGATTGCTACAAATTCGCCTTCTTTGATATTTAAGCTTACATTATTAAGCGCATTGGTTTGAACGTCTTCAGTTTTATAAATTTTTGAAAGATTTTGAATATTGATCATTTTATTAATTTTTTTAAAGGTTTATTTAAATAACTCATTGCTTCAAATAATTGTGAATCATATTTGACAGGATATAAAACATCATTCAAATTTCTTTTAACAATAATATTTGGCTTTATTCCAATTCCTACAAATTCTTCTCCGTTAGGTAATGTTACTTTTTTGTACAAATCCAGGCAGTGGTGTTACCGGGTAGATCTATTTGTAATGGTTGACCTGTGCTTCCATTGGTAAAATCTCCAACTCTGATTATATTCTTTTCATTAAACAAATAAATTAGAAAATCTTCCGCAGCAGAAGCTGTATTGTTGTTTGTAAGTATCACCGTTGGGACTGAGAATTTAACATTTGACTTAACGATTGTTGGCTTGTACTCAAAATTGTGAAATTTTGTTCCCAAATAGGCTTTATACAAATTAGTGGCTTCTTCTTTAGATAATCCCCATTGATGCTTTCCATTGATGGTATCTTGAGCCGTTAGGAATGAACCAATTGCTCTTTCTGTCGGTATAATTTCTCTGCTGTAATTTTTAGCACCGTAGATTGTATCACTCTTCACAAAATACTTCGCAATATTTAATGCGTTTTTGCCACTACCACCACCATTATTTCTAAGGTCTATAATTATTTTTTTTGCCTTTTTAAGTTCAGTTAATTTTGATTCAAAACCGCTTACAGCAATAGCATCATCAAAGGTTTTGATGACAACATAAGCTACATCATCTTTCATCCATTTAAATTCGAAAGCACCATTATTTGGCAACGGCTCAGAACTTAATTCTTTCTCTTCGGTCTTGGAATGAATCAAATGGAACTTTTTAATTTCACCTTTTGGAGTTTTTATTTCTATATCAAATTGATCACCAGATAATCCTGATAATAAATTATAACTCGCTTGATTATTCAAATCATTTTCCGTAGAAGTGGATATATATGGAGTTACAAATTTTTGTTGATATTCATTAGCTGGCAGACCATTCACTTTTACAATTTCGCTCCCAATAGGAATTTCTTCTGCCTTGCTTTTATTTACATCGTACACAAATATTTTCCCTTGTACATTGGTCAAAAAAAGACGGTACGCTCCAAAATGAGTAGTCATTATCTGACTTTGAATAGCCTCGGGAAAATAAACTTTTGTATGCCCATCTTTTAGAATTGAACATAACTTTTGAAGTTCTCTAAAATATTCGTAATCATTTTTAGTTTTTTGAACATTTTCAATCGCTTCTTTATAGGCATCATCCCATTTTTGCGGTTCTACTTTGTACATATAAACAAAGTTGTAATTCGCATCGCTCCAAAACTTAGAAAGACCATATATCTTATCATTTGCAGATAATGTATTGGGAATCTGACTCTGTATAAGATTGCAGATAAAAAAAACAGAACATAATATTAATAATTTTATTTTCATAATACTTTTATTTTTGAATATCTAATATTTCATATTTCTTCAATTCGGTGTAATCTGATATAATGATGGTTTCTCCTTTTTTCAGTCCCGAAACAACTTCATAGTACATTGGGTTTTCTCTCCCAAGGCTGATATTTCTCTTCGCAGCTTTATTATTTTTTACCACAAAAATCCATTTTCCATTGGTGTCTTTGTAGAAATTCCCTTTCGAAATCATCATACTTTGTGTATCGGCAGAGAGTTTCAGCTTCACTCCAAACGTCATCCCGATTTTTAGGTTTTCAGGTTTAGCATCAACGAAATTAAGTTCCACAGAAAACTGCCCATCTTTCACTTCTGGAAGAATTTTGGTAATAATGACTTCAAATTGTTGTACATTAATTTCCAAACTTCCTTTAATTCCGTTTTGAAGCTTGTTGATGTAATATTCATCCACTTTTGCAATCAATTTATAACCACCCATCAAATCTACTTTACCAATGCTTTCGCCAGTCGTTAAATTTTGCCCCAACGAAATATTAAACGATGATAATCTTCCCGAAACGGGTGACATAATCAGGAAATTATTTTTATTAGAACGAAGGATGTTCAGACTTTTATCCATTTGATTGATAGAATTATTAATGGCTACAAACTGAGAATTTCTGGAATTTTTTTCACTTGAAGCTCCTTTTTCCACAATCATTTTTCTTTGTTTCTGATAATTCAGATTTTGAAGACTGGTGTCATAATCTGTTTTCTTTCCGATTTCTGCATCATATAATCTTTTTTGAAGATTGAATGACTGTAAAGCTGTATTATAATCATTTTGAGATTGAAGTAACTCTTTGTCCTGATTGAATTCCTGATTTTTCAGTTCCAAAAGTGAGCTTCTCATCTGGTTGATTTGTTGCATAATTCCGGTTTCCTGATTGAGGTAATTAAATTCTGTATTAGGATTGTAAACTCTTGCGATGGGTTGGCCTTTGGTTACCATTTGTCCGTCCTCTGCAAAAATTTCCTTTACAGCGCCACCTTCCAAAACATTAACTAAAGATGAATTCAGAGATTGTGTTTGCGCTGTAACCATCAGCATGTCTTCAAATCTTCCTCTCGTCACTTCTTCTACCTGAATGTCTTCAAGTTTCACATTGTAAGTTTTTTTCTGATTCAAAAAATACAATCCAAAAACCGAAACTGCCAACGCAGATGCAATGATGATTAATATTAATTTTAGTTTAGATTTCTTTTTTACTATTTTCGTATCCATATTTAAGATAACTAATTTACTTACAATATATTAGACAAATCAAATACCAGAGATTTAAAAATTTGTAAGCATCTGAAAATCTGAACGAAAATAATTTTAAATATTTTTAAACTGTTCATTAACGGACACTATTCGTGCGAAAACGGACAATTTAATTATAAATGATGAATTTGAAAGCAACTAAACACTATTGTAAAAACTGTACATGAAATATTTAAAACTATTTTTACTGACTTTGCCTGTTTTGGGGTTTGGACAGAAAATAATCTTCGATGATATCATTAATTTTTGGAAAGCATACGACAAAGTTATTATTGAAAAAGATTCGGCAAAACAAATTAGTTTAATTAAAGATTTATATATTAATAAAGCCACTCCGGGATTAAATGGAATTATGAAAGCAAGAAATTATTCTGCTGAAGAATACGTATTTGCCATCAGCCAATATCCTAAGTTTTGGAAGTCAATTCGAACTAATACATTAAAATCTAATCAGTTTTCAAAAGAAATACAAAACGGAATTGAAAAACTGAAAACAATTTATCCTGTCTTAAAACCAGTAGATACCTATTTTGAAATCGGAATTTTAAGAACAGGGGGAACCACGATAGATGGTATGTTGTTGATAGGAAGTGAAGTCGCTTTAGCGGATCAATCAGTCATTACAGAAGAATTTGATGAGAGATATCCGCATCTTCGAAGCTATTTTAATACAAATCCTATCAATGATGTGGTGTTTTTGAATGTCCACGAATATATCCATACCCAACAAAAAGAAACGATCGGAAATACACTTTTGTCACAAACGATAATGGAAGGAGTTGCTGAGTTTTTAGCAGAAATTGCTTTAAATGAAAAGTCGCCCAATCCTCAAATTGCATTCGGATATAAAAATGAAGAAAAAATAAAACGTGAATTTGAAAAAGAAATGTTTTCGTCAAATATTTACAATTGGTTGATGAATACGCCGGACAATCAGTTTAGAATGAGAGATCTAGGATATTTTGTTGGATATGCAATCTGTAAAAAGTATTACGAACAATCTTCTGATAAAAAAAGTGCAGTAAAAGAGATGATTCAATTAGATTATAATAATGAGTCAGATTTGATGAATTTTGTTGACAGATCAAAATATTTCCCCAAACTATTAAAGTTATACAAAATTGAATTTGAGGGAAATCAACCAAAAGTACTTTCAGTTTCTCCAATTAAAAATGGCAGCAAAAATATAAAACCGGGAATTATACAATATTCAATTAATTTTTCGCAGGAAATGGATACCAATTTTAGACGCTTTGATTATGGACCTTTAGGAGAAACAGCAATTTATAAATTTAAAAAACTAATTGGCTGGAGCAATAATAATCAAACATTAACATTAGAAATTGAAGTAGAGCCCAATAAGAAATATCAAGTTTTAATAGCAGATGGGGCAAAAGGTTTTAAAAATAAACAAGGAATTGTCATTAAACCTTATCTGTTTGAATTTGAAACAGGATCAAAATAATTTATACTTACTGAAATGCGAAAAAAAGAAGCACATATTTTAATTGTTGATGATGACGAAGATATTTTGTTTTCGGCAAGAGTCTGGCTCAAGAAATTTTTTACCGAAGTCACTTGTCTCAGTCAGCCGAAAAATATTCTGAAGTTTTTGTCTGAACAACAAGTTGACACCGTACTTTTGGATATGAATTTCCGGAAAGGTTTTGAAAACGGACAAGACGGATTGTATTGGATGCAGGAAATCAAAACTTTGGAACCCCAGCTTCCAATCATTTTGATGACTGCGTACGGCGAAGTGGAATTGGCTGTTGAAGCTCTGAAAAACGGTGCTTCCGATTTTATTTTGAAACCTTGGAATAACGAAAAATTATACGCTTCTGTGAATCTTGCAGTAGATATTTCAAGAAAAAATAAAAAACTCAATCAGTGGGAAAATGTCAGCATAAAAACCAATCAATATCAGTTAGACACGCAGTCTTTTGCAATGCAGGAAGTGATGGGACAAATCACGAAAGTTGCGCCGACCGATGCTAATGTTTTACTTTTAGGAGAAAACGGAACGGGTAAGTATGTTTTGGCAGAACATATCCACGAATTATCTGAACGTAAAAATCAACCTTTTGTTCACATCGATTTGGGAAGTCTTTCTGAGAATCTTTTTGAAGCAGAATTATTTGGTTACAAAAAAGGCGCTTTTACCGATGCCAATCAGGATTATTCAGGGAAGATTGAAAATGCGCAGAACGGAACGGTGTTTTTGGATGAAATTGGTAATCTCCCGCTTCATCTTCAAACCAAATTATTAAGTTTAATTCAAAACCGAAAACTAACGAGAATCGGAGAAAATAAGGAACGAAATTTGGATGTCAGATTTATTTTTGCAACTAATGAAAACCTTAAAAAAGCAGTTGCAGAAAGTCGTTTCAGAAAAGACCTTTATTATAGAATCAATACTGTAGAGCTTCAAATACCAAGTCTGAGAGAACGTTTGGAAGATATTCCTACTTTAGCGAATTATTTCCTTGAAAAGTACAAACAGAAGTATCACAAACCCGATTTAGATTTGAATGAATCTTTGATTAACGAATTGACAACTTATTCATGGCCGGGAAACATCCGTGAACTCGACCATTGTATCGAGAGAAGTGTGATTCTTTCTAATGAGAAAAACCTGAAATTGCTGATGCCTCAAGATGAAGAGTCAGAGAAAACGATCATCAATCTCAACATCGAAGAAATGGAAGGAATTCTTATAAAAAAAGCGTTGAAGAAACATAGAGGAAATATTTCTCTCGCAGCGGAAGATTTGGGATTGTCGCGTGCGGCACTTTATAGGAGAATGGAAAAATTTGAGTTATAAATGAACAAGCAAAAATTTATCTGGCTTTTATTTATTCTTCTGGCGATTGTCAGTGGAATTTTCGCCTTTGATTTTTATTCGAAAAATAAGTTGATCAATTTCGGTTTGTTTACCACAATAAGTATTGGATGTGTTATTCTGGCGCAAGTCTCCGCTTTATCTTTCATTCAAAAAAGTGAAAAAATAATGCTGGCTATTCAGAAAAAAGACTTTTCTCTTTTCCCTATTGCAGAAGGTAATAGTTTGGTTGATAATGCTGTAAGACTCTACTATCAAAGCAAAGAAGAGCATCTCTCGCTGTCTTCGTATAAACTTTTGTACGAAGAAATTTTGAATCAATTGGAAATTGGGTTAATGATTCTTTCTGAGAAAAATAATCATTGGGAAGTATTTTATGTAAACCCGGTTTTTCTTGAAATATTGCAAATCCCGAAATATAATTCCTGGGAATTATATGAATCTAAGTCGCCGGAATTTTATAAAATTATAGACGAAACTCATTATGAAAATTCACAGGAGTTTTTTGATATTTCGATCAATGAAAATGTAAAGCAATCTTTTTCTCTTCGTACCAAGAAAGTTCAGAACGTCAAAAATCGTTTCTGCATCATCAGTTTGGAATCTGTGCAGAAGATTATTGAACAAAAAGAAAAATTGGCCTGGAACAATCTAATGAAGGTGATTTCGCACGAACTTCTCAATACTTTAACACCTGTCAATAGCTTAATTCAAAACTTAGAATATATTGCCAATCAAGATGTTGTAGAGAAAGAGGATCAGCAGGAGATGAAGGAAAGTTTAACCATCATCAATTCAAAATCAAAACAATTGCTGAATTTTGTGGACGATTACCGACAAGTCGCTGAACTTCCGAAACCGGTTTTTAAAATGATTTCTCTGACCAGTATTGTAGAATCTGCACTCAGTTTTCTAAAGCCAGAGTTTGAGAAAAACCATATTACCATCATCAATTCATTAGAAAATCAAACCATCTATGCTGATCAAAAAATGATTGAAAGATGTCTGATCAACCTTTATTTAAATGCTATCTATGCCGTTGTTGACTCCTCTGAAAAAATTATAAAAACAGAAATCAAGATTATTAATAAAAGAACAATTCTGAGCGTAGAAGATAATGGAGTAGGAGTTTCTAACGAAATAAAAGATAAAATTTTCCTTCCTTTTTTCACTACAAGATCAAGCGGTTCGGGAATCGGGCTTACCTTAAGCAAGAGTATTATCGAAGCGCACAAAGGTTATTTAAATTATAAACCTTTAGAGCAAGGAAGCCGTTTTGAAATCTGGTTTTTGGAATAGGTCTTGATAATCTGGTGTTTTCGTATTTGTAACGGAATCCTATTCTGAGAAAAAATATTTTTAAAAATAATAATTTACAATTGAGTATAAGCGAGTTAGCTATAATAAAACCATCTTAACTAAATTTAACACATACCTGATGTAACAAAATTTCCCTTTACGGTGTCTTATAATTGAAAAAAACTCAGTTTTTAATGAAAACTATATTAGCACCAATTATTTTATTAGCGGGAACTTTAGCTTTCGCACAAACAACAAAAGATACTGTACAGTCGAAAGAGAAAGAAATTGAAGCTGTTACGTTAACCTATAAAAAACCTACCGTAGAATCAAAAGTAGACCGTACTGTTTTTAATGTTGCCAACAGTTCTATTCTTGCAGGAAACACCACTTGGGATGTGTTACGGATGACCCCATTGCTGAGTGTTGATAATAATGATGCTTTAAAAGCCGAAGGCGAATCTGTAACCGTTTACATCAACGACAGAAAATCTGTTTTTACCGGAAAAGAGTTGAAAGAATATCTACAGACTATTCCTGCAGATAACCTTATGAAAATTGAGGTAATTACAAGTCCGTCTTCAAGATATGAAGCAACAGGTTCTGTGGTCAATATTGTTTTGAAAAAGCGTGATGACGAAGGGATGAAGGGCAGTATAACCTTTAATAACAGACAGAATACTCAAAATTCTCAGTACACCAATTTTAATTTAAACTATCATAAGAAAAAATTTACACAAACCCTTATTGGAAGTTATAGTGATAACACTTTTGTGCAGAAAAACTCTTTCCTGAACACTATTTATGAAAATAATATCGTAACAGATGGTTCTACAAATAGCGTCTATAAAGGGAAAAATCCTTCACTGTCATCTACGTCAGAATTTGAAATGAACGACAAAAATACAATGGGAGTAATCCTGGAATTGTATCAGGGGAAAAGAAATAACTCATCTGAAGCGGATGCGATAAGAACTGTGAATGGTGTCTTTGATCAATCTTATGACCAGGTTCAAAATTCTTCATCACTCAATCGTAACGTCGGAACCAACTTTTTTTATAAATATTATGACAAAGAGAAGAATAGGATTTTAGATATTAATTTTGGTGCTAATTATGACGGAGAATCTGATAATAGTTATTTCCTCAAAAATACAATATTTAGTGAAAAACCTTCCTCTGTTAATGAAATAGGAGTTCTGTCTGATGTTGAAAACAGAAACTATTATGCTAAAATTGACTACACACAGCCTTTAGGTAAAGAAGGTGGTAATCTTGAAGTAGGAGGTAAGATAGATTTTAATAATAATGTGATACCCAATGATTTGTTTGGGAATCAGTTAGATGGTCTCAGCAAAAGAGACGTTTTCCATTATGAGGATAATATCAATTCAGTGTATGCAAATTACTCTAAAACATTCTTTAAGAAATTAGAAACCAGATTTGGTATCCGATATGAGCATATCGATTACAAAATGCGTCAGGATGTCGCAGGAACTTCGAGAAAAGACTCTTATGGTGCTTTCTTGCCCAATATTTTGGTTAAATATTCTTTTTCCGACAAATATGATTTAAGCTTGACTTATAACAGAAATCTTTGGCGACCATGGTATTCGGAATTTAATCCGTTTATGCAGCCGACGAATGACGGATTTTACACCCGTGGAAACATAGATTTAAATCCTAATCCCAGCGACAGATTATACATGAAGTTCGGATTCTTAAAGAAATACTTTCTTTCTGCAAGATATATGTATACCAATCAGGATTATTGGACGGCATATCTGACCGAAGGTGATAAAATTATTTCACAGGAAACCAATTTCAGCGGTAAAGTGCATAAATATTATGTGTATGCCAATACGAATCAGACATTCTTTAAAAATAAATTGAATGTAAACCTTGGCTTTGGATGGAATTATCTCGATAACAGTGATTTTAATTCAAGAAACGGGCTTAATGAAGCTAGAGATTATCTGAGCTATTGGGCAGGATCAACCAATGTTTCTTATACCAATTTATTTAATAAAAATATCAATCTAAGTGCATGGGTAGAAGTTTCAAACCAAAACAACGGAAATTCCTTTGCAAACAGAACCAATGTTTTTCATAATATTTCGGCAACAAAAATCTTCCCTAAAACACAAATGGAAGTTAGCTTGCAATTGGTTAATATCTTCAGCAGACCCAATTTTGATTCTACCAGCTTTAACCAAATCGGAACTTTTAGAAATTCTACCCAATCTGACTGGTACGGTTTCTCACTTTCCTTTGTGAAAAGATTTGGAAATCAAAAAGTGAAAGAAAATACAAAAACCGATGTTGAGAAAAATAGTGGAGGAGGTAAATAACACAATGAAAATGATAACGGATGGTAAAATTTACTGTCCGTTTTTTTTAATGAATTTTAAATAAATACATTGAAATTCAATGAGTCTGAAAATTTTATTTTGGAAGTTCCGGCGGGGTCAATCTTTGGGTTTTAGTACTTAATGTTCCCAAAAAAGCTTCTAATTGAGTAATTTCTTTTTCGTTCAAATCTAAAAACTTCAGCATTTCAGATTTTTGCGATGTTAAAGTAATTCCTTCGTGAACGGTTGATTTTTTCTGAGATATTTCAGAATTTCCTTTGCTGTAAAAATTAAGAACCTCTTGCAAAGAAGTAAGTGATCCGTTGTGCATCCACGGACCTGTACGAGTCACCTCTCTTAATGTGGGTACTCTGAATTTACCTGCATCATTCGGATCTTTAGTGACTAAATATTTTCCTAAATCTTCCTGTTTTGAACCTAATAAAGAAGTTCCGTCATTTTCAAATTGATTGTTCGAAAAATATCCTGAGCTGTGACAGTTCATGCATTGTGCCTTGGTACGAAAAAGGTGCAGCCCCATCACCTCGTCATCAGAAAAAAGAGCAGCCTGCCCATCAATAAATTGATCAAACTTACTTTGAGGACTTATCAATGTTCTCTCAAAAGTTGCAATTGCTTTTCCTATCTTGTCTTTAGTAACCTCTTTACTCCCGAATGCTTTTTCAAAAGTACTTCATACCCTTTTATTTTCGCAATCTTCCCTGTGGCAATGTCAATATGCTGATTCATTTCTCTTAAATCTTCGATAGGGATGTGGGATTGCTTTTCTATGCTTTCAGCTCTGCCGTCCCAAAAGAGAGATTTTGCAAAAGCTATGTTCATTATGGTCATTGCATTTCGGGTGCCCAATTGGCGGTCGTGCCCAAAGGATAGGGTTCTGTTATCTGTCCAGCCTAATTCAGGGTCGTGGCATGAAGCGCAGGCAATTTGATTAGAAGCTGATAATCTTGGATCAAAAAAAAGGGTTTTGCCCAATACTACTTTATCAATCGAGTAGGCATTATCTTTCGGGAATTCCACTTTAGGTAAATGTCCTATATCAGAAAAATGAGGTATTGCCATCTCATCAAGTATAGGTTTTGGCCATTTTGAAGAGTCACCTGATGAATAGAGCTTTCTGATTTTATCAATGAAAGATTGGTCATGAGATATCTCCTTGTAAACATTGGTTTGCAGGCAGTTATTTAAACAGAAAAAACCAATGAGTAAAATCAAAATCCAGCTTAAGGCATTCTTCATTCCCAGATATTTTTCAGCAAAAATAATGATTCTAAAATTGCATCATGATTCTTTTCGTCGTTAATTTGTTTTACAAACGATTATTAAATTTGATTGATAAAAAAATTAATATCTCGAAATTAATTAGGATGATTTAAATAAAAGCTCCAAAGTCATTAAATTTTGGAGCTTTTATTTGTTTTGAGATTATTTATAAAGTAAAAATAATAACCTATTGAGTTGTCAGTTTTTCTATTTTCACAAGAACATCATCAATATCGAAAGGTTTTGGGATAAATTCATCTGCTTGGCAAGACTGAGTTACATTCTCAGCTTTAGCGTGTGCGCTGATAATCATTACCGGGATATTTGAGGTTTCAGGTACTTCTTTAAGCTGATTGCACAAATCTGTACCTAAACCATCCGGCAGCATAACATCCAAAATAAAGATATCGGGAACTACAGATGGGTCTCTGTTGTTGAATGCTTCCACAGTTGAGAAAGATCTTACGTCATAATTTTCGAATGACAGGAGCAACTGTAATGCATCTCTGATGCCTGTCTCATCTTCTACGATAAATATTGTTTTCATATACCGTTGCTTGGCAAAAACAAAGCCAACATATCACAGAGATAATAAAAATTTATAAAAATATTTTCAAATCATAGAATGATCTTGATAATGTAAAATCGGAGAAAAAAAACAAAAGGCAAAACAGTGAAGTTTTGCCTTTGTTAATATAAAGTGAAATGGTGTGGTGTCTATTTATAAGTAATTATTTGATTGGTGTATTTCTCTTGTCATTTTTCTTATTTCAAAGATAGATTCGTTTCGTTCAATTAGCAAACTTGTGCTGTCATGATTTATAAATTCTTACGTAAAAATTCTTTAAAACGGCTTTTCAGGATATTCAGGCAATGATTTTTTATTTTTAATTAATAGTTTCAATAAAAAATATTTAGGAAAAATTTATAAATAAATCCTTAAATCAAGTGAACTTTATATTGGTAATATTAAATTTCATCCGACGATTATCATTGTTTTTATAAATGTATTAAACTATCAATGTTCAGCTACATCATTCCTTTAGAAGAAACTGAAGCGAATGTTACACATCGAGCCGCAAGATATTATAAGTTTGATACTAAAATATATAAGAAGAACAACAATAAACTTATCAAATAAATTCAAACTGTTTTATTGTTAAAATAATGTTATCATTTCCTTTGATGGGCAATATTTCAGCTATTATCCACTATATTTGATATTTAAAGAATGTTTCTGCAAAGAAAATAAATGATTTATGAAGGATATTAAAATGATCGTGACAGATATGGATGGGACTTTTCTCAATTCAAAACATGAAGTAAGTCCGGAATTTCCGGAAATCTATGAAGAACTTAAAAAAGAAATATTCTTTTCGTTCCCGCAAGCGGAAGGCAGATGTTGGGAATTACCAAATATTTCGGAGACAAAGAAAATGAAATGGCTTTCATCGCTGAGAATGGCGGCTACATGATTTATAAAAATGAAGAATTGTTTGCTGATAAGCTGGAAGAACAATACGTTGAGGAAATTATCACAACCATAAGAGGAATTGAAGGAGCTACTGTGGTAGTTTCCGGTAAAAAGAGAGCTTATTACGAATCAACGAATCAAGATTTTATTGATTATATTGCTCAATTCTATACAGGAAATCAGTACGTTCAGGATCTTACGAAAGGTGTTGATGACAGCATTTTTAAAATCGCGATTTATCATCCCGAAGGTTCCGAAGAACACTTATATCCTACACTAAAACAATTCGAAAAATACAATCTTGAGGTTGTTGTTTCAGGCAAATTTTGGCTAGATATTATGAATAAAGATATCAACAAAGGAAATGCGCTTGAAAAACTTCAGAAAACATTAAATATAACTCCGCAACAGACCATGGTTTTCGGAGATTACATGAATGATATCGAAATGTTGAAAAAAGCAGAGTACTCTTACGCCATGGAAAATGCACATCCGTCGGTAAAAGAGGCAGCGAAGTTTGAGGCTTTATGCAACAATAACTTTGGAGTAATGCAAACAATAAAAACCTATCTTAATTCAAACTAAGATAGGTTTTATATAATTTAAATTAGATATTTTTTCAATCCTTCCATAATTCCCTGCCAAAGCATACTGAAAAAACTTCTGTCGGATTCTCGCTTTTTCTCAATCACTACGTGGTCAGGTTCACCTGTAGATTCGTTTTTCACAAACCAGTTGGCAACTTTTGAGAGAAGCTTTCTTTCGTTGCCTTTTTTATTCAGAAAATTCACATACATTTCATTGTACTTAAAGTAGAAATTTCCTGCAATACCTGCATTGGTTCCGTAATAATCAAATTTTAGGTAATCAATATTTCCATCTAAAGTCACGTTCAGATACGGTCGTACAAATAGATTTACATTTTCTGCAGAAAGCTTCAGGATTTTTCCGTTGATGGTAAATTTATCCTCCAGATTCATTACATCAAATTTCCAATTTACCTGAGTATCTGCTTTTCCGTAAAAAGCGAATCGAGCGTCAGCGTTAATTACGGTTGGTCTGCCTTTTATCTTTCCGTTGTTAACATTCGTGATATTAATTCCAAATTTGTCGAAAGTTAATTTCCCTGGAATATTACTGTTCTCAGCATTCTCTTCATATTCCAAACTAGAATTTTTGATGGCAACATTTTTTACAAACATCGGCATTTTCATTCCACGCAGTTTTTTGCTGAAGAGATATCTCGCTTCGGTATCATCGGGTGGTGCGAGATCATGATAAATATTACAGTCCAGACCATCAATATCAACCTTGCTGATGTCAATTTGTTGATTTTTAAATAATTTTGAATTAAAATCTGTAATTCCGATTTTTTTCACTGTAATCGTATACAGATCACTTTCTTTCGCAATCACTTTACTGAAACCTGCTCTCGAATATTTTGGAAGATATTTTAAATCTTTAATCTCCGTCTGTTTTCCGGAATTTTTCACATCACCTATTTTTAATGTGTAGTATTTTCCAGCATCCAAAAATACTTTCTGAGCAGTTATTAAATGACTTGAGAAATTGATTGGCAAATCTTTTTCAGCTGCTCATTGTTTGAAACAATATTATTCAGCTGAATATCAAATTTACCAACAGCTAATTTTTCTTTACCCAAACTGCTTTGTGAAATTTTACCATTTGAAATTTTAATGAAACCAAGTTTTGCATTGAATTCAGGAGTTTCAGATTTTCCTTTTTTCGGCTTCGATTTTTGAGTAGCAGAGATTACTTTAATGTCTGGAGTTTTAACTTCCAAACCGTCAAACTGAATATTCAGTTTCTGACCGATATATTTGGTTTTATTGTTGATGATTTTTATTTCATCTGTAGTCACATTAAATAAATCTTTATGAGCACTTTTTCCCAACGCAATCATCTGGAATTTTTCAACGATAATATTTGAATTACGGGAAGAAATTTTCTTAATTTTTAATGCCTGAAGATTGTTGGCTTTAAAATAAATATTGTCTGCTTCGATATCGTGATTGGTAAATCTGAACGGAATTTTTTCTTTCACCGTATTTTTATCAAAAACAATATTGGTCAGTTTAAAATTAAAGTTGTCAACCGAAGCCGTTTTATCTTTATTAGCCTGCAGTACAGCTATTTTACCCTTTTGAAAATCAATGTTTTTCAATCCGATTTTCATTTCAACTTCTTTTGGATTCTTATCTTTTTCTACAATGTTCTTTCCTGTTGATGTCACTTTCAAATCAGGATGGGTAAAAGTAATATCTGAAACAATCAGAGAATCTTTGCTGATATTAAAATCTGTTGCCAAAAGACGCTCAGAAGAAAAATCAAAGATATTTTTGGCATTGTAATTCTCAGGCTTCTGAATGGGCTGAAGATGAAATTTTCTTAAATCTAACGTTTTATTAGCCGCAAATATCTGATCTGCATTGATTTGATAGAATTCGTTGACACCAATATGAACTTCCTTGGCATCAATTTTAAATTCTTTGAAGGCTAAAGGAATTTTTGAATCATTATCGTTTTGCTCAATATCTTTTAGTTTGATATTGATGTTTTTCCCCATGAAGACGGGTTTCCCATCAGCATTCGTAATATCAGCGAAAACATTGCTAAACACGATGTTATTGATATGCAAATCTGTTTTTTTGTAGACTTTTTTTCTTTATCTGTCTTTGGAGCCAATTTAATTTTCACATCGGAATCCGACAGCAGAAACTGGTCGGCATGATACGATTTATTGAACAAAGCTTTCCAGATACTGAAATCATGAATTTCAATTTTTTTATCGTTCCTTGTATCTGTGTAATTTTCTTATCATTCGGATTTTTTGTAGAAATTTTCAGATCAGTTGCCGAAAAATCACCCGAAACCAAGCTCAAATCGAAGTTTTTCAATTGAAGTTGGTACGGTGTTTTTTTATTGATTAAATCTGGAAGCTTTCTTTGTAAAAAAAAGTTCAGTGCAAAAGGGAATACCGCAAAAATTATAACGATTACGACCGCAATTCTTATCAGCCATTTTTTGCGGTTACTTTTCTGGTTAGGCTTGTTTTTTTCCATCAGTGATTAGTTCAGATTTGTTAGCTAAACAAAACGTATTCCAAATCACGTAAATATCGTTATTAAAACAATTTATGGATTATAATTTTTTAAAAGTAAATAAAATTTAGTGAAAATTTAATTCAAATAAAAGATTAATCTTAATTAAATATTTCATTTTCTTGTGTAAGAATAATAGGTTTTCCGTCGGTGATCATGATGGTGTGCTCGTGTTGCGCCATATATCCGCCCTTGTCACCAACCATTGTCCAGCCGTCGTTCAGTTCTGTTGCATACGATGAGTCTGTCGAAATAAAGGTTTCAATAGCCACTACAGAATTCTTCTTGAATCGTCTTTGGTCAAAACGGTTTTATAATTCATCAGTTCTTCTGGTTGCTCGTGCAAACTTCTTCCGATGCCGTGCCCACCCAGATTTCTAATCACTCTGTAACCTCTTTTTTTAGCCTCGGTTTCCATCAAATGTCCTATTTCAGAAATTTTCACACCGCCTTTGATGTTACTGATCGCTTTTTTCAAAATTTCTTTGGAAGCATCTACCAATTTCTGATGTTGATGAATATCTTCACCAACGACAAATGAAGCGCCGTTGTCTGACCAATAACCATCGAGTTCTGCGGACACATCAATATTAATTAAATCTCCTTCCTTCAAAATTTTCTTCTCTGAGGGAACGCCGTGACAAAACTCATTATCAACACTGATGCAGGTGTGTCCTGGGAATCCGTAAGTTAAAAAAGGGGCAGATTTTGCTCCCAGATCCGATAAAATTTTTGCTCCATATTCGTCCAGGTCTTTGGTTGTCATACCCGGTTGAGCGTATTCAATCATCTGTTTTAAAGTAAATGCAACAGCATGACTGGCCTTCTGCATTCCGATTAATTCTGATTCGTTTGTTATTGACATTGTGTGTTTAGATTTTTTTAGTTTAAAATACTATGTACTAGATGATAATTATTACAATGACAGCTAAAAATTGAACTATAAAATCTCATCCCAAACCACAAAATTAGCAATTTCATTTTGCCTAATAAAATCCATCTGCTTTGTACTCGAAAATTTCAAATTACTTATGTATACTTTTATTTATTACCAAACATGAGCTAAATAAACAATGAGATAACTCAAAATACAAATGAAACTGTTTGTATTCAATGGTTTAAATATATTTTGTCTCGAGTTTTCATGCTTCACAAGATAATTTGCAATCGCCCAAAAAGCAACGGAGAAACCAATATCCCAAAAATCAAACCGTCCGTTAGTCAATTTGAACAGCTGAAAAAATTCTAAACCTATTGAAAATATTAACGGCAAAAAAAGGAGATTAATTTCTCTATTTCCGATTTTCAAGAATAAATTTTTAGATGTTAAGGTGATGCAGAAAACCCATAAACCTTCAGGCAACGAGTTGATGATGTGTTCGTTCAGTGTTAAATTACTAATGATACATTCTTTCAGCCCAAAGTATCTATCCAATGAAATTAACGAAATAAAAAGATCAGTAACCACCGTTTTTTCCGTTCGGTAAAATAGATAGATGAACAAGCTGATCGCTAAAGATACAATGATTAAAAAATATTTCTTTTTCACGACTTGCAGTAAATTAGAAGTTTAAAATATGAAAAAGTACCAAAATTAACCTCTTTCTCTAATCTGTACTTTTCTAAAGTTTTCAATTCTTCAGCATGAAAAACAGATTTAAAGTGAAATATTTTAGAGAAAAAATGAAAAGAGTAATCGACCAATCTCAGCCAGTTTTTAGGAGTAAAATGATTGAGAATGAATATTTTTCCGTTTGGTTTTAAAACTCTGTAGCTTTCTTCCAGTAATTTCTCAGGATTGTCTACGACAGCGATTGTGTGTGATAATACGATGTAATCAAAGCTTTCATCTTGAAATAGAAGGGTTTCTCCGTTCATCTGTAGCAGATTGATATTGCTTGGATTATGTTTTTTGGCAATTTCAAGCATATTCAATGAGGTGTCGATGCCTGTGATCCCATGAGTCTTGTAAAGAGGAAGATGAGCGCCGTTTCCAACGCCTATTTCAAGCAATTTCCCAAACGGAAGAGTATTGATTTCATGGAACAGTTTTCGTTTTTGTGGTTTTAAAAAAATATCTACCAAAGGGTAGAAAACTGAAAATTTATTGTAAAAATTGGCTGTTTGCTGACTCACTTTTTAAATTCATTTGGTTTTTTTAGACATTCATAAAACAAATACGAATTCACTTTCTGGAAATCTAATTTAATTAAAATACTTGAGTTGGAAAAAATGCCTTTGATGTTTTTAATTTTTTCAAAAAATAGAAAGGTATTCGTTACATACAAATGTCATTTGAACTTAGCAAGGACACGTCAATAATTTTTTGTTCTTTTGCAAATTGTTTTTAAACCTTAGAAATTCCATGTCGAAGTTTGATAATATCAGATCTTTTGATGACTGCGAAGTCAATGAAGCAGTGAAAAGTATAGTCCGCCATCCCATGATGAAAGCGCTGATGAATTTCACATTTCCTGAAACTGATGAAAAAATTTGGTCAGAAAATTTGAAAGAAACACATTCAATACGCGATTTTCAGAAGAATTTTATCTCGCATACCATTCGAAAAATTTTAGAAACGAGTTCGCAAGAGTTGACTCATTCGGGATTTGATCAATTAGATAAAAATACTGCTTACCTTTTTGTGTCTAATCACAGAGATATTATTTTAGATACCTCATTGCTGAATTTGATTTTATTAGAAAATGGTCATGTGATGACCGCTTCAGCCATTGGAGATAATCTGGTTCAACAAACGTTTCTCCACAAATTAGCGAAACTCAACCGAAATTTCTTAGTACAAAGAGGATTGCCGCTTCGTGAACAATTGAAAAGTTCAAAGCTGATGTCTGAATATATTTATCAACTTTTATGTGTGGAAAATCGTTCAGTTTGGATTGCCCAGCGTGAAGGTCGTACCAAAGACGGAAATGACTCAACGCAGCAAGGTATTCTAAAAATGCTTGCGATGGCATCCGAAGGAATTTCACTCGCAGAATTTTTCAAAAAGATTAAAATTGTTCCGTTATCGATCTCTTATGAATATGATCCAACGGATGTTTTGAAAATGCCCCAACTTTTAGCAAAGCATAAAGATGAAATTTATGTAAAAGCCAAAGATGAGGATTTCAATACCATGATGAGTGGAGTATTGGGTCAGAAAAAACGTATCCACCTTCATGCAGGAAAAGTTTTAGAGTCAGAATATGATGAAATTGCAGCTCAATACGACCATAAAAACCGACAATTACAAGCCATTGCGCAGGTGATTGATGATTCTATTATTCAAAACTATCAGCTTTGGCCAACGAATTTTATCGCTTATGATTTGCTTCATCAAACCCATCAGTTTTCTCAGAACTACTCCGATAAAGAAAAACAATTATTTGAAAGAAGGCTCGAAATGAGAATTGATATTTCAGACAATGTTTTAAAAGAGGGTTTTTTAGCGATGTATGCAAATCCGGTAATCAATAAAATGAAATCCGGAAAGATTTAATTATTGTCCTCTTTCTTAAAACTCACCACCTGATACTCGTTATCCGTGCAATATTTTTTACAGCTTTCATCATCGAAGGCTTCAGGATCTTTTGAAAAATCTTCAATATGTTTGAAACTTTCGTCAGTGTTTGCAGGAGTGATGACGATGTGATATAATTTTAGCAGAGATTCATCTGCATTTTCTAAAGATTCTTTTTTGTGCTGAACGGCTTCTTGGTAAGTCATGATTTCAATTTTTTTTAGCGAGAACATAGAACAAACTGTGCCAAATTTATTATTACAAAACCTTTCAAGCATAGTTTTATTTTAACGATTGATAATTTAAAAGGTGAATTACGAATTTAATTTAGTTCTTGTGGTATTGAAACTATTGAGAATGCATAGTATTAATACTTTATCAGTAAAATATTATATATTGTTAGTTTTCCTATTTTAGTATTTACGACGTAAATATTCCTAAAATAATCCTGTGTTTTTTAAAAATTTGTAAGTATTTTTGGTAGCTTAATAAAAGTGTAACCTGTTTACCAGATTATTTTATGTCTTATGATTTTAATTGTTGATGATAACCAAAACAATATTTTTTCGCTAAAAAAATTATTAGAGTCTAAAGACTTTCAGGTTGATACCGCAAGTTCAGGAGAAGAGGCCTTGGGTAAGGCATTGAAAAATAATTATGCATTGATTATTTTGGATGTTCAGATGCCAGGAATGGACGGTTTTGAAGTCGCCGAAACTTTTGCCGGATACAGCAAAACCAAAGAAATTCCTATTATATTTTTATCTGCCGTCAATACTGACAAAAGATTTATTACCAAAGGGTACAAGTCGGGAGGGATAGATTATGTGACAAAACCCATCGATCCGGATATTCTGATGTTAAAAGTAAAAACTTTCTACAATCTTCAGGAGAATAATCTTGCGATGAAGAAAGCTCAGCAAAGCCTGGAATTGGAGGTAAAGGGAAGAAGAGAAGCACAGGTTTCTATGAAGTCTGAAATTGATCACTTTCAACTTATGCTGGAAGCTTTACCGCAAATTGCATTTACTTTAAATGAGGATGGTATCGTCAACTTCGTCAACAGAAAATGGTTTGAATATTCTGAATCTGACCAGCATTTTCCCGAAACCCATGTTGATGATCTGAATATTGAAGAAGAGTTTCAGCGTTGCAGAAAAAAAGGAATGGCGCTCGAGTTAGAAGTAAGAATTAAAAATAGAAATACCGACGATTACAGATATCATTTGCTAAGAATGTCGCCTGTTTATCAGAATGAAAAATTAAAAAACTGGGTCGGAACGTTCACCGATATTGAAGACCAGAAAAAGGTGGAAAAAGAAAAGGATGAATTCCTGAGTATTGCCAGCCATGAACTGAAAACTCCTTTGACCAGTATTAAGGCATATATGCAGTTGCTGGATCGTAAACTGAAACGCAATACAGAAAATAGTGAAGGAGTTTTCGTAACTAAAGCTTTAGATCAGATAGAAAAGCTAAACACCTTGATTACTGATTTGTTAGATGTTTCTAAAATCGAAAATGGTAAGCTTAAAATCAATAAAAAACCTGCAGATTTAGAAAAACTGATCAATAATACGATTGATACGATTCTACAGACCAACGATAATCCGAATGTGAAAATTGACCGCCACATCGGAAAAATTAATCAACTTATTCCCTTTGATGCCATCCGTATCGAGCAGGTTTTAATTAATTTTTTAACCAACGCTATCAAATATTCCCCGGAAAACAATCAGGTGATCGTTACAACGTTTGTAGATGACGACGAAGTGAAAGTAAGCGTCACCGATTTCGGAATTGGGATTCCGGAGTTTAAGCAGGATGCAGTTTTCCGGAAATTTTATCGTGTTGAAGAATCATCAGTGCAGTTTCAGGGAATGGGCATCGGTTTGTACATTTGTTCTGAAATCATCAAGCAGCACCACGGAACCATCGGTCTTTCGAGTAAAGTAGAAGAAGGTTCTACATTTTATTTCACATTACCTTTAAATTAATTTTATGCCGAAAAAAGTGATAAGAAACCTCCAGTTCGGAATTGGATTTTCTCTATTAATTTTAATTGCGAGTTCGGTCGCATCATACTTAAGCATCCAAAATCAGATGCAGCACCGCGAAAGCGTTTCTAAAAGCAGAAGATCAGTTACCGCTGTGAAAGACGTTCTAATCGCACTTTTAGATGCTGAAACCGGAAACCGTGGCTATCAGCTGACCGGAAAAGAAAGTTTTCTTGATCCTTACAACCGAAGCTTAGAAGCATATTCTCAGTCGATAGAAAAGGCAAAATCGCTGGATATCACAGAGACTTCTCAGTTGGCTCGTCTTAAAGATTTGGAGAAAAATGTTGATGGGAATATCAAGAACCTTAAGCTTTTTGTTGAGAACAGAAGAAAAGGGATTGCGATGACGCAGGAGCAGATTGAAATGAGCAAATTGTACATGGATAAATGCCGAGCTCTCGTTCAGGACTTTGTACAGTTCGAGGAAAACGGACTTGAGAAAAAAAATAAAGATCTTGACAGATCATCCAACACAACTGTTCTGTTTATTGTTTTTTCATCTTTGGCAGCAATGATCGTAACAATCTTTTTCTATGTTAAATTGCGTAATGATTTGATTCGTAGAGATAAACTAGAAAAAGAATTAAAGGCGAAAGATATTGAAATTTCAAAACGAGTAAATGTTATTCAACAAGTTGCGAACAGAGTTTCTAACGGTGATTACAACCAAAGAGTGGAAGATGAATACGACGGAGATTTGGGTGATCTAGTAGATTCATTAAATCATATGACTGATTCTCTGAAAATATCTTTTGATAAAATAAATAAAAGCGATTGGAGGCAGAAAGGCTTGGCTTTGTTAAATGAATCTTTGGTCGGAAATAAATCGGTGAAGCAGGTTACTAATGACGCTCTCAGCCAATTGATCGATTATGGAAACTGTATCAACGGTGCTATTTATCTGATGGATGATGGAAAATTGAAGTTGAGCAGCTCGTTCGGTTTAGAAAACAGTATGAAGCAGATCTTCGAGTCTGGGGAAGGAATGGTAGGGCAGGTTTTTGCACAGAAAAAACCGAAAGCATTCAATGATTTAAATGAAAATGATTTTGCAGTCACTTTTGCAAGCAGTAAAGTGAAAATCAATGCTATTTTATTGGTTCCCGTAATGTCTGACCGTTTGACGATTGGAGTTTTGGAAGTAAGTTCAAATGAAAACTTTGATCAGTACAAAATCGATTATTTTGTAGAAAGTTCCAGAAATATCGCCATGGCTTTACGATCTGCAAAAAGTCGTGAGAAAGAACAGCGTTTATTGGAGGAAACTCAGGCTCAGTCGGAAGAATTGCAGGTTCAACATTCAGAACTGGAAAATCTGAATACAGAACTCGAAGCACAGACTCAAAAATTACAGGCTTCAGAAGAAGAACTGAAAGTGCAGCAGGAAGAACTGATGCAAACCAATACCGAACTAGAAGAGCGCTCAAAATTACTGGAAGAAAAAAATCAGCTGATTGCTGAAAGAAATATTGAAATTCAGAGAAAAGCTGAGGAATTAGCTTTAAGTACGCAGTATAAGTCTGAGTTCCTTGCAAATATGTCGCATGAACTTCGAACGCCTTTAAATTCAATTCTTCTTTTGTCACGTTTGATGGCTGAAAATCCTGATGAAAACCTAAATGAAGATCAGATTGAATCCGCAAAAGTGATTCAAAGTTCAGGAAGCAGTTTACTGACTTTGATTGACGAAATTTTAGATTTAGCTAAGATAGAATCTGGGAAAATGTCTTTGGAATATCAGGATGTTGTGATTGATGAAGTCGTAAAAGATTTGAAAAATTTAATGAATCCTTTGGTTAAAGAAAAAGGAATTGAATTTAATATCAACATTGAAGATGATTTAGCTAAGACCTTAGAAACAGATCGTCTGCGTTTGGATCAGGTTTTGAGAAATCTTCTATCGAACGCTTTGAAATTTACAAAAGAAGGAAGCGTAAATTTAAACATTAAAAAAGATCCTAAAAATAAAGATTTCATTATTTTCTCTGTAAAAGACACAGGAATCGGAATCCCGGAAGACAAGCAGAAAATTATTTTTGAAGCGTTCCAACAAGCTGACGGATCTACACAACGTAAATTTGGAGGAACCGGTTTAGGATTATCTATCAGCCGTGAAATTGCCAAATTGCTAGGCGGTTATTTAGATTTAAAAAGTAAAGTCAACGAAGGAAGCGAGTTCAGTTTGATCATTCCAATAAGCGAAAGTCTGAAAGGAAATCAGATTGCTTCAACTGGAAATTCAGATCAGAATTTAGTGGATGTCATTTTAGAAGATGTTGAAGAAATCAAGCAGATTATTGATTATCAGGAAAATGAAATTGAAACGGTATTCAAGCACTTGGAAATTCCAGAAGATGTTGATGATGACCGAAATAACATTTCAGAAGGTGATAAGGTAATATTGATCGTTGAAGACGATACCAATTTTGCCATCGCATTACTAAAGTTTGCCAGAATGCAAAATTACAAAGGTGTTGTGGTTGTGAGAGGCGATCTAGCGTTATCTGCAGCGATGCAATACCGTCCTGCAGCAATTTTATTAGACGTTCAGCTTCCTGTAAAAGATGGCTGGAAGGTAATGGACGAGTTGAAATCTAATTCTCAGACAAAACCAATTCCTGTACACATGATGTCGTCCCTTCATGTGAAGAAGGAAAGTTTGATGAAAGGAGCAATTGATTTCATTAATAAACCTGTTGCGATGGAACAGATGACAGATGTTTTCAAAAAAATTGAAGATGCCCTTAAAAAATCACCGCAGAAAGTTCTAATTGTTGAAGAAAATGCCAAGCATGCAAGTGCTCTTTCTTATTTCCTGAGCAATTTTGATATTTCGTTGTCGGTAGAAGATAATGTGGAAGACAGTGTAAGAGCTTTCAACAAAGATGGAGTGGACTGTGTAATCCTTGATATTGGAGCAAACAGGAGAAACGCTTACAAAATTATTGAGTCGATTAAAAGCTATGAAGGTTTAGAAAATCTGCCAATCATTATTTTCACAGAACGAAATTTATCAACTTCTGAAGAATTACAAATCAAGCAATATGCTGATTCTATTGTTGTTAAAACAGCACATTCTTATCAGAGAATTCTAGATGAAGTCGGTTTGTTTTTACATTTGGTTGAAGAAAAAAACAGCTCAGTAGAAACTATCAGAAATAAAACTTTAGGTTCATTAACAGAAGTTTTGAGCGGTAAAAAAATACTGATTACCGATGATGATGTCCGCAATATATTCTCATTAACGAAAGCTTTAGAGAAATATAAAGTGGAAGTTGTTTTGGCAATGGATGGCGTTCAGGCTTTAGAGCAAATCAAAGAACATCCTGATGTAGACGTAGTTTTGATGGATATGATGATGCCGAATATGGATGGCTACGAAACCATTCAGGAAATCAGAAAAATGCCGAAGTTCAGAAGACTTCCAATCATTGCTGTAACGGCAAAATCGATGATTGGTGACCGTGACAAGTGTATTGAAGCGGGCGCATCAGATTATATCACAAAACCTGTAGATATCGATCAGTTGCTGTCTCTGTTGCGTGTTTGGTTGTATGAAAGTTAAATCACAGATACTCTCATGAAAAAGAAAATTTTGATAGTGGATGATGATCCACGTAATATATTTGCTCTAAAATTAACATTAAAAGCCCGCGGTTTTCAGATGGAAACTTCTACAATGGCGCAGGAAGCGATTCAGATTTTAAAAGATAATCCCAGCATTGATTTGGTGTTAATGGATATGATGATGCCTGAAATGGATGGCTACGAAGCTGTGAAAATTATTCGTCAAACGCCATCAATACAACATATTCCGGTAATTGCAGTCACTGCTCAGGCAATGGAAGAAGACCGTCAGAAATGTCTGGATGCCGGAGCTCAGGATTATGTGAAAAAGCCGATTGATGTTGATAAATTATTAATAGCTATAGAAAAACTGTCTTAAATGCTGGAGCCAAGTATCGTAAAGGACGAAGAAATCGAATTTCTGATCAAAGATGTGTACGACCTGTACGGATACGATTTTTCTTTGTACAGCAGAGCATCGTTCAAAAGACGTGTCAACCGGATATGTCTGATTGACCGTTTTACCAGCTTTGCAGAATTGCGCTATACGGTTCTAAATGATCCGGATTATCTCAAGCACTTCATCGAAGAAATTACGGTAAATGTGACGGAAATGTTTCGTGATCCTTATTTTTTCAAAAAATTGAGAGAAGAAATTTTGCCACAGTTGGGAACTTATCCTTTGATCAGAATTTGGGTTGCAGGTTGTTCTACTGGCGAAGAAGCATATTCGATGGCGATTTTGTTGAAAGAAGCTAACTTATATCATAAATGTTTGATTTATGGAACTGATATTAATCCTTCGGTTTTAGAAACGGCAAGATCAGGTGTTTTTCCGATGCATCAGATGAAAGTGTATTCTGAAAACTATATGCTTTCTGGCGGAAAAGAAGATTTTTCAGATTATTACACGGCCAATTACGACAGCGTAAGATTTGATAAAAGTCTGCAGGAAAAACTGATTCTATCGACGCATAATCTGGTTTCAGACAGCTCGTTCAACAGCTTTCAGTTGATTATTTGCAGAAATGTTTTGATTTATTTTGAAAAAGCTTTGCAGGAACGTGTTTTCAACCTTTTTGATGCCAGTTTAGAAAATTTAGGATATCTCGCTTTAGGTTCAAAAGAAACTTTACGTTTTTCCAATTTAGATAAATCATATCATCAGATTGAAGACCAGAAAATCTGGAAAAAAGTAGATCACCAATAGATTCAGCATGAAAACACAAATGAGCCATACTGAATTAATAGTCATCGGAGGATCTGCGGGAAGTCTTCAGGTGATTATGGAAATGATCAAAAAGCTAGATGAAAATATGAACTTTCCGATTGTTTTGGTTGTTCATAGAAAAGCCTACTCAACGAGTATTCTGCCGACTTTATTGCAGCAATTTACTTCAATGAAAGTGATTGAAATTGAAGATAAAACAGAGCTGCAGAAGAATGAAATTTACATCGTTCCTGCTGATTATCATTTGTTGTTTGAAAGTAAAAATACAGTATCACTCGACAGTTCAGAAAAGATGAATTACTCGCGTCCGTCAATTGATGTGACTTTCAAATCTGCAGCTGAAACATTTGGTGAAAGTGTTATCGGAGTTTTGCTTTCAGGAGCCAGTGCAGATGGAGTGGAAGGTTTAAAATATATTAAAAAAAATAAAGGAAAAGTCTGGATTCAAAATCCGGAAACTGCTGAAGTTGATTACATGCCGAAGCAGGCAGTTGAAAAGATAAATTACGATTTGCTGTTTGAATCTAAAGACTTAGCAGAGTTAATTAATCAGCTATAAGTAGTAAAATAATTTCAATTAAATAAAAAAAATAAAATATATGAACAAGAAGAAAATTTTGATTTTCGATGATGATAAAGTGATTCTTGAGGTGATCAGCATCATTTTTGAAGAAGGCGGCTATGACGTTGAGATTTCAGAAACGTCGCACGACATCATACAAAAGGTTTCACAGTTTCAGCCGGACGTTATTTTGATGGACAATTGGATCCCAAATATTGGTGGCGTTGAAGCAACGAAACTTTTGAAAAGTCATGAAGAATACAAAAACATTCCTGTAATCTATGTAACTGCCAATAACGATATTGTGGCTTTAGCAAAAAGTGCACAGGCAGACGATTATGTTGCAAAACCTTTTAATCTTGAGGATTTAGAGGAGAAAGTGGCAAAACATATTAAAAATTGATAAGATATCTATCGATATGAATTGATGAAAATCTTCAATTAAAGAGATTGAGGATTTTTTATGAACAAAATTTCATATAAGCAAAGGTAATTTCAAACCTGTTGTGCATTCTATAGGTGTAAAATGAGGTTTGTTGGCTGGTTATTTATTCTCCTAAATCTTTTTCAATGGTTTCCAAAGAATCAATAACTTTTGAAATCGTTTCATTGTGCTTTCTGATTTGTCTCGGTCTTATGAAAAACCAGACAATTACCAACCATAAGAACGTTAATCCGTAAACTAAAAATACACTCGTTATTGACATTAATAAAGCAAACTCATAGAAGTAAAAGGCAAAACCAGCTGAAAGCAAAATGTAATGGATACTAATCCCTTTCGTTTGCATAAAAAGCTTCTGACGCTGTAGTTTTTTCAAAGAAGAAAGGTATTCCTGATTGCTGATCGATGGATTTATTTTTCTAATTACGTTGATGTTTTGAAAAAATAAGTAAATGTAAAGTGCCAACGCAATAAGAATTAAGATGATCCCTAAACTGGTTGTAAACATTTTAAAATCAATTACATTCCAGATGAAGATAATTCCAAAAGCTGTACCCATCAGCCACAACATCAGAAGAATTGTTCCGCTTAATTGTTTTTTTCTGTATTTTTCTGCGGTAGATTTTATTTCCTGTATGTTAGGAATCTCTACATTTTTCTTGTTCCAGATGTCTTGAAAATTGATGTTATCTGTTTGCATAATTCTTAAATTTTAGGGTTAATTTTTCTTTGATTCTGTGTATTTTGACTCTGACATTGGCTGGCGAAATTCCTACGACTTCAGCAATTTCAGCCTGTTTCATTTCTTCCAGTTCCAGAGAGATGATGATTCTGTCCAATTCTGGTAATTCTGAGATGCATTGGTAAAGAAAATCTGTTATTTTATCCTGTTCTAGTTTGTTATCCTTTTCGGAATTGTCTCTGATCTCAGAAGGAAGTTCACTTCTGGGCATTCGTTTTTCGATATTGATCTGTCTTAAGCAAATGTTAGTAGCAATTCTATAAATCCATGTTCCGACTGCAGCTTCCTGCCTGAATTTGGGCAATTGCTGGAAAACTGCCACAAATGTTTCCTGACAAAGATCTTTTGCCGCATCATTATCATTCACATAACCCATACAAAGACGAAATATCTTCTTCCAATAATCGTGGTATATTTCTTCAAAGTTTAAAACCTGCATTGTCTTGTTTTGAAATTTAGAGTGTAATAAACAGAAAATGTTACACTTTTAAACATAAAAAAAACGTCCTAAATTCAGGACGCTTTGTTTTTTTTAACAGAATATCATTTTTTATATTTATTGATTGCAAATTTTGTCCTGCAGTCATTCGAGTTACTGCCTTAATGTTTATTGTAACGGTAATATAAGTGCAATCTACATTATTATAGTCACAATCTTGGTAGCTATTAATTCAAAGGAGAAAATTCCCATAAGATCTAATTTGATAGTGATTTCCAGTTGGATGTTAGGTTATTCTTTTTTTATAGCTCGCTTCCACCCAATTTTCTTTACTGCAATTTTTGCAGGTTCCGGCATTTCCGACTTGTTTTTCTTCTGTATATCCGCAAAATGTACAAGAGTAATGACCTTCTTTCGAAATATTTTTTAAAGGATAATCTAAAGAATGCGGCATTACCGGCAGGCCAAACTTGATATCTTTTTCATCATAAAAAAACACACTGATATCTCCAGAAGTCTCTTCAATAGCTGTTTCTATCTGACCCAAATGTGAAATTCCTTTCAATCGTAATTCAGAAAAAAATTCGTCGCTACCCAAATTTTCTTTTTTGAAATTATCAACTAAAAAGACACCGTCTTGTATGAGAAATATCGGTTTTCCTTCAAGTAAATTTTCAAACTTTTTAAACCTTCCGATAAGATAAGTTAACAGACTGTAAACCAAAATAATGACAACGAAAACAATAATCGAAGACATGATTCCCACATCTTTATAAAACATAGGATCTCCAGCTGCAGAACCCAACCCGATAATAACGACCAGCTCAAAAACAGATAATTGTTTAACCCCTCTTTTCCCTAAAACCCTTAAACCAATAATAATGGTAAGAAACATGATGATGGTACGTAAAATAATTTCAAGCAGAAAAACCCATTCTTCGCCGCCCAAAAAAAATTCTTTCCAGCTAAAATTTAAAAACATTGAGAGAAACATAGTGTTATAATTTCGGTTGTAAGGTCAAAAAATAAGCCAATGAAAAATTAATTAAATTAAAAAACCTTCGAATCTGAAATTCAAATTCGAAGGTTCTCACTTTTAATATAAATTGCTTAAAAACTTTATTAAAGTTTAATGTCTTGTAAATTTCTGAAAATTTATTTCAAATCGAAATAACATCCATATTTACTCTTCTGGATTTTAGATGTAAAATCATCAAATGCCGGATAGCGTATTCCTGTTGCAATATCAATAACAATCTTATTTAGATTTGGTTTTAATTTTAATTTTATTTGATCAAAACTATAATTATCAGCTTCGGATAAAAAGGCTTTAATCTCATTAAAATTAATACCATTTTCAGCAATCGTTTTTTTTGCCTTCTGAAACGGCATATCGTCTAGAAAAAATTTAATTCGTTCCATAAATTTTGATTTGGTAGTAATTGCTAAGATACGAATTTTAATTGATGTAATTATGATTACAATCACATTATCAACACGATATAATTATTTACTCAAGTAAATATTGAATTTAATTATTGACCAATCAACTTTTCTTAAATGGTCTCGATTTTGTCTTTATTAAAGATAAAATATTCATTATGAACACCAAAAACATATCAAGAATTGCCCTCGGAACTATGCTCGTTACAGCAGGAATTGCTCACCTTACTTTTGCCAGAAAAGACTTTCAGGCTCAGGTTCCCGAGTGGGTTCCGTTACAAAAAGATGACACTGTTATATATTCCGGAATTGTTGAAATTGCTTTGGGCGCAAGTATTATTGCTACCCCGAAAAAATACCGTTCAACATTAGGTAAAATCACTGCCGTTTTTTTTACAGCTGTCTTCCCGGGAAATATTTCGCAGTATCAAAATAGAAAAGATGCCTTTGTCTTAGATACCGACAACAAAAGAATGGCTAGATTATTTATGCAACCGCTTCTTATTGCATGGGCTTTGAAATCTTTGGGTAGATAATTTCTAAATTAAGCTTTAAACTAAACCGCAACAATAGATCTAATTCAACTATTTTGCGGTAAAATTTATATTTGCCGGATTGGAAGTAAATTAAAATATTAAACTAAAAAAACTGATCCGGAGTAATCGGTAAATTCCTGAAACGTTTTCCGGTTGCATTATAGATTGCATTGGCAAGCGCCGGGGCAGCTCCAATAATTCCTACTTCACCCAAACCTTTTGCTCCGCTTGGGTTAAGATTTAAATCAGGTTTATTGATAAACGCAACTTCAATTATTGGTGCGTCTGCATTGACAGGGAAGTGATATCCAGCCAAATCGTTGGCAATAAGACTTCCTAGTCTTTCATCAACCGACATTTTTTCCATCAAAGCCATGCCGATTCCACCAACTGCAGCGCCGGAAATTTGATTGGCAGCCGGTTTTTGATTAATGATTTTCCCACCATCTACAACGACAACCATTTTATCAACGACTACTTTTCCTGTTTTGGTATTTACTTTAACCTTGCAAAAATGTGCTGCTGACGAACAAAAAGAAAACTTCTTCCTCTCTTCACCCGCTTCTGATGAAGCATCTACTTCAATTAGATTTAAATTATTTTTACTGAAAATATCATGATAAGAAAGGAAATTATCACCTTCTTTCTGAAAAGAAATGCCTTTGTCTGAAAGTATGATATCTGCAACTGAAGCATTTTGAAATTTTTGATTTGACACAGAAGCATATTCAGCAAGCTTTAATTTTAATGCGTCACAAACTGCAGCCACAGCTCCACTGATTGATGATAAACCTGTACTTCCGCCCTGACTTCCAGCAGGTGGTAAATCTGAATTTCCTAATTCAATTTTTATTTTATTTCGTGAAATACCGGATCGCTCATGCATAATATTCACCATTCCTGTTCCAGTTCCAGTTCCGATGTCGGTCATTGCGGTTTGTAAAACGACATTTCCATCTTTGGTCATCTTAATTCCTGCTCCGGCTTTGTTTCGTCCGGCATTCCACATTCCGACTGCCATTCCGTAGCCAATTTTCCAATCACCTTCAGTAGTTGCTGGCGGTGTAGGTTTGCGTAAATTCCAGCTGATCATTTTGGCACCTTTTTCTATGGCTTCTTTCAGAAAATTCGTAGACCAAGGCAATCCCGTTTCCGGATTTTTTTCGATGGCTAAATTTTTATATCTAAGTTCAACAGGATCCATTTTCAACTGATAACTCAATTCATCTAAAGCAGATTCGACTGCAAAATCGCCAGTACAGTCGCCGGGACCACGCATCCATGTTGGTGCACTGAGATTTAACGGAACGACTGCATTTTCAGTTTTAAGATTGTCAAACTGATAGATCAATCTCGTCACTCTTGTTATTCCATCGCTAAAAGAATCATAAATAGCACAACCATTTTTCGCCTGATGCACAACTCCTGTGATTTTACCATCCTGATTGGCACCTAACTTTATTCTCTGCCAAGATGCAGGTCTGTAGCCCACAGAGTGAAACATCTGAGGCCTTGTCAGCATCAACTTGACGGGCCTGTTCACTTGTTTAGCTCCCAAAGTTGCAACTAGAGCATGAGGCCACACTTTTAAACCAGAACCAAATCCGCCACCTACAAACTCGCTGATGACTTGTATATTATCTGTAGGAATTCCGAACAGTCCGGAAAAAGTTTTCTGCACGCCGTTAACTCCCTGATTTTTATCGTGTAGTCTTAATTTATCTTCTGCGTACCAATGTGCAATCGTTGCATGCATTTCCATTGGATTGTGAATTTCCGCTGCAATATTATATTGTTGGTCTATCGTAAATGCTGAATTGCTCCAACTTTTTTCATCGCCTCTTTCCTTTCCGGCAGGTTTTAATTCGACCTTATTTTTAGCCTGATTAAAATCGACTTCAAACGGTGCGGTTGTATATTCTACTTTAACTAAAGATGCGGCGTAAGTCGCTTCTTCCAGAGTTTCAGCAATTACTAAAGCAATAGGTTGCCCTTTAAAATAAATCTTATCGGTATGGAAAACCGGAAGTCCGAATTTTGATTCTTTTATCTTTGTTTCATCCGAAAATCCCGGAACTAAAGGTTTTTTCAGGTGAGAAATAATATCAAGTAATCCTTCAGACTGTTTTGCAGCATCTGTGTTGATCGATTTGATCGTTCCTGATGCGACTTCACTCGTCACCAAAACGCCATAACAGAGGTTGTCTACTTTATATTCGGCGGCATATTTCCCTTGCCCTTTTACCTTTGCAATTCCTTCTACACGACCTTCAATAGGCATTGCAAAATCAGTTTCATCGTCAAAAAATCCCATTTTTTACTTTTTTAAATTATTAGAAATAAAACTGTTTATAATTTGGAAGCATTTTGCAAAGCCAGTTCGATAGCTCCCTTCAACATCGGAACTTTGTAACCGTTATGAGCCAGAGGCTTTACTTTTTCAGTTGCGATTTCTGAGGCTTTTTTAAACACTTCTTCAGACGCTTTTTTACCTTTCAGATAATCTTCTGCTTCGTACCATCTCCAAGGTTTGTGAGCGACACCACCTGAAGCTAGTCTTGCATCTTTGATTGTATTTCCTTCCATCTGCAAAGCTGATGCAACAGAAATCATCGCAAAAGCGTAAGAGGTCCGTTCACGTAACTTTACGTAAGCATATTTTTTATAAAATTCATTTTTCGGAACTTCAATATGAGTGATTAAAGCGTTTTGAGGTAAATTATTATCTAACCATGGTGTATTTTCCGGCAATTTGTAGAAATCTTTAAATGGGATCATAAACTTTTCGTTTTTAGAAGTAAGTCCATGAACATTGGCATCCAACGCACTTAGAGAAATACATAAATCTGATGGATGAACTGCAACACATTGGTCATTGTAACCCACAACAGCACTCATTTTATTATCCCCAATCAAAGCACTACAACCACTCCCTTTTTTCCTTTTGTTGCATGGAGTGGTCACATCATAAAAATAAGGACATCTCGTTCGCTGCAAGAGATTTCCTGCTGTACTTGCCATATTTCTGATTTGCGGTGAAGCTCCCGCTAAAACTGCTTTAGTGATTAAGGGATAGTTTTTCAGTAAATCAGAATTTGTAGTTAATGCTGTATTCCGAACCATCGCTCCAATATTGACTGACTTTTCAGACCATTTAATTTCGCTAGACAAGGCCGATGAAACATCAACCATTCCGTCGGGTTGTGCGATATTTTTCTTGAGAAGATCGACAATATTAGTTCCACCTGATATAAAATCTCTGTTTGAAATCTTTAATTTTAAAGCTTCAGCAGAATTTTTTGCTTTTTCAAATGTAAATGGTTTCATAATGCTGCAACTTTTTGGATAGATTCTACAATTCCGTTGTAGGCACCACAACGACAAAGGTTTCCGCTCATGAATTCTTTAATTTCTTCTACAGAATTGGTGTGACCTTCTTTTACACAGGCAACCGCAGACATGATTTGTCCAGGAGTGCAATATCCACACTGAAATCCGTCACATTCTATAAATGCTTCCTGCATAGGATGAAGCTGATCACCGGTGGACAAACCTTCAATTGTGGTTATTTCTTTACCGGGAACCATCGCCACCAGAGTAAGGCAGCTTAATGCTCTTTCACCGTCAATATGAACCGTACAAGCTCCACATTGCCCGTGGTCGCAGCCTTTTTTCGTTCCGGTAAGATTTAGATTTTCACGAAGAACATCTAACAAGGTTGAGCGGCTGTCTGTTTTAATTTCGTGTACTTTTTTATTAACAGAAATTTTTATGGGTAAAATACTTTTCTTGGGAAGAATAAAGTCTTTTACATCCTGATAAAAAGCTTTTACTGACGTTGGAATTGATGCGAAAATTGCTACAATAGCCGTGCTTTTCAGGAAGGATCTTCTGCTTTGATTGGTAGAGTCAGACATATCTGATGTTTTTTAGGAGAGACTTGGTAAGTTTTATTTGAATTTAAACTCAATGACTAATTCAATTATTTCAAATTTAATCAAAACTTTATGCAAAACTTATGATTGAATCTAAACTTCTAGCCTCAGAGTCTAATTTATAATGGAAATAAATTAAATAATTCATAACACAAAAAATCCGACAAAATATTTTCTGTCGGATTGTATTTTTAAGTTTAAAATGATATTACTGAATCACATAACTCTTTTTGCTGACTGTATGTGCCGAAAAATATCCTAATGCACCATTACTGATGTTGCTTGGCGGGTTTGACGGTGTTATTCCTCCACCAGGACCGCCACCATCGATAATTTGTAATAATGAGGAAAAATAGGTAAAAACGTTGGTATCAATACATTGCATTTCTACATTGATGGTGTCACCTACTTTTGTTTTTTCACTTTCACCGTCTTCATCGTCATTTGGAAGCAACAAAGGTCTTTGGTTGAGCATTCCATTGTTAACATTATCAGAAAATGCTTCAAATGTTTTTTTCGGGTTATTGTTTAAAGTATAGCTAAAAAGATACCTGTTTCCTAACGCAATCGGATCTGTAAAAATAGGCAAAAGAGTATAAGACAATTCCCCCGCAACCAAGAATGAATCCTGCTGCAAATCCTCAAGCACAACAGGTTGTGGCATAGTGCTCGTCGCTGTATATTCTTTTCCTTCTGCCGAAATTTTTAAAGAATAAGTTCTACCCGGTGCGGTTGTAAAAGTCGTGGTTTCGTAAATCCCTTGACCCACATGATGTAAGGTTTCGGTTTGTCCGGTGTTATCACTTAAAATAACGACAGCATTACTCACAATTGGATATATATTATTTTCTGTAAATGCTACTGATTTGGTAATTTTCACCTGATAAGGCCCAGGTTGATTGGTTACGTTAGCTTCAATGACGATATTTCCGCTTTGATCCTCTAAATCTAAGTCAATTTCTTTCTCACAACTAGTGAATAAAAACAGTGAAACAATAATTAAAAATATGTTTTTCATCAAATTAAAATTTAAAATTATACGTTATATTCGGAACAAACTTGAAGAGTGAAGTCTGCATTGCTCTGGTTGTTCCAGGATTATCTGGGTTGTCTTCGAAGGCAATGGTGTAGGCATTTTCTCTTCCGTACACATTATAAATCCCGAAAGACCATGAGCTTTTCCAACGTTTGTTTTTATTGGGTTCGTAGGTTGCGCTCAAATCCATTCTGTGGTAAGCGGGCATTCTGTCAGCATTTCGTTTGCTGTATTGGAAAATCGTTTGTCCAAGCAAATCATACTTCCCAGTCGGGAAAGTCACTGCATTTCCTGTGCTGTACACAAACAACCCCGAAAAAGACCATTTAGGATTTAGCTCGTATGTCGCAACAACCGATAAATCGTGGGTTTTATCCTGTCTGGCGTTGTACCAATTGTTATCGTTGATTCCGTTTATTTTTCTTTCCGTTTTTGATAAGGTGTAAGAAATCCAGCCTGTCAGTTTTCCGTTTTTCTTTTTTGCAATGACTTCTAAACCGTAGGCTCTGCCTTTTCCAAACAACAATTCACCTTCAACATCAGCTGCTGCGTCAAACGTAATTTCAGCACCGTTTTTAAAATCAATCTGATTCTGCATCGTTTTGTAATACACTTCTGCATTGATTTCGTAATTATTGTTGTTGAAATTTCTGCTATATCCAGCACTGATCTGATCTGCAATCTCAGGCTTCACCGAATAGCTGCTTCCAATCCACTGATCGGTAGGGTTTCCGCTGCTGCTGTTGCTGAGCAAGTGAAGATTCTGAGTATTTCTTGCGTATCCACCTTTGATGCTGCTCACCTCATTGATTCTATAGTTGGCAGTAATTCGTGGCTCCAAATTAACATATGTTTTTCCGAATTTTCCTTTTTCTAAAAATCGGCTTTCGGTTAAAACTCCATTGTCATAGGTATTAAAAGTATCTCCACCCAAAACACTGAACATCGACAGTCTTAAACCATAATTCACCGTCAACTTTTCTGTAGCTTTAAAATCATCATTAATATACAATGCGTTTTCCCAGGAATATCTTGAATTTCTCGGAAAACTACTTACACTCGTTCCCGAAGCACTGCTCGGCGTAATGGTATGATAGATAGACTGTAAACCAAAACGAACAGAATGTTTATTTCCCGCAAACCACGAGAAATCCTGCTTTAGATTCCAGTCTTGGATCTGTGAATCTAATCCGAACGTATTGTCGTTACTCGTAAGACTGACTTTGTAATCGTAATTACTGTAAATAAATGAAGTATTCGAGAATAATTTACTGTTGATGATGCTGTTCCAACGCAAAGTTGCTGTCGTATTTCCCCAATCGGTTGAAAATGTATTCCCTAACCCCAAAACATCTCTTCCGAAATATCCAGAAATATACAAACGGTTGTTTTCATTGATCTGGTAATTAGCTTTTAAATTTAAATCATAAAAATAAAGCTTGCTGTCTTTAAAATCATCAGTCGCTTTCAGGAAAACATCGGCATATGTTCTTCTGCCTGAAACAATGAATGAAGATTTTTCTTTCTGAATTGGTCCTTCTACACTCAATCGACTGCTAATCAAACCAATTCCTCCGTTGACGTTGTAATCTTTGTTGTTTCCGTCTTTCATTTTCACATCCATCACCGAAGAGAGTCGACCGCCATATTGCGCCGGACTGTTTCCTTTAATGATACTTGCATCCTTCAGTGCATCACTGTTGAATGTGCTGAAAAATCCTAGTAAATGCGATGCATTGTAAACCGGTGCTTCATCCAATAAAATTAAATTCTGATCGGTTGCGCCTCCTCTTACACTGAAACCACTGCTGCCTTCTCCATTGCTTTTGATTCCGGGTAAAAGTTGAATCGTTTTCAAAACATCTTTTTCACCAAACAAAACAGGAAGTTTTTCGATGCTTTTGATGCTCAAAGTTTCGGTTCCCATCTGAGCTGAAGTCAGATTTTTATCTTTTTTACTGCTGAAATAATGACTTCATCAATTTGTGCAGTTCTTTCTTTTTCCTGGCTCAGAATCAAATCTAACTTTACATTCTGATCAAGCTGTATGGTCTGTCTATAGTTCTCGTAACCTCCATATGCAACAGCAATTGTATAATTTCCCTGCGGCAGAGAAAGTGAATAAAAACCATATTCGTTGGCTGTGATATTGATCGTTGGGTCTTCTTCTACTTTGATGGTGGCTCCGATGACGAGTTCACCATTCTTTCCGTCTCGTACCGTTCCACTGATCGTTCTCCGTTCCTGAGCAAAAGCTGTAATGCTGAAAACCGAAAGCCCGATTGTGGTAAAAATTCTACAATAGATTGCTTGCATTCTTCGATGTTTATTAAGAAAATAGTTTATTGAAAGCCTAAAGATAAGCTTTTATTAAGTGGACTTTAAAGTGAATAAACGGATAAATATATTTTAAATTACCTGTTGTGCATTTAGCAAAGAATAAAAAAGATTGTTTATTTAGTTAGATAACTATGTATTTAATTGATTGTAAATATATTAAGTATGTTTATAATTTATTTAAAATTATGAAATTATTTTAAAATGAATTGACAAAGTCTTGTGGTCATATCAAATCTATAAAACAAATAGAATTCCAAAACTTTCTGACCTGGAGCTTGTTGCCCTTAATATAACCGCAGAATATATGTTTTTATTGAATTGTCTATATCTAATATATTTAGTTTTGCGAAATTCAGAGTCTAATTATATGCATTTGTGTCCTTATTTAAGTTTATAATAAATCATGCGTTATAAAATAATATCGATTTTTAAATCGTCAGCAAAAAACGTTTTGCTTTTCTTTGAAGGTTGAAAGAAAAACGATTTACTTATATTTGCCCGCAAAGCAAATTCAAATGTTCAAAAACGTAATCACTGTATTTATCCTTGGCTTCTTTACGGTTTTTGGTTCGGCCCAACAGGTTCGGCCCTCAAAATCATCTGAAATTTACCGCGAACTCAAAACCCTTAAACAGCTGCCTAAAGTTCTTTATCTTGCGGCTCATCCCGATGATGAAAATACAGGATTACTTTCCTGGTTAATCAACGACCAAAATGTAGAAACAGGCTATTTGTCTTTAACCAGAGGTGATGGTGGTCAGAATTTATTAGGCACAGAGCAAGGTGCAGCGTTGGGTTTAATCAGAACGCATGAGCTTTTGGAGGCAAGAAAGTTAGACGGCGCCCAACAGTTTTTTACTCGTGCGATTGATTTCGGGTTTTCTAAAAATACTACCGATACCTTTAAACAATGGGATGAAAATAATATTACAGCTGATGTAGTTTGGGTCATCCGTAAATTCCGTCCTGATGTTATCATTTGTCGTTTTCCGCCTACTGCTGCGGCAGGTCATGGACAACATGCGGCTTCGGCTGTGGTTGCGGAAAAAGCTTTTAAGCTGGCAGGTGATAAAACAGCTTTCCCAAATCAACTAAAATATGTCAACGTATGGCAGCCAAAACGCGTATTGTGGAATACTTTCCGTTTTGGTGGGGTCAATACGACAGCTGAAAATCAACTGAAAGTTACCGTTGGGCAATATGATGCGCAACTGGGAATGGGCTATGGTGAACTGGCAGGATTAAGCAGAAGTTTACATAAAAGCCAAGGTGCAGGAACACAGTCTGTGGCCGGCATCAGAACTGAATATTTTAGTCACGTTGCTGGTGAGCCTGCAAAAGCATCACTTTTTGACGGAGTCGTTAAAACCTGGACTGCAAAAGGAAAGGCTGATATTGACCAATCATTAGATCAAATTATTTCAACTTTCAATTTCAATAATCCAGACCAGAGCTTGCCCGCTTTGCTTGTTTTGAGAAAAAAGGTGATGGCATTGAAAGATTCAGACCTAAAAAAGGATAAAATTAAAGCTCTTGACAATATAATTCTAAGCTGTGCGGGATTGATGGGCGAGGTAGTGACCAATCAGGCTGAAGCTGTTGCCGGGGATCACTACAATTTCAGATTAAATCTGATTTCAAGAGCTACAAATCCTGTTGTTTTAGAAGATGTAAAATGGTTAGGTGAATCAGAAAGCTTCAACAGAAAATTATCAAAAGATTCTTTAATTACCATTCAGCATGACATTCAGATTCCTGCAGATGCAGCACTCACAGAACCTTACTGGCTGGCAAAACCTCCCACGAATGCGGCAACTTTCTCTGTTCCGAATGATACTTTAATCGGTTTGCCTGAGGCAGAATCACCACTGAATGTTTTGCTTGGTTTAAAAATCGGCTTGGAAAAGTTTCAGGTTAAACTTCCTTTATCTTTCAAGAAATTAGACCCGGTTCGTGGTGATGTGGTCGAAGCCTTGCGCATTGTTCCTGCATTGGAACTTAAATTTACACAACCACTTTATTTAGTTAAAGAAAATGAAGATCTACATTTGAGTTTAAATCTTAAGGTTAATTCCGCCAAAAAGTTCAGTAATGGTAAAGTAAACCTGATGTATAACGGAGAACGGCTAGGCGGTTCTGATGTAAGTTCGCTCAATGGAAAAGATACGACCATCGATTACGTTATTCCAAAAGCTAAGCTTGCCGCAATACATTCATCCCGTTTGCAATTGGATGCCAATTTTGTTGCAGATGGTGTCACTTATAATAAAAAACAGGTATTAATTCAGTACCCGCATTTACCTTCCTTACAATATTTTTCGCCTGCAAGTGTAACAGTAATGAAAGGCGATATTCAGGCGAAGGTTAAAAAAGTGGGGTACATAGAAGGTGCGGGCGATTTCATTCCTGAGTTCCTTCGCATGACAGGTATTCAGGTAGATGTATTGAAAGACGAAGATTTTTATGGCAACATAGATGAATCTGGCGGAAATGATAGTCAAAACAAGCTATCGCAATATGATGCAATCGTACTTGGTGTTCGTGCAAACAATACAGAGAAAAAACTGGGTCGCTGGATGCCTTTTTTATGGTCTTATGCAAAAGCCGGAGGTAATCTAGTGATGCAGTATAACACCAATCAGGATACAACCGTTAACCAATTGGGGATGTACAATTTCAATATTGCCAATAAACGGGTTACCGAAGAAAATACTGTGGTTACGTTTTTAAATCCAAATCATAAATTACTGAACTTTCCGAACAAAATTACTGCTGATGATTTTAAAGGTTGGGTACAGGAGCGCGGCGCCTATTTTCCTGATCAATGGGATGTAGCGTATGAACCTCTTTTTGAAATGCACGATATAGGTGAAGAACCTCTACAAGGATCAGCTTTATATACCAAATACGGTAAGGGTAATTTCATTTATACACCATTGGCATTTTTCAGACAACTACCTGCGGGAAATGTTGGGGCAGCACGTTTATTTTTAAACTTTTTATCTGCACAGAAAAACTGATGAAAAATCAACTTAAAAATTGGAACACCTGGTACATACTATTAGCAGTTGCTTTAGTATTTCAGATCGCATTTTATTATTTCTTTACTAAATTCTGGGCATGAGTACGATAGATTGGACTGTTCTTATTTGTACACTTGTTGCAGTGGTTGTTTACGGCGTATTTATCGGTCGTGGCCAAAAAAGCAACGAATCCTACCTGAAAGCAGATAATAAAATGCCCTGGTACATTGTGCTGATAGGTATCATGGCTACGCAGGCAAGTGCCATTACTTTTCTTTCGGCACCGGGTCAGGCTTATACAGACGGCATGCGTTTCGTTCAGTATTACTTTGGTTTGCCTTTGGCGATGATTGTGATCTGTATCACTTTCATTCCTATTTTTCAACGCTTAAATGTTTACACGGCTTATGAATATCTGGAAAACCGTTTTGATAAAAAAACAAGGGTTCTCACTTCACTGCTTTTTCTTTTTTCCAGAGGCTTATCAACAGGAATAAGCATTTACGCTCCGAGTATCATCTTATCAAGCGTTTTAAACTGGAATATTTATGTAACCAATGTTTTAACAGGCGGTATTCTGTTGATTTACACCTATGTTGGTGGAGCAAAAGCAATCGCTCACACCCAAAAATTACAGTTTCTCATTATTCTGGGAACCATGGCTTTTGCAGGGTATTTGCTTATCCAGAATATGCCGAACGGAATTGGTTTTAAGGATGCGCTTTATCTGGCGGGGAAATCCGGAAAACTCAATGTAATCACTACAGAATTCGATTGGAAAGATAAATATAATATCTGGAGTGGGCTGATTGGCGGTTTTTTTCTGGCACTTTCTTACTTCGGTACCGACCAGAGTCAGGTCGGGAGGTATATTACTGCGAAAGACAATACCAATGCAAAAATGGGCTTGCTGTTGAATGGGTTGGTTAAAATTCCGATGCAGTTTGCTATTCTCCTGATTGGTGCCTTGCTTTTCGCTTTCTTTTCTCTGAAACCGGCTCCGATTTATTTTAATGAACGATCTTATCAGCATTTAAAGGAAACACAACCTGAACAGGCTGCGGTTTTCGAAAAAGAGCATCAGGATTTACAGATAAAATTTAATTCAGAATCAAAGGAAATTTTAAAGCTGAAAGAAACTCAATCTCCTCAACTTAAAGAAAGAATTCAGGATTTTAAAAACACACAAACTGAAGTGAAAGAACTTCACGGCAGAGTAGAAGAAGCGATTAATCATTCGAACTTTAACGCTGAGAAAACGGATACGAATTATATTTTCCTTTATTTCGTGAAAAATACCTTGCCTGTAGGAATGATCGGTTTACTATTTGCTGTCATATTTCTTGCTAGTTGGGGATCAATTTCTGCTGCGCTGAATTCCCTTGCTGCCTGTTCTTTAAAAGATGTTCATCTGATCTTTAAAAAAGAAATTCCTGATGATGCAACCGAATTGAAGTATAGTCGCCTGCACACTTTAGCCTGGGGGATCTTCTCAATCGGTGTAGCCATGTTTGCCACTCAAATGGGTTCCCTTATTGAAGCGGTTAACGTATTAGGTTCTCTTTTCTACGGTCCGATATTGGGCATTTTTCTGGTCGCATTTTACTATAAAAAAATCACAGGCTCAAATGTATTTATTGCTGCAATTTTATCAGAAATTGTGGTTATTGCCGTTTATAACTTCGATATCGTTTCTTTCCTTTGGCTTAATGTAATCGGGGCAGCTGCTGTTATTATATTTTCGGCAATCGGGTTACTGTTTTATAAACCGAAAGCCGTAAATTCGTAAACGAACAAAGTAAACATACAAACAAAAATATTATGAAAACCATCATTAAATCTGCTGTCGTCGTTGTTGCGACAATGACGATCTCCTTGAATGCCTTTGCACAGGACACTAAAAAACCTGCCAGCCCTGCGGCTACTGCAACCGGAAAAATTAAGGATGCGACAATCACAATAGCTTATAACAGTCCTTCTGTTAAAGGACGTAAAATCTGGGGTGACTTGGAAGCTTACAACAAAGTTTGGCGTGCAGGTGCCAATGAAGCAACTACTTTCGAAACCGATAAGGACATTACCGTTCAGGGTAAAAAATTGCCTGCTGGTAAATATAGTTTTTTCTTAATCCCTAAAGAATCAGGAACCTGGACTGCGATTTTTAACAAAGAGGCAAAACAATGGGGAGCTTATAAATATGAAGAATCTAAAGATGCTTTACGTGTTGATGTAAAAACAAAAGCTTTACCAGCAACACAGGAAACTTTAATGTATAAAATAAACAATAACGGATTCACAATGGATTGGGATAAAATTTCAGTTCCTGTAGAGATAAAATAAATGTAAATATAAGAAATTAAAATCCCGTTCGTCCGGGATTTTTTTGTTTAAAATTTTGATAATATACCAAAGATTACTATTGTAATTTCTTATGATATTGTCTCTTTTATCTTACACAACATTCAGAGGCAAACCCATCCAAAAATGGCAGATCGAAAAACTCCTTATTTAAATGCATTATTTTTAAAATAAAAATAGGCTAATACGGAAACTATTATTACTGCTCCCAAAATGTAAAGAGAGTAATAGGTAAGTATTTGATTTTTAAATAATAATGAAATCGTCATTGAGTTTAAAGAACTGCTTACTGAAGACACAATTACAATTAGAGAAGTGAAAGTATTGATTTTATCCTTATCAATTTTAGCAATCATCTTCGAGTTAATTACCGGATATAGAGGTGAAAGAAATAATCCGATGACGGGAAATAGAAATAATAGAACTTTCGGATGTTCTGTAAAATTAAATTGAATGATTGAGATAACCACCAGCAAAAATATAATCATGAATAAACACATCATGAAATATCTGGACAATGAAAATTTATGAATAATCTTTGATGTGATTGCTCTGCCTGTGAAGGAGAAAAGTGCTAGAAAAGAGGAGGCCTGCAACGCAAAAAAAGAATTGACTTTCAAATGGTCTTTGTAAAAAGCTGGAAGCCAAGAATTAAAGCTCTGCTCGATAAAAATTATAAAAAAACTGACCGCAAAAAAAAGGATAAAAGGCAATTTCCCGAATTCAGATAAGTCTGGGAGGATTTTGTTGCTTTTATTTTCCGGTTCAGCAATTTTAGCTTTTATAAAAAGGAAAACCGTGAAAAAAGAAATGAGGGAAATAGACATAAATCCAAATTTCCAATATTCTCCAAATTGACTTGAAATTAGCCACCCAAAACCCGTGTTCACAACAAAAATACCAATCATGAAAGATGCTTCTACACTATTCATGGTTTTTGCTAAAGATTTTTCTTCGGTCATATTATTTCGGATAATCCCGTAAACACAGATTTTCCCAATCGCAAAACAAGTCCCAATAATTGCAAACCACAGCTTGAAAAACCAAAATACTTCAACAAAAGGTAAAAATAATGAGCAAGTACCAACTAACATTAATGCAAAAATCAAGGATTTTTTAGTCCCGAATCTGCTGATGAAATTAACGGCGAAAAGTGAAAAAATGGCAATTGGTATATCTTTAAAAGATTCTAAGAATCCCAATTTATCGTAAGTGATATTTTGTTCTGAAAGCTGCAGTATCACAATCCCCATACAGTTTAGAACCATTGAAAAAACTAAGAAGGTAAGCTTTAGCGGAAGAGAAATATTGGGTTGCTTAACACTCATTTGGGGATTATTTTTAACGTTTTTAAGTCAATATTAACTAATTATTACCACGTATTTATGTCTTTGAGACCCCAAAAATAGTGGAAATATTAAAATAATTATTAAATAAATGTTAATTAATCAAAAAATATATATTTTTATTGTCTCAATTTGAGAATTAAAAAAACTAACTGTATATGAATGTACAAATATCAAGAAGTTTAGGAATTATCGCCGCACTTTATTTTACGGCAAATTTCAATGCACAGACTACGCCACGAGATACTGTTCAAAAAGAGCAGAAAATTGAAGAAGTAGTAGTGATTGGTTATGGATCGGTAAAAAAATCAAACTTAACGAGTGCGGTTTCTACCGTAAAAGCTGAAACGTTTGATGACAGACCAATTTATAATGTCGGACAAGCATTACAAGGAAATGCAGCCGGTGTAAATGTCATTCAGTCTTCAGGTAAACCGGGAGCTGCGATAGATGTTAAGATTCGAGGAAATAACTCTATTTCTTCCAGCGTAAATCCTTTATATGTTGTTGACGGAATTCAAACTTTTGATATCAGCGGAATAAACCCTGATGATATTACCGACATGACGATTCTGAAAGATGCAACTTCTGCAGCTATTTATGGTATTAATGGTTCTTCTGGGGTTGTGATTGTAACAACTAAAAGAGGAAAAGCCAATAAACCACAATTAGCATTCAATGCCTATTGGGGAATGTCTAAAACGGTAAACAATATTGATGTTTTAAATTTAGACCAATATAAAACTTTAATGTCTGAAATTAATCCTTCATACCTTACAACTATTAATAATCATCGTTATGAAGGTATTAATACCAATTGGAGAGATGAAGTTTTCAGAACTGGTTTTGATCAGAATTATAATGTAAATTATTCTTTTGGAAACGAAAAAGTAAGAGCTTACACAGCATTAGGTTACCAAGGAATTGACGGGATTATTGACCCAGCAAGATTTGACAGAATCTCTGCAAAAATGAATTTAGATGCTAAAATTACCAACTGGTTGAAATTAACAGGTAATTTTAATTATATCAATACGACTCTTAAAAATACAAATGACAATTTAGGTACTTCCAGAGGTGGAGTTATATTAAGTGCTTTAAATACTCCTTCTTTTTTACCAATTTACGGAAGTCAGCTAGCTGTTAGAGAGACTGATACTGCAGGTAATTATTTGGATGGCTATAAAGATGGTCAGTTTGCTTTAAACCCATTTCAGTCTTCTTGGGAAAATCCGGTTGCTTATCAATCGAGAAAGAATGAAACGCAAACGCAGCGTTTTATGAGTAATTTAGGGTTGGAAGTTAATCTGCTTAAAAATTTAGTTTGGAAGCCAACTGTATCATTTGATTTAATTGATGTTACAAATGACCAATTTACTGACGGTTATCAGACAAGTTACGGACGACAGCAAAAAGGAATTGGTGGTAAATATTTATCAACTTATCAGGATTTGAATGTTGAAAATACGTTAACCTACACCATAAAATCAGGAGTTCATGATTTAGCTTTATTAGGAGGAAATCAGATCCATGAGAAGAGAAATTCTTGGCATAATTATGATGGTAACAATTTCCCTGAAGGCACAACTTTCTTTGATTATAATACAGTAATCGATAACAAGCGTGAAAGTCTTGTAAAAGAACATCTGAGAGAATTATCATTCTTTGGAAGAGCACTTTATACCTATAATAATAAATATACAATTATGGGAGTTTTTAGATATAACGGAAGTTCAGCTTTAGCTCCTGGAAATAAATGGGGATTCTTCCCGGGTGTTTCTGGTGCATGGACGGTGTCAAACGAAGATTTCCTTGCTGATAACAAGATTTTATCAGAATTAAAAATACGAGGAGGATGGGGACAAAGTGGTAATGCATCAGGAATTCCGCCTTATTCTCATTATAACCTTGAAAGAAATTCACGTGTAGGTCCAGATGGTGTCTGGTACAGTTATCAGTGGGATAGTAGTGACTTGGGTTGGGAAACAACTACGGATGCAAACATAGGTTTAGATTTTGGCTTCTTAAGCAATAGAATTAAATTGAGTGTAGATGCTTATAAAAGAAAAACCAAAGATTTGATTGTTCCTATTTCATTCGAAAGTGCTGGTATCGGAAACATTCTGAAGAATATTGGTAGCATGGAAAACAAAGGTTTAGAATTCGCTTTAAACACGCAGAATTTCAAAGGAGAAAACTTTAATTGGAGCACAAATTTCAATATTTCATTTACAAAAATAAGGTATTAGATTTAAATTATAGACCAAACATTGACGTAGCAAATATTGAAACGGTTGGAGCTAATTTAGTAAGATTTACACCTGGTCAGGCAATAAGTTCTTTTTACGGTTATCAAGTGAGCCATGTCGATTCTCAAACAGGTGATTTGATATACAAAGATAATAATGGAAATGGAATTTTTGACCCAAATGACAGAACAATAATAGGAAATCCAAATCCGGATTTCAGTTTTGGTTTCAGTAATAATTTCTCATATAAAAACTGGTATTTAGACGTATTAGTAACCGGATCTTATGGTGGCGAAATTTATAATGCTTCAAGATTTGATTTGGAAATGATGAACGATTTTAAAAACCAATCTGCAGTAGTTTTGAACAGATGGACAACACCTGGGCAAATCACTAACACACCCAGAGCAAATTCCACAAGCTCACAGTATGTTTCAGACCGATTTGTCGAAGATGGTTCTTTCCTTAAAATAAAGAGTGCAACACTTGGGTATAATTTCTTAAGTCCCTTCAAAGGTGTAAGTAAGATAAATCTCTATGTTACGGGACAAAATCTACTAACTTGGACAGATTATACAGGTTTTGATCCTGAAGTAAATGCATTCAATACAACAAATGGTGTTTCAGGGGTTGACTACGGGACTTATCCTCAGGTAAGAACTTTTATTTTCGGTCTTAAAGCTAATTTTTAATTTAAATTCTTATGAAAATTAATAAAACAATATACTATTTTCTACTTGGAGCAACTTTAATTCTAGGAACAACTTCTTGTAGTGATTATTTGGATACGGAGCCACTTACTGATAGAGCAGTGCCGAATAATGATACTCCCTACACAAAAGCGGATGAAGCGGAAGGTTTGATGACTGTTATCTACACAGATTTGGGTAACGAATACTGGCAGTTAGATTATTTTTTTAATGGTGATGCGCAAACGGATATAGCTCATGCAGGAAGTGATAATATTCAAAATTTTCAAATTGATGAGTACAGAATTATCGCAACCAATTCAAACGTTAACAGAGACTGGAATTATTTGTTCAGATTTATCAATAATTGTAATAAAGTTCTAAATTACGTAGATAATATTTCGGATCCTGCACTTTCAAATTCTCGAAAAGCGGAAATGAAAGCTGAAGCTGCGATTATGCGAGCAATGTACAATTTCCACGGCGTACAATTGTGGGGAGATTTTCCTTTAGTAACAAAAGCAGTTGTTGGAGTAAATGCAGATAATTTCGATGAAGTTTACAGTCAAGTTTATCCTGCAAGAAAACCTGTGAATGAAGTTTATGCTCAAATAATCTCAGATTTAGAAGGAGCTTTAGCAAGTGCACCTGCAAGTTCAAATAAATACAAAGCTACACGAGGTTTAGCTTTATCATTATTGGCAAAAGTGTATGCAACAAAGCCAAATCCTGATTATGCAAAAGTGGTTGATTATACAACACAGTTAATGGGACAAGGATATTCATTACTTCCTGTTTATGATCAACTTTTTGATGGAAATCACGAAGCCAATGCAGAATCTATTTTTGAATCTAATGGAAATGCCGGAACGATTTGGGCATGGGGGTCTTCAATGTTTTATGGGACAGACTGGAAGAAATTCAATACACCTTCGTATGATTTAGTAAATACTTTTAATACAGAAGGAGATAATGTCAGAAAAAACTCAAGCGTTTGGTTTTCAACTCATGTAGATTGGTCTGATAATTTTTGGCCAAGCAATAATTTTCCTTTTATGTATAAAATGAGAATTACTACAGGTCATCAGAATTTTTATGTAATGAGATATGCAGATTTATTGTTAATAAGAGCTGAAGCTTTAGTTCATCAGGGGAATTTTGCCGATGCTGCTACTTTGGTTAATCAAGTGAGAGGTAGAGCAAGTTCAAGTTTAGCTCCAGTTACGATTACCAGTACAGATGATGGTATTAACAAAATTCTAAAAGAAAGAAAATTAGAATTAGCATTTGAAGGTCATCGTTGGTTTGATTTGAAACGAACAGGAAAAGCAATTGAAATACTTTCTCAACAAAAAATGCTGCAGGTAATTTATTGCCTTACGTAAATAATTTAAATCAAAACAGATTATTGTGGCCAATTCCACAGACACAATTGGATAATAACCCTAATTTAATTCAAAATCCTGGATATTAAATATGTCAAATAAGAATTCATATAGTTTCTTTTTAAAGAGTACTGCACTGCTATTTAGCGGTGTGGTACTTTTATCTTTAACTTCATGCAAGTCAACAATCACTAAAAAAGATCAGGTTCAATCTTGGCTTACAAAAGGAGATGAGAGCATAAAATTGCAGCAACAATTACCGTTAGTTTTTGTAAATACAACCAATAATTTTCAGAATATTGAAATTGACGATTCTCAAAAATTTCAATATGTTGATGGTTTTGGATATACATTAACGGGCGGAAGTGCCGAAGTAATTAACCGCCTTTCTCCATCTAAAAGAAAAGCATTGTTAAACGAACTTTTCGGGAAAGATAAAAATTCTATATCTATCAGTTACTTGAGATTAAGTATTGGCGCATCTGATTTGGATGGCGAAGTTTTTTCTTACGATGATTTACCTCAAGGTCAAACTGATCCAACGTTATCTAAATTTAGTTTGGCGAGAGATAAAGATTTAATTGCGATGTTAAAAGAAATTTTAGCCATCAATCCAAAAATAAAAATCATTGCCGCTCCGTGGTCACCACCGGTTTGGATGAAAGATAATGGTAAATCGATTGGTGGAAGTTTAAAACCTGAATTCTACGATACATATGCTAAATATTTCGTAAAATATATTCAGGGAATGCAGAAAGAAGGAATTACAATCGATGCGATAACTCCTCAAAACGAACCTTTACATCCCGGAAATAACCCAAGTTTATTGATGGTTTCAGACCAGCAGAGAGATTTTATTAAGCAAAGTTTAGGGCCAATTTTTAAGTCAAACAAGATTAAAACTAAAATTGTCGTTTACGATCATAATTGCAACAAACCCGAATATGCCATTAATATTTTAAATGATGCTGAAGCAAACCAATATATTGACGGTTCAGCTTTTCATTTATACGAAGGTGATATTTCAGCATTGAGCACTGTTCATAATGCTCATCCAAATAAGAATTTATATTTCACAGAACAATGGACGGGTGCAAAAGGCACCTTCAATGAAGATTTAAACTGGCATACCAAAAATGTAGTTATTGGTTCTATGAGAAATTGGAGCAAAATTGCTTTAGAATGGAATCTTGCCAACGACACTGAATTTAAACCACATACTCCTGGAGGTTGTACAGAATGTAAAGGTGCTATCACAGTTTCGGATAAAGAAAATTTCACGAGAAATGTGGCGTATTATATTATTGCCCATGCATCAAAATTTGTTCCTATCAATTCTCAGAGAATTTCCTCAACGCAGACAGATAGCCTTTCAACAGTAGCCTTTAAAACTCCTGAAGGAAAAATAGTTTTGATTGTTCAGAACTATAGCAAGACAGACGAAAATTTTAATATTAAATATAACAACAAAACAGCTCCCGTAGTCATTACAGGAAGTTCGGTTGCCACATATATTTTTTAAAATCATATGCAAAACAATTAGCAAATTTTTAATTTATTAAACTTTGTGTTCTTTGTTAAGTAGAATGCCTTTGCGAACTTAAAAATCAGCAGAATTATTTGCAAAAAAATCTTTGTGGACTTTGCATTAAAATTAATTTAAAGCTTCCAGCAAAAAAATAAATTAAAATGAAAAAACTTTATTTCATACTAGCATTTACAGCATTTGGACTCAATGCCTTTGGACAAAAAACAATTGACCAGAAAGTTTCTGAGCTTTTATCTAAAATGACTTTGGAAGAAAAAGTAGGGCAACTCGTTCAATACAGTGGGTTTGAATATGCAACAGGTCCTCAGAATTCCAATTCTGCAAATGTTTTGAATGAAATAAAGCAAGGCAAAGTGGGATCTATGCTTAATGTAGCAGGAGCAGAAGAAACCAAAAAGTTTCAGGAATTAGCTTTAAAATCAAGATTAAAAATTCCAATGCTATTCGGTCAAGACGTGATTCATGGTTACCGAACTACCTTTCCTATAAATCTTGGTCAGGCTGCGAGCTGGGATTTGGGATTAATCGAAAAATCTGAACGAATTGCTGCAACAGAAGCTTCTGCGTACGGAATTCACTGGACATTTGCACCGATGGTTGACATTGCAAGAGATCCTAGATGGGGTAGAGTGATGGAAGGTTCAGGTGAAGACACATATTTGGGAACTCAGATTGGTTTAGCAAGAATCAGAGGTTTTCAAGGAAAAGGACTTGGAAATATTGATGCTATCATGGCTTGTGCAAAGCATTTCGCAGCGTATGGAGCAGCAGTTGGTGGAAGAGATTACAATTCTGTTGATATGAGTTTAAGACAATTGCACGAAACGTATTTGCCACCATTCAAAGCGGCGGCAGAAGCAGGTGTTGCCACTTTTATGAATTCTTTTAATGACATCAACGGAATTCCGGCGACGGCTAACAAATATATTTTAAGAGATTTATTAAAAGGTAAATGGAACTATCAAGGTTTTGTGGTTTCAGATTGGGGAAGTATCGGAGAAATGGTTCCTCACGGTTACGCAAAAGACAATAAAGAAGCTGCAGAAAAAGCAATCATTGCCGGAAGCGACATGGATATGGAAAGCCGTGCTTACATGGCTGAACTTCCAAAGTTGGTTCAGGAAGGTAAAGTTGATCCAAAGTTGATTGATGATGCGGCAAGAAGAATTTTAGTTAAGAAATTTGAGATGGGATTATTTGATGATCCTTACAGATTCAGCAACGAAAAAAGACAGAAAGAACAATTAAACAATCAGGAAAACAGAAAATTCGGGAGAGAATTTGGTTCAAAAAGTATTGTTTTATTGAAAAATCAAAAAAATATTCTTCCACTTTCAAAATCGACTAAAACTGTTGCTTTAATCGGACCTTTCGGGAAAGAAACCACTGCCAATCACGGTTTTTGGTCGGTTGCATTTAAAGATGACGATCAAAGGATTGTTACCCAATTTGATGGAATCAAAAATCAGTTAGACAAAAACTCAACTTTACTCTATGCAAAAGGTGCCAACGTTGATGATCAGGACAAATCGATGTTTGCAGAAGCTGTAGAAACGGCAAAAAAAGCAGACGTTGTCATCATGACTTTAGGTGAAGGTCACGCGATGAGCGGTGAAGCGAAAAGCAGGAGTAATCTCCATTTCACGGGAGTTCAGGAAGATTTATTAAAAGAAATTGCAAAAACAGGGAAACCTATTGTCTTAATGATCAATGCCGGACGACCTTTGGTTTTTGACTGGGCAGCAGACAATATTCCTACAATTATGTACAATTGGTGGTTGGGTACCGAAGCAGGAAATTCAATTGCAGATGTACTTTTCGGAACAATAAATCCTGGTGGGAAATTGCCGATGACCTTCCCAAGAACTGAAGGACAAATTCCTGTTTATTACAATCATTACAACACAGGAAGACCTGCAAAGAATAATACAGACAGAAATTACGTTTCGGCTTACATCGATTTAGATAATGATCCGAAATTCCCTTTTGGATATGGTTTAAGTTATACTCAATTTAAATATTCCGATATGAATTTGAGTTCAACAAATCTTAAAGGAAATCAAACTTTAAATATCAATGTAAAAGTTTCTAATACTGGAAATTACGATGGGGAAGAAGTGGTGCAATTGTACATCAGAGATCTGTATGGAAAAGTAGTGAGACCTGTGAAGGAATTGAAAGGTTTCCAAAAAGTTTTCATTAAAAAAGGAGAAAGTAAGACAATCAATTTTACATTAACTCCGGAAAATTTAAAATTTTACGATGATGAATTGAATTATGACTGGGAAGCGGGAGAATTTGACATTATGGTCGGAACCGATTCTCAAAATGTACAGACTATGAGGATTAATTGGACAAAATAAAAAATACTGAGAGCGGGATAAAACCCGCTTTTGGTGGTAGAGGACTTAGCGTTTTTTATAAGAATAATAATAGAAAGCATTGTTTGTCATTCTGAACAAAGCGAAGCGGAGTGAAGAATCTATTTTTTTTTAAATATAATAGAGATTCTTCGTTCCTAAGAATGACAAAATCAAAGTTTAATCTTAAAATCATGAAAATAAAACTTCAACATATTTTTCAATTAATCATCGGAGGAGCTTTGGCTTTCTGTGTTGAAGGTTGTGCTTCAAATAAACCAGATTCCAGCAGAAAATTAATCTGGAATGATGAATTTAATAGAAATGGTTTACCAGATTCCACAAAATGGAATTATGATGTTGGTGGTGACGGTTACGGAAATAATGAAGCTCAGTTTTATACCAAAAACCGTTTAGAAAATGCTAGAGTTGAAAACGGAAATCTTGTCATTGAAGCTAAAAAAGAAATTTGGGAAAAGAATAAATATACTTCGGCAAGATTGTTAACGAAAGGAAAATTCTCCTTTCAATATGGAACGGTTGAAGTTCGTGCTAAACTTCCTAAAGGTCGCGGAACGTGGCCTGCCATCTGGATGATGAGCGAAAATATGAAAGAATGGCCCGATGACGGGGAGCTTGATATTATGGAACACGTTGGTTTTAATCAAGGTTATATTCATGCTTCCGTGCATACCAAAAAGTACAATCACATTATCGGAACTCAGAAAACTGATACATTGTTTGTAAAAGATGCTAGTGAAAAATTTCACATCTACAAAGTAGATTGGACACCTGAAAAAATTGATGTTTATATAGATGATCAAAAGTTTTTCACCTATGAAAATAAAGAAAAGACATATGAATCTTGGCCTTTTGATCAACCCTATTTTATCATTTTAAATCTTGCTGTCGGTGGATTTTGGGGCGGAAAAGAAGGAATTGATGACACAATCTTTCCTCAGAAATATTACATTGATTACGTAAGAGTATATAAAAATGATTAGTATTAAATTCCCCTCCAAAGGAGGGTGGCGAAAATTCGATAGAATTTTGACGGGGTGGTTAATTATATATAAGAATAGAAAGAAGAAATAATGAAGAAACTAGTAGTAAGTTGTTTTGTAGTAGGAGCTTTTTTTAATGCAAATGCTCAGAACTACTGGAAAAATAATGCAGGGAAATCTGCAAAAGTAATTTTCACCAATTCTAAGACCAACGAAAAAATGGTTGATAAAGGAACGGTGAAGTTCGAAAAAATGGCTCAGCCAAAAGAAACTGATGCCTGTATTTTTGTAGATCCCGATTTTAAATATCAGAAACTTATCGGAATTGGTGGTGCGATAACTGATGCCTCTGCCGAAACTTTTTATAAACTTCCAAAAAATAAGCAAAAGGAAATTATCGAAGCTTACTACGGAAAAAACGGCTTGGGATATACCGTTGTCCGTACCAACATGAACTCATGTGATTTCTCCAGCGATTCTTACACGTATGTGACAGAAAATGATAAATCCCTTAAATCTTTCAATGTTGCTCATGACGAGAAGTTTAAAATTCCGATGATTAAAGAAGCTCAAATGGCAATTGGAAAAGATTTTACCTTCTACTTTTCTCCCTGGAGTCCACCAGCTTGGATGAAGTCTAACAAGAATATGCTGAAAGGAGGCAGACTGGAAAATGCTTTCTACCAAACTTGGGCAGATTATTATGTGAAATTCATCAACGAATACGAAAAAAGAGGGATTAATGTTTGGGGATTGACGATTCAGAATGAGCCGATGGCAACGCAGACTTGGGAATCTTGTATTTATACAGCGGAAGAAGAAGGTGAGTTCTTGAAAAACAATCTTGGGCCAACACTTTGGAAAAACGGTTTCAAAGATAAAAAAGTGATGATCTGGGATCACAATCGTGATTTAATTTATCAAAGAGCAACAACAACACTAAGCGATCCTGAAACTTCAAAATATGCACATGGGATCGGCTATCACTGGTATGAAACATGGAATAACAAAACTCAGTTGTTCGACAATTTATTAGAAACGCAAAGAGCTTTTCCTGATAAGTTTTTAGCGTTTACGGAAGGTTGTAAAGAGCAATTCGATATGTCAAAAATTTACGATGTAAGCTTGGGCGAATTGTATGGAAGAAATATGATCAACGATTTCAATAAGGGAACTGCTTTATGGACAGATTGGAATGTTCTTCTTGACGAAACAGGCGGGCCAAACCACGTTGGAAATTTCTGTTTTGCACCAATTATTGCTGATACAAAAACCGGAGAAGTTCATTATACGTATGAGTATTATTATGTTGGTCACGTTTCCAAATTCATTAAACCAAATGCTCAAAGAATCGGAAGTTCATCCAACAGAGCTGCTCTAACTTCAACAACTTTTATGAATGAAAACGGACAGTTAGTTACCGTTATCATGAACGATTCTGACAACGATATAGATACTAACTTTTGGATTGAAGGAATGTCGGCGAAGTTATCTGCACCTGCACACTCTATACAGACTGTAATTTTATAACACTTCATATTAATGTTTTTTTATCAGAATCGGCGGCACCTTTGGTGCCGCCGATTTGGCGATAGTAGAGTATATGAAAAATAATCTTGCATGATCTGTAATTATAATTATTTCCGGAAAATTATTAGGAATTGTTTTTTGTGTTAGATTGCTTATGCTTTTAATATAAATTAGGATTTTGGATATCCTAATTTAGCGTCCAGTTCAAATTAAGCATAAAGCCTTAATTTTAATATATGAAACGAGAGCGAAAAATTTATGATCCAGCTTTTTTTCAATTGAGAGTGAAAGAACCAATATCTCGGAATTAGCAGCTAGAGGACTTTAAAGCTACGTTACTTTATAAATGGTGAAATGAATAAAATATGGATTCATTAAAAATCATGAATACTGAAGATGATAATATTACACAATGTCTATTGTAGCATACTCTACTAATTCCTCCAATAATACCGCTTCCTCGAATACTATTATTGGAATTCCTTTAAAAAGAATTCAATAAATTTATATTTCAATATTATTTTATTCAATAAAGCCAAAGCAATTGCCTTGGCTTTATTTTTAACTATGAATTTAAAGCTTGGTTGAGTTTTACAGCATCCTGATTTGTAGGATCGTATTCTATAGATTTAGCAATATGTTCTTTTGCTTTTGTAGGATCGCTTTTTTGTTCTGCAAACGCAATATAAAAGTACGCATAAGCAAGATTTTTCTTATTCTGTTCGATCTCTGTAGGTTTTACAGTCGCGATATATTTTTCGTATGCAAGTTTTGCATTGGCATCATCTTTAGCAGATTGATATGCATAAGCTTGGCTGTAATAAGAAGGCGCCCAATCTGGTAACAAGACAGATATTTTTTTCCATGTATCCACTGCATTTGTCCAGTCTGATGCATCCTGATACGCTGTAGCCAATTTTGCTAATGCTTCCGTATCTTTCGGATTTGCCTCAATTTGCTTTTTTAACCCCTCAATCACGGGATTTGTTTGTACCTGAGCTGTAGTAGAAGCAGTAACTTTCACACTGTCTGTTTTTGGCGAAGTTTGGGCAACAAGAGCTCCTGTACTTCCTATCATCATTAAACCTACAAATAATTGCTTAGTATTAATTTTAATCGTTTTCATATTTCTTACATTTTTAAAATTGTAAATATTGAAGTTCAAGAATAATTCCATTAAAAAGAAAGTTTTAGAACCTTTAAGTTTTTTTTGAAGGTATTAACAGTTATCACACTTTTTTTAGCGTATTTTTTGATTCTTACCTTGTTTGAGTTTATCTTTGTTTCATAACAAATCTATTATCTTTCATCTTATGAACATTATATTAGCCTCGACTTCTACACTTTTTGGTGGAGAGTATCTTGAATATTTAAAAGAAGAACTTATTGATTTATATAAAGGAATTGACGAAATCATCTTTATTCCATTCGCAAGACCCGGCGGGATTTCACATGATGATTACACCGCAAAAGCAAAATCTTTTTCGAAACAATAAATATTAAAGTAAAAGGGTTGCATGAATTTGAAGATAAAATCGAAGCCCTAAATTCAGTAAAAGGATATTTTACTGGCGGTGGAAATACATTTTTATTAGTTAAAACGTTACATGAAGAAAATCTGATGTCTGTTTTAAAGCAAAACGTAGAAAACGGAAAAGCTTATTTAGGATGCAGTTCCGGAAGTAATATTGGCGGACAAAACATGAAAACCACGAACGATATGCCCATTGTTTATCCATCAAGTTTTGAGTGCATGGGATTGGTTCCTTTCAATATCAATCCGCATTATCTCGACCCCAATCCGGATTTAAAACATAACGGAGAAACGAGAGAAACCCGTATTAAAGAATTTTTAACCCAAAACGACATCAAAGTTGTCGGACTTCGTGAAGGAAACTGGATCAGACGAATAGGTGATACAATTACTGTTGATGGAAGCGAACTGACGAGGATTTTTGAGAAAGGGAAAGAGCCTTACGAAATTGAATCAGGAACAGAACTTTAATCATTATGGAATTTTCTAAAGACGCAATAGATCAATTTATTGAAAGCAATTTATCAAACTTTTCGATAAATGGTTCAGGGTGGCATTCGTTAATTAGAGAAATGCTATATGAATTCTGTATTGCTGGTTGGAATTTAGATGAAAAAGTATTTGGAAAAGAAAAATTTGGAGGATTACGTTGCTACATTTCATCTCCTGATGAAGCTTTAAATAAAAAGATTCAGGAAATTAAAAGTAAATACATAAGACTCTCAGGAAAAACTTGTGAGAAATGCGGAAAGGAAGGAAAAGGTAGATTTGTAAATTCTTGGGAAACAACCCTATGCTTTGATCATTATGTGGAAACGATTAATATTCTTGAAATTGATAATGATGATGTGAAAATTAATGACAAATATGTTTTTAATACTAATGAAATTAGTAGAATTGATGTTCGGAATTCCTACAGTCAAATGACATTATATATTTCATCTTCGTTTACGGATAGAGAAAAAACATTCCACTTTGCCCGTTGGGAACCTAATTTTTATTTGTTATTAAATTCAATTCCTCAGCATCTTTTTTCAATTGAAGATAAAACATATGTTAAGTCAATGTTCGAAAATTTAAAAGATTGTGAAATTTGCGGATATAAATCAGTTTTTGAAAATCGTTGCTTAAGATGCATTAAAGAATCATGGAATAATTCTCTTTTAAAATATTATGACAATAAATTGGAATACATAAAAGAAATCCAGATGGATCTTTTTATTGATGAAGATGACGACGAAAAAGTTAGACAGTTTGACAAATCATTTGAAAAACTTCCGGATTTTAAATTTCTCTTTAATGATGAAGAACTCGAAAAATACAAGAAAGAGTTGCAAGAAATGGATTTATAAATAAAATTGCAATAATTAAAAATTATATTTGAATAAACATTTCTTTCATGAAAAAATCGTTTGCCGTATTTATACTTTCAACCCAAATAATTTTTGCTCAAAATATCAGCCAGAAATTAGATGATGCCACAAAAAATCTGATGAACTCTTCTACAGCAGTTTCATCAAGCTTATCTTTTTACGTTTCAGATGAAAATGGAAATTTAGTTTACGAATATCAGGGAAATAAAGGTTTATCAACGGCTTCTACGCAAAAAATATTTACCGCAGCCGCTGCTTTGGAAACTTTAGGTAAAAATTACACTTACAAAACGACGTCAGCATATTCAGGAACGATTTCTAATGGAAGTTTAAACGGAAATCTCTTCATTACTTCAAACGGAGATCCTACATTGGGAAGTTGGCGTTATGAAGGCTATAAGCCTGAAAATTTCAAACAAAAATTGTTAGAAGCCATCAAAAAATCAGGAATTACAAAAATTTCCGGTGATTTGATTATTGATGATTCTTATTTTGACCATCAGACAATTCCCGGAGGCTGGCCATGGGATGATTTGGGTAATTATTATGGCGCCGGAGTTTGGGGAGTTAATTGGCGCGAAAATCAGTTTGACATCAATATCAACGGAACAGATTTTAAAAGTTTCTCTTATCCTTTAGCCGGAATCAAATGGCTGAATGATCTGAAAGCAACGGGAAGTTCAGATCAAAGTTTGATTTTTACAGCTCCACATTCTGATGTTGCTTTAATTAATGGAAGCTTACCTGCCGGAAAAGTAACCACAGTTTCAGGTTCTGTTCCGAATCCGCCGTTGCAATTGGGTGTAGAAGTTCAAAAATGGCTGAAAGATTCCGAAATTGAATTTTTGGGAAAAGTTCTGACAAATTCTCAAATTGAATTGGACGGAAAATCTGCTCTAAAATTTCCTAAATCTAATATCATTCTTACTTACGAATCACCGACATTAGATAAAATCGTTTACTGGTTTCTGAGAAAATCTGTGAATATGTACGGGGAAAATTTAATCAAAACTTTAGGCAAAGAAAAAAAAGGAAACCCAAGTTTCAAAAGCGGAATTGCTTATCTAAATGAATTCTGGAAATCAAAGGGAATTAATTCAAACATGATTAATTTTGCTGATGGAAGCGGACTTTCACCACAAAATTATGTCTCTGCAAAAGCGGAAGTGCAGGCCTTAATTTATGCTAAAAAACAGGCTTGGTTTGAATCTTATTACGACGGATTTCCTACTCAGGACAACGGCATGAAAATGAAAAGCGGAACAATGAGAGATACAAAATCTTATGCAGGTTATCACACTTCAAAAGATGGAAAGAAATACATTTACGCCATTATCATCAATAATTATCAGGGAAGCGGAAGTACAGAATTGCAGAAAATTTTAAATGTTTTAAAATAAAATTTAATTGAAAAAAAGATCCATATTTTCCAGATTCAACAACTGGTTTATTTTTTCTCTGATGACCTTAGTTGTCATTGCAATTGTCATTGCATCTACTCTGGTAATTAATTACTTAAGAAAGGAGGAAGTGCGAAGAGTTGATATTTTGGTGAGTGCTATAAAATTTCAGCAGGAAGCTACAGCCCCAAGTTTGGAAGTTCAGTCATTGCTTCTGACAATTTATAGTTCAAATACTTCGATTCCGGTTATTATTTTAGATAAAAATGATCAGATTATTGAGCACAAAAATATTTCAAAAGAATTTGACAATAATGATCAGGAGATTGTTTCTTTGGCAAAAAGAATGGCGAAAAAATATCCGCCTATTGAACTTGAATTTTCTAATGGCAACAATCAGTTTCTTTATTATGATAACTCAAAGATTCTGAATAATTTACAATATTCTCCATTTCTTTTAGGCTTCTTTGTGCTTTGTTATTTCCTGTTTTCATTTTGGTTTTTAAGAACGGTAAAGAAAACTGATGAAGGCTATCTTTGGGCAGGTTTAGCAAAAGAAACAGCGCATCAAATTGGAACTCCATTATCATCAATGATGGGCTGGATGGAAATTATGAAACTTGAAAATACGGATTCTGACGGTGTACAGGAAATAGAAAAAGATATAGAAAGATTAAGGACAATTTCTGAAAGATTCTCTAAAATTGGTTCGGTTCCCGAGTTGAATGATATGAATTTCAATGAAACCATTCGGGAGAATTATGATTATTTAAAAACAAGAATTTCAAAGAAAATAAACTTTACGCTTTTGCTTCCAACATATAATATTTTGGTTCCGCACAATAAAATACTGATGAGTTGGGTGATAGAAAATTTAGTCAAAAACGCCGTGGATGCAATGAAAGGTGAGGGTGTTTTACAAATGTCGGTTTTTGAACGCAACAAAAATATTTTAATAGAAGTAAAAGACAACGGCAGCGGAATGACAAAATATCAGGCTCAAAACGCATTCAAACCAGGTTATTCGACAAAAAAACGTGGTTGGGGATTGGGTTTAAGTTTAGCCAAAAGAGTAGTGCAGGAATACCACAACGGTGACATAAAAATTTCTCAAACTGAAGTAGGAAAAGGAACAACCTTTAGAATCATCATTAAAAAAGGATAATTTTTTAATTAAATCAATGATACTAAAAGCTGATCACAAGAAGCTAAAAGCAAAAAAAAATCACTATTTTTGAAGCATGATTAGAGCAAGTAATATCCATAAATCTTATGGTAATCTGGAAGTTTTAAAAGGAGTAGACCTTCACATCAAAGCGGGTGAAGTCGTTTCTATTGTTGGAGAATCCGGAGCGGGAAAATCTACACTTTTACAGATTTTAGGAACTTTAGACAGCCCTTCAAACCCTAAAAACTATCATACAGAAATTGAGCTCAATGGAGAATCATTTATCAACATGAGTGATAAGCAGATTTCGAGATTCAGAAATCAGAACATTGGCTTTGTATTTCAGTTTCATCAGCTATTGCCGGAATTCACAGCATTGGAAAACGTTTTAATTCCAACAAAAATTGCAGGAGCCAATGAAAAGGAAGCGATTGAAAAAGCGTATGATTTATTTGAAGACTTGAAAATTGCTCAAAGACTTCATCACAAACCGAATCAGTTGTCGGGTGGTGAAGCGCAAAGAGTAGCTGTGGCAAGAGCTTTAATAAATTCTCCTAAAATTATTTACGCAGATGAGCCGACGGGAAATTTAGACTCAAAAAACGCTGACGATTTACACAGATTGTTTTTTGATTTGAGAGATAAATATAACCAGACTTTTGTAATTGTAACACATAATCCCAATTTAGCTGAAATCACAGACCGAAAATTGGTCATGAAAGACGGACTGATTATAGAATAAGTTTATTACAATTAGCTTTTGCTGATAGCTTTAAATACTACATAAATTTGTAAAAAATTAAACACAATTTCTGATGATGAAACAATTTATTTTCTTGTTTCTTTTTATTATTTCATGTTCCAAAACCCAATCTCAACAGAGTCAGTTGGTTTTGCCGGCAACAAAAATATCAGAAATTAAAGATTTTCTGAAAGGAAAAAATTACAACCAGGAAATTGCCGTTTTTATTAATTTTAAAATGCATTCCGGGAAATACAGATACTTTGTTTACGATTTAAAGAATGATAAATTTTTGCAGAAAGCAATTGTTTCTCACGGTTCTGGTTCTGTAATATCCAGATCAAATGATTTGAAATTTTCTAATGTAGAAGGCTCTTATCAATCTTCTTTAGGAAAATATGAAATCCGTGAAAGTTATGTAGGCAAGTTTGGCAAAGCTTACAGATTACAAGGTCTTGATTCTACCAATAATAATGCAATGCAACGTGCCATCGTTCTTCATTCTTTTGATTGCATTCCAAATCAGGAATCTGAAAATTTAGCTTGTTTAAGTCTTGGCTGTCCCATGTTATCAAAAATTGCCTTTAATCAAACTGCAAAATATATTGACCAATCAAAAAAGCCAATTATTTTATTTGCGTTTTATTAAATCTAAAAACTAATATCTAAACTAAATCATGTCTATAAAATTTCTTGCCGAAGACGACAGACCCAGAGAAAAATTTTTACTGAAAGGTAAAAATTCACTTTCTGATTCTGAACTTTTGGCAATTATCATGGGCAGCGGAAGCAGAGATGAAACAGCAGTGGAATTGGCAAGAAAAATATTATCATCGGTTGATAATAATTGGCATCAATTAAGTTTATTGACAATAAAAGATCTAACTAAATTTAAAGGTGTGGGCGAAGTAAAAGCAATTTCCATCGCAACTGCTTTAGAAATAGGAAGACGAAGAGCTGCACAAGAAATTCCCGAAAAACCACAAATTTCAAGCAGTAAAGATGCTTATCAAATTCTGAAACTTCATTTGGCAGACCTCAGAACAGAAGAGTTTTGGGCAGTTTTTCTGAATCAGAGCAACAAAGTAATCCATATTTCACAGCTCACACAAGGCGGAATCAACCAATCAATTGTGGATATTCGTATTGTTTTTAAAACAGCCTTAGAACATTTTGCTACGGGAATTATCATTTCACATAATCATCCTTCAGGCAACTTAAAACCAAGCGCTGAAGACATTAATATTACAAAAAAGATACAGGAAGCAGGAAATCTCATGAAAATTCAGCTTCTTGATCATCTCATCATTACCCAAAATTCTTATCTAAGTTTCGCAGACGAAGGCATATTATGATTAGAAGACTGAAATACAACGAAATAGATTTTGAAAAATACACGAATTGCTTAGAAAATTCTGAACAACGAAAATACTCTGCAACAAAAGATTTCTTAGATATTACTTCAGAAAAAAAATGGGAATTGCTGGTTTATAATGATTATGAAGCGGTGATGCCGGTTCCTTATATCAAAAAATTGGGGCTGAAATTTATAATTAATCCAAAACTTTGTCAGCAACTTGGAATTTTTTCGAAAAAGGATGACGTATTTATTAATGACCAGTTTTTAGATTTTTTTGAAAACAAATATAGAATTTGGTATTACGCTTTCAATGATTCTAATCAATTTACTCAAACTTTAAAAAGAAGAAAAAATTATCTTATCAATCCCGAAAACTATGAATTGGTAAGGCAAAGATATTCGCCTAAACGGAAAAGAAAATTAAGATTAGATACTGAAATTCTTGAAAATTCAGAGATTCAAAAAATAAATTTCAAAGATGCCGAAAACTTTATCACTGAAAATTCACTGGGTGCTAAAGATGAGAATGATAAAAAGAAATTCATGAAAATATTTTCAGAATTGGAAAAAGCAAAACTTTTGGAAATAGTTGTTTTTATCTATCGAAAGAAAATTATTAATGCTTTGGCATTGTACAGTAACGAAAGTACAGTTGCATTACTTGGAACTTTTAATGATAAAAAATCAGTAAAACTATCCGGATCATCTTTTTTAATAGATTATATTATTTCTAAAAATATTGATTCTAAAACATTTGATTTTGAAGGAAGCGAAATTCCCTCCATTGAAGAATTTTTCACGGGTTTTCGCCCAATTTTGAAAACGTATCCTGTCCTAAGCAATTCCAAAAAAGACTTACTTAAAAATATTTTAAAAATCGGGTAATCTTTTTTAATTATTGTAGCCTTTTACCACTGTAAAAACAAAATGCTCATCACGCATTATTTTAAAACCAAAAGGTTTCAGATCTTTTTCTAAATCTGATGCGGTATAGGGATTGTGAATTTCTATAATGATGTTTTCAACGCTAGATAGCCACGAATTATTTTTACTTAACAAACCAATTTCACCACCTTCAATATCGATTTTCATTAGATCAATATTTGACAGATTATAAGTTTTTTTCAGACTTTGAATAGAAACTGCTTTTGTTGAAATACCTGTTTCAGAAATTCTCTGATTGTAAGATAATTCATTCTTTGAAAAATTGACAAAACCATCCTCAAAGTATGCTGCAGCATGAATACATTCTATATTTTTAAAGGATTTCGTATTGCTTTTAAGCAGTTCGAAATTTTCTGTAGAAGCTTCTACTGCATATATTTTCGCATCAGGATATTTTAAAGATAAGTAGGTCGATGTTATTCCAATGTGCGCTCCCAGATCAACAATTATTTTAGGTTCTTTCTTTAAAATTGAAAGATGTTCAGCATACGTTTTTTTCCAATAAACTTCGTAGAAAATATCAATATCACCCTTAAAAGTTCTTAAATAAAAATCGAAACTTTTTTTTGCAACTTTTAAATGATAAACAAAAGTTTCATTGTTGTTTAAATCCAGATTCTTTTTCTTAAACCTTGAACTGTATCTCTTAGAATTTACAATCAGTGATATCCAGGATTTTAAACTGTTGGTGATTTTTGAGGTGAAAGCTAATTTTGAGATATAATTATTAAGAGACATTTCTATGATTTTGCGTAATAAAGCTGTAAATTTAGTTAAATTTTATTCTTAATAATGATAATTTTATCCGTTGCATATTTACTTTAAACCGCTGACTCAACTGCATTTATTAAAACTTATTAAAATGGTGGTTAAATAACAAATATTTAGTAATTTTGCTTCCTCAAATTATGACAAATTTTTCAGACTATTTACCGTATGCATTTGCATTGATTGTGGCGATTCCATTTTTGGTTTTGCTGAGACAATTTGTCTATACCTACATCAATCTAAAAAATCAGGAGATTAAGTTACTTTCTGTAAAATCAAATTCTGAAAATAAAACCCATTCTTACGAAAGAATGACGCTTTTTTTAGAGCGAATGAAACCCTCTAATCTAATTCAGAAATTTGATAAAGATTTAGCGGCTCACGAGTTTGTTTTTTTAACAGAACGTACCATCAATGAAGAGTTTGAATACAATTCGTCTCAACAATTATACTTAACGAAAAATTCATGGCAGAATATCGTTGATTCTAAAAACGCCATCATAGATTTGCTTCACAAAACTTACGAAAGTTTGAATAACAACCCTAATCTTAATGAATTTAAAACCGTTTTCATCATGAATTATATGAATGGAGATGATTACATCGGGGCAACCATTGAAGATTTGAGAAGAGAAATTTTAATAATTGCTTAAACTATAAAAATAAAGATAAATAAATGATTCCAAATTTTAAAGCACATCCGTGGCATGGGATTTCTGCAGGAGAAGATGCGCCAAACGTTGTCAACGTTTTCGTGGAAATTGTTCCTTCAGATACGATTAAATATGAAATTGATAAAGCTACAGGATATTTAAAGGTTGACAGACCTCAGAAATTCTCAAACATCATTCCTGCATTATACGGTTTCGTTCCAAGAACGTATTGTAATGAAGAAGTAATGAAGTTAGCTGTAGAAAGTGGAGCAGATGACGTTACAATGGGAGATCATGACCCTTTGGATATCTGTGTTTTGAGTTCTCACAACATTCATTCTGGTGGTTTATTGATGGAAGCTATTCCAATCGGTGGTTTCAAAATGATTGACGGTGGTGAAGCTGATGATAAAATCGTTGCAGTAATGGTAAGTGACCACGCTTTCGGACATTTCAGAGATATCGCTGAACTTCCAGAAGCAGAAGTGAAAAGATTGATGCACTACTTTTTAACGTATAAAAACCTTCCAGATGAGCCTGCTAAATGTAGAATTCAGGAAGTATACGGAGCAGAACACGCTAGAAAAGTGATTATCGCTTCTCAAAACGATTACGCAAGTAAATTCGGAGGATAAAATTCTCTAAATGATAAATTAAAAGAGTAAATGGATTTCATTTGCTCTTTTTTTGTCTCGATTTTTCAATAATCAATTATAGATTAACAATAATATTTTTTGGCGCCTTTTTCCGCCCGTAGTTTATCCTGAGCGAAGTCGAAGGGGTTCCCGCTTTTTTTTCTTTCATTGCGAAGATAACGAAAGTGTCTACTAAACATTTTGCCCAATCGCAATGAAAGAAAAAAGAGATCCACTCAGGTCAGGGCGTGTGCAATTCTACGGGTAAGAACGATATCCACAAATGAAAATTTCCCATTTTTTCTGATTAATATTAAAATTTTTTCAGAGCCACTCAACCTGATTAATAGACTTTTAAGGAATTTACATCATTTTTAATTTTATGAATAGATTTATTTGGTATATTTATTATTCTATTACCAAAAAAATATTAAACTATGGATCTATTTTATTTAGTGCCAATTTTTGGTGTTATCGCATTACTCTACACATTTCTCCAAAGCAATTGGGTAACCAGGCAAAACGCAGGAAATGAACGAATGAAAGTCATCAGCGGACACATCGCTGACGGCGCAATGGCTTTTCTGAAAGCCGAATACAAAATTTTAGCTTATTTCGTCGTCATTGTCGCCATTCTTTTGGCTGTCATGGGAACGACGAATTCAAATTCTCACTGGAGCATCAGTATTGCTTTTGTGATTGGTGCCGTATTTTCAGCTTTGGCAGGATTTATCGGGATGAAGATCGCAACAAAAGCCAATGTAAGAACTGCTGAAGCCGCAAAAACTTCACTTTCGAAAGCTTTAAAAGTTTCTTTTGCCGGAGGTTCGGTGATGGGAATGGGTGTTGCCGGATTAGCAGTTTTAGGATTAGGCTCGCTCTATTTAATTATTAAACAGATCTTTGCTCCAGATGCAATGGTTAATTCTCATGAAATGGAGAGAGCCATCGAAATCCTAACTGGATTCTCTTTAGGAGCAGAATCAATCGCTCTTTTTGCGAGAGTAGGAGGTGGAATCTACACAAAAGCTGCGGATGTAGGTGCAGATTTAGTAGGAAAAGTGGAAGCAGGAATTCCTGAAGACGACCCTCGAAATCCAGCTACCATTGCCGATAATGTCGGGGATAATGTAGGAGATGTTGCCGGAATGGGTGCCGATTTATTCGGTTCTTATGTTGCGACAGTTTTAGCAACAATGGTTTTAGGGCGTGAAACGATGTCGGACGATGCGTTCGGAGGTTTCGCTCCGATACTTTTACCGATGCTAATTGCCGGAACAGGAATTATATTTTCAATGATCGGAACTTTATTCGTTAAAATTAATGATGATGAAGATTCTTCTACATCAAGTGTTCAGAATGCTTTAAACCTTGGAAACTGGGGAAGTATTGTTATCACGGCAATCTCATCTTATTTCTTGGTTAATTATTTATTACCCGAAACCATGGTTTTACGTGGTTTAGAATTTACCAAAATGGGAGTTTTCGGAGCCATTATGGTTGGGTTGGTTGTGGGAACATTGATGAGTATCATCACAGAATACTACACAGCAATGGGTAAAAGACCGGTTAAAAGTATTGTTAAACAGTCTTCTACAGGTCACGCCACCAATATTATTGGCGGACTTGCCGTTGGAATGGAATCTACCTTTTTACCTATCATTGTTTTGGCCGGAGGTATTTATGGATCATATTTATGTGCCGGACTATATGGTGTTGCTATTGCAGCAGCCGGAATGATGGCTACAACAGCAATGCAGTTAGCAATTGATGCATTCGGACCGATTGCAGATAATGCAGGTGGAATCGCCGAAATGAGCGAATTACCAAAAGAAGTTCGTGAGAAAACAGATATTTTAGATGCCGTAGGAAATACAACTGCAGCCACAGGAAAAGGTTTTGCAATTGCTTCAGCAGCATTGACAGCTTTAGCTTTATTCGCAGCATTTGTAGGGATTGCAGGGATTGACGGCATTGATATCTACAGGGCAGACGTTCTCGCAGGTTTATTTGTTGGTGGAATGATTCCTTTTATCTTTTCATCGTTGGCAATTACAGCAGTAGGACAGGCTGCAATGGCAATGGTAGAAGAAGTAAGAAGGCAATTCAGAGAAATACCTGGAATTTTAGAAGGAAAAGCGGAGCCTGAATACGAAAAATGTGTGGCTATCTCTACAGAAGCTTCACTCAGAAAAATGATGCTTCCAGGAGCCATTGCGATTATTTCACCACTTTTGATAGGTTTCATTTTTGGGCCTGAAGTTTTAGGTGGATTTTTAGCCGGAGCAACAGTTTGCGGAGTTTTAATGGGAATGTTCCAAAATAATGCAGGTGGTGCTTGGGATAATGCCAAAAAATCATTTGAAAAAGGTGCTAAAATAAATGGAGAAACATACTACAAAGGTTCAGAACCACATAAAGCATCAGTAACCGGAGACACAGTGGGAGATCCTTTTAAAGATACTTCCGGACCGTCGATGAATATTTTAATTAAATTAATGTCAATTGTTTCGTTGGTGATTGCGCCAACTTTAGCAGTGATGCACAAAGATAAAATTGAAGCCAACAGACAGGCTAAAATTGAAAGCCTAACAGGAATGACAGCTCTTCATTCAGTAAACCAAAACACTGCAGGTGTGAACGCTGTAGTTGCTCCACAAGAGATAATGGGTCAGCTGAATGAAAATGGTGATTTTGTGTACAATACAGGAACCATTCAGGAAGTTAAACTGAAAGGTGGAAAAACCATTTCTTTAGGAAACCAAAGCCAGCTTTATGTAATGTATGATCAGATTAAAAATAATAAGCAGACAGTTTTAGATCCAAATTCTTGGTACACGATTGAAAACTTATATTTTGAAACGGGTTCAAGTGATTTAAAAGCAGGTTCAGAAGCTCAATTGATGAATTTAGCGGAGATTTTAAATGCTTATCCTAATGTTAAAATAAAGTTAGGTGGATACACAGATAATTCGGGAAGTGAGGAAGCGAACAAGCAATTATCTAACCTGCGAGCACAGACTACAAAGCTTAAATTACTAGAATTAGGAATTGCTGCGGACAGAGTAGAAGCCGAAGGTTATGGCTCACAATATCCCGTTTGTGAGGCCAATGATACGGATGAATGTATGGCAAAAAATAGAAGAATTGATGTAAGAGTCTTGTCTTTATAATTAAAATCAACAATTAAATAAAATAAAACACCGCAATTTATATGCGGTGTTTTATTTTATTTGTACAATTATTCACATTATCTTCTTTCTAATATTTCAGTACATGTATTTCTTCCTTCATTGCACCAATATGTATATATAAATTCTTTTTTGTCACTTCGAATTATTTCATGTGCAGTCTTTTTTCCGACAAAATCAGTACTATCTTGAATAAATAATTTTGATTCAATTTTTGTAATTTCAGTTTCGAATTTGCAATCATTTAGTATTTTCATTTTACTTGTGATGATTATAAGATTATCTCCCCAAACTTCCTTCATTGTATTTCTTGTAAATCTAACTTTATAAGTTTCCCCACTATCAGATTTTGATGTTGACAAAGTAACATTTTTCGGTATTTTACAATTATGATGATTTTTATTTTGAGAATAAGTTTTAATACTAAAAAGAAGTAAAATAAGTAGAAGATTTTTATTCAATAGCATTATGAAAACGGTTTTTAGGTTTATATCATAAATTTTTCCTCAAATGCTCCAAAGCCTGAATAATCACATCATCTTTTTTAGCAAAACTAAATCTTATGTAATCTGAATCTTGTTTTGAATTGTAAAACGCAGAAAGAGGCAGACACGAAACTTTTTTCTCCACAGTCAGCCATTTTGAAAACTCCACATCGGTCATGGTTTTTGAAACGTTTCTGAAATTCACTAATTGAAAAAAGCCACCTTCAGATTTTTGTTCAATTTGGAGCGAAGTATCTTTCATCATTTCATTAAAAATATCTCTTTTATTTTGCATGATTTTTTGATTATCAGACGGATCAAAAACCTCCAAATATTTTGCAATTGCATATTGACAAGGCGCATTTGAACTGTAAGAAATATATTGCTGGTGGCATCTGAAATTCTCAAGCAATTCTTCTGATGCTAAAAGATAACTGACTTTCCAGCCGGTTGCATGGAACATTTTACCAAAAGAAAATATAGAGAATGTTCTTTTCTTAAGTTCAGGATGTAGAAACGGACTGTAATGAGCAATTCCATCATAACAATAAATATCATAAATTTCTTCTGAAATCAAATAAATCTCCTGATTTTTAATCAACTGGTAAAGTTGTTCCCAATCAGACTTTGTCCACGTTTTTCCTGTAGGATTCTGTGGAGAATTGATGATGATTGCTTTTGTCTTCTCTGAAATACAATTTTGAAGTTTCCCCCAATTTATTGCAAAATCATTATCAAGATCATAATATACAGGAACTCCTCCGTTAAGGACAATAGACGGAGCGTAAGTATAGTACGATGGCTGGATGACAATTACTTCATTACCAAAATTCAATATTGATTTTAATGAAGTATACAATGCAAAAGTAGAGCAGGGAACGATATTAACTTCTTCTTTTTTTAATGTTAAACTGTTCGTTCTTTTTAAATTAAACTTAATGATATTTTCTATAAGCAAAGGGCTTCCTGAGAGAGACTCATAACTGTGACTGATGATGTCGGCTGATTCTTTGAGATAATAGCGTAAACGAGGGTCAATTTCAAAATCGGGTAGGCCTAATGATAAATCATAACTTTGATGTCTTGAAGCAAGTTCAGACATTTCGGTGAAAAATTTAAAATCATTAAATCCGTAATTTTTTTTCATCTTGTTGATCAAATTTATAAAATTGATTCTTAGTTAAAGTTAAATTATTTTTATTATTTTTAGAAAAATAATTTACGAATGAAAAAATTTCTGATTTCTATATTGTCTATCGTTGTTTTATCAAGCTGCGGAACTTCAAAAGTTGCCACCAACGGTCAAAATACGTCGAACTCAGCCAGTTCAAGTTCATCTAAAACTGACAAGGCATTTCAGTCTGCCTATCAAAACATTAAGCTTGAAGATTTAAAGAAAAATCTTTACGTTATTGCATCTGATGAAATGGGTGGTCGAGACACAGGAAGTGCGGGTCAGAAGAAAGCAGGAGAGTATATGATTAATTATTATAAAAGTCTCGGTATCTCATTTCCGAAAACTTTAGGCTCATACTACCAGAAAGTTCCTTCTGAATATATGAAAAAAAGAGGTGGTGAAGACTTACCTGATTCAGAAAATATTTTAGCATTCATTGAAGGGAGCGAAAAGCCTGAAGAAATCATCGTGGTTTCTGCACATTATGATCACGTAGGAACACAAAATGGGGTAGTTTATAATGGAGCGGACGACGATGGAAGCGGAACGGTTGCCGTAATGGAAATTGCAAAAGCTTTCCAAAGTGCTAAAAAAGCTGGAAACGGACCCAAAAGATCTATCTTATTTCTTCATGTAACCGGTGAAGAACACGGACTTTTCGGCTCTGAATATTACTCTGATAATCCGGTTTTTCCTTTAGCAAATACGGTTGTTGATTTAAATATAGATATGATTGGTCGTGATGATCCTGAAAACAGAGGCAAAAATTATGTTTATGTAATTGGATCTGAAATGCTAAGTTCTGAGCTAAAAGTTATTAATGAAGCTGCAAACAAAAAGACGGTCAATTTAGAATTAAATTATAAATACGATGACCCGAAAGATCCTCAGAGATTATATTACAGATCAGATCATTACAATTTTGCTAAAAACAATATTCCGGTAGCATTTTATTTTGACGGAATTCATGAAGATTATCATAAACCAACGGACGACGTTGAAAAAATAGACTACTCGATGTTACAAAAAAGAACACAATTGGTTTTTGCTACGGCTTGGGAAATTGCCAACAGAGAAGCAAGAATTGTGGTTGATAAAAAATAATTTAAACTCAATATTTACATTAAAACCTATAAGAATTTTCTTGTAGGTTTTTTAAACTTAAATTTAAATGATTATACGAGAAGCCAATATCGAAGATATTCCACAGATACAGATTGTAAGAAATGCTGTGAAAGAAAACACATTGTCTGATCCCAATTTGGTTACTAATCAGGATTGCGAAGAATTTCTGACAATAAGAGGCAAAGGCTGGGTTTGCGAAATTGATCATTTGATTGTAGGGTTTTCAATTGTAGATTTAAAAGAAAATAATATCTGGGCATTATTTCTTCATCCCGATTTTGAAAATAAGGGAATTGGCAGGAAATTACACAATGTAATGCTCGATTGGTATTTCTCTAAAACAAGTGAAACCGTTTGGCTGGGTACATCACCCAAAACGAGAGCAGAAATCTTTTACAGAAAATCTGGCTGGCAAGAAAAGGGAATGCACGGCAAGGAAATTAAATTTGAAATGACTTCTGATAACTGGAAAAATAAAATGAAACAAAATATAAAATCAATCCGGCCTTTTATAGGATCTAAAAATTTTGAAGAAAGTAGAGCTTTTTACAGAGATTTGGGCTTTGAAGAAATGGTTCTCGAAAACAACTTTTCGGTATTTAAAAAACAGGAAATCGCTTTTTATCTTCAGGATTATTACGCAAAAGAGTGGATAGAAAACACGATGATTTTCGTAGAAGTTGAAAATATCGATGAGTTTTACACTGAACTTGCATTGCTCAATTTACCCACAAAATATGCAAGCTCAAAGCTCTCTCCAATTCGAACAATGGATTGGGGAAAAGAGTGTTTTCTCCATGATCCCGCAGGTATTTTATGGCATTTTGGAGAGTTTTTCAATAAAGATTAAATCATGATTTACGCGTTTGACACTTATTATTACGAAGACTTTGCAAAGACTGTCTGTATAGCTTTTGAAGATTGGAATTCAGAACAAGAGAACGAAATTTTTAATGAAAAAACAATGATTACTGCAGAGTACGAAAGCGGTGCGTTTTACAAAAGAGAGCTTCCTTGCATTCTAAGTTTGCTAGAAAAGATTCAATTAAAACCTAATGACATCATCATTGTCGATGGTTATGTTACTTTGAATGATGAAGGGAAAATTGGTTTGGGTGGTTATCTTTTTGAGGCCCTAAACAGGAAATTTCCTGTCGTTGGAATTGCCAAAAACGGATTTTCTTCTCCCGATTCAAAGCGGAGGGAAGTTTTCCGAGGAGAAAGCAAGACGCCCTTGTTTCTAACCTCAATAGGAATCGACGTTGATGAAGTACAAAAAAAGGTTGAGAAAATGCATGGTAATTTTAGATTTCCGACCTTATTAAAAAAACTTGACCAACTGACGAGAGAAGAATAATATTTTAATTTTAGGGTTTATAATTTTTATAAAAAGTTTGATTTATTTGTCTTAAATTTTATTTTTGTGAAAAATAAATACAAATGAAGAAAATAATTACAACAACTTGTCTGTGTCTTTCTGTTTTTGCTTTTTCGCAGAAATATTATAGTAAGATTAGCGATACAAAGATAAATCACGAAAGACTCGAAATTAGCAAGAATTTTATAGATACTTATTTGAATAAATGTGAAAATAGTGATTTTACAAAATTTGATCAATTCACATTAAGTAAAAGACTTGAAAAATTCTTTTTAAACGAAATCGAAAAATCATGCAAAAAGTCGGTTGAAATGTATGGCAAATTGAAGGTTCTTAATTTCAATTCTGCTTATCTGAATAAATATACCAAAAACTTTGATCCATTAGATTTGTATATTTTTGATGTACAATCAGAGAAATTACCGGATATAAAATACATCAGTGTTTGGGTTTATCATGATCAGAATGTGGTTTCCGGAATTTGGATTTCAAAAGAAAAACCTTTAGGTAAATCTAAACCGAAAGATAATGACAAAAAAGAATCTGCCCTTTAGAGGCAGATTCAGTAGATAGATCTCATTTTTTTTAATTAGACAACAACAAAAAAGCACAGCCGACGATGCTGTGCTTTAAATTTATTTCAAATTTAATTGCAATTCCGAAAACGAAGAGAGCAAAAATTGATTTCATTTCAGTTTTATTACATAGTAAATGTAAGAATATTTTTAATACGCAATAACAATTTAATGTTAAAATTAACAACTTATCCACATTTTTTGTGGATAAGTTTAGAATCGCTTTCTTAAGGTCATTTCAAATACGATTCCGCAATATTTCTTTTGAATTTACTTTATGATTATCATATTCAGTTTTAAAAGACTATATTTGGTTCATTAATATCTCTTTATAAATATTACAATTTTATTCAAGCGCATTTTATATGTCTTGAAATCTTAAGGTTCAAATTTTCTGAACCCAAATAATCTATTATATTAAAATTGAAAGGTAAAAGCAGGTTGCTATTTATGACTTTGCTATTGCCACAAATAAAGAGATCATTATGAAAACAAATAGAATTGCCGTAATCGGCGGAACGGGAAAATCAGGAAAATATCTTGTTCAGCAACTTCTGGAAAAAGGGTATCCAATCAAACTATTACTTCGAAATCCCGAAAATTTCACCTTAGAAAATCCTTTGATCGAAATTGTAAAAGGTGATGCACGAGATTTTGAGGCGGTAGACCATCTTATCAAAGATTGCAGTGCTGTGATTAGTAAAATTGGTCAGCCGGTTGGTGAACAATCAATCTTTACTGATGCTACAAAAAATGTGATACAGTCGATGAATTCACACGGGATTACAAGATATATTGCTATTACGGGTCTGAACGTTGATACTCCACTTGATCATAAAAACGATAAGGTAAAAATTGCAACCAATTGGATGTATGAAAATTATCCAAAAACAACAAAAGACAAACAGGATGAATATGAGATTCTTGTGAGCTCTAATCTAGATTGGACTTTGGTAAGACTTCCGTTGATCATCCCGACTTGCGAGTCTTTTCCTACAGAAACGAATTTAGAAGATTGTAAAGGTGAGAAAATCAGTGCTACAGATTTGTCAGAATTTTTAGTTTCTCAGATTGAGGATAAAACTTTTATTAAACAAAGTCCGTTTTTGTATAATGTTTAATTTTTTTTAAACCCAAAATTCACTGATTTTTTCACAAATAAAACAATATAAAATCATTAATTTTAGTAATTGTCAAATTTGTGATATTAGTGTTTAAATCAAAAAAATAGAGCCTCAATTTGACGCTCTATTTGTATTTTACTGTTCCAGCTTTTCTTTAATATACTTCGCCGTATGCGATTTTTTGTTCTTAGCTAAATCTTCCGGCGTTCCGGCGAAAACAACTTCTCCACCGTATTTTCCGGCTTCCGGACCGATGTCGATAATGTAGTCGGCAGATTTCATAATATCGGGTTGATGTTCAATGACGATTACTGAATGTCCAAGGTCGATTAAAGCCTGAAGCGATTTTAACAATTTCTGAATATCATGAAAATGCAATCCCGTCGAAGGCTCATCAAAAATAAATAAGGTCTTGTCTGTTGTCACACCTTTTACAAGGAAAGATGCCAGTTTCACACGCTGTGCCTCACCTCCGGAAAGGGTAGATGAGCTTTGTCCCAGCTGCAAATATCCCAAACCAACTTCCTGAAGCGGAGTAAGTTTTGTGACGATTTTATCTTCTTTATTATCTTTAAAAAATGTCAAAGCTTCATCAACCGTCATGTGAAGAATATCCGAAATGTTTTTTTCGTCAAACCTCACTTCAAGAATCTCGTTTTTGAAACGCGTTCCTTTACAAACCTCACATTCAAGTTCGATATCAGCCATAAACTGCATCGAAACATTGATGACCCCTTCACCTTTACATTCATCACATCTTCCGCCGTCAACGTTGAAAGAGAAATGTTTCGGCTTGTAACCCATCATTTTAGAAACTTTCTGTTTTGAATATAAATCTCTGATATCATCATACGCTTTCAGATACGTCACAGGATTTGAACGTGATGATTTTCCGATAGGATTTTGATCGATTAATTCAATATGCTTAACCAGTTTTATCGGGAATTCCACAGAATCATAATCACCTTTTTTTCCGCCCATTCCAAGCTGAATCTGAATGTCATTCGTGAGGATTTCTTTCATCAAAGTAGATTTTCCGCTTCCTGAAACTCCTGAAATCACAACCAGACTTTCTAAAGGTACATCAACATCAATATTTTTAAGATTGTTGGTTCTGGCACCTTTTATATGAATAAATTCTTTTGTTTTTCTGCGTTTCTCCGGAACTTTTATTTCTAATCTTCCTGTAAGATATTTTGAAGTCAGCGTATCTGCATCTTTCAATTCTTTATAATCTCCTGCGAAAACCAACTCACCACCCAAATATCCTGCTTCCGGACCAATATCGATGATGTAATCTGCGGCTCTCATCACATCTTCATCATGCTCTACAACGATTACGGTATTTCCTAAATCTCGAAGATTTTTTAAAACTCCAATCAGATTTTCAGTATCACGAGAGTGTAAGCCGATTGAGGGCTCATCTAAAATATAAATAGAACCTACCAAAGAACTTCCCAAACTTGTAGCAAGGTTAATTCTCTGACTTTCCCCACCGGAAAGTGTATTTGATGTTCTGTTAATCGACAAATATCCTAAACCGACTTTCAGTAAAAACTCCAATCGGGTAGTGATTTCGTATAATAATCTCTTAGCAATATCTTTATCGTGCTGAGATAATTTCAAACTGTTGATCATCGGCGACAACTCATCTAAAGGAAGCTCAATCATTGACTGAATATTGTGTCCGTCAATTTTCACCCAGGTCGTTTCCTCACGCAAACGCAAACCTTCACAAGTTGGACAAAGCGTTTTTCCACGGTAACGGGATAACATGACACGGTATTGAATTTTATATAAATTTTCTTCAAGCATTGCGAAGAAATTATTCAGAGAAGGAAACGTTTTGCTTCCGTCACCTTTCCAAAGGTAATTTTTCTGCTCTTTGGTTAATTGATGATAAGGCTTATGAATAGGGAAGTCTTTCGCCTTTTTAATGAAATCTTTCTTCCATTCGCTCATCGTTTCACCTTTCCATGAAGCGATAGCATCTTCAAAAACAGACAAAGCTTTATTTGGAATGACTAAATCTTCATCAATACCAATTACTTTACCGTAACCTTCACAGGTCGGACAAGCACCATAAGGATTATTAAAACTGAAAAAATGAACGTTTGGTTCAAGGAATTCCAATCCGTCAAGCTCAAATTTGTTAGAGAACTCTTTACTTTCCGCTGTTTCAATGTTCTTTAATGAACAATATCCACGACCTTCGTAAAAAGCCATTTGGATGGAATCTGCCAAACGCTGAAGAAAGCTTTCATCATCTTCATATGAAAAACGGTCGATGACCAAATTGATCACCATTCCTTTTTCAGGCGCAAACCCGAAGCTTTCCAAATCTTCAATTCCGGCAACATTTCCGTTTACTTCCAATCTTGTGAAACCTGCAAGCTTTAAAATATTTAAATTTTCAGTGAAATTTTCAATATCATATTCCAACGGAGCGGTTAAGAGAAATGCGGTATCACTTTTTGCTGATTTTATGTAATCAATCACATCAGAAACCGAATCTTTTTTCACTTCATCGCCGGAAACAGGAGAAAAAGTTCTACCAATTCTTGCAAAAAGAAGCTTCATATAATCGTAAATTTCTGTAGAAGTTCCTACCGTAGAACGCGGATTTGAAGAAATCACTTTCTGCTGAATCGCAATCGAAGGTGCTAAACCTTTGATGTCATCAACTTTAGGTTTTTCTAACTTCCCTAAAAACTGACGGGCGTAAGAACTCAAACTTTCCACATAACGTCTTTGTCCCTCAGCATAAATCGTGTCAAAAGCCAAAGAAGATTTTCCGCTTCCGGAAACCCCTGTGATGACGATTAATTTATTTTTCGGAATTAATACATCGATGTGTTTCAGGTTGTTAAGGTGTGCATTTTTAACGAAAACCTGTTTTTTTATATCTATTTCTGTAATTGGAGCCATAGTAAAATTAAGACCAACAAAAATACGAAATTTTGACGGATTTAATTAAAATAAATCAACTGTAAAATAAGGATATTTCATGATGAAAATTTAAATTTTTGCTTCAAAAACATCTTATAAAAATGATATTCTCTCAATATGACATTTTTAGAATTAATAACACTTTACTATTGTTTGATATATATTTTTATTGTAAAATTGCACCATTAAATTAGTGTTAAAATGAGAGAATTTTTCAGACATTTGTATACACATTTAATGAGAAAAAGATAATTTACTTTTTAAAATTCCCTTTAAAGATGCACATTGCGGCATCTTTTTTCATGATATCTATCATTTGTTACTTAGATAAAGTCTCCTAATTTTGAAGGCTGCAAAATAAACTAAAAGTAAAAATGAACAAACAACTACTCGCAGTTTTTTTCCTGGCCGGGATATACAGTATCAACGCTCAGGAAAAAACAACCGAAATTGATTCAATAGAAATTCAGGGAAAATTCATTTCAACTCCATATAAAAATGCCAATCAAAATATTTCTGTTATTACGAAAGCAGATATTTTAAATTCCCCGGCAACCAGCATCGACGAAATCCTGCAGCAGATCCCCGGAATGGATATCAGAAGGAGAGGAGCTAACGGAGTACAGAGTGACATCGGATTTCGAGGAAGTTCGTTTGAGCAGGTTCTTTTGCTTCTCAACGGAATCAGAATGAATGATTCTCAGACCGGTCACAACTCGATGAACGTTCCGGTAGATTTGGAAGATGTTGAAAGAATTGAAATCATCAAAGGTCCTGCAGCAAGACGTTTCGGGCAGAATGCTTATGCTGGAGCCATCAATATCATCACGAAAGCCAACCCAGGAAAAAGAGTGAAAATAAGAGCTGAAGGTGGCGATTACGAAACATATGGACTTGGTTTGAATGCTAATTTTGGAAATGATAAGTTTTCAAATTTATTGCAGGCAAATTCAAATTCTTCGCAAGGCTACAGACACAATACAGATTTTGAAATGAAGAATGTTTTCTATCAGAATCAATTAAAAATAAAAGACGGAAGTATAAGATTACAAGCCGGTATTTCAGAGAAAAAATTCGGGGCAAACGGTTTTTATTCTTCACCCAATGCTACTGAACAATACGAAGAACTTCAGGCTTCTATCGTAAGTTTGTCTCATCAGCAAAGCTTTGGTAAGTTTAAATTAAACTCGAATGTATATTGGAGAAGAGGGCAGGATATGTATCTTTTCAACAGAGAAAAGCCTGAGATTTACAGAAATATGCACATCGGAAACAATGTGGGTGGAGAAGTAAATTCAAGCTATACTTCAAATTTGGGAACCACCGGTTTGGGCGTTGAGTTGAGAAAAGAGTTTTTGGCTAGTAATAATTTAGGCCACAGAGAACGATTTGTTTCTCAGGTTTTCTTTGAACATCATTTTTCGTTATTAGATAAAAAACTGAACATTACACCGGGAATTTCCTGGGCTAATTATTCTAACGAAGGAAACTTCTTTTATCCTGGATTAGATGTTGGATATTCTTTTTACGAGAGCAACAAAATATACGGAAATATCTCAAAAGTACATCGTGTACCAACTTTCACAGACCTATATTATACCAGCAAAACAGAACAAGGAAATGAAAACTTGCTACCTGAAAGTGCAGTTTATGCAGAAATTGGGTATCAATATCAGAACAAAAATATCTTAGGAAAAGTAAGTGGTTTCTACAGAGGCTCATCAGATGCTATCGATTGGGTAAAAAACTCTTTACAAGATCCTATCTGGTATGCAAAGAATGTCGGTGATACAGAAATTAAAGGTATCGAAGCTGAATTGAGTCATCAGGTTTTTGATTGGATGAAATATACTGTGGGTTATACTTATTTAGATAATAAATTTAAAGAATTCAATGATAGTTTTTCCAGATATGTTCTTGATAATCTAAAACATCAATTCATATCAAAACTTCAATTTAAGATTCGTAAAAAAATCACAACTGAATTGCTTTACAGATATACCGAAAGGGTAAATTTAGGAAGTTATAATACCTTAGATCAGAAAACGACTTTTACTGAGAAAAACTTTTCATGTTATATTCTCGTTAATAATATCACAGATTCTAAGTATACTGAAACTTTTGGCGTACCGATGCCTCAAAGATGGTTTCACCTTGGTTTCACTTACAATATTAATATTAAGTAAACTTAACATTACGGCATTGTTAAATCATTTACTTTTGCAAAAATTTTTTTGGATGAAACTTATTACAAGTCTTGGTTTTGTTTTGATGATGAGCTTTTTTAATGCTCAGGAACATATTTCTTCATTTAATGCATTGACTATAACGTATAAATTTCATCCAAAATTTTTCTTGTATGCAGAAGGACAATCAAGAGGGATCGAAGAATACACTTATCCTGATTATTACGAAATAAAAGGAGGTTTAGGATATAATTTGACCAAAAATCATAAACCGTTTGTCGGCTTAGGTCGATATGCAACCTATAAAGATCATGCAATTAATAAAGAAGAATTTCGTGTTTGGTTGCAGGATGTAATTGATATTAAAAAAGGAGTTGTAAAGTTTGAAAACAGATTTCGTGCGGAAAAATCATGGTTTTATGAGCCGCAGACTGACAAAAGATCTGAAAGAATGCGTTACCGTTACCGTTTGAATATCTCAGTTCCTTTGAATGCGAAAAAAATTGCACCGGGAACTTTATTCGCTAATGTTTATGATGAGATTTTTATTGTAACACCCATGAAACCTGCATTTGCAAGAAATAGAGTATATGGTGGTTTGGGTTATCAGGTTGATGAAAATTTCGGTTTTCTGAGTGGTTACTTATGGCAGAGAGAATTTGAGGCAAAAGGAAATAAAAACGTTCACTTCATTTATTTAGCCCTAAACATCAACATCGACGGAACAAAAAGCGAAGAAACAAAAACATATCATTTCCCGGGAGCAGATTAATATTTTTCAGAAAGATAACGGTAAGCTTTTAGATATTTGTTGAATCTGTGAATGTCTTTTGATGTCAATTCGCGGTTTACTCGGCGCAAATCCATATTATCACGAAGGTCATTTAACTTTACAGCAACAGCCAAAGGAGATCTTTCAGTTCTTTTTACAAAGTCATCATAGATTTCATCGTCATCATATTTCGTAAGACAGCTGATTGCGTAAAGAATATACTCCGGAAAACCTTCATCTCTTAAATAGGCAAGGCTGAAATCTTCAGGATTATCTTCTACAACGTCATGTAAAACTCCTACAATTTTCTCATCCATCGTTTTTCCGTATTCCATCACACGCATTACGTGGGCGATGTACGGAGCGTGGTATTTGTCTTTCTGACCTTTATGTGCTTTATCAGCAATTTTTATGGCTTTATGTAGCAGTTCTTCTTTTGTCATCTTGTAAAAATAGAGTACAAAAATATAAAACAGCCTTTATAAATTCTATCTTTTTCTCAATAATTTTAGAATATGTTATCAACAATCAATTGGTTTCAAAAATTACTTTGTTGCCAGTTTTTTAGTTTTAAAAGAATCTAATGAATTAAGAATTTTAAATTGGGTATTGCTTTTTACCGTAGCTTTCAAACTTGAATAAATTTCAGGATTTTCTGGTTTAGCAACAGGCATTTTATACAATTTTACCAAAGTGCTGTCGATAGAAGTTGGTTCAGTTTCAGTAATAATTGGTGAATTGAATTTGTGAAGATCCAAACTGTCTCTTCTTAATGGCTCAAGAGTGGTCTGGGCAGAAAATATGCCTGAAACCAATAAGAATAAACCGAAAATAATTTTCATAAAAATTTGTTTGATTTAAAATTATAAAAAATATTTTAATTTCAAATGAATTTATAATATGAAAATTATTTGCTGTAAAATAAAGAATAATTAGTTTTGCGAATAAATGATGAAACCGTATTGCTTCCATTACTATTTCTATTAAAGTGGTCAACCGTCAATTCATCTGAAAATACTTTTGATTAATCAAAATTTAAAGATTTATGCACCATAATTTACTTCTTATTCTTTTTCTTCTTTTTGCAGTAATGATGCTCGTTTTGCTGGCAAAAAAATTAAAAGTTGCTTATCCTATATTTTTAGTGATTGCAGGTTTAGCGATTAGTTTTATTCCGGGAATTCCTGTTCTGAAGCTTGATCCGGATATTATTTTCCTTCTTTTTCTGCCGCCACTTTTGTATGAGGCAGCATGGTATACTTCATGGACAGATTTTTGGAAATGGAAAAGACCGATTACACTTTTGGCTTTCGGGCTCGTGTTTTTCACGTCTCTGGTTGTTGCGTATATTTCATCATCCATGATTCCCGGATTTACCTTGGCACTCGGATTTTTATTAGGCGGAATCGTTTCTCCACCCGATGCTGTAGCAGCTGCAACCGTAATGAAAGGTTTAAAAATTCCAAAAAGATTATTGACCATTTTGGAAGGTGAAAGTTTAGTGAATGATGCTGCTTCTTTGATTGTCTTCCGTTTCGCTCTAGCTGCGGTTCTTACAGGAACATTTTCTATGCAACAGGCAACGGGACAGTTCTTTCTTGTTGCAGGAATGGGAGTAGTGGTAGGAATAATTGGTGGGAATGTTATGTATGCAATTCACCGCTTTTTACCCACGAATCCTGCTATTGATGCAGCATTGACAGTAATGACTCCTTACATTCTTTTTTTGGCGGCTGAGCAATTTCATTTTTCCGGAGTGATGGCGGTTGTTTCTGGAGGATTATTTATTTCGTGGCGCTCGCACGAGCTTTTCAAAACAGGAAGCACAAGATTAAATATGCTTGGAGTTTGGACGACAATGATTTTTGTAATGAATGCTTTGGTTTTCATTTTAATCGGATTAGAACTTCCTGAAATCGTACAAGGATTAGGAAGTCATTTGGTTTTTAAAGGTTTAAAATATGGAATCATTATAAGTTTGATTGTGATTGCTTTACGATTCTTGTGGGTCTATCCGGCTGCTCATATTCCAAGGTTTTTGTTTAAAAGTATCAGAAAAAATGAGCCAAGTCCCGGATGGAAAGGCCCATTGATTACTAGTTATGCGGGAATGCGAGGTGTGGTTTCTTTGGCGACGGCTTTATCAATTCCCATCTATTTAGATGATAAAGGAACATTGTTCCCGGAAAGACACATGATTATTTTCATCACATTTGTGGTCATTTTTATTACTTTGGTTTTCCAAGGATTAACGCTTCCATTAATCATTAAATGGATCAATATTAATGAAATTGATGCCAAAATTCCTGAAGATCAGCAGAGAAAAAAAATCCAGATTCGTTTGGATGAATTAGGTTTAAATTATATCAATGAAAATTATCAGACTAAAATTTTTCAAAATGATCTGATTGAATATTACAAAAACAGCCTCGAAAACGAAATTTCAAACAATCAGAAAAGTTTTGATTCTGTAGAATGCCGCGACACAAAAAAAGAGGAAGTAGAGCAGTACCATCACTTGCTTTTGGAAATTTATGCACTTCAGAGAAAGGAATTATTTAAAATGAGAAAACACAAAGAATTCGAAGATTCAGAAATCAGAAAAGCTGAATTACAGATTGATCTGAATGACCTGAAAGTAACAGGAAATGAGCACTAGAGACTAAAAGGTTTAAACTAATTTTCAATCATCAATTCCTTTTCCGTCCAGAATTTTTTGGTAATATTTTTCGATTCTTGCTTCTCTTGTTTTTGCTTGTTTGGCTTGTGAAAAGTAAAATAAATATCCTTTTTGCCGTCCCGGTGTCAAAGCATAAAAAGCTTTATTCGCTTCATTGTTATTGTCTAAAACCTTCTGAAACTCTTCGGGAACTGCATAATCTTTAGCAGATTTCATAGCTACTTTTTCATCTGATTTTTCAATTTCGACAGCTTCTTTCACATAAGATTTAATCAAAGATTTTAATTCTTTAATCTCAGAAATATTTGTAAAGCGTAGCTGTCGGGCAGATTGTACGTTTTCAGTCTGTTGGATCAGGATGTTTTCAGGATCTTTCAACAAAACCCCTTTGTGAAAAAGTAATGCACAATATTCTTTAAACCCATGAATCAACACTACATTTTTTCCCTGAAAAGTGTAGCAGGGATGCATCCATTTATAATCTTCTTCAAGCAGTTTGTTTTCAAGGAGAATTTCTCTTAAAAGATAAAATTCTTCATTCCATTTTTTAGCTTTTTCAAAAAAAGTTCAGCTTCGGTTTGCATAATTTTTAAGAATTTATAGAAGTTAATTTTCTGTCAGCAGGTCTGAAAATCCATGAAAGAACCGTTACCATCAACAGTATCATTGAAGGAAGAGCTTCTGTAAATGGTTGCTCAACAAGCAAATGAGAAATTGCTGCTCCCGACATTGCAAAGAAAAATCCTGCATAAGCCCATTCTTTTACCAATGGTAGTTTTGGAAGCAAAATGACAATTACTCCTAAAATTTTCCATACACCTAAAATCGTTAAAAGATATAACGGATAACCCAATTTAGTGACAATTTCATTATAACCGCCAATTTGAAAAGCTTGTTGTATGCCACCTGCCAACATTCCGATAGAAAGGAAAATAGTTGTTACCCAATATATTACTGCATTTCGTTTCATAATTGATTTATTTTTTAAATTTAAAACTACTTCTTGAAGGCGGTCATGAGCCATACCTAAACCTTGCGCAAATGGCATTTTCAAAAGCTGATTGCGGAATTCTACAGATTTGAAGATGATCTGCATCGTGAGTTTACTTGATTCTTCATTTATTTTTTCAAATTCAAAAAACTCCAGCTGAACAGGAAAAGAGCTATTTTCCATCTCAAAAGTTCTTGTAATTTTTTGGTTCGGAACAAATTCAAGAATGACACCGTTAGCAGAAAATACAACTTGTCCGTTGTGAGAAGTTTCAAAACGCCAGCTTCCATGCGGTTCGTTTTCTAACTTTTGTACTTTTGTCCCCATCCATTGCTCTACGATCTCAGGTTCTTCGTAGGCTTTGAAAAGCAGATCTAAAGGAAGATCAAAAACTCTGGTGATAATCAATTCTTGCTTATCGTCTTCGGCTGTGATTTTTGTTTTTAATTCCATTTTATTTGTTTTTTTTATAGTTTTTCATTACAGATTCTAATGTGTTGAAACGGTCATCCCACATTTTGCTGAAAGGCTCAATAAAATCTGAAATTTGTTTCATTTTATTAGGATTAAGGTGATACAAGATTTCCCTTCCGTTTTGTTCTTTTTTTAGCAATTCACATTCGGTAAGGATTTGTAAATGCTTTGAAACTGTTGGTCTTGCCGTATCAAAATTAGAAGCAATCGCACCCGCTGTCATCGATTGAGTTGCCACCAAAAGAAGGATTGATCTTCTCGTAGGATCTGCAATTGCCTGAAAAACATCTCTTCTAAGATTCATACGCTTTGCTTTTAGATTTAATTAAAATGTACATTCTTTTATGTAGCTATTTGACTACAAATATAAATGTAGTTATTTAACTACGCAAATATTTTAATAAAATTTTCATTTACGTTACAGCTAATGATAACAAATACCCTTTAATGCTTATCTTCAACATTTAAATTGATCTTATGAAATATTTTTTCAGCCTTTTTACATTTTTAGTATGCTCAACAATGGTTTTCGGGCAAAACGAAAATTCATCAACTTCTACTGAGAAAAACATTGAGAGCGGAAGTACCTACAAAAAATATAAGAACGGAAAACTAGATAGTATCATCGTTACAATGGCAGCTGTAAATTATGGGAATGCCTTACTTTTTTCAAAATCAAATGATGAAATTCGCATTACCAATGTAGCCGATAAAAATTCTGTCATAACGATTGTATTAAAAAATAAGAAACAAATCAGAACTTTGTTCTATAAACAACAGCCAGCCGTCATTGTTGAAAATATAGATTTTGACATAGAAAATCTACCGAAGAGCTCGGTTATTTCTAGCTTAATTTCAGATAATATGGTTTTCAGCAATACCTATATTTCTAACGATAAAATTTTCGGCGATGATTTTCCCGACAAAACTTTTAAGCTTTTTCACGGGCTCAGAGTTCGTCCGGATTTAGATAATTTAGATGCTATCTTTGAAAATATCGGAGATTTTTTCAGCGAAGAAGATGCACTCTTAAAAATTTTCTATGGCAGGTATGCTGAGAAATTTGCTCCTCAGGTTTTAGCTTTTTTGAAAACAGATGCTTCAGGCAAAATAAAAGACGGTATTTTTATGGATTTTAAAAACAAAAATATCAATGAAAAGAATAATTACAACATTTATAAAAACGGAAAAATTATAAAATCCGGAGCAGAAAATCTAAGCAAATTTCAAAATATTTATATGGAATATCGAGAGAAAGCAGATCTGAATCAGTAATTCTCAAATTAATAAATTTTCGTTTTCACACAAGAAACATTTTTAATTTTCACAGATTTTCCTACTTTTTTAAGTACCCCGGTTTCTAAATTTCTTTTAAAAACGACTACTTTATTACTTCCTGTATTGGCGACAATAACAAATCTGCCAGTCTCATCTATAGTGAAAGTTCTGGGATGTTTTCCGTGTGTTTTTTGATAACCAACAGTTTCTAAAGTTCCATTTGATTGAATTTTAAAAATGACAATATTATTTTCTTTTCCTCTGTTAGTAGCATACAAGAATTTTCCATCGGGAGAAATATGAAGATCTGAACTTTCAAATCCATCCTTAATTTTTGCAGGATGTGTAGGTTTTTTTTGAATTTCTTTAAGCATGTTTTCTGTAAAATCATATACAGAAATTTCACCTGCCATTTCTTCAATGCAATATGCTGTTTTTCCATTTTTACTAAAAATCAAATGCCTTGGCCCAGTTCCAGGTTTCGTCTTTATGAAACTGCCTTGTTCTATATTTAAAGGTTTTAAATCAGTATTTTCAAAAGGATATATTCTGATTTTGTCAGCGCCTAAATCGGTGAAAAATAGTGAATTAAAATCTGGTGAAAAAACAGCAGAATGAATATGTGCTTTTGCTTGTCTATCAGGATTTATACTTCCTTCAGAAAACTTTAAAATTTGTGCTAAAGAATCTATTTTTCCATCTTCCAAAAGCGGATAAACTGAAACGCTTGCATCGGTGTAATTTCCATTCACCAGCCATTTTCTATTTTTATGAACGCTTACATAAACCGGATTTTCGCCACCACTTTCCTGACTGTTCATAAATTTCAAAGTTTTTTCTTCTTTATCAAAACGAAAAGAGCTGACCGTTCCTCCATTTTCAATTTTGCTCTCCGAAGATGCATAAATATATTTTCCGTCTTCAGAAATTGTAATGTAAGATGGGTTTACAACACCTTTTATTGAAGTAGTTTTTGTAAGTTTTCCTGTTTCATTATCTAATTGATAAACATAAATTCCTTCCGAATCTTTTTCCCAATTATAAGAACCAAAAAAGACAAATTGTTGCTGAGAATAAAAGTTTGCAAAGATAAAAAGAGCTAGAAGTTTTAGAAGGTTTTGCATTCAGGAAATTTTTGAATTAAGAATTTGCAAGCTAAAGAAAACTGTTGGATTTGATAATGTACATTTTAATGAATTAGACCTTACGTTTTATTAAATAAAAAACGCTCCATAAAATGAAGCGTTCAAAATAATATTTTATTCAATATTCTAATAATGTCCCTTCCCAATAAAATGTGCAGCCACTTTTTCAGTTAGTCCTACAACATTCGGGTGGTTGGTATATTTTGTAAATCTTCTTAAACCTGAAAGCATCATTCTTTGTTCGTCGCCTTCTGCGAAAGAAACAATTCCTTCTTTGGCAGCTGAGATTATTTTTTCGATTGCTTTGTAAAGATTCAACTGAGCCATTGCAACTTCTACAGAATCAGCAGAGAAATGTTTTTCAGCTCTTAGCACTGCAGATTCTGCCATGTAGATTTGGTTAAGAATTTCAGAAGCATTTAATAATAAATGCTGTTGCTTCTCAATATCCATCATGTATTTTTGAAGGGCAGCTCCTGAAACCATTAAAAATACTTTTTTAAGATTTGCCAAAATTGCTTTTTCCTCGCTCATCAATTCAGAATAATCAGGAACTTCAAATGAAGGAATTCCCATCAATTCTTTAGAAATTGCCATTGCAGGAGAAAGTAAATCCAATTCACCTTTCATTGCTTTTTAATCAGCATTCCTACGGCCAAAAGACGATTGATTTCGTTGGTTCCTTCATAGATCCTTCCAATTCTTGCATCTCTCCATGCAGCTTCCATTGGAGTGTCTTCTGAGAATCCCATTCCACCATAAATCTGAATTCCTTCATCGGCAGTAACCTGAGTAAGATCTGATACGAAAACTTTAAGAATAGAAGCTTCTACTGCGAACTCTTCAACACCTTTCAATTCAGCTTGTTGATGATTCATTCCTCCAGAAACCAATTCTTCAATCTTATCTTCAACATTTTTTGCTAAACGGTAAGAACCAGCTTCACTCACGAAAACTCCGGTTGCCATTTCTGCCAATTTCTTTCTGATGGCTCCAAAAGTTGAAATAGAAACCCCAAATTGTTTCTTTCATTCGAATATTGAATCGAATGGTTCAAGATTCTTCTTTGTCCGTCAAGATTGGCAGCAGCTAATTTGATTCTACCAACATTCAATGCATTCAAAGCGATTTTAAAACCATTGTTTCTTTCACCCAGCATATTTTCAACAGGAATTTTCATGTCATTGAAGAATACCTGACGGGTAGAAGACGAACGGATACCTAATTTGTGCTCTTCTTCACCAAAAGTTAGGCTGTTTGGATCTTCCAATTCTGAACGGTTGATCACAAAACCTGTAATGTTTTTATCATCATCAATTTTTGCGAATAATGTGAAAGTATCTGCAAAACCTGCGTTTGAAATCCACATTTTTTGTCCGTTGATGATATAATGCTTTCCATCCTCTGACAATTTTGCTCTTGTTTTCCCTGAATTTGCGTCTGAACCAGCATCCGGCTCAGTCAAGCAATAAGCACCGAATTTTGTTCCTGTAGCTAGATCCGGAAGATATTTCTTTTTCAATTCTTCACTTCCGTAAAGAAGAGTGGGTAATGTTCCAATTCCGGTATGTGCTCCGTAAGCTGTTGCTAATGAGCCATTTCCTCCTGAAACGTAATCGCAAGCCAACATCGTACTTACGAATCCCATCCCAAGACCTCCATATTCTTCAGGAACGGTGATTCCAAGAAGTCCCATTTCGCCTAATTTGCGCATTGTTTCTTCAGTCAATGCATAATCTTTTTTCTCAAAACGATCATGATGCGGAATTACTTCTCTGTCGATAAATTCTTTCGCAGAATCACGAAGCATTTTTTGTTCTTCTGAAAGTTCTTCTAAAGTGAAGATTTCGTTTGCAGCAATTTCTTTAATTAAAAACTCACCTCCTTTCAGTGTTTTATTAATTGTAGTCATTATATTTTGTAGTTTTTTTAGTTATAATAATTCAAAGATTGAAGCAGCACCCTGCCCAGTTCCCACACACATAGAAACCATTCCGTATTTATTTCCACGTTTTCTCATTTCGTCAAGGAGTTGAACGGTTAATTTCGTTCCTGTACAACCAAGCGGGTGACCAAGAGCGATGGCACCACCATTGACATTTAAAATATCAGGATTTAAACCTAATTCTTTTTTAATTGCAACCGATTGAGAAGCAAATGCTTCATTTAATTCAATCAATTCAATATCTTTTAATTCTAAACCAGCTTGCTTTAGTGCTTTTGGAATGGCATAAATTGGTCCCATTCCCATGATTCTTGGCTCAAGTCCGGCCGCAGCGTACGCAACTAATCTTGCTTCTGGCTCCAATCCTAATTCTTTTACCATTTCTTCAGACATCACGATAACGAAAGCTGCACCGTCACTCATTTGAGAAGAATTTCCTGCTGTCACACTTCCTCCGTTTGCAAAAACGGGCTTTAATTTAGCTAAACCTTCCAAAGATGTGTCTAATCTTGGGCCTTCGTCTACAGAAAAATCAAACTTTTTAGTCTGCATTTTCTGATTTTCATCCAAGAAATTATACTCAACAGGAATTGGTATGATTTGATTCGCAAATTTACCTTCCTGATTTGCTTTTAAAGCTTTTTGGTGAGATTCGAACGCAAACTGATCTTGTTCTTCACGGGAAATATTAAATTGTTTTGCTACTTCTTCCGCAGTATAACCCATTCCCCAATAATAATCAGGATTGGTTTTTGCGATTTCAGTTTCCGGAACGGGTTTGTAACCACCCATCGGAATATAAGACATTGATTCTGTACCACCTGCGATAATACAATCAGCCATTCCTGCCTGAATTTTTGCCGAAGCAATAGCAATCGCCTCACTTCCTGATGCGCAATATCTATTCACAGTGACTCCCGGAACTTTGTCGGTATTTAATCCCATCAAAGAAATTAAACGTGCCACATTTAAGCCTTGTTCAGCTTCCGGCATTGCATTTCCAACGATTAAATCGTCAACTCTGTCTTTGTCTAATTGCGGAACAGCTGCCATCAGTTTTTCGATTACTATTGCTGCCATTACGTCGGGACGCGTGAAGCGGAGTGAGCCTTTTGGAGCTTTTCCGACTGCTGTACGAAATCCCTTGATTATATATGCTTGTCTTGACATTTTTTTATTTATTTTAATTTAAACATACATTTTGCCATGCTAAAAGCATCTAAGCTTAGATTCCTGTGGAATGACAAACTTCGTGTTAAAATATTTATAGTTATTAATTTCTCAACGGTTTTCCTTTCTGTAACATAAACTGAATTCTCTCCAAAGTTTTCTTTCACCACAAAGCTGAAGGAAAGTTTCTCTTTCAAGGTTCAATAAGTATTGTTCGGTCACAACTGTTGGTTCTGAAAGATTTCCACCTACCAAAACGTTAGCTAATTTATCTGCAATCTTTTTATCGTGTTCAGAAATATATTTTCCGGTTAACATCTGATCGGTTCCTACGTAGAACATACCTAGAGCATCTTTTCCAAGAACTTTTACGGTTTGCTCGATGGGTTGAGTGTAGCCTTGTTCAGCCATTAGTTTTGCAACTTTTTTAGCTTCGGCAATCTGACGTTTTTTGTCTACAACTACAATGTCTTTTCCTTTTTCAAGAATTCCCATATCATAAGCTTCATAAGCAGAAGTGGCAACTTTACCCATTGCTATATTCATGAAAGCCTCACGAAGTCTGTTATTTTTCACATCATCACTGTGGAACTCTCTTGAAGTTCTTAAAGCAAATTCTTTCGTTCCGCCACCGCCGGGAATTACACCAACTCCGGTTTCAACTAGTCCGATGTAAGTTTCTGCTGCTGCAACCACTCTGTCTGCATGCATGGTCATTCACATCCACCACAAGAGTCATTCCGTGAGGAGCAACTACTACAGGAATTGAAGAATAACGAACTCTCATCATCGATTTCTGGAAATAAGCGATTGCCATATTCAAATCATCCCAATCTTGCTCAATAGCCATCATTAGAATCATCGCTAAATTTGCTCCAACAGAGAAATTTGCACCTTGATTTCCAATAACTAAACCGTCATATTCTTTTTCGGCTAAATCAATCGCTCTGTTTAATCCATCTAAAACTTCGCCTCCAAGAGAATTCATTTTAGAACGAATTTCAAAGTTGATAATTCCGTCGCCTAAATCTTCAATAGAAGCTCCTGAATTACTCCAAAGTGTTTTATTTTTTCTGATATTATCTAAAATGATGAAAGCATCTTGTCCCGGAATTTTGTTGTATTCACCTGAATTTTTATCAACGAAAATACTTTGTCCATCTTCATTTACTTTATAGAAATTCTACATTCTTAACCCAGTCTGAAACTTCGTAGCCAGCTTCTGTAGCCAATTCAATTCCTTTTGAACTCCAACAGCGTCCCAAATTTCGAATGGTCCGTTTTCCCAACCGAAACCAGCTCTCATTGCATCATCGATTTTGTAAACTTCATCAGAAATTTCCGG